>NZ_JAEKKT010000375.1 GCF_019510245.1 Streptomyces sp. | reverse complement strand
GGAGGTCCGTTCGGCCGGCTCGGCCCCGGCCGACACGGTCAACCCCGCGGTCGTCGAGGCGATGCGCGAATCAGGCATCGACATCTCCGCCGAGACCCCGAAGATCCTCACCGTCGAGGCGGTCCAGGCGTCGGACGTCGTGATCACCATGGGCTGCGGCGACACCTGCCCCGTCTTCTCCGGCAAGACCTACCGTGACTGGAAGTTGGACGACCCTGCAGGGCAGGGCGTCGACGCCGTACGCCCCATCCGCGACGAGATCGAGGACCGCATCCGCGGCCTGCTCGCCGACCTCGCTGTGCAGCCCCGCGCGTGACAGTCGCTGCGTGGCGACCGGCGTCGTGAACTGCTGCTTTGCGTAAGCGACTTCGCAGGAACCCCACGTGACAGTGGCGCAGGTCACACAAAATGCATCTCGCCATTTGAGATCCCCGAGGGTGGGGATGCCCAAAGTGGCGCCCAGGCACCCCTGGGGCAGCTGCCTGACCTCGGCTTAGGGCACGCGGAGGGCACGCCACCCCCAATTGGTCTAGACAACAAACAAACCCCAGGCCGCTGACCTGGGGTTTCATTCTGGAGCGGGTGACGAGAATCGAACTCGCGCTCTCAGCTTGGGAAGCTGATGTTCTACCATTAAACTACACCCGCGTAAGACGCCGATCGGGTCGGTGTCCGAACGCTCGCTCACTGTACCTCATGACGGACCCCCGGTGCTCGGACCGTGGGGTTCGTGTGCGTTTCAGGGGTGGCAGAGGGGTGGGATCCGGCTGCGGGCGACCGGAGTTGGGGCGTACGGTGGAGGTGTGGGAGAGGGGCCCGGCAGGCCGGAGTGCCGCCTGGAGAGCCGTCCCTTTGATCCCGTAATGTGGCTTTCCGTCGTCACGGCAGTAAGCCCGACGCGGCTCCTGGGGAAGGGACTTGAGGGACTTGATGGAACGCACCGTCGTCCGCTGTGCCGAAGGGCACGTGTTCAGCACCGCTTCGTTCCCGATGCAGCAGGCCGAGCGGCTCGGCCCCGGCCGGCTCGTGCGGTGTCCCAAGTGCGCCCGGCTGCGCAGCGTCGTGCCGGTCGCCCTCGAGAAGCAGCAGCGCTAGCGGAGGTAGCAGAACAGCAGCAGCGCGGGCGCGCGGACTCGTCACGGTTTTCGTGGGTCCGCGCGCCTTGCGTATCCTCGGGGCGTGCTTCTCTCAGACAAGGACATCCGGGCCGAGATCGACGCCGGGCGGGTACGGATCGATCCCTACGACGAATCCATGGTGCAGCCGTCGAGCATCGACGTGCGGCTGGACCGTCTCTTCCGGGTGTTCGAGAACCACCGGTACCCGCACATCGACCCCTCCGTGGAGCAGCCCGACCTGACGCGGCTGGTGGAGCCGGAGGGCGACGAGCCCTTCATCCTCCACCCCGGTGAGTTCGTGCTCGCCTCGACGTACGAGGTCATCACGCTGCCCGACGACCTCGCCTCCCGGCTGGAGGGGAAGTCCTCGCTGGGGCGGCTCGGGCTGGTCACGCACTCCACCGCCGGGTTCATCGACCCCGGGTTCAGCGGGCACGTGACCCTCGAGCTGTCCAATCTCGCGACCCTTCCCATCAAGCTGTGGCCGGGCATGAAGATCGGGCAGCTGTGCATGTTCCGGCTCTCCTCCCCCGCCGAGCACTCCTACGGCAGCGAGCGCTACGGCTCCCGCTACCAGGGGCAGCGCGGACCCACCGCCTCCCGCTCGTACCTCAATTTCCATCGGACGCAGGTGTGAGGGGCCGGTCATGAGCAGCGACGGTCCCGTGCGGGAGAACCTGAGCTACGAGCAGTTCGGCGTCGCCGTGCGCGAGCTCGCGCAGACCATCGCCGACGACGGGTTCGAGCCCGACATGGTGCTCAGCATCGCCCGCGGCGGCGTCTTCGTCGCCGGCGGGCTGGCCTACGCCCTCGACTGCAAGAACCTGCATCTGGTGAACGTCGAGTTCTACACCGGGGTGGGGACGACCCTCGACATGCCGGTCATGCTCGCGCCCGTCCCCAACGCCATCGACTTCAGCGACAAGAAGGTGCTGATCACCGACGACGTCGCCGACACCGGCAAGACGCTGAAGCTGGTCCGCGACTTCTGCCTCGAAACGGTCGCCGAGGTGCGGTCCGCGGTGATCTATGAGAAGTCCCACTCCCTCGTGAAGTGCGAGTACGTGTGGAAGCGGACCGATGAGTGGATCAACTTCCCGTGGAGCGTCCTTCCGCCCGTGGTGAAGAGGGCCGGGCAGGTTCTCGACGCCTGAGGGCGGCCGCACCTGACGGCATACGACAAGGGCCCCGGCACGGCTGCCGGGGCCCTTCACGCGTGCGTGCGGTGCTAGAACGTGCCCAGCTTCACGATCGACAGCAGGGCGATCAGCTGGATCGCCGACGCGCCCAGGGCCTTCGGCCACGGCAGGTCGTGGGACCTGGCGACCATGAGGGTGAGCAGGGCGCCCGCCGCGATCCAGGTGGCCCAGCCGAGGAGCTGGACGAAGCCGGCGTTGCCGCCGAAGAACATGGCGAAGAGGAGGCGGGGGGCGTCCGTGATCGACATGATCAGCATGGAGAGGCCGACGGTCGGCTGCCAGGCCCCGTCGCCGCCGAGCTGACGGGCCAGGGTGTGGGTCACCACGCCCAGGACGAAGGCGGAGAGGACCATCGCGATCGCCGTCACGAGGACGATCGGGACCGCGTTGGTGAGGGTGGCGTTGATCGCGTCCGCGCGGGCGCCGTCGAAGCCGAAGACCGCGAGCAGGCCGTAGAGGAAGGTCACGATGAGGGCGGGGCCCCACATCGCGTAGTCCCGCATCTGCAGGAAGGTCTGGTTCGGGGCGAGGACGATCCCCCGCAACACGTCCTTCCAGTGCAGGCGCGGGCCGATCGGGCCGGACGGCGCCGCCGAGCCGGCGTGGTAGGTCGCGCCCTGCGTGTAGGCGTCGGCCTCGTCGACCGAGAAGGCCTGGGTGTGGCCCGGCTGGTTCGCCGCGTACGGGTCGGGGCCGGAGCCGCCGCCGTAGCCGCGGTCGTCGCCGAAGTACTCCGGGCCGTCGCCGCCGCCCTGTCCCGGGTGGCCGCCGCGCGCCTGCGCCTGCGGCCAGCCGGACCCGCCGCCGTGCTGCGGGTACGGCTGCGGAGCCGACGGGTACCCGTACGACGGTCCGGCCGGCTGCCCGCCGAAGCTCTGCGGCGGTGCCTGCTGCCCGTACGCGGGTCGTTGCGGTCGCGCTTGCGGGGCACGCTCGTTCCGGCCGCCGCGTCCGTTCCTGAATCCAGCCACGTCATCGAACGTACCTGGTCCCGGAGATCGGTGTGGCGGGCTCGGGCACCCGAGCCCGCCATTGCCGCAGACCTGTGACATCCCCTAAGGGGGACCCTGAGGGGGCGGGCGGTCGCTGTCGCTCACTGCCCGAACAGGGAACCCAGCTGAGCCGACGCCCCCGACACGCCCACCGACGTCGCGTGGAAGGACGCTGCGCCGGTCGTCGTCAGGCCGGTGGCGGAGCCGCGCAGGGTCCACATCGCGCCCTGTCCGCCGTTCTCGTGCCGTGCGCCGACCGCCAGGTCGGCCTTGCGGTCGCCGTCGAGGTCGGCGAGGCGGACGGCACTGCCCCAGAAGTCGTGGTCCTCGTTGAGGTCGGGGACACCGGGCGTGTTCTGGGTCCAGCGGGTCGCGCCCTGGCCCGTCAGTCCTGCGGCGGAACCGCGCAGCAGCGTGACGGTACCGGTCTGCGGGGCCGAGGTGACCCCCTCGTAGGGCGTACCGACCGCCACGTCCGCGAAGCCGTCGCCGTTGACGTCCCCGACCGAGAGCGCGGCGCCGAACGAGGAGGTGCCCGGCGCCCGGGTGGCGCCGGGGACGCCGGGGCTGTCCTGGGTGAGGGCCGCCTGCGGGGTGGGGCTCACGCCGTGGGCGCCGCCCAGGTAGGCGAGGACCTCGCCGGGCCCGGCCGTGCCGCCGTAGACGAGGACGTCGGACGTGACGACGTCGTCATAGCCGTCCCCGTTGACGTCGCCGAGGACCGCCCGCTGCTTGCCGCCGTCCACCAGCATCCGCAGAGCCTTCGGCCGGGAGTCCGCGCCCAGGTACACCAGGTTGCCGTCGACGTACTCGCCGCTCCCCGTCCGGAACCTGCCGCTGATCACCAGGTCGTCGACGCCGTTGCCGTTGATGTCACCGGCGGCCAGCGACCGGGAGCCGTAGCTGTCACCGGTGGCCAGGGAGGGCACCACCCAGGTGCGGGACGCGGCCCCTGCGGTCTTGGTGAAACCGCCGCGGAAGATCTGCACGTCCGCGCCGGTGCTGCCGACGGCCAGGTCGGCCCGGCCGTCCGCGGTGAAGTCGCCGATCGCCAGGGACATGCCGAAGCGGTGGTGGGAGGAGCGGGCCGGGTCGGCGACGGTACGGCCGCCGGACAGTCCCTTCTTGCTCCCCCAGACGATCGTCACCGACCCAGCCTCGCCGTCCTCCCCCTCGGAGCCGACGACCAGGTCGGCGTAGCCGTCCCGGTTCAGGTCACCGGAGGCGAGCGCCGAGCCGAACGCGTCGTCCTTCTCGGCGGTGCCGGGGACGCCCGCCGAGTTCTGGGTGACGACCGTACGGTTCGACGCCTTGATCCCGGACCTGGAGCCGTAGCTGACGACCACCGCGCCGGCGTCCGCCCTGCCGCCGACCGTGGCTCCCGGGGCGGCGGTGGCGAGGTCGTGGTAGCCGTCGCCGTTGAAGTCGTCCGCGTAGCGGGCGGGGGCGGCCGAGGCGGTGGCGGCCGGCAGGGCGGTGAGCAGGCCCGTGGTGAGGGCCGTGGCGAGGAGCAGGGTGGTGCGCTTGCGCATGGTCTTCCCCCGTGCGGTGGTGAGGTGACGCGATGTCAGCGGCCGTGTCTTTTCCGGTGCGGGCGCGTCAGCCGGTGAGGCCCGTGCCGAAGGCGCCGTACGTGCGGGAGAGCCCGAAGGTGCCCGGGCCGAAGGACTTGGCGCCCGTGGCGGTGATGCCGGAGGCGCTGCCGCGCAGGGCGGTGACCGCGCCGACGCCCTCGTCCTCGAAGGCGGCCGCGACGGTCAGGTCCGCCTTGCCGTCCTTGTTGACGTCCGAGAGCACGAGGTCGGAGCCGAAGTAGTCGATGGACTCGTTGGTGCCGGGGACCCCGGGGGTGTTCTGCGAGATCGTGCGGGCGCCGGTGCGGGAGACTCCGGCGGCCGAGCCGTTCATCAGCACGACGAGGCCGGTGTCCTCGGCCGCGCCGATGTCCTTGAAGACGACGCCGATGGCCAGGTCGCCGTAGCCGTCGCCGTTGGTGTCCCCGATGGAGACGGCGCCGCCGAAGCCGTCGTCGGCCTTGTCGGTGCCGGGGACGCCGGTGGCGGACTGGGTGAGCTCGGCCATGGGGGCGTCGCCGTTGACCGGGCCGCCCCTGCTGCCGCGGATGACGGTGACCTGGCCGCCGAGGGTGCCGGTGTGGTCGTCGGCCTTCGAGAAGACGTTGCCGATGGCGATCTCGTCGTAGCCGTCGCCGTCGATGTCGCCCAGGGCGAGGGAGGTGCCGCCGTTCAGCGGGCGCGGCTTGGTCGTGACCACGCCCGTGGACGCGCCGAGGTAGGCGGCGCCCTTTGACCAGCTGCCCGACGGGTCCGAGGTGAGCGCGGTGCGGTAGGTGAGGACGAGGTCGGCCTTCTTGTCGCCGTTGGTGTCGCCCGCGGCGAGCGCGTCGATGCCGAACTCCGCCTTGTCCGGCGTGGGGACCTTCTGGGTGCCGCCGGTGGTGCCGGACCTGGTGAAGCCGCCCTTGACGACGTAGGCGTAGGACGCGGCCGTGCCGGACGCCAGGTCGGCCCTGCCGTCGCCGTTGAAGTCGCCGGCGGCCAGTACCGAGCCCCAGGCCTCGTGCTTGGCCGCGGAGGGGTCCTTGACCGACGTCCCGTTCTTCAGGCCACTCGCCGAGCCCCACAGGATGGTGACCGAACCGCCGTCGGTGTCCGAGCCGTTGTCCTCGCCGGGCGCGCCGACGGCGAGGTCGGTGTAGCCGTCCTTGTCGAAGTCGGCCACGGCGAGCGCGCGGCCGAAGAAGTCCTCGGTCTCGGCGGTGCCGGGGACGCCGGCGGTGTTCTGGCTGACGATGGTGCGCTTGGCGGGGTTGAGTCCGGAGGCGCTGCCGTAGACGACGGCGACGTACCCGGCCATGTTCTTGCCGCCGACCTTGGCGTAGGGGGCGGCGAAGGCGACGTCGCCGTAGCCGTCGTGGTTGAAGTCGGCCTTGTAGGCGCGGGCCGGGGCGGCGGACGCGGCGGGGGCCGAGAGGGTGAGCAGTCCGCCGGTCAGCGCGGCGGCGGTGACGGTCGCGAGGGCGAGGCGGCGGCGGTGGTGTCCGTTCACGAGGACGTTCACGGCGAGGGGGCTCCTGGGATCGGCGGCATGGGTGCCGGGGGTGCGCGGGTCCGCGGGTCCGCGGACCGCAGAGGAGGTGCGGCGGAGGCGGGTCAGTCGGCGAAGACTGCGCCGAGCTGCGGGATGCCGGTCGTGGACACGCCCAGCTTGCTCGCGGAGAGGGTGCGGGACCCGGTCGTGGTGATCTTCGAGCCGTTGGAGGGCAGGTAGGTGACCGCGCCGTCGCCGCCGTTCTCGTACGAGCCGACGACCAGGTCCGCCTTGCCGTCGCCGGTGACGTCGTCGAGCTTGACGTCGACGCCGAAGAGGTCGTTCTTCTCGTCGTCGCCGGGGACGCCGGCCGTGCTCTGCGCGAAGGACTGGGCGCCGGAGGCGAGGTTGATCCCGGTCCGCGAGCCGTAGAGGACGGTCACCTGGCCGGTGTTGGTGTTGCTGCCGAGGTCCTCGTACGGGGCGGAGACGACCAGGTCGGCGAAGCCGTCGCCGTTGATGTCACCGAGGTCGATCTCCCAGCCGAAGTTGTCGCCCTTCTCGGAGCCGCCGGGGACGTTGCCGCTGTTCTGGTTGAACATGGTGGCCTTGGCCGGGCCGGAGGCGCTGCCGTAGGTGATGGCCACCCGCCCGCCGTTGGCGGAGTCCGGGAAGACGGTCCCGCCGCTGCTGGCGTCCCAGGCGGCGCCGCTGACGATGTCGCCGTAGCCGTCGCCGTTGATGTCGCCGATGCCGGTGACGATGCCGCTCTTCAGCGTCTTGGCGCCGGTGAGGGTGATCCCCTTGGAGCTGCCCGGCAGCCAGTAGTTGGTGTTCCAGTGGTCGCTGGTCTTCGTCTCGTATCCGTCGACCACCAGGTCGCTGCGGCCGTCGCCGTTGACGTCGCCCGCGGTGAGCTTCATCGGGCCGTACGGGTAGGAGCTGGTGCCCGGCTGGATGGGGGGCTTGACGGTGTACCGGCCGCCGGGGGTGCCGCTGCCGGAGAAGCCGCCCTTGAACACCCACAGGGTGGCGGCCGAACTGCCGACGGCGAGGTCCGCCTTGCCGTCGCCGTCGAAGTCACCGGCGGCGAGCTGCAGTCCCCAGTAGTCGTGGCTGCTCGGCGACGGGTCCTTGATGTCGACGCCCTTGCCGGTGAGGCCGCTCTTGGAGCCCCACAGGAGGGTGACGGTGCCGCCGTCGGTGTCGGTGCCGACCTTCTCCGAGGGGGAGCCGACGGCGAGGTCGTCGTAACCGTCGGCGTTGAAGTCGGCGTACGCCAGGGCCTCGCCGAAGTCGTCGCCGGCCTCGGCGGTGCCGGGGACGCCGGGGCTGTTCTGGCTGAGGGTGGTGCGCTTGGCGGTGGTCACGCCGGTGGCGGAGCCGTAGAGGGCGACGACCTGGCCGGCGCCCTTGTGGCCGCTGACGTAGGCGGTGGTGGCCGAGGTGGCGATGTCACCGATGCCGTCGCCGTTGAAGTCGGCGCGGGCGACCTTGACGGAGTCCGCGGCCGACGCCGAGGCTGCCGAGAAGGTGAGCAGACCGCCCGTCAGCGCGGCAGCGGTGGCCGTCGCGAGGGCGAGTCGCGGGAACGTGTGCATGCGGGTCGTCTCCTGCGGCATGCGGGGGCCGTCCGCACCCGGCGGCCGGCCGGAGTCAGTGAGGTCCAGCGTTCAGGAGACCCGCGCCAAGGAGTAAGGGTTGTACGTGAGTTCGGTGAATTCTCCGGGTCGGCTGTGGCCTGCCGAGGGGCACACCGCAGACCTCACCCGGCTCCGATCGTGTCGGCGACGGCCGGCGGACCGCACACCACGGAGATCGCGCTCCGCAGCCGGACCCGTCGCTCACACCCTCCTGATCACCCCTGCGGCAGGATGGGGCCATGAGCGCAGTCAAGACGGCTTCGGTGCCCGGGACACTGACGGCGTAGTCGACCACGGTCACAGAACGTGCTGGCCGTCCCCGCCGAGCAGCGGGAGACGCTGGAGAAGCGGTTCGCGTCGCGGGCGCATGCCGTGGAGAACCCGGACGGGTTCGAGTGGTTCGAGCTGCTGCGGCCGCAACGGGTGGGCTGATGACCACCGGGGCCGCGGTTTCGTGAAGTGGCCTGTCCCTATTTCATTGGCCTCGCGGCAGCACCGCTGCATAGGGTCACCGCGTCCCAGGAGGTGAGGCCGTGACCACGTACGGCACGATACTGATACCCGCGCCGCTGGAACAGGCCGCCCCCGTCCTGCGCACGGTCTGCGCGGCCGGCTACGCGACCACCGCCGGGCCGGGATTCTGCCTCGTCCACCCGGACCGATCCGTCGACGGGAACAACGTCTTCGCGCTAGCCGGACCGATCAGCGCCGAACGGGCCGCTCCGGTACTGGCCGCCTTCCAGTACGACGGTGACCGGCTGGAGTTGGAGGTCTGGCGTGACGGGGTTCTCGCCCACCGCTACGACTCCTGGCCGGGACGGGACGACGAGGACGCCGACGACGTACCTGTGGGCGCGGACCCTGCCGCCTTCCTGGACTTCGCTGCCGGGCCCGTGGACAGCCACCGCCTGGCCTCCGCGCTCGCGGACACCCCGATCGACGCGGAGGACAAGGACGTCGACGGCGACCCGGGGTACGTCTGGGCCCAGTCCCTGCACTGGGACGTGCTGCGCGCGCTCGGCCACCCGGACCAGACGATCCGCCGCGCGCAGTGGGACTACTTCCACATGCGCGGCGCGCCGCAGGCGCTCTCGGAGGTGCTGGACGGCACCGAACTCGTCGTCCTGGGCACGGCCGAGCGCCCCTTCTAGAGCCTCACCCGCGCGCCGCAGGAGAGTCGTTCCGGAACCCGGCATCCATGCAAGTGAGCTCCGAATGCAGCTTGCGGGCTTCGGCACGGTCGAGCATCCACTGCTCCGAGACAGAGGGGACGCGGCCGCGTCCATTGCTGTCGCTCGTCGTCCGCCAGCACATGCCACCACTCGAACACGACCACGGAGCTACGGCAGTGCCATGGCGGCACGGGCACCGCCCGCAGGATCGGCGGACAGGTCCCGGTCGTTCACGCCCTCCTGATCACCCCTGCGGCAGGATGGACGCATGAGCGTAGTGAAGATCAACGTGCTGGCCGTCCCCGCCGAGCAGCGGGAGACGCTGGAGAAGCGGTTCGCGTCGCGGGCGCATGCCGTGGAGAACTCGGACGGGTTCGAGTGGTTCGAGCTGCTGCGGCCGCAACGGGTGCGTTGATGTACCA
>NZ_JAEKKT010000213.1 GCF_019510245.1 Streptomyces sp. | reverse complement strand
ACGTAGAACTCGGCCTCGGGGCCGAAGTACGCGGTGTCGGCGATACCGGTCGACGCCAGGTACGCCTCCGCCTTCTTCGCCACGTTGCGCGGGTCACGGGAGTACTGCTCGCCCGTGATCGGGTCGTGGATGAAGAAGTTGATGTTGAGCGTCTTGTCCCGGCGGAACGAGTCCACACGGGCGGTCGACAGGTCCGCGCGCAGCGCCATGTCGGACTCGTGGATCGCCTGGAAACCACGGATCGACGAACCGTCGAACGCGAGCTCCTCGTCCGGGTCGAACGCCTCGACGGGCAGCGTGAAGTGCTGCATGACGCCCGGCAGGTCGCAGAAACGGACGTCGATGAACTTGACGTCCTCGTCCGCGATGAACTTCTTGGCCTCGTCGGCGTTCTGGAACATCCAGCTCCTCCTACTCCCGGCCGTTCCCGTGCCGGGGTGGTAGTTCGTTCGTGCGGCCAGTGCGGTGGCACACGCTGACCTCGACCCTAGGGACGGGTGATTTCTCGGGCGTGACCCGTTTGTTTCGCTGAAGTTAACCGGGCTCGGTTCCACGGTAGCCCCGGGACACCCCGGCCGGCCCCGGGTGGATACCGGGGCAGTACCGTTTACGGGTGGACAACAGGCAAGCAATCGGATCGTGGCTCTCCGGACCCCGTGCGGCCATGGAGGACGCCGGTGCGGAGTTCGGGTACCGGGGCGAGCAGCTGGGTCTGCCGGAGGAGGGGCCGGGCTCCATCGCCCGCCCCGGGCGGCGGCTCGGTGCGCTGGTCGTGGACTGGGCGCTGTGCGTCTTGATCGCATACGGCCTGATCACGCACGGCTACACCCCGGCGACCAGCAACTGGGCGCTGCTCATCTTCTTCGTCCTCGGGGTCCTCACGGTCGGCACGATCGGCTTCACGCCGGGCAAGCGGCTGTTCCGGCTGCGGGTGGTCGGCGTCGGGACGGGCCGGGTGCAGCCGGGGCGCGCACTGGCCCGCACGGTGCTGCTGTGCCTCGCGATCCCGGCGCTGGTCTGGGACCGGGACGGCAGGGGCCTGCACGACCGGCTGGCGAAGACCGTCGAGGTCCGTATGTAGGCGTGGCGCCGTGGGGGCTGGTCGCGCAGTTCCTCCCCCAGCCTTCGGCCGGGGTACCCCCGGCGCCCCTGAAAGACAAAGACGTAGCTGCGGGCAGTCGTGCCTCCCCAGTGCCTTAAGGGCCTGGGAGCTGCCCCCAGGGCGGCACGGGTGGGCGATGGGGGTCCCCGCGCGAGCGAAGCCGAGCGTGGGGGAGGCACCCGGCAAGCGCCGCTAAGCGTCCCCGCCCCCGCGCCGCCCACCCCCGCGGCTCACCTCCTCCGCAGCACCCGCGCCAGAACGTCCCGCAGCTCTCCCTCCGGGTCGGATACGGCCCCCTCCGAGCGCCAGGCAACGAAGCCGTCGGGACGGACCAGTACCGCCCCGTCCGCCGTCGTACCGTGCGCCGCCGCCCAGTCGCCGTCCTCCGAGTCGTACACAAGATCGCCCGCCGGCCCGACGCGGTACGTGTCCAGCCGGAGCCGCTCCGTGTCCGCGATCCGCCGGGCTGCGGCGTGCCAGGCCGCGCCTCCGGCCGAGCCCGCGTCGCTCAGCAGCACCATCGACCGCTCGTACAGGTCGAGCGTGGACACCCGCTCGCCCTCCCGGCGCAGCCACAGGTGCGGGGCCCGGCTGCCCGGCTGGCCGGTGAGGTTCATCCCATTGGGTACCAGCGGCTGGTCCGGGTCGGCGCCGAGGACCGCGCCCTTCGGGTACCGGTAGCCGAGGACGACGTTGAGGATGCCGCCGCGCCGGTCGGCCCCGACGCCGGGGGCCGGCGCGAAGCCGGGGTGGCTGTGCTCGACGGAGCGGGCGGACGCGCGGGCGCTGGTGGCGAGGGCGACCGGGCGGCGCTCGGCGTCGTACGACTCCAGCAGGCCCGGCCCGGCCCAGCCGTCGAGGACCGCCGCCAGCTTCCAGGCGAGGTTGTGGGCGTCCTGGATGCCGGTGTTGGAGCCGAAGGCCCCCGTCGGGGACATCTCGTGCGCGGAGTCGCCGGCCAGGAAGACCCGCCCGGACCCGTACCGTTCGGCCACCCGTTCGGCCGCCCGCCAGGACGCGCGGCCGGTGACCTCGACGTCGAGATCGGGGACGCCGACCGCCCGCCGGATGTGCCGGGTGAGCCGTTCCTCCGTGAACTCGTCGAGCGTCTCGCCGCGTTCGGGGTGCCAGGGCGCGTGGAAGACCCAGCGCTCCTTGTTGTCGACGGGGAGGAGGGCGCCGTCGGCCTCCGGGTCGGTGAGGTAGCAGCAGATGAAGCGGCGGTCCCCGACCGTGTTCTGGAGCAGCTTCGAACGGAAGGTGATGCTGACGTTCGCGAACAGGTCGCCGGGGCCCGTCTGGCCGATGCCGAGCCGGCCGCGGACCGGGGAGCGCGGACCGTCGGCCGCGACCAGGTAGTCCGCGCGGACGGTGTACATCCGGTCGGAGTCACGGTCGCGGACGTACGCCGTCACTCCTTCGGGGTCCTGTTCGAAGGACTCCAGCTCGTGGAAGTAGCGCAGCTCGCCGGTGAGCGACTCGGCCGCCCGGCGGAGCACCGGTTCGAGGTCGTTCTGGCTGCACAGGCACCAACCCGTAGGGCTGAACCTCGCGAGTCCGCCGCCCGGGTCGATCTCCTTGAACAGCCAGTCGCCGGCGTCGCCGACCAGCGTCGGGGCCTGCAGGATGCCGTGGTTGCCGGCGAGGAGGGAGGCCGCGGCCTTGATGTCCGGCTCGATGCCGGCTCTCCGGAACAGCTCCATCGTCCGCACGTTGTTGCCCCGGCCGCGTGGGTGGACCGAGGTCCCGGAGTGTCTCTCGACGAGCATGTGGCGGACGCCCAGTCGGCCCAGGAAGAGGGACATGGACAGGCCCACGAGGGAGCCGCCCACCACGAGGACGGGGACCTGGTGATCGGTTTTCTGGTGCATCGGGCACTCCAGAGGCGGGGGTTGGTGCGTCAGGTGCGTTGGAACGTCCATGCCCCGTCCGGGCCCCCTCGGGAGGGGTTCGGCGTGCTCAATCACCCACCTGGTTCACGCGAGTCGCGCGCTTCGGAGGACCGGCACAGGATCAAGAAGCGCTGACGCCACGTCATCGGCGAAGGCGCAGGCCGCTGCCCCCGCGAAGGAGATGTGCGAAGCATGACGACGATCTCGGAAAAGGTTTCGGAAAAGCCGACACGAACGACCCGCCCGGTGTCGACACGGGTCTCCCAGTCCGTCTTCGACGGCTCCCGGCTCCGGGTCGTCCTGCTGGTGGACGTCTACGACGGCGCGCAGCAGCAGTTCCTGGAGGCCTACGAGCAGCTGTGCAGCCAGGTCGCCCAGGTGCCCGGCCACGTCAGCGACCAGCTCTGCCAGTCGATCGAGAACCCCTCGCAGTGGCTGATCACCAGCGAGTGGGAGAGCGCCCCGCCGTTCCTCGCCTGGGTGAACAGCGAGGAGCACGTGGAGATGGTGAAGCCGCTGCACAACTGCGTCCGCGACACCCGCTCGCTCCGCTTCCACGTCGTACGGGAGACCGGCGGCCCGTCGGCCAACGCCGCACGCGTCCTGCAGGCCAACCCCCGGATGGGCGACGGCGTGATCCGCCACGCGCTCACCTTCACGGTCACGCCGGGAAGCGAGGCCGAGGTCGCGAAGATCCTCGCGGACTACTCCTCGCCCGAGGCGAAGGTCGACGACTCCACCCGGCTCTGCCGCACCTCCCTGTTCCTGCACGGCAACCGGGTGGTGCGGGCCATCGAGGTGCGCGGCGACCTGATGGCCGCCCTGCGCCACGTCGCCCGGCAGCCCGAGGTGCGGGCCGTCGAGGAGGCCATCAACCCCTACCTGGAGCAGGAGCGCGACCTCAACGACCAGGAGTCCGCACGGGTGTTCTTCACCCGGGCGGCGCTGCCGGCCGTCCACCACGTCAGCGCCGAGGAGCTGGCCGAGGGCGAGCGGCACGCGCTGTACTACCCGGCCCGTCCGGGCTGCGGGATGCGGCTCGCGGAGCTGCTCGCGCAACAGGACGAGGCCGCGGCCGAGGACCCGGCCGGCCCGGTGCTGCACAGCACGGTCTTCCAGCGCGACGACGTCGTGGTCCGCCTGGTCGAGCAGCGGCCCGGCACGCCGGTGGACGTCACCCCGGCCCACGCGCTGACCGCCCTGCTGGACGGCGACGCGGTGCGGATGCAGCTCCTCACCGACCGCCGCTCCCCGGACGCCTGACGCCCGACCCTTCACCCCCACGGAGGAACGCAGACATGCAGCCCATTCCGAAGATCGTGGACCTCAGCGAGGTCGAGCCCAACACCCGGCGCGGCGGCGATCTGCGCGCCATGCTCACCCCGGCCACGGTGGGTTCCACCAGCGGCTTCATGGGTGTGGCCATCGTGCAGCCGGGCGACCGCATCGCCGAGCACTACCACCCGTACTCCGAGGAGTTCGTGTACGTCGTCTGCGGCGAGATGGAAGTCGACCTGGACGGCGAACCGCACCCGCTGCGGCCCGAACAGGGGCTGATGATCCCCATCAACATGAAGCACCGCTTCCGCAACGTGGGCAATGTCGAGGCCCGGATCGTCTTCCACCTCGGCCCGCTGGCCCCGCGCCCGGCCCTGGGCCACGTCGACACGGAGGAGACGGAAGCCGTCGCCGTGGGGCAGGTCCGGTCGTGACCCGGCGCGTGGCGGTTACGGGCATAGGCATCGTCGCTCCGGGGGGTGTGGGCGTACCGGCGTTCTGGGATCTGCTCGCCTCGGGCCGGACCGCGACGCGCGGCATCACCTTCTTCGACCCCTCGGGCCTCAGGTCGCGGATCGCCGCAGAGTGCGACTTCGACCCGGCGGCGCACGGCCTGGACGCCGAGGAGATCGAGCGGGCGGACCGGTACATACAGTTCGCCCTGGTCGCCGGCGACGAGGCGGTCCGGGACTCCGGTCTCGACCTCGGCCGGGAGGACCCCTGGCGGATCGGGGTCTCCCTGGGGACGGCGGTCGGTGGCACCACCCGTCTCGAGCACGACTACGTCCTGGTGAGCGGCGCGGGACAGCGCTGGGACGTGGACCACCGGCAGGCGCAGCCCCAGCTGCACCGGGCGTTCTCGCCGAGCACGCTCGCCTCCGCGGTGGCGGAACGATTCGGCGCCCAGGGCCCGGTACAGACCGTGTCCACCGGCTGCACCTCGGGCCTGGACGCCGTCGGCTACGCCTTCCACACCGTCCAGGAGGGCCGCGCCGACATCTGCATCGCCGGTGCCTCGGACTCCCCGATCTCACCGATCACCATGGCCTGCTTCGACGCGATCAAGGCCACCTCCCCGAACAACGACGACCCCGAGCACGCCTCCCGCCCCTTCGACAACCGCCGTGACGGATTCGTCATGGGCGAGGGCGGCGCGGTGCTCGTCCTGGAGGAGGAGGAGCACGCCAAGGCCCGCGGCGCGCACATCTACTGCCTGCTCGACGGCTACGCCACCTTCGGCAACGCCTACCACATGACCGGTCTCACCAGCGAGGGACTGGAGATGGCCCGCGCCATCGAGACCGCCCTCAACCACGCCCGCCTCGACCCCACCGCCATCGACTACGTCAACGCGCACGGCTCCGGCACCCGGCAGAACGACCGCCACGAGACCGCCGCCGTGAAGAAGGCGCTCGGACAGCACGCCTACCGCACGCCCATGAGCTCCATCAAGTCCATGGTGGGCCACTCGCTCGGCGCGATCGGCGCGATCGAGGTCGTCGCCTGCGTGCTCGCCCTGGCCCACCAGGTCGTCCCGCCCACCGCCAACTACGAGACCCCCGACCCCGAGTGCGACCTCGACTACGTACCGCGCGTCGCCCGCGAACGGCCCCTGAGCGGTGTCCTGTCCGTGGGCAGCGGGTTCGGCGGCTTCCAGTCCGCGGTGATCCTGACCCGGCAGAGAGGACGGACACGATGAGCGAACCCCGGTCTCGACGGGCGGCCGTCACCGGCATCGGTGTCGTCGCGCCCAACGGAACCAGCACCGAGACCTTCTGGAAGTCCGTCCAGGAGGGACGCAACGTCCTCGACAAGGTGACCCGCGACGGCTGCGAGCACCTGCCCATGAAGGTGGCCGGAGAAGTCCGCGACTTCGACCCGGCGGCCGCCGTCGAGGAACGCCTCATCGTCCAGACCGACCGCTTCACGCACTTCGCGATGGCCGCGGCCGACCTGGCACTCGAAGACGCCCGGCTCGGCCATGGCGACACCGACGGCTCGCCGTTCGACGTCGGCGTGGTCACCGCGGCCGGCTCCGGCGGCGGCGAGTTCGGCCAGCGCGAGCTCCAGCAGCTGTGGGGCAAGGGCAGCCGGTTCGTCGGCCCCTACCAGTCCATCGCCTGGTTCTACGCGGCCAGCACCGGCCAGATCTCCATCCGGCGCGGCTTCAAGGGCCCCTGCTCGGTGGTCGCCGCCGACGAGGCCGGCGGCCTGGACGCCCTCGCCCACGCGGCCCGCGCGGTCCGCCGCGGTACGGACGTCATCGTGGCCGGCTCCACCGAGGCGCCGATAGCTCCGTACTCGGTGGTCTGCCAGCTCGGCTACGAGGAGCTCAGCCGGGAGGCCGACCCGGCCCGCGCCTACCGTCCGTTCACCGACCAGGCCTGCGGGTTCGTGCCGGCCGAGGGCGGCGCCATGCTCGTCGTGGAGGACACCGGCTCGGCCCGCCGGCGCGGACTGCCGGTCCGGGCCACCCTCGACGGCCACGCGTCCACCTTCACCGGCGCCTCCCGCTGGGCCGAGTCCCGGGCCGGGCTCGCCCAGGCGATCCGCGGGGCGCTGGCCGAGGCCGGTTGCGCCCCCGAGGAGATCGACGTGGTCTTCGCCGACGCCCTCGGCGTGCCCGAGGCCGACCGGGCGGAGGCGCTGGCCATCACCGACGTCCTCGGCGCGCACGGCAGGCGGGTGCCGGTCACCGCGCCCAAGGCCGGGATCGGCCGGGGCTACTGCGCCGCCCCCGTCCTCGACACCGCGGCCGCGGTGCTGGCGATGGAACACGGGCTGATCCCGCCGACCCCGGGCGTCTTCGACATCTGCCACGACCTCGACCTCGTGACCGGCAGCGCCCGTGCCGCGCAGCCACGCGCGGCACTGGTGCTCAGCCGGGGCCTCATGGGGTCGAACTCGGCGCTCGTGCTGCGCCACGGCGCGGCCGGGTGAGTCGAACACACCAGCTGCCCAGCAGCGATAGCAGAAGGAGTTGCTATGAGCATCACCGTGGACGAACTGTCCGAACTCATGAAGAAGGCCGCCGGCGTCACCGTCTCCCCGGCCGACCTCCAGGACCGGGCCGACAGCGGATTCGACGTCCTCGGCGTCGACTCGCTCGGCCTGCTCGGCATCGTCGGCGAGCTGGAGAACCGGCACGGCGTGCCCATGCCGGTGGACGCCGAGCGGTGCAAGACGCCCCGCCAGTTCCTCGACCTCGTCAACAGCGCCATGCCCGCGGGAGCCTGACATGACCGGACACACCCAGAACGAGATCACCATCGCCGCGCCCGTCGACCTGGTCTGGGACATGACCAACGACGTGGCCAACTGGCCCCAGCTGTTCAGCGAGTACGCCAGCGCCGAGATCCTCGAGGAGGACGGGAAGAAGGTCACCTTCCGGCTGACCATGCACCCCGACGAGAACGGCAAGGTGTGGAGCTGGGTCTCCGAGCGCGAGGCGGACCGCCGCAACCTCCGCGTCAAGGCCCGCCGGGTCGAGACCGGCCCGTTCGCGCACATGGACATCCTCTGGCAGTACGAGGAGGTGCCCGCCGGTACCCGGATGGTCTGGACCCAGGACTTCGCGATGAAGCCGGACGCCCCCGTCGACGACGAGTGGATGACCGACAACATCAACAAGAACTCCAAGGTCCAGATGGCCCTGATCCGGGACAAGATCGAGAAGGCCGCCACCGGCCGGCGCCCCGACCCGGCCCTCGCCGACTGAGCCGGCCGTCCGGAAGACAGGAACGGAGAGACACGTGCACCAGGCCCTGATCGTCGCCCGCATGGCACCGGGCTCCGCGCCCGACATCGCGAAGGTGTTCGCGGAGTCCGACCGGGGAGAGCTGCCGCACCTCGTCGGGGTGGTCCGGCGCAGCCTCTTCCAGTTCGGCGATGTGTACATGCACCTCGTCGAATCCGAGCGCGAGCCGGGACCGGCCATCGCCAAGGTCACCTCGCACCCCGAGTTCAGGGACATCAGCGAACGTCTCACGGCGTACGTCAGCGCGTACGACCCGGAGACCTGGCGTTCCCCGAAGGACGCGATGGCCCAGCGCTTCTACCTCTGGGAGCGCGACGGCGGCGCATGACCCCGCGTACCGCCGTACGCCAACGGTGCCGGACCCGCGCACGACGCGGGCCCGGCACCGGCGCGTGCCGGGGCGCCGGCTCAGGCGGGCACCGTGCAGTCGAAGGCGTGCAGGTAGGGGTTGACCGGCCGGATGTCGTTGACGCTCAGACCCGCGTCGCCCAGCCGCCGCACCATGGAGTCGGTGGTGTGCTTGGCCCCGCCGACGTTCAGGAGCAGCAGCAGGTCCATCGCGGTGCTGAACCGCATCGACGGGGTGTCGTCGACCAGGTTCTCGATCACCACGACCCGGGCCCCGGGCCCGCCCGCCGCGACCACGTTGGCGAGCAGCCGCGCCGTGGACTCGTCGTCCCACTCCAGGATGTTCTTGATGACGTAGACGTCCGCGTCGACCGGCACGGCCTCCCGGATGTCACCGGGCACCACCCGCGCCCGGTCCGCGAGGTCCCCGCCCTCGCGCAGCCGGGGCAGCGCCTTCTCCACCACCTTGGGCAGATCCAGCAGGTAGCCCTTCATCGCCGGGTACTTGTCCAGAAGGCTGGCCACCACGTGCCCCTGCCCGCCGCCGAGGTCGGCGACCGAGCGGCTGCCGGACAGGTCGAGCAGGGCCGCGACCTCCCGGGCCGACTGCTCGCTGGAGGTGGTCATCGCCCGGTTGAAGACGTCCGCCGATTCCGGCGCGTCCTCGTTCAGGTAGACGAAGAACTCCTTGCCGTAGAGGTCCTCGACGACGTTGCGGCCGGTGCGCACGGCCTCGTCGAGCTTCGGCCAGGCGTCCCAGGTCCACGGCTCGGTGCACCACAGGGCGATGTAGCGCAGGCTGTGCGGGTCGTCCTCGCGCAGCAGCCGGGAGGTCTCGGTGTGGGCGAACGTCCCGTCCGGCCGCTCGGCGAAGACGCCGTAGCACGACAGGGCGCGCAGCAGCCGGCGCAGCGGCTTAGGGTCGGTCTTCACCACCGACGCCAGGGACTCCACGGTCATGGGGGCGTCCCCGAGCGCGTCGGCGACGCGCAGCCGGGCGGCCGCGCGGACGGCGGCGGCACAGGCCGCCCCGAACACGAGCTCGCGCAGCCGCATCGACGGCGGCGGAGCGTCCTCCTCCGGCCGCTTGGCCGGCGTCGTGCGGTCGCGTGCTGGTGCGGTCATGTGCCGCCTTCCTTCCGTGTGGGGTGTCGCAGGGCCGTCAGGTCAGCACAGACCCGCGGGCTTGGACTTCTTGCAGGTGTTGTCCTTGAAGGCGTTGCCGTGCTTGCTCGCCTCCTGGTTGACCAGGTCGGCGGGGGAGTTGCCCGACAGCTTGTTGCGGGTGACCTGGTTCTTGTCGCTCGTGACGCCCACGAAGCTCTTGAAGACCACGACACCGCCCGACAGCGGGGACTTGCCGGAGTTCCCGGTGACGGTGTTCCCGGTCACCAGGGTGTTCTCGGCGCCGGTCAGCACGATGCCGGAGCCCTGCAGGAAGGACAGCCGGGCGGTCTTCTTGCAGTACTTGTTGTTCTTCACGACCTGGTTGTCGGCGACCGTCAGGTGACCGGCCTTCGGCTTGTTCTCGTCGCCGACGACGAACACGCCCGCGCAGTTCCCGGTGACCGAGTTGTCCGAGACCGTGAGGTCGCGCAGCCGGCGCACGGTGACGCCGATGCGGTTGTTCTCCAGGATGTTGTGCTCGACGACGGTGCCGAACGTGTCGACGGCGCCCTTCTCCGTGGTGACGGAGTTGGCGAGGAAGATGCCCGCGTCGCCGTTGTTCCGGGCGATGTTGTTCTGGTACATGCTGTGGACCGAGCGCTCCTCGGCGAGACCCCACTGCCCGTTCTTCACGGCGGCCACGCCGTGCACGTGCAGGTTGGCCGCGCCCACGGCCATGACGCCGGTCCGGGAGAACCCGGTCACGGTCATGTGGGCGATGGTCACGTCCTCGACGGGCTGCTTCTTGGCGCCCACCACGCAGATGCCGTTGCCCATCTCGGCGCACGACTTCACGGTGGTCTGCTTCGTGCCGCCCAGGGCCTTCTTGACCTTCTTGGGCTTCTTGGCCTTCTTGACCGGCTGGAGCACGGTCTCCGGGCCCACACCACGCAGGGTGAGGCCGGGCGTGGTCACCTTGACGCTCTCGTGGTAGGTGCCGGCCAGCACCAGGACCGTGTCACCGGGCTCGGCGGCGTCGACCGCCTTCTGGATGGATTCACCCGGGTGCACGGTCAGAACGCCGTGCGAGGAGGTCGCCGGGGCGGCGCCGAGGAGGGAGCCGCACAGGGCGGCGCTGCACGCGAGGTATGTGATATGGCGTTTTGTCACATCAGGCAGGTTAGGAGCAGATGACCCGATAAACGCCGGGATGCTCCGTTCGGCGGCGTGTCATGAGTGCCCCGCTTTGAGCGCCCTGCAGGGGCGCGAGGAACCACGAAGGCGCGGCAGTCGCCAACGCAACCACCGCGCCCGAGCTCGTAGGCGTGCCTACCGGCGTTTACCGCCCCCGAGGTCCACCCTTGGGCATCCGCATCCCCTTCGGCATCGGCCCCTTCGGCAACGGCATGTTGCTCATCAGGTCCCCCATCGCCCGCAGCCGGTCGTTGGTGGTCGTCACCTGGGGCCCCGTCAGCACGCGCGGGAACTTCAGCATCGTGGTCCGCAGCTTCTTCAGCGGGACCTGGTCCTCGCCCGTGCCCACGATCACGTCGTGCACCGGCACGTCGGCCACGATCCGGGCCATCTTCTTCTTCTCGGCGGCCAGCAGGGTCTTCACCCGGTTCGGGTTGCCCTCGGCGACCAGGACGATGCCGGCCTTGCCGACCGCCCGGTGCACCACGTCCTGGCTGCGGTTCATCGCCACCGCCGGCGTCGTCGTCCAGCCCCGCCCGATGTTGTCCAGGACGGCGGCCGCGGCACCCGGCTGGCCCTCCATCTGGCCGAAGGCCGCCCGCTCGGCCCGCCGGCCGAAGACGATCGCCGTCGCGAGGAACGCGAGCAGCAGGCCCAGGATGCCCAGATAGACCGGGTGGCCGATCAGGAAGCCGATCACGAGGAAGACGGCAAGGGTGCCGAGACCGACACCCGCAAGTACAAGACCGATCATCTTGTCGGCCTTGCGGGTCATCTTGTACGTCAGGACGATCTGCTTCAGCCGTCCCGCATTCGCAGCGTCCGCTGCGGGTTCCTTCCTCGCCATGCCCCGAAGTCTACGTGGCCCCGGGAGTGCCGACGACGGCAGTGTCCCGACAAGGGCCGCGGAAGGGGCGTCAGGAGCGGCCGGCGGCCTGCTCCAGGAAGCGCTGGGCCTCGACCCGGTCCTTGGCGCGACGGCGGTCCTCCAGCACGGAGGTCCAGGCGTTCTGGCGCGCGGTGCGCTGGCCGCTGCTCATGAGCAGCGACTCGACGGCGCGCAGCGCGTCGGTGAAGGACGGGATCGCGGTGGCGCGAACGGGCGCGGCCTGCATGGTGGAGGTCCCCCCTCGAGGTGGGTGTACATGCTGTGATACCAGGGTCACTGTTCGGTGTTACCAGGGCGTGACCGACCGGTCAAACGCCCATGAAGCCTTGATACGCCGGCCGGGAACGCCGACGCGGTCCCGGCGTATGTCCTCATCAGCGAGGACTGCCGGGACCGCGTCCATTCGGTCACTACTGGTCAGTAATAGTTTGTGCGTGAATTCACACGCTCGGCGGCGGGGCCGGTCCGGACCGCCGTCAGACCGCCTGTGCGGCGACGAACGCGCCCCGCTTCTCGACGGCCATCTGGTACAGGCGGCCGGCGCGGTACGAGGACCGCACCAGCGGGCCGGACATGACGCCGGAGAAGCCGATCTGCTCGGCCTCCTCCTTCAGCTCCACGAACTCCTGCGGCTTGACCCAGCGCTCCACGGGGTGGTGCCGCACGCTCGGGCGCAGGTACTGCGTGATGGTGACGAGCTCGCAGCCGGCCTCGTGCAGCTGGCGCAGCGCGTCGCTGACCTCCTCGCGGGTCTCGCCCATGCCGAGGATGAGGTTGGACTTGGTGACCAGGCCGAAGTCGCGGGCGGCGGTGATGACCCCGAGCGAGCGGTCGTAGCGGAATCCGGGGCGGATCCGCTTGAAGATCCGGGGCACGGTCTCGACGTTGTGCGCGAAGACCTCGGGGCGGGCCGAGAAGACCTCGGCGAGCTGCTCGGGGACCGCGTTGAAGTCGGGGGCGAGGAGCTCGACCTTGGTGCGGCCGGCCTCGCGCTCCGCCGTCTGCGCGTGGATCTGGCGGACCGTCTCGGCGTAGAGCCAGGCGCCGCCGTCCTCCAGGTCGTCGCGGGCGACGCCGGTGATGGTCGCGTAGTTCAGGTCCATGGTGACCACGGACTCGCCGACGCGGCGCGGCTCGTCGCGGTCCAGCGCCTCGGGCTTGCCGGTGTCGATCTGGCAGAAGTCGCAGCGCCGGGTGCACTGGTCGCCGCCGATGAGGAAGGTCGCCTCGCGGTCCTCCCAGCACTCGTAGATGTTCGGGCAGCCGGCTTCCTGGCAGACCGTGTGCAGGGACTCGCTCTTCACGAGGTTCTGCATCTTCGTGTACTCGGGGCCCATTTTCGCCCGGGTCTTGATCCACTCGGGCTTGCGCTCGATGGGGGTCTGGCTGTTGCGGACCTCCAGGCGCAGCATCTTGCGTCCGTCGGGTGAGACTGCGGACACGACCGGCTCCCTAGCGATTGATTCTTCGGCGACCTTCAGGGTACGCCCGTTGATTTGAATGCCCGGTGTGGGTGCTGACCTCTGGGGCTGCCACCCTCGGCCCCCCGCTTTCGGCCTTCGGCCTTGCCCTCGGACTCCCCCGGAGGGGGGTGGCCCCCAGGCGGGCTGTCTGCGGTGCCCTTCGTCCTCAAGTGCCGGGCGGGCCGGTTTATGCCGCCGGTGCCTTCTCGATGACCCTGGGCCTCGGTTCGGCGTTCTCCAGTACGTCCTTCAGGTGCCGTTCCACCACCGGCAGCACCTCGGCGATCGTCACGTCCCGGCCGAGCTCGCCGGCGAGGGAGGCGACGCCGGCGTCGCGGATGCCGCACGGGATGATCTTGTCGAACCACTTGTTGTCCGGGTTCACGTTGAGCGCGAAGCCGTGCATGGTCACGCCCTTGGCGACGCGGATGCCGATCGCGGCGATCTTGCGGTCCTCGCGGCGCTGGCCGGCGTTGGAGGGGGCGTACTCCGGGCCGTTGAGGCGGGGGTCGAACTCCTCGTCCGTCAGTCGCGGGTCGAAGTCCAGGGAGAGGCCTCCGAGGGCCTGCGGCCGCTGTTCGACCGGGTCGCCGAGCACCCACACGCCGCTGCGTCCCTCGACCCGGGTGGTCTCCAGGCCGAACTCGGTGCAGACGCGGATCAGGGCCTCCTCCAGGCGCCGGACGTGGGCGACCACGTCCACCGGGCGCGGGAGCTTCTGGATCGGGTAGCCCACCAGCTGGCCCGGACCGTGCCAGGTGATCTTGCCGCCGCGGTCCACGTCGATGACGGGGGTGCCGTCGAGCGGCCGCTCGTTGTCCGCGGTGCGGCGGCCCGCCGTGTAGACCGGGGGGTGTTCGAGCAGCAGGACCGTGTCGGGCTCCTCGTCGGCGAACCGCGCCGCGTGCACCCGGCGCTGCTCGTCCCACGCCTCCTGGTACTCGACGGCTTCCGCGCCGAACCCCATGCGGACGAACCGCAACTCACTCACGGCAAGCGCCTCCCTCGGGCGATGGGTGTGTCAGGCACATAACGCGCCCAAGCCACTGTACGTCCGCCCGTCGCGCGTCAGCCCCGGTGTCAATCCTCACACGATCGGATGAATGCGCGGCGAGATGTGCGATCGACTGCTCACTCTCCGCTACATTCGCGCCGTCCACGAGCGCCAAAAGGGCTGCTCACCGGCAATACGGGCACAAGCGACCGAGCTGACCCAGAAGGCAGGAGACCGCACCCCAGATGACGGACCGACCCGCGCAGCGCACCCCCAACCGCCAGCTCGCCGCGCTCATCGCAGAAGCGGGGTTCTCCAACGCGGGTCTGGCCCGTCGCGTCGACCAACTCGGACTCGAACACGGGCTGGATCTCAGATACGACAAGACGTCGGTCACCCGGTGGCTGCGCGGCCAGCAGCCCCGGGGCACCACACCCGCCCTGATCGCCGAGGTCTTCACCCGGCGACTGGGCCGCCGGCTCACCGCCCAGGACCTGGGCCTCGACGCCTGTGCCCCGGTCTACGCCGGGCTGGAGTTCGCGGCCACCCCCGAGGAGGCCGTCGACATCGTCAGCGGGCTGTGGCGCAAGGACTCCGGCAGCCACGCCGAGCTCCGCAAGATCGCCTTCACCCCGGCCGGGCTGGTCGTCCCCAGCCGGGACTGGCTGATCGGCCGCGCCGACGACAAGGTGGCCCGCGGCGAGCCGGCGGCACCGGCGGGCCTGGCCCGGGTGCCGGCGCAGACCCGGCCCGCCGCGCCCAAGCCGGTGCGGCTCGCACCGGTGTACCCGCGCGGACAGGCCGAGCGCGGGCCCGGCCAGAAGGTGACCGGCGGCGACATCGCGGCGCTCCGCTCGGTCGGCGAACTGTTCCGCTCGCTCGACGACCAGTACGGCGGCGGCCACGCCCGGCAGGCCCTCGTCCGGTACCTGGAGCACGAGTGCGAGCCGATGCTGCGCGGCACGTACGGCGAGCAGACCGGCCGCAGGCTGTTCGGTGCGGCGGCCGACCTGACCCGGCTCGCGGGCTGGACGTCGTACGACATCGCCGCGCACGGCCTCGCCCAGCGCTACTTCGTCCAGTCGCTGCGGCTCGCCCAGGCGGCGGGGGACCGGTCCTACGGCTCCTACGTGCTCGTCACCATGAGCCGCCAGGCGGTCTACCTCGGCCACGGCCGCGAAGCGGTGCAGCTCGCGCGCGTCGCCCAGCAAGGGGTGGGCACGAGCGCGCCACCGGTGGTCCAGGCCCTGCTCCACGCGGCGGAGGCGCGCGCCCACGGGGTCCTCGGCGAGGTGCGGGCCTGCACGGGCGCGCTGGTCCGTGCCGAGCGTGCCCTGGAGGCGGCCCGCCCCGGTGACGAAGTCCCCTACTGGGCCCGCTTCTTCGACGAGGCCCAGCTCGCCGACGAGTTCGGCCACTGCCACCGCGACCTCCAGCAGTTCCGCGCGTCCGCGCAGCACGCCGAGCGCTCCCTCCAGCTCCGTGCGCCCTCCTATGCCCGAAGCCGCCTCTTCTGCCGGGTGGTCCTCGCCACGGCCCGCCTGGGCCTCGGCGAACTGGACCAGGCGTGCGCGCTGGGCGTGGAGGCGGCGGGTGCGGCGGCCGAGATGCGGTCGGTGCGGGCGACCGAGTACGTACGCGACTTCGAACGCCGGCTGGAGCCGTACAAGGACGCGGCACCGGTGAAGGGGTACCGGGAGAAGGTGGCGGCGTTGGGCTGACGTTCTCCTCCTGCTGCACCACCGTCGTGGTGGCTCGCGCAGTTCCCCGCGGCCCTGACGGGGCGCCATGCCGCGCGGTTTCTTTTCCGCCGCAGCGGTGGTCGGCCACGACGGTGTTGTCCGGCGGTGCCGGGCCGGGCACGGCCACTCGCCGTTGCCGGTTCCGGTCGGCTGCCCGGTGCACCACCGTCGTGGTTGCTCGCGCAGTTCCCCGCACCCCCAAGGGGGCGGCGCTATGCGGCTCGGCGTTGCGGGGGCTCTGCTCGGTTCATGGAGCCCGCTGTGCCCAGGTCCGCCAGGATCGCCGCCGTTGCGCGGTGGGCCGAGTGGAGGGCTCCCTGGACTGTGCTGGTGTCGCGGTGGTCGCCGCAGACGTAGAGGCCGGCGAGGAGGCGGACGGGGCGGCGGAGGTCGTGCGGGGGGCGCATGGCGGGGACGGCCTCGGGGGTGTGGTGGACGGCGAGAGTCTCCCAGCGGCGCGTCGACGTGCCGTAGAGGCGGGAGAGGTGCATGCGGACCGCTGTGTCGATGTCCGCGGGGGGCGCGCCGAGGATGGTCGAGGAGATCAGGGCGCGGCCCTGCGGAGCCCGGCTCGGGTCGATGTTGCTGACGACGGAGGTGTGGGAGACGGGGCCGCCGCGGTCGGCGTCCAGGAGGAGGGACGTTCCGGTCGTGAGCGTCGCCGCTTCGTCCGTGGTGTGGTGGACCACCGTCACCTCGTGGAAGTCCGGGACGCGCAAACCCGGGAGCAGTTCGGCGGCGGCCCTCGCGTCCGTGGCGAGCAGCACCGCGCGGCAGCGGATCTCGCCGTGGTCGGCCGTCGTCACCGAGGTGGTGGAGACCGAGGTGACCCGTACGCCGGTGTGGACCGTGCCGGGCGGGAGGGCGCGGGCCAGGAGGTCGGGGAGGACCTCGGCGCCGCCCTCCGGCACGCACAGCCGGCCGCTCGCGAAGGAGCGCAGGGCGAGGTCCGCGCAACGGCTGGACGTCGTCAGCCCGGGGTCGCAGAGGAGGGCCGCGAGCAGCGGGCGCAGGAAGCCGTCGATCGTGCGGGCGGGCACCCCGCGCTCCGCGAGGGCGTGGGCGGCGGGGAGCTCCGGGCGGGCGAGGATGCGCTCGACCGGGGTCGTGGCGATGCGGCCCAGCGCGGCACCCAGGCGGGCCTGGTCGACCGCGCCGCCCATCGGTGCGGTCGACCGCGGCGGCGCCACCGGCGAGCCGCCCCTGGGGGCGCTTGCCAGGGCGCGCACCGCGTACAGTGCGCCCCTCGCGCTTCCGCCGCCCGCCGGAGCGCCGGCCCGGTGCCTGCGCCCGTCGCGATGCAGCAGCACGCCGGGCGCGTACCGGCGCAGAACCAGGGCGTCCAGTCCCGGGGCGAGGCGTAGCTCCGGATAGGACGTGGACAGGAGCTGCCCGATCCGGTCGAGCCGGAAGCCGTCCACCTTCTCGGTCGACATGCGTCCGCCGACGTAAGGGGCGGCCTCCAGGACCGCGGTCGTTACTCCTGCGCTGTTCAGCCGATGAGCCGCGGAGAGTCCGGCGATACCGGCCCCCACGATGACGACGTCCGCCTGGTACGCGGGCTCATGCACGAGGCCCCTCCTCGATTGCGCGTCCGGTGGAGACGTGATGCCCCCAACAAGCTCCGGGGATACCCGAGTTCGGGTCGAGGTTAGGGCGGTGACCGGTCAAGGACAGTCGCGCATGAACAGGGCACGGTCGCACGCCGGTCGCATACGGTCACAGGGGCCGTCAGGCCGCCCGGATCGCGTCCTCGATGCCCGGGAACGCGAAGGTGAACCCGGACTCCAGCAGCCGCTTCGGCACCACCCGTTGGCTGCCGAGCACGTCCCCGGCCATCTCGCCGAGCGCCGCCCGCAGGACCGGGGAGGGCACCGGGAAGAGGGCCGGGCGGCCCAGCACCCGGGCCATCGCCGCGGTGATCTCTCCGTTGGTCAGGGGATGCGGCGCGGTGAGGTTGAACGGGCCCGACAGACCCTCAGTCTCCATCAGGAACCGGATCGCGGCCACCTCGTCGTGCAGCGCGATGAACGACCAGTACTGCCGGCCGTCGCCCAGCCGGCCGCCGAGCCCCGCCTTGAAGAGCGGGAAGAGCCGGCCCCAGGCCCCGCCGCCGCGGGCCACCACCAGCCCGGTGCGCGTGAACACCGTCCGTACCCCCGCCTCCTGCGCCGGGGCCGCCGCCTCCTCCCACTCCACGCACAGCGACGGCAGGAAGCCGTCCCCGGGCGGGGCGTCCTCGTCCACGGCCCGGTCGCCGGTGTCGCCGTAGAGGCCCACCGCGCTGCCGCTCACGAACACCCGCGGCGGGTCCGGCATCGCCGCCACGGCCTCCGCGAGCGCCGCCGTGCCGAGCACCCGGCTGTCCCGGATCTCCCGCTTGTAGGCGGCCGTCCAGCGCCGGTCGCCGATCCCGGCCCCGGCGAGGTTCACCACCGCGTCACAGCCGGCCAGACCCGCGGTGTCCACGTACTGCCCACCCGGGTCCCAGCAGACCTCCCCGGCGCCCTCGGCGGCACGCCGCACCAGGCGCACCACCTCGTGCCCGTCCGCCCGGAGGGAGCGCACCAGGGCGCTGCCGATGAGACCGGACGCGCCGGCCACCGCGATACGAGAGCGTTCCATGGTCACCAGCATGCCGGGAATCACGGCGGAAAACCCGTGGGGCCCCGCGGCCGGCCGTCCTAGGGTGACCGCATGCCAGAGCCGTACATACGCACCGCCCTGCCCGACGACGACGAGGAGCTCTCCGCCCTCGACCGCGCCACCTGGTCGTACCTGCACGCGGTCCTGCCGCGGCCGCAGCCGCCCTACGACCCCTTCTTCGGCGAGCGGCACACCCCCGAGGACACCCTGGTCGCCGAGCTCGACCGGCGCATCGTCGGCTACGTCCGCATCGGCCTCGCCTACAAGATCGCCTCCAACGCGCACGTCCGGCAGATCCAGGGCCTCGCGGTCGCCGAGGAGGCCCGCGGCCGGGGCGTGGCGCGGGCGCTGCTGCGGGCGGCGATGGAGGAGGCCCGCAGCCGCGGCGCCCGCCGGATCCGGCTCGGCGTCCTCGGGCACAACACCCCGGCGCGCCGGCTCTACGAGTCGGAGGGCTTCGCCGTCGAGGGCGTACTGCCCGGGGAGTTCTACCTGGACGGCGAGTACGTCGACGACGTGGTCATGGGCCGGGAGTTGTGACGGCCGCGCCCCCTCAGGACGTGATCAGTTCGCCCGTGTCCACCGGTGAGGTGGCGCGCGCCGCCCGCGAGGCGTCCGCGGCCACCTCGTCGGCGGTCAGCACGTACCCCGTCTCGTCGTCGGAGGTGGAGCGGGCGAACACCACGCCGTACACCCTGCCACCGGTGGTCAGCAGCGGGCCGCCGGAGTTGCCGGGGCGGACCGTGGAGCGGATCGAGTAGATCTCCCGGGTCACCGTGGCGTCGCCGTAGATGTTCTGGCCGGTGGCCTGCACCTTGTTCGCCACGGTGGCCGCCTGCAGGTTCAGGTCCCCGTCCTGCGGATAGCCGGCCACCACCGCGGAGTTCCCGCGCGCCGCGCTCGTGTCGAACCTCAGCACCGGAGCCCGCAGGTGCGGCACGTACAGCACTGCCACGTCCCGGTCCGGGTCGAAGGAGACGACCTCCGCGTCGTACGACGGACCGACCCCGCCGATCCGCACGCTCGGGTTGTCGATGCCGGCCACCACGTGCGCGTTGGTCATCACGTGCTGCGGCGCGAACACGAACCCACTGCCCTCGCGCCCCTGGGTGCCGGAGGAGCCCTCGATCTTGACCGTGCTGCGCTTGGCCGCGTTCGTGGCCGCCGCCGTGACGTTGTCCCCGGAGGGCTTGGCGACCCGGGCCGTCGACTCGTTCTCGAACGGGTTGAAGACCTGCGGGAAACCCGCTTCGGTCAGCGCCGAGGTGGCCCGCGAGAACCAGGCGGGCGTGGTGTCCGGCATGGTGTCCTGCACGGCGCCGAGCAGCTTCGAGTCCCGTATCGCCGTCGTCACCGCGGGCGTCGAGGACGCGCCGAGGACGCTCGCCGCCACCCAGGACACGATCAGCACCGCCACCGAGTTGGCGACCGCCCCGCCTATCCCGTCGGCCACCCTGAGCGGCCCCTCGTCCAGCTCGCGGCGCAGCCGCAGCGCCAGCCGCCCCGCCAGCTCGTGCCCCAGCACCGCCGGCACCAGCACCGTCAGCACCGCGGTCACCGTCGCCGTCGCCGTCCCGCGCGTGACCAGCTCCATCACCCACGGCAGCACCCACACGCCGATCACCGCGCCGCCCACGAACCCGGCCAGCGACACGCAGCCGGCCACCAGCCCGCGCCGGTAACCGGACGCCGCGTAGACGAGGACCACCAGTACGAGCACCAGGTCGAGCAGGTCCACTGAGCCGCCTTTCTCTCGGTGCCCTTAATACGGTCGGGACAGGCCCGGTGATCAGTTCACGCGCGCCGGGCCCCGGGAACCGGCCACGCGCACGTGTACCTCCTGAAACGCCCCGGACCGGGACGATGGTTCCACCAGGTGGCACAGCACACATCGCGGGCGCAGTCGATCACCCCGAGAGTGATGTCCATGCGTGTCTTCCCCAGAGCGGGGCGGCGCACCCGGATCACCGCCCTCATGCTGCTCGGCTGCCTGGCCGGCCTCACCGCCGTCCTCGCCCTGGTGCTGTCCGCCCGGGGCGCCGACCGGCCCGTCGCGATCCACCTGGCCGCGCCCGCGCCCGCCAGCCCCGCCACCCGCTTCCGGGCGCCCCGGCCGCACATCGTGCCGCGCTCGGCGTGGCTGGACGCCTCCGTCCGCCGCACCCAGCCGCCGCCGCGCTACGACGACCAGGTCGTCGCCGTCTTCGTGCACCACACCGACTCGCCCAACGGCTACTCCTGCGCGCAGACCCCCGAGATCATCCGCCGCCTGTACACCGGCCAGACCGGCGACCGCGCCTGGGACGACATCGGCTACAACTTCCTCGTCGACCGGTGCGGCACCATCTACGAGGGCCGCGCGGGCGGCGCGGACCGGGCCGTCACCGGCGCGCACACCCAGGGCTTCAACCACCGCACCGCCGGCATCGCCGCCCTCGGCACCTTCACCGCCGGGGTCCCCGTGCCGCGCGCCATGACCGACGCGATCGCCGCCGTCGCCGCCTGGAAACTCGGGCTCGCCGACGTCGACCCGCGCGGCAGCGCCCGGCTGGTCTCCAGCAACGGCCTCAGCCGCTACCGGGAGGGCACCACCGTCGCGCTGCCCGCCGTGGCCGGCCACCAGGACGGCTACCGGACCAACTGCCCCGGAGCCGCCCTCGCCGCCCGCCTCCCGGAGATCAGGGAGACTGCGGCCCGGCTGCAGGGCAGGGGGACCCGGGCGGGAACTCCCCTGCGGACACTCATGGAAAGGCCTCCGGCGACCGCCCCCGGGCCCCCCGCGAAAGCGTCCACAGGAACGCCATAGGCGGCACGCAGGCCGTTCAGATCCCCGCGTCCTACCGTCAGGGACATCAGCAGCCGACTGGAGGTGGGGATCATGAACAGCAGTCGTACCGGAGCCCGTGCCGAAGCCCGCACGCAGGCCACGGAGAAGGCCGGCCGGGTCAGGTCGTCCAGGGGGCCCTGGGCCGTGGTCTGCGCGGTGGCGACGGTCGTCCTCGGCCCGGCCGCGGTCACCGCGTCCGCCCTCGACCAGGCCAACGCGGCGCCGATGCACCACGCGGTCAAGGCCGAGCAGACCCAGGCGTACATCCCGTCCGACGCGACCCGCCGCCGTACCGCGGCCTGAGGCCCACCCGCCCGGCGCCTACCCCTTGAAGCGGTCCCACAGCCTGGGGAACCGCTCGGCGAGCGCCTGGCCGTTCTCGAAGTCGACCGGGGTGCCCTCGGGTTCGGAGGGCGCGGGGGCGATGCCCAGGTCCGGCGCCACCGTCCCGGTGAGCTGCTCGTACGCCTCGTCCGCGGCGTACCCCAGCTCCTCGCCGTCGCCGTCGATCTCCTCGTCGAAGTCGGACAGCAGTTCCGCGAGCGCGTCCGGGTCGTGCAGGGCGCCCTCGAAGACCTCCCGGCCCTGGGCGATGAGCCAGCACCGGAAGAAGTCGAACGCGTCGTCGCTGGCCCCGTCGAGCAGCACCCAGGCCGCGCCCCACAGGTCCCAGCGGTAGGCGCGGTTGTAGCGGGCCTCGAAGTGCCGGGCGAAGTCCAGGACCAGGTCGGGCTCCAGCTGGAGCAGCCGCTCCACGAGCAGGTCGGCCTGCTCCTCGGGGTCGCCCTCGGCGGCCTCGCGGGTGCTGTCGACCAGCTCCCAGAACTCCGTCTCGTCCATCACGGGTCCAGCATCGTGCCTGGGCGGCGGGGGCGCACGCGGAGTGGTGCGGATTGTTATCCACCGTCACTCCCGCGTGCGCCGCCCCGTCAACCGCTCAGAGCGCGTAACGCTCCCGCGCTTCCTTCACCGCGGTCGCCTTGACCTCGCCGCGCCTGGCCAGCTGGGCCAGCGCCGCCACGACGACCGACTCGGCGTCGACGCCGAAGTGGCGGCGGGCCGCGTCCCGGGTGTCGGAGAGCCCGAAGCCGTCGGCGCCGAGGGAGGCCCAGTCCTGCTCGACCCACTGCGCGATCTGGTCCGGGACCTGGCGCATGTAGTCGGACACGGCCAGGACCGGGCCCTCCGCGCCGTGCAGCGCCTGGCGGACGTACGGCACCCGCTCCTCACCGCGCAGCAGGGCCGCGTCCGCCTCCATGGCGTCACGGCGCAGCTCCGTCCAGGAGGTCGCGGACCAGACGTCGGCGGCCACGCCCCACTCCTCGGCGAGCAGCCGCTGCGCCTTGAGCGCCCAGTGGATCGCCGTACCGGAGCCGAGCAGCTGGATGCGCGGGGCGTTCGCCGGCACCGACAGCCCGGCGGACTCCGCCGTGTTGAAGCGGTACAGGCCCTTGACGATGCCCTCGTCGATGCCGAGGCCGGCCGGCTTGGCGGGCTGCGGGAGCGGCTCGTTGTAGACGGTCAGGTAGTAGAAGACGTTCGGGTCCTCGCCCGGCGCCGACTCGCCGTACATCCGGCGCAGACCGTCCTTGACGATCGTCGCGATCTCGTAGGCGAAGGCCGGGTCGTACGACAGCGCCGCCGGGTTGGTCGCGGCGATCACCGGGGAGTGGCCGTCGGCGTGCTGGAGGCCCTCACCGGTCAGGGTGGTACGGCCGGCGGTCGCGCCGACGAGGAAGCCGCGGCCGAGCTGGTCGCCGAGCTGCCACATCTGGTCGGCGGTGCGCTGCCAGCCGAACATCGAGTAGAAGATGTAGAACGGGATCATCGCCTCGCCGTGCGTCGCGTACGCGGTGGACGCGGCGATGAAGTCGGCCATCGAACCGGCCTCGGTGATCCCCTCGTTGAGGATCTGGCCGTTCTTGGCCTCCTTGTAGTACATCAGCTGGTTACGGTCGACCGGCTCGTACGTCTGCCCCTTGGGCGAGTAGATGCCCAGCGACGGGAACAGGCTCTCCATGCCGAAGGTGCGCGCCTCGTCCGGGACGATCGGCACCCAGCGCTTCCCGGTCTCCTTGTCCCGCACCAGGTCCTTGACGAGACGGACGAAGGCCATCGTCGTCGCCACGTTCTGCGAGCCGGAGCCCTTGTCGAAGGAGGCGAAGGCCTTGTCGGCGGGGGCGGGCAGCGGGGCCAGGGCGTGCGTACGGCGGGCCGGGGCCGCGCCGCCGAGGGCCGCGCGGCGCTCCTGGAGGTAGCGGACCTCGGGGGAGTCGGCGCCGGGGTGGCCGTAGGGCACGACGCCGTCGACGAAGGCGCTGTCCGGGATCGGCAGCTCCAGCAGCTCCCGCATCGTCTTGAACTCGTCCACCGTCAGCTTCTTCATCTGGTGGTTGGCGTTCTTCGACGCGAAGCCCTCGCCGAGGGTGTGGCCCTTGACCGTCTGGGCCAGGATCACGGTCGGCGCGCCCTTGAACTCGACGGCGGCCTTGTACGCGGCGTACACCTTGCGTGCCTCGTGACCGCCGCGCGAGAGGTGGAAGCACTCGAGGATCTTGTCGTCGCTCAGCAGCTTCGCCATCTCGGCGAGCGCGGGGTCCTTGCCGAAGAAGTCGGCGCGGATGTAGGCGGCGTCGCGGGTCTGGTACGTCTGCACCTGCGCGTCCGGTACCTCGCGCAGCCGTCGTACCAGCGCGCCGGTGGTGTCGAGCGCGAACAGCTCGTCCCAGGCCGTGCCCCAGAGCGTCTTGACGACGTTCCAGCCGGCGCCGCGGAACTGGGCCTCCAGCTCCTGCACGATCTTGAAGTTGGCGCGCACCGGGCCGTCGAGGCGCTGCAGGTTGCAGTTGATGACGAAGGTGAGGTTGTCGAGACCCTCGCGGGAGGCGAGTGCGAGCGCCGCCGTCGACTCGGGCTCGTCCATCTCGCCGTCGCCGAGGAACGCCCAGACGTGGGACTGCGAGACGTCCTTGATGCCGCGCGCGGTCAGGTACCGGTTGAAGCGGGCCTGGTAGATGGCCGAGAGCGGGCCGAGGCCCATGCTCACCGTCGGGAACTCCCACAGCCAGGGCAGGCGGCGGGGGTGCGGGTACGACGGGAGGCCGTTGCCGCCGGCCTCCTGGCGGAAGTTGTCGAGGTGCGCCTCGGTCAGCCGGCCGTCGAGGAAGGCGCGGGCGTAGATGCCGGGGGAGGCGTGGCCCTGGATGTAGAGCTGGTCACCGCTGCCGTCCCCCTCCTTGCCCTTGAAGAAGTGGTTGAAGCCGGTCTCGTAGAGCCAGGCGGCGGAGGCGAAGGTGGCGATGTGGCCGCCGACACCGTGCTTGCTGCCCCGGGTGACCATCGCGGCCGCGTTCCAGCGGTTCCACGAGGTGATCTTCCGCTCCATCTCCTCGTCGCCGGGGACGGGCGTCTCGGCGGCGGTGGGGATGGTGTTGAGGTAGTCGGTCTCCAGCAGCTTCGGCAGCGCGACGCCGTCCGCCTCGGCGCGCTCCAGCGTGCGGCGCATCAGGTACGCGGCGCGGTGCGGCCCGGCCTCCCTGGCCACGGCGTCCAGGGAGGCCTGCCATTCGGCGGTCTCCTCCGGATCCCGGTCGTGGAGCTGGTCGAGCGCGCTCGGCTGGATGGCCTGGGGGTCGGTCATGTCGCCGCCTTCCTCAGTCGAAGGGGGTTCCCTCATCGGTAAGGGGTTCTTCGGGGGTGCCCTTGGTCTTTGGCAGGACAGGGCTGAGGGCCCGGGTGCGGGCCCGTCGGTGACTCTAACTCCCTGATCGATGATCGATCAAAGGGTTGCGGGGCAAAACCTCTCGATTCCGAGAAAGTCGGCACGGGGTGCCTTCGGCGATGGCACCGGGTGACGTGATCCAGTCGGCGTTTGCGCAGGTGAGGCGGTGTTTGAGCGGGGGTGTGCTCGTGTGTGGGAGGGGCTCGCCACCCTGTCTTCCGCCGCGACGGCGCTCAGGGGACGGCGGTTGCCGGCGGTGCCGAGCCGGGCGTTGCCACTCGCCGTTGCGGGTGGGGGTGCTCGGTAGGGTGCCGCGTCGTCGTGGCTGGTCGCGCAGGTCCTCCCCCAGCCATCGGCCGGGGGTACCCCCAGCGCCCCTTCAGGGGCGTCGTCCGGCTCGCCCTTCTTTTCCGCCGGGCGCTACTTGCCGCGCCTCCGTAGGCTCACGGCCTCGGGGCGCAGCCCAGGACGTGGGACTTCACGATGTCTGCGATGCGGGGGTCGCGGCGCTGGAAGGCGGCGACCAGTTCCTCGTGTTCCTCGGCGTACGACTGCTGGACCGTGCCCAGCCAGCGGATCGACAGGGCCGTGAAGACCTCGATGCCCAGCCCCTCCCAGGTGTGCAGCAGCACCGAGTTCCCGGCCGCCCGGACCAGCTCGCGGTGGAAGCCGACCGTGTGGCGGACCTGGCCCGTGCCGTCGGCGTTCCGGTCGGCGTCGTAGAGAGCCGCCACGTGCGGCTCGAGGGCCGAGCAGTCCTCCGCCAGCCGCTCCGCCGCCAGCTCCGCCGCGATCGCCTCCAGGCCGGCCCGCACCGGGTAGCTCTCCTCCAGGTCGGCCGCCGTCAGGTTCCGCACCCGCACGCCCTTGTTCGGCGCCGACTCGATGAGCCGGAGCGACTCCAGCTCGCGCAGCGCCTCCCGCACCGGCGTCTGGCTGACCTCCAGCTCCGTCGCGATCCGTCGCTCCACGATCCGCTCGCCCGGCTTCCAGCGCCCGCTGACGATCCCCTCCACGATGTGCTCGCGGATCTGTTCGCGCAGCGAGTGGACGACGGGCGCGGTCATGGGAGCTCCTTAAGGGCGTTTGACGTTTAGACAATAAGGCCGGACCGCCTTTCGGGAGAGGCGCACGGGGGCGCTTTCGCGCAGGTGAGACGAGACTTACACGCTGCCCGGTGAGACGACGCTGCCCCGCCCGGAAGAACTCCGGACGGGGCACCGTGGACATCGCTGGACGTCAGAGACCGAGCTCGACCTCGAACTCGCCGGCCTCCAGGATCGCCTTGACGGCCGTCAGGTAGCGGGCCGCGTCGGCGCCGTCCACCAGGCGGTGGTCGTAGGACAGGGTCAGGTACGTCATGTCGCGGACGCCGATGACCGTGCCCTCCTCCGTCTCGATGACGGCCGGACGCTTGACCGTGGCACCGATGCCGAGGATCGCGACCTGGTTCGGCGGCACGATGATCGTGTCGAACAGCGCGCCGCGCGAGCCGGTGTTGGAGATGGTGAAGGTCGCACCGGAGAGCTCGTCCGGGGTGATCTTGTTGGCGCGGACCTTGCCGGCCAGGTCGGCCGTGGCCTTGGCGATACCGGCGATGTTGAGGTCGCCGGCGCCCTTGATGACCGGGGTCATCAGGCCCTTCTCGGAGTCCACCGCGATACCGATGTTCTCGGTGTCGAAGTAGGTGATGGTCCCGTCGGCCTCGTTGATCCGGGAGTTGATGACCGGGTGGGCCTTCAGCGCCTGGGCGGCGGCCTTGACGAAGAACGGCATCGGGGAGAGCTTGACGCCCTCGCGGGCCGCGAACGAGTCCTTGGCCTGGGTGCGCAGGCGCATCAGGCGGGTCACGTCGACCTCGACGACCGAGGAGAGCTGGGCCTGCTCGTGCAGCGCCTTGACCATGTTGTCGCCGATGACCTTGCGGATGCGGGTCATCTTGACGGTCTGGCCGCGGAGCGGGGAGACCTCCAGCGCCGGGGCCTTCTTGGCAGCGGCGGCGGCCGGAGCGGCAGCGGCGGGAGCCGGAGCGGCGGCGGCGGCCTTCGCGGCCTCGGCGGCGGCGAGCACGTCCTGCTTGCGGATACGGCCGCCGACGCCGGTGCCCTTGACGGCGCCCAGGTCGACGCCGTTCTCGGCGGCGAGCTTGCGGACCAGCGGGGTGACGTAGGCACCCTCGTCGACCGGAGCGGCCGGAGCCGGAGCCGGGGTGACGGGGGCGGCGGCCACCGGCGCGGGAGCCGGGGCGGCCGGGGCCGGGGCAGCGGCGGCGGGCGCCGGAGCCGGAGCGGCCGGGGCGGGCGCGGGCGCCGGAGCGGCCGGGGCGGGCGCGGGCGCCGGGGCGGCGGGGGCCGGGGCAGCGGCGGCGGGCGCCGGAGCCGGGGCGGCGGGGGCCGGGGCGG
>NZ_JAEKKT010000409.1 GCF_019510245.1 Streptomyces sp. | reverse complement strand
CTCCTCGGCGTCCAGCAGCTCCTTGTAGAACACGGCGAGCTTCTCGGGCTCGGCACAGTCGAGCACGACGACCCCCGCTTTCACCAGTGCCATGTCTCCTCCGAAGGGTTCGGCCACGGGGTGTTGGCGCCCCGCGGCCTTGTACCTTGCGGATATCCCGGCACGGCCGATTCAGTCGGCGGCCAGCCACTGTCCGTCCCGCATCAGCTCACGCCCCGTGAGCTCATCGGCCTCCCGCCAGGCCTGCACCCGCTGCGGGTGGACCCTGAAGTACAGGTAGGGCGTGGCGAGTCGACGGGGGTCGAAGCCGGTTCGTGCGGCGAACCGGTCCCCCTCCTCGCCGGTCAGCTCGGCCTGGGTGACGGTGTCGACGGTGCCCTCGATCATCACGACGTCCCGGGTGGGACCGAGGCCGAGGCGCACTCTGCCGGTCGCCTTGAGGTTCCGCCCGGTGGGGCTGCCGGCCGGGGTGGCCAGGAGGATGGTGGAGCCGTCCCAGAGGAACGAGAGCGGGACGAGATACGGCACACCCGAGCCGTCGTCCGGGGCCGTGGCGACCCAGACGTCCTCGTCGTGCTCCAGTCGGTTCAGGGTGTCCTGCTTACGCTGCTTCGCGGGGCGTGGCGGCTGCGGGGCCATCGGCGTGCGTCCTCCTGCGGGATCATCAAGTGATGGCATCAGTCTGGCCGTTCGAACCGGCTTCCACCTCCGCCTTTCGGCCTAGGACGTGTCGCAGTGTCACGGCGTGGGCCCCGAATCCCTGGCGCTCGTAGAAACGGATCGCCTCCGGGTTGGCCGCATAGGCGGCGACCTCCGCCTGCACGGCCCCCTGCGCCCCGGCCCAGGCCAGGAACTCCTCCACCAAGCGGGCGCCGACCCGCGCGCGCCGATGGACCGGGCGGACGTACAGGCCGTTCAGCACGGCCGACTTCACGGGCCGCACGGCCGACGGTTCGGTCACGGATCCCGTCAGATGTCCGACGACCTCACCGTCGTGAACCACCACCAGGACGAATCGCGCCGGGTCCGCCAGCGCCTCGGTGCAGGACGCGGCCCCGTGCTCACGCGGCCAGTCGATGTCGACGCTCGCGTCCCTGGTTCCGGCGTCCTCGGCGAACAGGCCCGCGCTGGAGGCGACCAGTCCCGGGATGTCGTCAGGGCGGGCGCGGCGCACGGTCAGGTCTTGGTCGGTCATGGCGCGCACGCTGGCGGGCGGCACTGACAGATGGACTTCCTGGACGGTTGTCCAGCTATAGTGGACACACGTCCAAGAAGTAGGGAAGCTGATGGAGATCCTGGCCGATGTGCTGGTTGCCCTGGTGGCGGCGCTGCACGTGTACATCCTGGTGATGGAGATGTTCCTGTGGCAGAAGAAGCCGGGGATGTCCTTTCACGGCTTCGCCCCTGAGATGGCCCGGGCCACCGCCGCCATGGCCGCCAACCAGGGGCTGTACAACGGCTTCCTCGCGGCGGGGCTGGTGTGGGGGCTCGTGGCCGGGGATCCGACCGGATTCCGGGTGCAGGTCTTCTTCCTGGTGTGCGTGATCGTCGCGGGTGTGTACGGCGCCGTCACCGCCAACGTCCGGATCCTCGCCGCCCAGGCCCTGCCCGGCGCGCTCGCCCTGGCGGCCGTGCTCGCGGCGCGGTGACCCGCGCCGCACCCGAGGACCCGCGGGCGGCCCGCACCCGGGCGCGGCTGCGGGAGGCGCTGCTCGCGGAATGCGCCGAGCGGCCGCTGGAGGAGGTCGGCGTGGCCGCGCTGGTGCGGCGGGCCGGGGTCGGCCGGGCGACCTTCTACGTGCACTACGACGGCCTGGAGGCGCTCGCCGTCGACGCCTGCGCGGACGTCGTACGGGACGCCGTGGAGGCGCTGCACGCCTGGCGCGGGCGGCCCGACCCGGTGCACGCGCCGCCCGCGCTCGCGGAGTTCTTCGGCTCGCTCACCCCGCACACCGCCCTGTACCGGTCCCTGCTCGCGCCGGGCGGCGGCGGCCCCCTCGGCAGGGTCCTGCACCGGGACCTGAGGGCCTACAGCCTGCGGGAGCGTGAGCTCGCGGGCGCGGCGGACGCCCCCCTGGTCGCCTCCGCGGTCGCCGCCACCTTCGCCGGCGTACTGGCCGACTGGCTGCACGGCCTGCTCGACGCCGGCGCAGCCGACATCGCCGACCAGGTCTGGCAGTTGCTGGTCGCACTGCATGCGAGCCGGTGA
>NZ_JAEKKT010000408.1 GCF_019510245.1 Streptomyces sp. | reverse complement strand
ACCGGACTTCGAGTACGCCGTCCTGTCCATGTCCGGCGAGGCCCACGTGGACGGCGTGCCGCTCCTGCCCGGCTCGATGCTCTACCTCGGCTGCGGCCGCACCGAACTCCCGCTGCGCGCCGAGTCGGACGCGGGCCTGATGCTCCTGGGCGGCGAGCCGTTCGAGGAGGAGCTCGTCATGTTCTGGAACTGGATCGGGCGGTCGCAGGAGGAGATCGAGCAGGCCCGTGAGGACTGGATGACAGGGTCCCGCTTCGGAGAGGTGAAGGGCTACGACGGAGCTCCGCTGCCCGCTCCGGAGCTGCCGCCGCTGCCGTTGAAGCCGCGGGGGAGGGTGCGCTGAGCGGAGGAATGCCTGCGTTTTGGTGTCGCGGTCCAGTCGGGCGCGGCCTGGCATCGCCTCCGACGGTTGACCGCGTTGCACTCTCGGGCGGGGGCGGGCGGCGGCTGCACGGTGTAGCTGTCTGGGGGCAGCTGTGGCGGTCCTTCTTTCGCCAGTGTGTCCTGCATGTTCTGCGGCCTGTCGCGGTTGCGTGCGACCAGTCCTACGTCGAAGCCTTCCGCTCCGAATCTGGCGGCAGTGGCCAGACCGAGGCTCGGTCCTGCTCCGATGATCGCCAGGGTGGGCATGGATCCCTCCAGGGTGGGGGTCGTTCGTGTCATGCAGTGGTGCGGTCGTCGGGGAAGTCGGCACTGAGGGTGACGTCTCGCCAGGCGGTGAAGTTGGTCTTGAGGGTGTCGAGCCGGGCCAGGGCGACGTCGAGGGCGACCTTGCCCAGGAGCAGGCGCAGCGGGGGGTTTTCGGACCGCACCGCTTCGATGATGGCGGCGGCGGCGCGTTCGGGGTCGCCGGGCTGGTGCCCGTAGGTGTCCAGGGTGTTCTTGCGGCGGGCGCCGGCGGTGTCCGCGTAGTCGTCGATCTGCGTGGCCGACTGGCGCATGGAGGGGCCGGACCAGTTGGTGCGGAAGGCTGCGGGCTCGACGATCGTCACGTTGATGCCCAGCGGTGACACCTCGGCCGCGAGCGATTCGGAGAGTCCTTCGACGGCGAATTTGGTGGCGTGGTAGTAGCCCGTGGCGCCGAAGGCGGCCAGGCCTCCGAGGGAGGAGATGTTGACGATGTGGCCGCGGTGGCGGGCGCGCATGCCCGGCAGAACACGCCGCGTGACATCCACGAGGCCGAAGACGTTCGTGTCGAACAGGGCGCGGACCTCGTCGTCCTCGCCCTCCTCGAGAGCCGCGAGATAGCCGTAGCCCGCGTTGTTGACGAGTACGTCGATCTGGCCGAAGGACTCCTGCGCGGCCGCGACGGCCTTGTCGATCTGTGGGGCATCGGTGACATCGAGCGCGAGGCCCAGCGCTCGGTCCTCGTGGCGGGCGACTATGTCCGCCACTGCCATCGGGTCGCGGGCGGTGACCACCGCTCGCCAGCCCCGGTCGAGAACCGCCTCGGCCAGGGCGCGGCCGAGTCCGGTGGAGCAGCCCGTGATGAACCAGACGGGCGTGACATCTGCAGGCATGGGGGATATGTCCCTTCGTGGAAGGCGTGGTTGAGCGTGACGCCGCTGCGTACGGGCGCGGCGAACTCCAAGGAATGGCGGGCGGGTGAAGTCGGTCAGTCTGTGGGGATGTCCTGCGGTACGGCCTCGGATGCCTGTGCCGTTTGCGTCGCGGTGAGGCTGCCGAGCAGCGACAGTGCGTGGGCGGAGGGGCTGCCGGGCTCGGCCTGGTAGACGACGAGTTGCTGACCTGGCGCGCTGTTGATGGTCAAGGACTCGTAGTCCAGGGTGAGTTCCCCGACGACCGGGTGCCGGAAGCGTTTGGTCTCGTGCCTCTTCTGGCGGATGTCGTGACGCGCCCACAGCGTGCGGAACGCTTCGCTCTTGAGCGACAACTCGCCCACCAGCTCGATCATCCGCGGATCGTCGTAGTCGGTTCCCGCCGCCTCGCGCAGGCCGCCGACCGTGTTGGCGGCGACCCGGTCCCAGTCCGGGTAGAAGTCCCGGGCGTCGGGGTCGAGGAAGACGAGCCGCATCAGGTCCCCGCTGTAGGTGTGGCCGGCGAACAGGGCGCCGCCCAGGGGGTTGTGTGCCAGCACGTCCATACAGCGCCCCAGGATCACGGCAGGTGTGTCGGTCCAGCTGTTCATCATCTGCAGCAGAGAGGGACTGACCCGCTGACGCCGGGTGGGCTTGCGGGAGCGTCCCGGCACAGGCCGAGCC
>NZ_JAEKKT010000407.1 GCF_019510245.1 Streptomyces sp. | reverse complement strand
GCCGCGCTGGGCCCCATCGAGCTGCACGCCGCCGACATCGACCCGGTCGCGGTGGACTGCGCCCGCCGCAACACCGCCGACGCGGGCGGCCGGGCCCACACCGGCGACCTCTTCGACGCCCTACCCGCCGACCTGCGCGGCCGTGTGGACATCCTCGCCGCCAACGTCCCCTACGTCCCCACCGACGAGGTCGCCCTTCTTCCCACCGAGGCCCGCGACCACGAGCCCCTGGTCGCCCTCGACGGCGGCGCGGACGGCCTGGACATCCTGCGCCGCGTCGCCAACGAGGCCCCTCGTTGGCTCGCCCCCGGCGGCTGCCTCCTCGTCGAGACCAGCGAACGCCAGGCCTCCGCCGCCATCGACGCGTTCACCCAAAGCGGCCTGACACCCCGCCTCACGGTCTCCGAGGAGCGCTACGCCCACGTCGTGATCGGCACCAGGGGCTAGGCCCAGCCAGGCGCCCACGTCCCCACGCCCGGCGGCTCGGGCCGGGTGGCGTGCAGGTGTGCCCGGAGGGCGGCGAGTGCCGGATGGGAATTGTCGGCGCGCCAGATCAGGGAGTGAGGGTAGACCGGCGTGGGCCCGTGTACCGGGATGCGGCGCAGGTCCTGGTCGGACGGCCAGACCAGACCGGTCAGTTCGCCGACGAGGGTCGCCAGGGCCGGGGAGTCGGCGATGGTGTCGAGAAGGGGGTCGGTGCCGAAGTCGGGGCCGGTGACCTCGATGGTGAGGCCGAAGGCGGCGGCGAGGTCGTCGTAGTAGGTACCCCACTCGGTGCCGGTGACCAGGCCGGGCATCCAGATGCGGTGTCCCGCCAGTCGGGCGGGTTCCACCGAGCGGGCTCCCGCGAGCGCGTGGTCGGGGCCGGTGAGCAGTTGGACCGGCTCGTCGTAGACCCGTACGGACTCGATACCGTCGGTCGACTGCCCCGCGGAGTGCGGGATCGCGCGGAAGGTGGCGTCGATCGTGCCGGACCGGAGTGCGGCGACGGCCGTGTCGGCGTCGAAGAGGGTGACGACGTCGAGCTCGATGTCGGGGTGCGTGCGGTGGAACGCGCGCAGCAGTTCGGCCGGCGCGAGGCGGCGGCCGATCACGTCCACACGCAGGGCCCGGCTGCCCGGCCGTACCGAAGCGGCCGCCCGTTCCGCGGCCCGGAGCAGTTCGCGGGCGTGGGGCAGGAACGCCTGTCCGTCGATGGTGAGCCGGGCACCGCGCGGGGTGCGGGTGAACAGCCGCGCCCCCAGGTCCTTCTCCAGCGCGGCGACCCGCTTCGACACGGCCTGCTGGGTGACCGCCAGCCGGTCGGCTGCCTCCTGGAACCGCCCCGCGTCCGCCACGGCGACGAAGGTGCGCACGGCATCGAGATCCATGCCGGAAGCCTAGGCCGTCAAGGCACAACCCGGGGTTGTGGAGCGTCGGTGCCGTGGTTGTTTGATCTGCGTGCCCGGCACTCGGTTGGATGGCTTCGGTCAACGTGGGGTTGTCGAGGAGGGGGTATCGGCGTGGGTGGGAGGCGGTCGCTGGGGCGGCGGTTCGGGTGGCTGTGGGCGGCCTACGCGGTCAGTGCGTTCGGCACCTCGCTGTCGTTCGGCGCCTTCCCGCTGATCGCCGTCCTGGTGCTGCACTCCGGCCCTGCCGCGGTGTCCGCGCTGGCGGCCGTGGGGCTCGCGGTCGGGGCCGCGATGGCGGTGCCGCTCGGACCCTGGGTGGAGTTCCGCCGCAAAAGACCGGTGATGGTCACGATGGACCTCGTCCGGTTCGCCGCCCTGCTGAGCGTGCCCGCCGCGTACGCGCTCGGTGTGCTCGGTTTCGTCCAGCTGCTGGCCGTGTCGGTGGTCGTGGCGGCGGCCGACATCACCTTCGGCGCCGCCTCGGGAGCCTTCCTCAAGTCCCTCGTCGGCGGGGACGACCTGCTGATCGCCAATGGACGGTTCGAGGCCACGAACTGGACCACCATCGTGATCGGGCCTCCCCTCGGCGGTGCCGCCATCGGGCTGTTCGGTCCTGTGACGACCCTGCTGGCCGACGCCGTCAGCTATCTGCTGTCGGCGCTGGGGATCCGGGCGATCGGTGGCGGCGAGGCACGACCCGTGCCCACCGGGGCGGCGAGGGGGTCCCTCCTGGAGGGCTGGCGGTACATCCTGGCCAGTCCCGCCCTGCGCCCGCTGTTCTTCAACACGGTCCTGGTCAACGCCCTGATCATGGTGCCGGTGCCGCTGCTGA
>NZ_JAEKKT010000406.1 GCF_019510245.1 Streptomyces sp. | reverse complement strand
CAGCGCGATCGTGGTGAGAAAGTAGCCGAGCTTGAGAGTCTGCGCGAAGAGGTCGCCGGCTGTCTCGCCGAGGGTGGTGGCGGCGATCTTCATGATCCAGAACGCCAACGTCACTTCTGGGAGTTTCTTCATCACCGACGTGGTCGTACTCGCGACGTCCGACTGGGTGAGGAGTTCCGGTTGCTCCAAGGTGGGGGCTCCTGTTCGGAAGAACCGCAGGGCGCCCGCCCCGCGATGGAGGACGAGCGCCCTGTGGGAAGAGGCGACAGTGAGGACAGTCACCGGAGTCGACCTTGGCAGCGTCAGTCCGAACGCATCCTGAACGCCTGCAGCTTGCCTGCTCAGGCTGCGTGTCGGGCGGAGTGCTGCGGCTGCGCCACGTCCTTGCGGGTCACCGAGAGATACACGACCAGGCCGAGGATGACCGTGAGGAACAGCGCGCTGGTGATGACGGTGCCCAGGCCCAGGCCGCCGTCTCCGCTGGGCTGGGAGAGGTAGTCGCCGATGGACGCGCCGAGCGGACGGGTGAGGATGTAGGCGATCCAGAAGCTCCACACCGCGTCCAGGCCGAGCTGGAAGTGCGCGAGGGCGACTGCGGCGATGGCCAGGCCGAACAGGACCGCGGAGAGCCAGTAGCCCAGGTCCATGCGCTCCGAGACCAGGTCACCGGCCGCGGTGCCGAGGGCGAAGGTGAACAGCACGGCGAGCCAGTAGTAGGACTCGCGGCTGATGGTGTCGATGTGGTGGATGGACAGGGTCCGCTCGCGCCGGTACCAGACCACGAAGACGATCGCCAGGACGACCGCGAAGACGGTGGTGCTGGTCTCCAGCGGTACGCCCATGTTGTCGGTGAGGTTGTCGCTGATCAGCGTGCCGACGACGCTGATCAGGGCGACGGCGAGCCAGTACACCCCCGCACGGTAGGCGGTGGTACGGAACTGCACCACCAGGACGACCGCCAGCAGAGCGCTCATCAGCACCGACACACCGGTCAGGCCGAGACCGGCCTTCTCGTTGAGCAGGTCGGCCGCGGTCTCACCGACCGTCGTGCACAGCACCTTGATGACCCAGAAGAAGACGGTGACCTCGGGCACCTTGTTCCAGCCCAGTCGGCGACCGGAGGGCGACACCTGTGTGTCGGCCGCCGAGGGCCCGGGCGTCTGCGAGGTCTCGTATGTCATGAGGCCCGACCGTGCCACGGGATACCTGAACGCATCCTGACTGCCGTGCGTCACCGGCTGCCCCATCCGCCTCACCCGAGCACTATGAGTGCCATGACGATTCATGATCACGGCTCCTGCATAGCGGCGTCCCGCCCCGTCCCCTCCGCCGCCGTGGAAGAAGGCCGCCTTGAACCGTTCGACCGCCTCCCCACCGCCTTCCGACCTGGTGACGGCCTGGCTGCGCCGTCGGCTCGGCCGGGCCGTCGTGCTGGCCTACGTCGCCGCACTCCTCCTACCCGGCCCTGGCCTGTGGCTGCGCCGCCACCACACCGTGCCGATCGGCACCGTCACCGGCCTGCCCCTGAGCACCGCCCCCCTACTTCTGTCCCTGGTGCTCTTCTCCGCCGGACTCCAGGTACCCGTCCGCGAACTGGGCCGCCTGCTCCGCAAGCCGACGACCCTGCTGGTCGGCCTGGTCCTCCACCTCGCGATCCCGCTCCTGGTCATCCCCGTCGTCGCGTTCGGACTGCACCGCACCCCGGACAGCGACGGCGGCAGCGGACTGATCACCGCGATGATCCTGATCGTGGCGATGCCTGTGGCCGCCGGAGCCACCGTCTGGACCGGCAAGGGCGACGGCGACCAACCCGCCATGGTGGGACTCGTCCTCGCCTCCACGCTCCTCAGCCCGCTCACCATCCCACTGGTCATCACCACTTTGATGCCGCTCCTCGACGGCGGCTACGCGGACACGCTCGCAACGACGGGCCGCACGGCCGGCGGCGGCTTCGCCCTCGTCACCGTGGTCCTCCCCTGTGCAGCCGGCATCCTGTTCCGTCTCGTACTGCCGACGGCTTGGCTCAGCCGCGCCCTGCGCGTGATCGTGCCCGTGGCGCTGGCCGGATCGCTCGTCCTGACCTACGTCAACGCCAGTGGCGCCCTGGGCTCCTTCCTCGCGCATCCGCGCCCGCTGCTGTTCGGCGCGGCACTGGTCGTGGCGGCGCTCGTCTGCCTGCTGTCCTTCGTGCTGGGCCGGACCGCCGCTCGGCTCCTGCGCCTGG
>NZ_JAEKKT010000405.1 GCF_019510245.1 Streptomyces sp. | reverse complement strand
ACACGCTGACCTTCGCATTCCTCTCAGCCTCCGGAGGCCCGGTCGACAACGCGGAACAGAGCGTCGAGGCGGTCGCGCCCGGACGGACCGTCAAGGGCACCGTCGCCGTGGGGGAGCCGGTCGGGAACGCATCCGAGGTGACGGGCGTAGAGGTGAGGAAGGTACGTAGCGTCCCACAATCCGAGGCATCGTCCGCCTCGGGAACGTGCCCGAAGTCGGGCATGCGCCTCTACGCCGACCAGGGCGACGCGGCCATGGGGCTGCGCGCCGTCGGCCTGCACCTGGTCAACTGCGGGACCGGACCCCTTCGGCTCAACGGCTACCCGAAACTCACGATCGAGGACGAGGACCACCACACCGTGGACGGTGTACGGATCCTCCGGGGGACCGATCAGATCAGTACCGGTCTCGGTGGGGACGGCAGCCCGCAACCGGTCGTCCTGCGTCCGGGCGAGGCTGCGCTGGCCGAACTGGCCTGGCGGAACACCACCCAGGCCGGTGCAGCGGTGAACGCGCCGTACGTCCGTGTATGGGCCACGCCCACCGCCGATCCCGTGATGGTGATGCCGGAACTCGACCTCGGGACAACCGGAAAGCTCGGTGTCGGTCCGTGGCGGAAGGACGAGACACACCGGGAACCCGGCCCCGCCACCACCACCGCCGCCGCGCGTCCGTGATCGCGCTCCTCACCCTGATCGGGTGCGCGCTTGCCGTGTACCTGTTCGCGCGCCCGCGTACGGCATCCGGGTTCAAAGTCGTCCTGCTCACCGCGCCACCGGTGGCCGGAGTCGTGTGGCTTCTGGAGGAAGTGTTCGAAAGGTGGTTCACCGCCGTCGCCGTCGCAGCGGCGTACTTGGTCGTATTGATCGCGCTGATCGGCCTGCTTGGCCACCATCGCCTGCCGACCTGGTCGAAGGTGACCGTGTTCGTCACGGTTCCGGTGACGGCGCTGGCCTGGCTGCTGGTCGTCACGGCGGACGACACGATCAAGGACCCCGGCGAGGACCCGTGCTCCATGTATTACGGGGGCGTCGGCGTCTCGAGGGCGTTTCCTCCACAGGCGTACTGCCGCTACGAGGACGGCAGCACCCACGACCTCGCGACCGGCGCCCAGTTCGTGTTCTGGGTCTGCTTCGCGATCAGCCTGGCGCTGCTGTCGATGGGCCTTTGGCAGGTCGTACGGGACCCGAGAACGCTCGTGCGGCAGTTCCGCTCCGGTCTGACTCAGTCCACTCGAGGAACCCCATGAGCGACGTCACGGCCGACGATTGACGTAGCTGTCGCATCCCCGGCACGGCGAGCACCCGACACCGAACGCCGACGGCCTGTGCCGGCCGCCCACGACTTCGCGGCGCCCCGGTGCTGAGACGCCAAGGCATGGACCGTCGTAGTCATGGTTCGCAACGCCGGGCTGCGTGACGAGGGCCGCGAACCGTGGGACTGCGGCAAGCAAGCAACCGAACGTTCCAACGCTCAGCCGCAACCGGGACGGATTCGCCGCCTGCGGCGACGAGTTCCTCGGCTGCCCGCCATGCTGGGCGTGCCGCAGCTCACAGCGGCTGCGGGACGGGGGCGGGGAACAACCGGAGCTGGTTGGCCGTTCGTTCATATGTGGCTGGTGGAGGGGACAGTGTCCCCGGGCCCTACCTATAGCCCATGGGGACGATCGTTCGGCTGAAGCCCCATGGAGCCTTTCGCCGAGAGGCGACCGCCCTCCGCCCGTCACCGCACACGGCCCCGGCTGGTCTCCCCCGTCCAGCCGGGGCTTTCGTGCGCCCACTGTCCGCGCGGCCCCGAATCCGAAGACCCAGTCGCTTTCAGGCGATGTGCAGCGTGCTCAGGGCCGTGGTCCAGTCGGTGACGATCGCCTGCTGTGCGGCGGCGAGGGTGACGGTGCCCTTGCAGACCGCGGTATGCAGCTTCGTCTCCACCGGGTCCTTGGCGTTGTTGACGCCGGAGCCCTTCTTGTGGCCGGGGTCGGCCGGCTCCACCCACAGGTTGCGGCGGCGTTGAGCTTCTTCTCTTTGCCCGTCACGTACGTGGAGGGGCGTATCCCGGAGGTGTAGCCGCCCTTGCGGCAGATCGTCGAGGACAGGTTCGTCTGCGTGACCGCCGGGGATATCGCGCCCGGCGTGCACGTCGAATCCTCCAGCGGTTCTCCCTTGAGGTATCGGTAGTGGCAGGAGCCCGCGGCCGGCTGCTTCTGCACGGTGTAGTGCTTCTGCGGGCCCGCCCCCACCGCTATCGCCCGCCCAGAGCCGGCGGATGCTCCCGTCACCGGGCTCTGCGTCCCGGACGACGTCGACGTGCCGAGCGAAACGGGTGAACAGCCTGCCAGCAGCAGGCTGATGAGCAGGATGGGCGGCGCGGTATGGCGGGCAGAACGCATGACGGTTCCTCACAGGCAGACGGTGACACGGTGGCTGAGCAGATGCTCCTCCATGCCGATGTCCTGCCGCCGCGCGGGGTCCGGCTTCGTCGTCCGGCACGTAGCTGTGTCCTGGGGTGGGGTCGACGGCGGCTCTTGGAGGAGCCACCTGCCGGAGCGCCTTGATGGTGCTCTGTCCCTCACTGCGGCTGCGTCACCGTTGCCGGTTCTGCCCGGGCGCCTCTCCCCCCGTTGACAGGGCTCGTACCGACCGGGCGACCTCGTCGCGGAGGTCGTCGAGGCTGTGGTCGGGGCCGAGGACCATACGCCGCAGCTGGGGCATGCCGATGCTCCAGCCGGCCAGGGCGAGCGTGAAGAACACGCGGGCCCGCGCGTCGCCGCCCGGGCCGCCGGATGCGGCGGCGTCGATCTTGTCCTGGTAGTGGCGGGTGCGGGCCTCTTCGGCCGGGACGGGCTGGTCGCCGATCTCCAGGGCCTCCCACATCACCAGGCGCAGGGCTTCGGGGTGGGCGCGGTGGTAGTCGAAGAGGCGCTCGGCGTAGCCGGGCAGGTCGTCGCTGGGCGGGACGGCTTCGGCGAGGTCGGCCAGGGTGCGTTCGACGACGACGGCGAAGAGCTTGTTCTTGTCGCCGAAGTAGTCGTAGATCGCACGCTTGTTGGCCTTGGCCGCGGTGGCGATACGGTCCACCCGGGCGCCGGCGACGCCGTACGCGGCGAACTCCGTGGTGGCCGCCGCGAGGATGCGTTCTTTGGTCGCCGTGGAGTCGTATGCCATGCATCCGATGGTAACGAACTGGTTCGTTTGACGAATTCAAGGCG
>NZ_JAEKKT010000433.1 GCF_019510245.1 Streptomyces sp. | reverse complement strand
AGCACGGGCGAGTGCAGCATCCGGTCGAGTGGCGCGACGGCGCGGGCCGGCGCCGTCGTCGTCACTCCCACCGGAACCACCGCGCCGCCGCCGGGACGGCGACCGCCGCCCACACCACCAAGGTCAACAGGTCGCGCGCCGGCAACCCCGCCCCGTGCTGGAGCACGGCGTGCAGACCGTCCGAGAGGGCGGCCGAGGGCAGGTAGCGCAGGACGTCCTGCCCGGCGGTGCCGAACTTGTCGAGCGGGATCGCGATCCCGCCGGCGAACATCAGCACCAGCCAGATCAGGTTCGCGGCGGCGAGCGTGACCTCGGCCCGCAGCGTGCCGGCCACCAGCAGCCCGAGTCCGCCGAAGGCCAGCGTGCCCAGCACGACGAGCAACAGCGCCAGCGCCGGGTCGCCGTGCGGGTGCCACGCGAGGGCGAACCCGAACGCCGCAATCAGCGCGATCTGCACGACTTCGAGCAGCAGCACGGCGAGCGTCTTGCCGGCCACGAGGACGCTGCGGGGCAGGGCCGTCGCCCCGAGCCGCTTGAGCACCGCGTACTTGCGCTCGAAGCCGGTGCCGATCGCCAGCCCGGTGAACGCGGCCGACATGACGGCCAGCGTGATGATGCTCGGCACCACGAAGTCGATGCGCCGCGGCGTGCCGAGCGAGTACAGCAGCGGCAGGTTGAAGAAGAACATCAGCAGCAACGGGATGAGCAGGCTGAGCAACACCTGCTCGCCGTTGCGGAGCAACAGTTTGAACTCCATCGCCGTCTGCGCGGCGAGCATCCGTCCGCGCGGCGCCGCGGCCGGCCGCGGCGTGAAGTCGAGTTGCGTCATGCCCGCAGCTCCCGGCCGGTCAGCTCGAGGAAGACGTCCTCGAGCGAGCGGCGTTCGACCGCCAACTCCTCGGCGAGGACGCCCTGCGCCGCGCACCACGCCGTCAGGGTGGCGAGGAGGTCGGGCGTGACGTCGCCGGTGACGACGTACCGGCCGGGCTCCTTCTCGCAGGCCTGCGACCCGCCGGGCAGCGCCGCGAGCAGCGACTCCAGGGGTAGGGCAGGGACGGTACGGAAGCGCAGCTGTCCCTCCGCGCCGGCGCGCGTCAGTTCGCTCGGCGTGCCGGCGGCGACGACCCGGCCGCCGTCCATCACGACCACCTGGTCGGCGAGTTGCTCCGCCTCGTCCAGGAAATGGGTGGTGAGCACGACGCTTACGCCGTCGGCCCGCATCGCCCGGACGAGCTCCCAGGTGCCGCGTCGCGCCTGCGGATCCATGCCTGAGGTCGGCTCGTCCAGGAAGACGAGCTCGGGCCGACCGACGAGCGCGAGAGCGAGCGAGAGCCGCTGTTGCTGCCCGCCGGAGAGCCGCTTCACCGTCGTCCCGGCCACCTCGGTGAGGCCGACCGCCTGCAGGAGCGCTTCCGGCTCCTGCGGCTGCGCCGCGTACGTCGCGAACAACCGCAGCAGTTCGATCGCCGTCGCTGCGGTGTAGCCGCCGACGCCGTCCTGCAGCATGACGCCGAGCCGAGGCCGGAGCTCCGGGTCGTCCGGTGCCCGGCCCAGCACCCGGACCGTCCCCGCATCGGCGCGACGAAAACCCTCGCAGATCTCGATCGTGGTCGTCTTGCCGGCGCCGTTGGGGCCGAGCAGGGCCAGGACCTGACCGGCCGGCAGCGTGAGGGAGATGCCGTCGACCGCCCGGCGCGCGCCGTAGCTCTTGACGAGGTCGACGACCTCGAGCGCGGGCACCCCGGCTGGCACAGCGGCTGGCACGCCGTCAGTCTAGGAACGCGTGGTGTCCGGTTCGGCAGCGCGGCGGTTCAGCGTGATCCAGGACGTGATCCAGGACGTGATCCAGGACGTGATCCAGGACATGCTGCCGGAGTTCCCTCAGGACGTCCGGGGACGGGTGCGCGCGGCCGGGCGGTTCCCGCGGCAGCCGCCCGTCCGGCTCGGGTGGCGCAGGGTGCTGCACAGGCGAGCCAGCCGGTCGGCGGCCGGCGCGGCGTTCGCGCCTCGACGGGCGAGGCGGCCGAGCAGGCGCTCGCGGCGGGCGGCCCGGCGCAGGCGGATGAGGGCGATGGAGTCGAGCCGCGCGTCGCCGATCGCGCGGCAGCTCGTCTCGATCAGACGCACGACGCGGCGCTCGCTTCGGGGCAGCCGCCAGTACGCCAGCCAACCCGTGACCGGCGGGCGCTGCTCGACGCTCGTCATGATTCGCAGAGTGCCCACCGGACGAAGCGATT
>NZ_JAEKKT010000432.1 GCF_019510245.1 Streptomyces sp. | reverse complement strand
TGGGCCACCTCGGGCGCGACCGGCGTGGTGTCTCGGATGGCGCCCGCCACCGCGTCCGCCTGCCGCTCGACCAACTCCAGCACCAACCGGTGCACGGCCGGACTGATCGCCCCGAGGTAGCCCAGCTCGCCGCGCCACTGCTCACGCGGAACGTCGGCAATGCGAGACACCGACGACAGCACGAACTCCCGGACCGCCGCCGCGGCCGTCGTTCCGGGTCGACGGGCGCGGATGAGGTCGCACAGCTCGCGGGTGACCTGGTCCTCGCGGTCGAGCACGAGAAGTTCTTTGGTGGCGAAGTAGTTGTATACGGTCTGTTCAGCGACCTCGGCCACTCGCGCCACGTCGGCGACCGTGACGTTCTCATAGCCGTGCTCGGCGAACAACCGGGCAGCAGTGGCGGCGATGAGCTTCCTCGTCCGCGCCTTCTTCAACTCGCGCAGTCCGGTTTCCGCCATTGGTCTAGCTTAGTTCACCCCAAAGCTAGGGCTTGGTCCACGAACGGCCGGCGGATCAGCGGCGGTCCGGTTCGCCGCTGGCGTCGACGGGGACGGGCTGCCGGGTGTCGTAGCGCCAGAAGCTCCGGGAGAAGAAGCCGAGCAGCACGGCCACTGCGATGCAGGCCAGCCCACCGCTCACCCAGGAGAAGCTGACCGTGGTCACCGCCGCGATGCCGCCGGCGCGGACGTCGCCGAGTCGCGGTCCACCGTTGACCACCACGATGAAGACACCCTGCATGCGTCCGCGCAGCTCGTCCGGGGCGTAGGTCTGCAGGATCGTCTGCCGGAAGACCGAAGAGACCAGGTCGGCCGCACCGGCCAGCGCGAGAAGAGCCACCACGAGCCAGAGGGAGCCGACCAGCCCGGCGAGCGCAACCGCGGCTCCCCACAGCACGATCGCCCCGGTCAGGGCGGCGCCCTGCCGCCGGACGCGACCGATCCAGCCACTGGCCGACCCGGCCAGCACGGCGCCGATCGCGATCGCTGCGTACAGCGGCCCGACGAGTCCGTGGTAACGCGTCTGCGCCATCGCGGGATAGAGCGAGCGCGGGCTCGCGAGCACCATCGCCACGATGTCCATCGCGAACGAGGTCAGCAGCACCGGACGCTTCGCAATGAACGCCAGCCCTTCGCCGATCGAGCGCAGCCCGGGGCGGGACGTGCGGCCCACCGGCGCGAGGTCGGGCAGCCGGAAGGCCGAATAGAGCGCCGCCAGGAACAGCAGCGCGTCGATGCCGTAGGAGTAGGCGAAGCCGTTGTGGCGTCCGACGAGCACGCCGGCGATGATCGGGCCGAGCACCTGGCCGACGTTGCTCACCGTGAAGGTGAACGTGTTCGCCGCCGGTACGAGTTCTTTGGGGACGATCCGTGGAACGATCGCCCCGCGGGTGGAGGACGACACCGCGAACAGCGCCGCCTGGACGAACACCAGAGCGAGGATGAGCCCGACGCTGTTCGCCCGTCCGACGGCTTGGGCCAGCAGCCCGATGGTCACGAGCAGGGTCCCGACCGAGGACCAGAGGTACAGCTTGCGCCGGTCGACCGCATCCGCGATGGCGCCGCCGTAGAGTCCGAAGCAGATGAGCGGGACGAGCCCGACGAAGCCCACCATGCCGACGGCGAGCGAGGAGTGGCTCAGCGCGTACACCTGCACGGGGACGGCGGTCTGCGTGAGCATCGCGCCGACGAAGGCTGCCCCCTGACCGACCGCCAGCCGGCGGAACTCGGGGATCGCCAGCGGTCGCAGGTCGAGCGCCTGCCGGCGCAGTCCGGCGAAGCGGCGCGGCGGAGCCGCCGCGGGCGCCCCGCCCGCCGCGGGTGCCTCGCCCGCCGCGCTCTCTTCGCTCGCCTCGGTCGCGGTCACCTCCAGTCTCCGAACGGAAAGAGCTCGGCTGCGGTGTGCGGACGGCTGGTCAGACCCTGGCGGTGGAGGTAGCCGAGGAACGTGTCGAGGGCGTCCGCGTTGGCCGACAAGCCGTAGGGCCAGTAGTCGGCGCCCATGAGCTGGGTGGTGCGTTCCAGCTCGGCGTACAGCCAGGGCAGCGTGGCCATCGGCTCGGCCAGGTGGGCCAGCCGGTGCTCGGCATCGTGCTTGGCGGCGGCGAACAGGTCGAACACCCGGTTCGGCAGGCCGGCCTGCTCGGCCAGCTTCCGGCGGATCAGCAGGACGTGCATCGGCGGGAAGATGCCGGTGGCCGCGAAGTACTCGCGCTCCACCGCGGCCGGGTCGGCGAGCAGCCG
>NZ_JAEKKT010000431.1 GCF_019510245.1 Streptomyces sp. | reverse complement strand
GGTAGGTGCCGTCGCCGCCGTCGACGATGTGGTGGATGGTGACGACGTTGGGATGGTCGATCCGGGCCAGTGCCCGCGCCTCGCGCAGCACCCGCTCGCGCAGCACCCGCGCGCTGTCGGGGTCGTACTCGGCGAGGTCACGGTCGGGCGGGCGGACCTCCTTGACCGCGACCATCCGGTGCAGCACCAGGTCCCTGGCCCGCCAGACGGTGCCCATCCCGCCGCCGCCGAGACGGGCTTCCAACGCGAAGCGCCCGTCGACGACTCGGCTGCCGGGGACTTCGTCTGCCTCACTCATGGGCGGGAGCTTAGTTGCCCCCACCGACAGCGATCGCCGCCGCCTGCGTCACGGACACCGGGGGCCGACAGCTCTCGCAATGACCGTTCAGGCAGCGGGCGTTCGTCGACGACGTGCTTCATGCGCGCTCTGACCCGCTGCCACTTGGTGGCACCGGCCGCTCCCCGGCCGCAACACGCTTCTGCTGTACGGCCGTCGGCCCGGTCCGTCGCCCAGGTCGGCCACGGCGGACTCGCTGCGCGTGCCCTGCCCCTGAGCGTTGCCGGACCCGAGCTGACCGGCGGCCCAGGACGCGAACGGGAGTTCAGTGGGCCGGATTGCTCTCGGCCGTCCCGTGCGCTGCCTTGTTCTCCACGGACGCGGACTGACCGACATGCGGGGCGGACTCGGCCGGGGCGGCGGAGGAATGCGCGGCGCCGTCCTCCTTCATCGCCTTGGCCTCGCTATGCGCATCGACTTGCCGAGCCCGCGGGCGGCCTCGGGCAGCTTCTTCGAGCCGAACAGCAAGATGATCATGATCGCCACGATCAGCAGGTGCCAGGGCTCCAGTCCGTTGCGCAGCATGCCGCAGGTCCCTTCTCCGTACTCTTGGTTGCCAGCTTGCGCAACTGTACAACCACAGGCCCTGTAGCCGCCTCACTCGTCGGAGTCCTTCTTGTGGGGGGCCGCCGCGTACGCCTGCTCCGGTGTCATCGGGACCCCGTTGAGGGAGACCGTCTTGTAGGGGCTGACCTTGGCGCACTTCTTGGCCTGGTCGGCGGTCTGGGCCTGCGCGTTGGAGACCGCGGCCTTCGTGTCGGCGGGCGCCGGCGAGGACGAACCGCCCGGAAAGGTGGTGCCGCTCGTCCAGTCGCTGCCGATCACCAGGGTCAGACCGGTACCGGTGCCCTCCTCGAGGTGCGCGCTGGACAGCCCGAGCGCCTTGGCGGCCGTCTGCGCCCGGGCCTTCTGCCCGGTGCCGTAGGTGAGGGTGGTGGTGGTCGCCGGGCTCGGCGCGTTGGCGGTGGTCGTCGCGGAGCTGAAGCCCTGGCCGGTGAGCGCGTTCGCGATCGCGGAGGCGCGGCCGGTGATCTCGGTGCCGTTCTCGACGGTCACGGCGATCTCGGAGGCGGGTACCGCCGAGGCCGTGGCCGTCGCCGAGGCCGCCGTGGACTTCTTTCCGGAGCCGGCGCTCAGGGACTGGTCGTCGGCGATGCTGGAGAAGAGGGCCTTGGCACCCGCGCCCACCACGACCCGGTTGGTGTCGTTCGGATCGGCGCCGGTCTGCATCGTGGTGAAGGTCATCCGCTTGGTGGGGACCTTGTTCACGTCGGCCGCGAGCCCGATCAGCTTCTTGACGCTGCCGAGACCGTCGTCCACGGTGAGCGCCTTGGTGGCGGCGTCGGCGAGGGCGTAGACCGCGGTGGGGTCGGTGAGCGTGCCCGCACTCTTGAACTTCCGGATCATCGCGCTGAGGAAGATGTGCTGGGAGACCGTGCGGCCGAGGTCGCTGCCGTCCCCGAAGCCGTGGCGGGAGCGGACGAACTCCAGGGCCGCCTCTCCCTTGAGGGTGTGGGAGCCCATGGAGAGTTTCAGGTGCGAGTAGGTGTCGTACACGTTGTGGTCGACGCACACGGAGACACCCCCGACGGCGTCGGACATCTTGACCACGCCGGAGAAGTCGAGCTTGACGAAGTGGTCGATGGGGATGCCGGTGAGTTGGTGGATCGTGGCGACCTGGCAGGCGGGACCGTACCGGAGGGCGCTGTTGATCTGGCCGTAGTAGCCGGACGTGGACTGGCCGCTCGCGGTGTCCTTGCAGGCCGGGACGTCGACCATGGTGTCGCGGGGGATGCTCATGACGGTGGCGTTGGAGCGGTCGGCGGATATGTGCACCACCATCTGTACGTCCGCGTTGCCGTTTCCGGTCTGCACGCCGGTCTGGGAGCAGCCGCCGCCCAGTTTGCAGTCCGCCTTGCTGGTCCGGCCGTCCGAGCCCATGACCAGGATGTTGATCGGGGTGCGACCGAACGCGTCAGCCTTCTCCGAACCCCCCTTGCCGTCGAGCGACACACTGTTGATGTTGCCGTTGAGGTGCTGGTAGAACCACCATCCGGCACCGGCCGTGGCCAGGACGAGGACCGCCATGCACATCCCGACGATCTTCAGTACCCGCCTGCCGCGCCGCACCGGCCGGGCCCGGCGACGCGAGCGCTTGCCACCGTGCGAGCGGGCCGCGGCCCGCGTCGCGGCCCGGCCTCCGGGCCGAGGCGCACCGCCGGGCTCGCCCACCCGCTGCTCCGGCACCCGGCCGGTGCGGCTGCGCGTGGCCTGACCGCCCGGGCCGTCCCACGGGTCGCTCATCTACCACTCCAGGAAACGGTCGAGCCTCTCAGGCCGGGCCATGGGGTGGGCGGCCGGGCAAGCGCGGCGGTGTACAGGCAGGCCAAGCGGGAACCTCGGCCTGGGTTGCGTAGTTGCGCAATCTAACAAACCCCTGGCCCCGCCAGCACGGAGCCCGCCGCATTTCACAGGTGAGAGATCTCATGAGGGAACGCGGCAACCTCGCGGACACATTCGCCTTCACCTGCGGCGCTTTCCGCACCCCCGACAGCACCTGACACAGGGGTGGATCAAGGCCTGCTTGCGACGTTACCGCGCGCCGCGGCCGAGGCTGTACGGGCCGTGAGCTGGCCGACCATGACGCGGAC
>NZ_JAEKKT010000430.1 GCF_019510245.1 Streptomyces sp. | reverse complement strand
CGACGGCCGTCGTCCTGGCCGGCGCGGGCTGGGGCTGGTGGCCGGCGAACGGCGTCGAGTACCCGGCCTTCGCCCTCAACATCACCCTCCTGTTCACCCTGGGCCTGGTCACGGCCCGCTGGTCCCACCGCACTTGGCCGGCCGCGATCACCATCGGGGGGGTGGACGCGATGCTGGGCGTGGTGGTCGTGGTGGCGAACGCGGTGATCAAGTGAGGGGCCGCGGGGTACGGGCTCGGGTCCTTCCAGGCCGGGCGAGCTTTCCGTGAACTCACGGCTGACGGCGGCCGCTGCCCGGAGAACACCGACCGGCCGCCGCCCCCTCAGGGAGCGACGGCCGGTCAGCGCGGTACAGGAACCGGTCTTACGCCTTGGCGCCGACCTCCGTCGGCTTCGTCGGTTCGTCGGACGGGGGCTGCGGGGTGGCGTGACGCCGGCGTGGGATGAAGGTCGCTACGGCGAAGGCGAGGAGCGCCGCGCCCGCTCCGATCGCCATGACGACCTTGAAGCCGTTCTCCGAGGGCAGCGCGGTGCCGCCGAAATCGGTGGTCATCCGGGCCAGGATCACACCGGCGAGAGCGCTGGCGAACGAGGTGCCCAGGGACCGCATCAAGGTGTTGAGACTGTTCGCGGCGCCCGTCTGGGTGGGGTCCACGGCACCCATGATCAGGGCGGGCAGCGCGCCGTAGGTGAAGCCGATGCCGGCGCCGATGACACAGGAGACCAGGACGAGGTGCCAGACCTCGGACATCAGGACGATGTTGAGCCCGTAGCCGGCGGCCACGATCAGCGCGCCGATCATCAGCGTGACCTTGGGCCCCTTGGCCTTGGTGACGGCCGCGGAGACGGCGGACATGGCCATCATCACCAGGCCCTGCGGGGCCAGCACCAGGCCGACGGTCAGCATGGACTTGCCGAGACCGTAGCCGGTCTGCTCGGGCAGCTGGAGCAGCTGCGGGAGCACCAGGGACATCGCGAACATCGAGAAGCCGAGCGCGATCGAGGCGAGGTTGGTGAACAGCACCTGCGGCCTGGCGGTGGTCCGGAGGTCGACCAGCGGCTGCGGACTGCGCAGTTCCCACCAGCCCCAGGACAGCAGGATCACGACCGCGGCGGCGCCGAGAGCCAGGGTGGTGCCGCTCGTCCAGCCCCAGTCACCGCCCTTGGACACGGTCAGCAGCAGCGAGACCAGACCGGCTGACAGACCCAGCGAACCGACGAGGTCGAACCGGCCCCCGGCGCGCACCTTGGACTCGGGCACGATCAGCAGGACAAGGACGAAGGCGACGGCACCGAGGGCGGCCGAGACCCAGAACAGGATGTGCCAGTTCCAGTTGTCGGCGATGAACGCGGCGGCGGGCAGCCCCAGCGCGCCACCGACGCCGAGCGAGGCGCTCATCAACGCGGTGGACCCAGCCAGCCGGTCGGCCGGCAGCGCGTCCCGCATGATGCTGATGCCGAGCGGTACGACCGCGGCGGCCAGACCCTGCAGAGCACGTCCGACGATCATCGGGACGAGGGAGTCGGCGATACCGCAGACCAGCGAACCGGAGACCAGCAGCACGATGCTGAGCAGCAGCATCCGGCGCTTGCCGAACATGTCGCCGAGCCGCCCGACGACCGGCGTGGCCACGGACGCGGCGAGCAGGGTGGCGGTGACCGCCCAAGCGGTGTCGGAGGGCTCCGCGTGCAGGAGCTTGGGCAGCTCGGGAACGATCGGGATGACCAGGGTCTGCATCAGCGAGACGACGATTCCGGCCAGAGCCAGGACCGCCACCACGGCGTTCGGCTTCGGCGGGGCTGAGGACCCCGCTTCGGCGGGTTGGGCAAGGGCGTCGGACATGGCTGGGCCTCTGGTCGGGAACCTGAGTATTGCTTGACTCACTCAAGTGAATCGCAATTGATTGACTTAAGCAAGTTCAATTTATGATGGACTGGAAAGCACGGCTCAGACGGCCGCTTCCTCCTGGTGACCGCCCGGCTGATACGGCAACTCGGCAACGACCTGGAAGCCGCCCTGGACGAGACCGCCCGTACGGATCCGCCCGTCGGCGGAACGGGCCCGCTCACGCATGCCGATCAGGCCGTAACCACCGCCGGGGGAGGGGTAGTCGGCGTACGCGGGGCCGTCGTTGACGACGGAAGGCGGCGACCGTGAGCCCGGCGCACCGGAAGGAGACGGCGAGTTGGAGGGAGTCCCCGTCCGATGCCGTGCGCCCCACGCCCCGAAAGGGCGCGGGAACTGCG
>NZ_JAEKKT010000086.1 GCF_019510245.1 Streptomyces sp. | reverse complement strand
CACTGGACCCCCGATGCAATTTCGGACCAAACTGGACGCACGGCCCTCGTCACAGGCGGCAACAGCGGCATCGGACTGGAGACTGCGCGTGTGCTCGCTGCCCGTGGCGCGCGGATCATCCTTGCTGGACGCAGTGAGGCCAACCTCGGCAAAGCGGTGCAGCAGGTGCTTGCCGTGGCACCGAAGGCCGAGACCGGCACGCTGGTGGTCGACTTGTCGGACCTGACCTCGGTCCGCGAGGCGGCCTCTCGCATCGCCGAGACCGAGACGATCGACTTGCTGTTCAACAACGCCGGGGTGATGAACCTGCCGACCCGTCAGAGTACGCGTGACGGATTCGAGATGACCTTCGGTACCAACCATCTCGGCCACTTCGCGTTCGACGCGCAGTTGTGGCCCGCCGTTCTCCGCTCCCCGGCGCCTCGGGTGATCACGGTCAGTGCGATCGCCGCGCGCTGGCCCATGGGCCGGCTCGAGGACCTGATGAGCGAGAAGAGCTACCGGGGCATGGGTGCCTACGCCAAATCCAAGCGCGCCAACATCGTCTACACCCTCGAACTCGCCAGGCGCACCGCCGGCACGCCCCTCAAGGCGTTGGTGGTCCACCCGGGGGCCGCGATGACCAACCTTCAGCAGCACGGCAATGGCCCCCTGGCCAGGGTGTTCACCCCGATTGCCGAGCGCCTGCTCATGGGTTCGTCCGAGGGAGCTGCGTGGCCGTCGCTGTACGCCGCCAGCGCCTCCGACGTGGTGAGCGGGCAGTTCATCGGCCCTTCGGGACGCGATCAGACCTCCGGCACACCGAAGCCTGCCAGGCTCCCCCGCGGCGCGGACGATCTGCAGCAGGGCGCACGCCTGTGGGCGGAGAGCGAACGGCTGACTCAAGTCGCTTTCCGGCCCTGATACGCCATCGAGGCCCCCAGTCCCAGCCGGCGTTTCGCCGACCACGCCACCCTCGTCCTGCCCGGCCACGGGGTCCGCGGCTTCGTTGCCAATGCCTTCCCCGGCCTTGACGACGAACAGTTGCGCAGCCCGTCCCTCTCCCCGCTCTTCGCGAAGCTGGATAACCTCCCGCCTGCCCTGTTCACCGCGGGCACGCTCGATCCGCTTCTGCACGACAGCCTGTTCATGTCCGCCCGTTGGCAGGTCGTCGGCAACCACGCCGACCTCGATGTATGGCCCCGACGGCGTCCACGGCTTCACAACACGGCCCCCGGGACCGGCCGCGCTGTCGTCGAGCGCATCTCCTCCTGGTTCAACGCCCGTCTCTCCGCCTGATCCACCGACCGCAGGAGCACCACATGAACGCGCAGGTCAACATCTCCGTCGTCCAGGGATTCATCGACACCGTCCTGAACGGGGGCGATCTCCCCGCCCTGGACCGCTACTGGACCGAGGACATGGTCTGGCGCGGGGGCAGTCTCGGCGAGTATCCCGGCCTGGCGGACTTCAGGAAGTTCGCCGAGGCCAACGCCTCCGACGCGTTCACCGGCATGCACCTGGAGCCGCAGCGGTTCCTGGCCGACGGCGACACCGTCGTCGCGCTGTTCACCAACAGCGGCGTCAACACGGGCCCCTTCATGGGTATGCCCGCCACGGACAAGCCTGCAAAGTGGAACGGCGTGGGGATCTATCGCATCCACGACGGCAAGATCGCCGAGGCGACCTTCGTCGAGGACATCCTCGCCATGCTCCTGCAACTCGGCATTACCAGCCTGCCCTCCGCCTCCTGACACAGCGAGCCGTACCGGCGCGACATGATCCCGGCCAGCATCCACGGACACTGCCGGAATCGTCCCAGTCGCCGGTCCGCATCTTCCTCCGACGGCAGTGTCACACCTGCATCACGGACCTGGAGAAGGCACTGCTATGAAAATGACCGTCTTCGGCGCCAGCGGCAGTGTCGGCTCCGTTCTCATCCCCGAAGCACTGCGGAGGGGGCACGAGGTCATCGCCGTCACCCGCGACCCCTCCCACATCACGCTCTCTCATTCGAATCTGACGGTCGCGGTCGCCGAACTCGACTGCGTGCCAGCCCTGGAGAGGGCCCTCACCGGAGCCCAAGCAGTGATCATCAGCCTTGGCGACGTCTGCGACACAGGTTCCCGCGCCATACTCGCCGCGATGCGCAACACTGGCGTACAACGCGTGGAAGCGCTCACCGGATTCGGTACCAGCGTGATCAGCCGACGCCGACTCAACCCCGCGATGCGAGGCGTGGTGGGCGCAGTCCGCCTCTTCGCCCGTTCCGGCTTTTCGGCGAAGGAACGGCAGGATGCGCTGGTTCGCCCTTCCGGCCTCACGTACACGATCGTCCAGCCGCCCACCCTCACCTTCGGCCCCGCCACCGGCGCCTACCGGCAGGGGGATTACCAAGGCAGATCCATCCTCGGCAGGATCTCCCGAGCCGACCTCGCCGACTTCATGCTCGACAATCTGGAACAGGAGCGCTATCTGAATCAGTCCGTCTACGTGCAGAACTGACCACGTCCGCCGCACCCTCCGGCGTCGTCGTGTCGGGCCGCACCCATGACGGCGCGCTGCAGCACAGCGCCTCTCCTGAAGCCGCCGCCCGCTATGAGCGTGCGGCCAACGCCGGTGTCGCCGAACCGGGTGTTCTTACCCGCTCCATTGTGCGAATCAGGCCGCTGCCGCCCGATCACCGTTGCGCCCGACTCTGTGACGGTCGCCGGCCTCGGGTCGGATGGCGACCACCACAAGAGGCGGTGTCAGGCGGGCAGATGGTCGGCGCTGGTGTAGATGGACTTGTGGTCCAGGTAGCTGCTGAGCCCCTCGGGACCGTACTCGCGGCCGATGCCGCTCGCTTTCAGGCCGCCGAACGGGGAGTTGAAGTCGATCGCGTAGTAGTTGACGCCGATCGTGCCCGTGCGCACTCGCCGGGCCACCTCGATGCCCCGTGCCTCGTCCTGGGTCCAGACGGACCCGGCCAGCCCGTAATCGGAGTCGTTGGCGATCCGTACGGCGTCGGCCACGTCGTCGTACGCGATGATGGCGAGGACCGGTCCGAACACCTCCTCGCGGGCGAGCCGGTCGGAGTTGTCCACGTCGGCGAAGACCGTCGGTTCGACGAACCAGCCGCGGTCGTGGCCCGAGGGGCGCCCGCCGCCGGTGATGAGACGGGCCGACGACGCGCGGGCGTCCCCGATGTAGCCGAGCACCCGCTCTTGGTGGGTCTTGCTGGCCATCGGGCCGCAGGTCGTCGCCGGATCCAGCGGGTCGCCGACGACGAGGCCGGAGGCGAAGCCGGCCACGGCCTCGACGATCTCGTCATAGCGCGAGCGCGGTGCGAGGATCCGGGACTGGAGGGTGCAGGTTTGGTCGTTGTTCATGAAGGAGGCGCCGTCCAGACCGTCGACGAACTTGTCGAGGTCGGCGTCGTCGAGCACGATCGAGTCGGACTTGCCGCCGATTTCGAGAGTGCACCGGCGGATCAGACGCCCGCATTCGGCGGCGATCGCGCGACCGGCCGCAGTGGAGCCTGTGAAGGCGACCTTGTCGACGCCGGGATGGCTCACCAGGTAGGCGCCGGCCTCCCGGTCGGCGAGGACGATGTTGAGCACACCCGCGGGCAGGCCGGCCTCGAGGGCGGCGTCCGCCAGCAGATAGCTGTCGAGCGCGGTTTCCGGCGACGGCTTGAGCACAACGGTGCAGCCGGCCGCGAGGGCCGGGGCGAGCTTGCTCAGTGCCAGCCCGAGCGGGAAGTTCCAGGGAGTGATCGCCGCGACGACACCGACGGGTTCGCGGCGCACGATGGTGGCTCCCCGCATGCTGGGGCGGAGCGCTTCCAGGGGAAAATTCTCGACAAGATCGGCGTTGCGGCGTAGATGACCGGCCGGACCGAGCCCGTTGGTCTGTCGCGACAGGGCGATGGGCATCCCGTTCTCGCGGCTCACGAGGGTGCTGGCAAGGTCTGCTCGCTTGTCCCACGCGTCGGCGAAACGGCGCATGGCCTCGGCGCGCTCCGCTGCAGTGCTGCTGGCCCAGGGCCCGCTCTCCAGGGCGGCACGGGCGGCGTCGACGGCGGCGTCGATGTCGGTGGGGCCGGCCATCGCGGCGATGCCGATGGGTTCCTCGGTGGCGGCTTCCAAGGCCACATGGCGCTCATCGGTGCTGGGGTCCACCCAGTTGCCGCCGACGAAGAACATCGGCCGGTCGAAGGGGATCTGGTTCTGGACGGTGTTCATGGGAATCTCCTTGTAAGGAGCGAACGGCTCGGAAAGAGTCCGGAATGCTTCGGAACTGCTGGTCGAGTGACGCAGCCGCGGTGTGTGCGGGCAGGCTGGAACGGCGCGGATGGTGGGAGTCGCGGTGCATCCGCCGAATGCGAAGGCGGCGAGATGTCCGAGCGGGAGACGCTGCGGTCGGGTCGTCCGCCCGCAGAGGCGGTCAGCTGTTTTGGGGCACGGCGAGCAGCCGTCCGAAGACGGGCCGCAGACGAACAGTTGCTCTGCGTAGACGGTTATCCGGGTTCGCGCCCGGTGGCGTGCGGGTCGCCCGCCGGGGGCGGCTGATCCACGCGCGACTTCGGCGCCGCCCAACTGGCGAGCATCCGCAGCGCGTCCTCCGACGGGGTGTCCGGCTCGGGGGTGTACATGATCATTAGCTGACCGGGGTCGGCCAGCCGGGTCGATTCGTATGCGAGCTCGAAGTCGCCGACGACCGGATGGTGGACGCGTTTGACGCCAGTGGCGTACGAGCGCACGTCATGGCGAGCCCAGCGGACCCGGAAGTCTTCACTCCGCGTCGACAGCTCTCCGATCAGGGTCGTGAGCTCCGTGTCGTACGGCGTCCGGCCGGCTTCGGCGCGCAGCAGTTCGGCAGAGTCATCGGCGATTCTGTCCCAGTCGCGCCAAAAGGTACGGGCCGCCGGGTCGAGGAACGCGAAGCGGGCGGTGTTGACCGGCCGACCCGGGTCGGCGTACATCGGTTCGTAGAGCGCTCGGCCGAGCGCATTGGCGCCGATGATGTCGAGGCAGCCGGTGAACACGAACGCCGCGGTGGTGGTCATCGAGTCGAGGATGCGCTGAACCGGCGGCCGCAGCCGCGGCCGTGCAGTGGGCGGCGCGGGTCGGCGGGAGCGCCTGGCATCGAGCAGGTCACTCAGGTGCGCCCGCTCGGCATCGGTCAGCTGCAACGCATGATGGATGCCGTCGAGGACCGCTTCCGAGACACCGGTTGCGTCGCCGCGCTCGAGGCGTATGTAGTACTCAACGCTGATGCCGGCCAGTGCCGCGACTTCCTCGCGGCGCAGACCCTTGACCCGCCGATCGCCGCCGAACACCGTGAGACCCGCCTGCTCAGGGGTCAACCGTGCGCGGCGAGTCGCCAGGAACGCGCGAATCTCTTCCCGCACCCCGGGGCTGACCTGCTTGCCATCGCTCATGCAATTGACGGTACGCCGCCGCTCGCCCGCCAACGAGTCACGCTCAGTACCCCCCAGCGGATCTGTCACGGGCACAGCTGGGGGGCCTCGCTCGGGCCGGGCCCTCCGGGAGGGGCCGCTCATCGAGCCGCGGTGTCGTCGGTCCTCGCCACTGTCGCTGGGCCGATCACGATATTTACGGAGGGTGGCCCGGCGGGTGCCGGCGGCGGCCTTGGCGCCTTTTGCAGGCCCGAGTGTCAGAGGGCGGTATGGGACCTGATGTTCAATTCGCTGCTTCGTCCGGTGTGAGTTGGCAGGTCGCGGCGGCCCCGGGCGGCCTGCGGCCGCGGCTGGATGAGCAAGCCCTGCTCGATCTCGGCGAGGACCCGCGCTCGGCGAGCCTCTTGAGCTTCAGGCGGGTGTTGTTGCCGCAGGTGTGCGAGCGGCCCGCAGCAAGGCGTCAACCGTGGTGAACACCACCGTGATCTGCTTGTAGGCCGGATGGTCCGGCAGTTGCCGGGGCGCGGCCGGCTCGGGCAGTTCCAGCAGCGTCCTGCGGGTGATCCGGATCTTCTCGGCGGCCCGGTGAGATTCCTCCAGCTGCCCCCAGCTCGGGGGCGCCCTCTCCTTCAGCAACATGCTGAAGATCGGCCAGTTGGCCGGGATTCGAGAAGATGAGGAACCTGAAACACAGGCTGCGCGGCTGGCCAGCCTGGCCCGTACGCTGCGGGCACTGCACGAACGGCTGGACCGGCTCCAAGGCGCGGTGCCCGCTGCCAAGGCGCCTACTGGCGTCTCGCCCTGATCGCCGCACGGCGCCGTACCCCCTCGGCTCCGGGCGGCCCCGAGAAGCTCCCGGCAACCGCTGTGAATCAGCGGCGGCCGAGGGCTTCTCATCCCCGCCGAGCCCTGGACCTGCTCGAGGCGAGCCCGCTCAGCACAAGGGGAACTGCGAGCCGTCGTAGCTGGCTGTCCGCGACCGCTCCCACAGCGGGCGGGCATTGGGGCTCGTCATACAACGTCATCGTCGGCGACATCACCGGCGGCGCGCCAGAGGGGACACGATCTCCCGGGACACCTTGGGCGCGGTGTGGCGCAAGACCGGTGCACGAAGTCGGCCAGAGCCCGCATCCATCTACGAAGCCGGGCGTGAACCCGTTCGCCGCGGATCGGCAAGTACAGGGTGTGAACACCCGCCATCCTGACACCCACCGACCCCACCAACGGACGGACAGTCCATGACCGACTCGGCCGGCGGCGACGCCGAGCTCATCGCGGCCTCACTCGCCGAACCCGAGCATTTCGCAGCGCTCTTCGAGCGTCACGCCCCGGCGATCCACCAGTACGTCGCCCGACGACTGGGCCGGGACGCAGCCGACGACGTCACTGCCGAAACGTTTTTGACCGCCTTTCGGATACGGGCCCGGTTCGACCCGGCCCGCGCCGGCGTGCGGCCCTGGTTGTACGGCATCGCCGCCAAACAGATCGGCCGGCAACGCCGGGAGGAGGTCAGGGCGCTGAAGCTGCTCGCCCGCACCGGCCACGACCCGGTCGCCGACAGCTGGACCGATTCCGCCGACGACCGCCTGGCTGCCGAGGCCGCCGCCCGCCCACTGGCCGGGGCGCTGGCCCATCTCTCCGCGGGTGACCGGCACGTCCTGCTGCTCTTCGCCTGGGCCGACCTCAGCTACCAGGAGATCGCCCAAGCCCTCGACATCCCTGTCGGCACCGTCCGCTCCCGCCTCAACCGCGCCCGCCGCAAGCTGCGCACCGCAACCGGCGCGGCCGGCGGCCCCCTCACCGAAGCTCGCGTACACGAAGGTGACCCCGCATGAACGAGCTCTCCGAAACCCGCGGCCTGCGCGCCGACGCCCCCCTTCCCGACGCCGACCGGCTCGCCGCACCGCGGGCCCGGCTCACCGCGGCGCTCCGGCAGGAGACCCACCGCGGGCGCGCAGTCTCTCCCAGGCGCCGGATGATCCTGGTCGGCGCCGCCACCGCCGGAGCCCTCGCCGTGACCGCCGGGATCGTCGCGACGCTGCCCGAGGACAGCCCCCGCGCCCCCGCCGGGAAGCGCCCCCAGGTGCTGTCGGCGGGCGCCTCCGCCGACGCTCTCGAACTGGCCGCCGCGACCGTCGAGAAGCAAGACGGCACCGAACCCGGCCCCAAGCAGTGGGTGTACGAGAAGAGCACCGTCTTCGTCCAGGGCAAGCCGCAGACCAGCCAGGAGTGGACCCGCTGGGACGGCACCGGACAGGCCACTCTGCCCGGCATCCCCCCGGCCGGTGACATTTCGGAGTTCGACCCGGACGAGCTCCAGGTCTGGTACGGCCCCAACCAGGAGGAGAAGTGGAAGCGGGAGGGGTACGACGACCGCTCCCAGCGGCAGTTCTACCGCTTCCTCGCCACCCTGCCGAGCGACCCCGACCGCATGATGAAGCGCATCCGCGAGGAGCACGCCATCGGCTCCATCAACGGGGAGACGCGCGCACAGCGCGACTGGCGGGAGATCGACGTCCTGTACCGGTCGGTGCTGATCCCGCCGAACGTCCAGGCAGGCCTGTTCCGGGCTCTCGCGAAGATTCCCGGCGCCCGGGTGACGACCGGCGTCAAGGACCCGCTCGGCCGCGCGGCGATCGGCGTGAGCGTGAACTACGCCGAAAAGACGCCCTCAGGCTGGCAGGGCAAACAGGAGATCTTCTTTGATCCCGAGAGCTACGCCTACTTCGGGCAGATCCGCAACGACGGAGAGATGGTCAGCGCCCGCGCCGCCTGGGGCATCGTCAACAAACCCGGCGCCCACCCCTGAGCACCACGAGGGACGCCCGGTGCGACACCGGGCGCCTCTCGTCGTCATCTGTCACGGACTGGCTGTATTGACGGCCAAATACGCGTGGGGCGAGGGTAGTTAGTACGCCGTGGCCAGGGCGCAGTGCGCGCCGGGGGCCTCGTCATCCCGCCGGGTAGACTTCGCCGCCACCCTCCGCGCCTGGCTCGTTACGGCAGTCCGTCGCCACCGCCGCCAACCGACGTCGTAACCGAGCTCCACCGCGTAGGCCACGGTCGGTGGCGTACCAGGCCGGGCCGGCCGGTCGCCGGTCGGGGTGAAGGGGCTGGGCGCAGGCTCCCAGCTCGATGTGGGAGAGGTCGCCCAGCCAGGAGCCGGCCAGCTTCTTGCCGAAGGCCGGTCTCTGGACGTGGACCGGCGCGCAGAGGCCGACCGTCAGGCGGTTCGCCGCGGCGACGAAGGCCATGTTGACGTCCGCGCCCACCACGTACCAGCGCTCGCACTCCGCATCGGTGAGGGCGCGGGCCCAGGAGTACGCCTCTTCGCGCAGGACCTGGTCGGGGGTGCGCCGTTCCGTCAGAAGGTTGAGCGGGCCGGCCAGGGCAACGTCAGCAAGGCACGTACGGCGGGCACCACGTGAGGGGCGAAGACGCACCGGTTTCCTGCGCGTGCGTACGGCGCCCCAGGCCCGCCCATGACCATCGCTTGACCGACCTCAGGCCGGATCATGACCACCTATTCACGGCGCCATGACCTGCGATGATGCGTCTTTGACAGGAGGCTCGACGGGCTTGTAGACGTTGGGGGTTTGTGGACTTCCGGGACTCGCCTGCCGGGGATCGTCTCGTCGCATCCTGATCGACCAAAGGACAAAGAGTGTTCTCTTCCCATCACGTCGCCAAAACGGCACGTGTCATAGGTACTTTCGGCGCTGCGGCCGCACTCTCCGTCGGTGCCGCCCACACGGCGTTGGCGAACAGCATCAGCGACTTCTCGGCAGCGGCCGTGTGCGACGCAGGCGGCAACGGCGTCATCCGCGTCACCGACAAGGACGCCTCCGGTACCCCGGCCACCGTCACCCTTTACCTGCAGCTGAGCATGCCCGGCGGCGAACGGCTGGTCGACACAGAGACAATCGAGCACCCCACCTCGCAGGGCACCACCGCCGATCTCAACCCCTTGGACTGGTATGCCGGTGAGACCTTCCGGGTCCACGTCAAGGCGGGCGACCAAGTCGACGACGACATCCAGCCGCTGACCGTCGTAGCGGACGAGACCTGCGAGCCCTCCGGCCCCTCCTCCTCGGCGACCGCGACTGCCTCTTCGGCGTCTTCCGCCACCCCGACCACGTTGCCGAGCCCAGCAGAGAGCAGCAGCCCAGCCGCCGTGCCGGGTGCGAGCAGCGCCCCGTCGCCCCCGGGCGGTGGCACCGACCTCGCAGAGACCGGCGCGGGCAGCGGCACTGCGGTGATCGCCGGCATCGCCGCGGCCCTGGTCGTGGCCGGGGGCGGCATTGTCGTCGCGCTGCGCCGCCGAGCGGCACACCGCTCCCACTGAGAGTGCGGGATGCGAGCTCTTGTCCGTTTCGTGGTTGAGGTTGGGGAAGGACCGCTGGTTGCGGGTGGGGGGTGGTCCTCAGGCGCCCGGGCAGGTGAACAAGCCGGGTTCGGGTTCGATGAGGATGCCCCGGCTGACCAGGCGTTTCAGTTTGCAGCGGATGCCTTCGGTGTTCTTCGGGAGGATCGGCAGGTCGAGGGCCTGGCAAAGGTCGCGGGCGCGCATCGCCCGGCCTGCGGCGGCCAGGGCGGTGAGGATCTGCTGGTAGGCGGGGTGGTCCGGGATGTCGGGGCGGTCCGGTCCGGCGGCGGGTGAGGGCAGCGGGAGTGTGAGGAGGGTCTTGCGGGTGATGCGCAGGTTCTCGCTCTCCGCGTCGAGTTCGCCGAGTTCCGGGCGAGTTCTTCGATGCGGGCCCGGAACTGCCCGGCTTGGTCGGCCAGTTCTCGCTCATGCGGTCCTCCAGGAGGCGATGGTGGCTCCGGTGAGGCGGCGGCTCATGACGGAGGTCATCGCCCACAGAACGCGGGAGCGGGAGGAGGCGGGGCGGTGTTCGTAGTCGCGTACGAGACGGCGGTAGAACATCATGATACCGTTCGTCTGCTCCACGATCCACCGCTTGGCCTGCGGAACGAAGCCCTTGTCGTCCGGGGTGCGCTCGACGATCTCGACGTCGATGCCCACGTTCTCGCCGTGCTCGACGACCTTCTTCTTGAAGCCCTGGTCGACCAGTGCCTTGGTCACCGTGTCGCACTGCTCGGCGACACCGTCCAGCAGGGCGATGCCGGCGGTGTTGTCGTGCGCGGAGGCGGGCAGGACGACGCAGTCGATGACCAGGCCCAACACGTCCACGGCCAGGCATCTCTTCCTGCCCGGCACCTTCTTCGCGGCATCCCGGCCCGTCGTCGTGGCCGGGACCCCGACGGAAGCGTGGACGCTCTGCGTGTCCAGGACCACCAGGCTCCGGTCGGCTAATCGCTTCCGCTTCTCCCGCAACTGCCAGCGCAGCAGGTCGTGAACGTCCTGTTCGGTGCCCTCGTCACGCCAGAGGAGTTCAGCGAGCGCCGCGAGCGGTCCGCACGGCCCGGTGCGTCGTACTGGACCGCGCTGATCTCCACCTTCGGCGGATCGGGGCAGCGTGCGGCGAACTCGAGGAGTGTCCGGATCAGGTCGCCGAAGGCCCGGCGCGGCGGCGGCCACGGGGCGCAGCCGGCTGGCTTCCAGCAGGCCAGGGGGCGCGTTCCCCCCGTATCCGTTCGCTCCCGGACGGCTGCCTTCCCGTTCCATGACAGACGGGTTCTTCATGCCACGGGGCCGGGGGGACACACCGAGCACCAAGCACCTTATTCGGCCGCAGATTGTTGGGCGGCCACGCGCAGGCGCTTGGCCCTCCTGCTCGTGACAGCTTTGACCAAGATCAACACTGCCCACCACAGTTTCGCACCGGTCGGGGACACGAAGGCGAGCGGCACGGCGACGGCGAAGACCACCACCGTCGACGCCAGATCGGCCACGTCGTTGCGCGTAACGGGATCGGAAAGCGCCACGCTGCCCAGCCACGGGCGCTTCCACATCGCGACCGTCAGCGCGAGTTGAGCCGCCCCCACGGCCGCGACGGCGCCGGAGTAGACGGCCACCGCCTGCGACAGGTCTCCGTACTCGGCCAGCAAGGTGGTGGGGAAGGGCATGACGGCGACGAGCCCAAGGCACAGCAGCCCGATCCGGATGACCGCGCCGTCCACCTCCTGTGCGTACCGGAAGATCTGGTGGTGACCTCGCCAGAATGCCGCGATGACCACAAAACTGAGGGCATATGCCCACAGTTTGGGCATCGCCTCCCCCAGCGCATGCCTGAAACCGGCGGCATCCAGCCCGTCGGGCAACGTGATGTCCAACGCCAACAGCGTCATCGCAATGGCGAACACGCCGTCCGACAGCGCGAGAAATCGGGCCGCGCCCACCTTGTCGTCCTGCACTCGCTGGTGGCCACTCACACCCCTGACCATAAG
>NZ_JAEKKT010000085.1 GCF_019510245.1 Streptomyces sp. | reverse complement strand
CGGTGAGGTTGGTGCCGGCCATGTAGCTGACGTGGCCCTGCTTGGCCCCGGGATCGGTCTTGGCGGCCTTGACCAGCCGGGACAGGTCCACGCGGGGCTTGCCCGCCGGCTTCGTCGGCTCCGTCTTGCCGGGCTCCACCGCCAGTTGCTTCTTCACGGCGGCCCGGAAGTCGTCCATGTCGAAGCTCGGGTCGATCTTCCCCGGCTGGCATTCCTTGTGCCCGGCGACGGACTTCTCGCTCCAGCCGTGCGCGCGGCAGATCGCGGCCGCCCACAGCACGGCCTGCCGGTACTGCGCGTTCGGGTAGGGGTCCCCGCTCTTGCCGAGGTTCTCGATCTCCAGGCCGTACAGACAGTCGTTGCCGTCGGCCGTGGCCGCGTCGTCGTGGGGGAGCGGCTTCTCCTCGCGGAGCGCGTTCAGGACATCGATGTCGGCGTAACCGGCGTGGTTGGTACGGCCGTTGCCGATCATCCACAGCCCGGCGGTCTTGCCGAGCCAGGCGTGGCACAGCGGTCCAGGCAGGTCGGATCTGCCCTTGTAGCAGAGCTCCTTGTCGTTGTGTCCGCCGGTGTGGTGGATCAGCACCCCGATGACGGGACCGAAGGACTTCCCGGACGCCGCGTCGCGGTTGTGGGTCTTCCAGCCGGCGTGTTCGTGCACGGTGAGGCCCTCGGCCTTCAGCGCGGCGAGCATCTTCGCGGCGGACAGGGGTGTGGCCATGGCTGCGGTTCCCTCCGGGGGCGCGACGAGAAGACGTCAAGTGGCGTTCGTGTCTCGTCTGTTGACGTTCCGTTGGCACTCAGGGGGACGTGCCGCTGCCCATGATTGCGGCAACATCGCGCCACGCGGGGGGAATCGCGGCATTCACAGCCGAACGGGGACCGGTCCTCGTCCGCAGGAGTTACGGACCGTGTTCGGCGCGGCGGCCCGAAGGACTACGACCGCCGCGCCGAGGCGGGGTCGCCGTGGCCGTGGGTCAGCCCGGCGCCACCGCGCGGCCGGTCTGGGGCGAGATCATGCCGGAGCACAGCCCCTTGGCGGCCAGTGTCTGCGCGATGCGCGGGATCGCCGCGCGGGTGTTGGCGGGCCAGTCGTGCATCAGGATGACCTGCCCGTTGGTGAGCCGCCCGACCGCCGCGACGATCGCGTCGGTACTGGCGTTGTTCCAGTCCTGCGAGTCGACCTGCCAGAGGACCTCGGTCAGCCCGTACTTCGCCTCCACGGCCTTCACCGTCGCGTTGGTCTCGCCGTACGGCGGTCTGAACAGCCTGGGCGTGCCGCCGCCCGCGTTCGCGACGGCCTGCTGGGTGCGGGAGATCTCGGAGTCGATCGTGGCCTGGCTCTGCTGGGTCAGATGCGGGTGCGTGTAGCTGTGGTTGCCGACCCACATCCCGGCGCTGACCTGGGCCCTGACGAGCGCCGGGTTGGCGGCGGCGTACTGGCCCTCGTTGAACATGGTGGCCCTGAGGCCGTACTGCTGGAGGGAGTTGAGCAGGGTGGTGGTCCCGCTGCCCGGGCCGTCGTCGAAGGTGAGTCCGACGTATCCGGCGCAGGCGGCGGCCTGTGCGGGGGCAGCGGCGGCGGGAGCCGCGAGGGTGCCGGCGGCGGCCAGAGCGGCGGCGGCCATTAACGGGAGGTGCGACCGGGCCCTCATCAGGACACCGTGATGTTCGAGCTGCCGCTGCTCTGGTAACCCTCGGTCGCGAGGATCATGTAGTACTTGAAGCTGCCCATCGGCATGCCGGCCCGGGCCCACGCGTCGAAGTGGTTGCCGGTGGTGATGGTGCCGCCGGTCCGCCTCGACTGCCGGACGCTCCAGTACTGGTTGAAGGTCTTGGTGCCTTCCACGGACGGGGCGTTGTAGCGGGTGGTCTGGTAGATGTCGTACGTCCCGCCGTCGCTGGTGACCGTGCCCTTGTACGTTCCCGTGGGCCGGTAGGTGCCCCAGTTGTCGACGACGTAGTACTCGACGAGCGGGTTCGAGGTCCAGCCGTAGAGGGCCAGGTAGGCGTTGCCGGACGGGTTGAAGCTGCCCGAGTAGCTCACGGTCCTGCGGGAGCCGTTGCTCCAGCCCTTGCCGGCCACGAAGTTGCCGGTGTTGCGCCAGGAAGTGCTGTAGTTCCCGCCGGAGTTCAGGGTCATGGAGACCGTGCCCTGGGCGTCCGTCCAGAACGAGTAGTAGTAGCCGTTGTCGGTTCCGGTCTGATTCGTGGTGATGACCGTGGCCGCCTCGGCGGTGCCGGGCAGGGCCAGGGTGGCGCCGGTGGCCAGCAGGAGACCGCAGACACTGCGGCGCGTGGGGTGTGCGGGTGTGTCAGTCATGCCCCACAGTTTTGGTCTGCCCCTGTCAAGCGTCAACAGTTTCGGCAGATGTTTCGAATGCTTCGAGATCCCTCTCACCTGAGGAAATCGGCGAAATCTTTCGGAAGATCGCGGAGGGCGAAGATCGGAAAGGTCAACAGATCTTCGAATGTTTCGAAGACTTTCCGGAGCGTATTCGAGGCTAGTGACCCTTGGTCGCGCACGGAGGCGCGTCCCGCAGATGATCCTTCGCCCAGTCGGCGAGCTCCCTGAGGGCGGGCTCCAGCGCGGCTCCCGCCGCGGTCAGCCGGTAGGAGACCCGCAGTGGGGGGCCCTCGTCGACCTCGCGGAGCACGAGCCCGGCCGCGCCCAGCTCGACGAGCCGGTCCGCGAGCATGCGCTCGCTGAGGCCGGGGATGGCCCGCCGCAGCTCGGAGAAGTAGGTCGGCCGCCCCATCAGCACGGCGAGGATCGGACCGTTCCAGCGCTTGCCGAGCAGTTGGAAGACGCGGGTGATGCCGTCGTCGACCCGCTTGCACGGTTCCTGGTCGTGGATCTGCTCGGCCGTCATGGGTGCAGGGTACCCCTCTGTCGTATGCTGCTGAAAAAAAGTAAGTACCTGTGCTAGATATAGCTAGGTACATATCCTCAGCTCATTACCGCGATGGAGAAGCTCATGGTCACCCTGCTGCACATCGACTCGTCCGTCCTCCCCGGTGAGGCATCCGCCTCCCGCGCCGTGACCGAGGCCTTCAGCAAGACCTGGCAGGAGCAGCACCCGACCGGCACGGTGATCTACCGCGACCTGGCCGTCGACCCGGTCCCGCACATCACCGCCGACGCCCATGCAGCGGGCTTCGCCGACCCGGCCACGCACACCCCCGAGCAGGCCGCGGCCTTCGCCGCCCGCCTGGAGCTCATCGAGGAACTGGAGGGTGCGGACGCGATCGTCATCGGCGCCCCGATGTACAACTTCACGATCCCGTCGACCCTCAAGGCATGGCTGGACAACGTGACCCTCTTCGGCCGCACCGGCGGCGAGGACCCCTCCGCCAAGGGCACTCCGGTCACCGTCGTCGCCAGCCGGGGAGGCTCCTACGGCCCCGGCACCCCGCGCGAGTCCTACGAGTTCGTCCAGACCTACCTGACGGCTCTTCTGGGAGGCGCTCTCGCCCTCGACGTCGACTTCATCGTCCCCGAGATGACCCTGGCCCCGCACAACCCGGCGCTCGCGGAGTTCATCCCCCTCTTCGAGGCCTCCCGCGCGCAGGCTCTCCAGGACGCGGAGGCCGGGGCGAAGACGCTCGCCGAACGCTTCGCGGCCTGAGCCGCAAGGGGGCATGGGACGGCGTAGAGAACGACAAGGCAGGAGAAACAGCAAAGGCAAGGAGGTCACCCCACTCCTTGCCACTCTCAACGTATAGCGCACCGGGGGGCTTGCGGCAAGGCCCCGGTGCGGGCGCAGACTTACCCGCCTGAGCCGGAGGGCGCCGGAAAATCGGGAGTGGGTCGAATGCGCGCAGTTATCTCCTCGGCCGGCCTGGCCCTGATCGACGGGGCGGACGACTGCTTCGCCGTCGGCGAGGCCGGCCACCAGGTACTCTTCCGCCGGGTCGTCGCCGTCGTCCACCACGGCCGCCCCGGCCGGAGTGCCCCAGGTGGTCGTACCCCAGATCCTGGACGGGCCGAACCGGGCATCGGCGGGGCGCACGGCGGTCCCACGCCGACGTACGAGCGCTGACGGCAGCGCTCGCGAAGGCGGCGGCGGAGTCGCTGCTGGACATGGCCGGCCGGGCGTGCTCGCGCGTGGCCGGCCCTCGTGGTCGTAGAACATGACCTCACATCGGAGCTGCTGACTTGAATTCCCTGCCCACCAGCGTGTTCGCCCTTCCCGAGCGCCTCGCCGCCAAGGCCGACCCGACGCTGACCGCCGCCGACGAGCGGCACTTCGCGGCCATCGCGGAGTGCCTGGAGCAGACGATCGCCGACCTGTCCGCCACGCTCGACGCCACCCGCAGGGCGCCCGGCGGCATCGGCCAGGAGGCGATGGACCGGGACACCGAGATCCACCGGCTCAGCGCCCGGCTGCGCACCCTGCGCCGCTTCGGCCTGGACCTGTGCCTCGGGCACATGGTCGCCGCCGATGACCCCGAGCCGGTGTACGTCGGACGGCTCGGCCTCACCGACAGCACGGGCCGCAGGCTGCTCGTCGACTGGCGGTCCCCCGCGGCCGAACCGTTCTTCGGGGCCACCCACGCCAATCCGATGGGGCTGGCCAGCCGCCGCCGGTACCGCTGGACGGGCGGCCGGATCAGCGACTACTGGGACGAGGTGTTCGCCCCGGACGGGTTCGCCGGGCACCACGCCTCGCTCGACGACCAGTCCGCCTTCATCGCCAGCCTGGGCAGCGACCGCTCGGAACGGATGCGGGACGTCCTCGGCACCATCCAGGCCGACCAGGACGCCATCATCCGCGCGGGATCCCGCGGCGCGCTCGTCGTCGACGGCGGTCCCGGCACCGGCAAGACCGTGGTCGCCCTGCACCGCTCCGCCTACCTCCTGCACGCCGACCCGCGCCTCGGCCACCGCCGCGGCGGTGTGCTGTTCGTCGGCCCGCACCGGCCCTATCTGGCCTACGTCTCCGACGTGCTGCCCAGCCTCGGCGAGGAGGGCGTACAGACCTGCGTCCTGCGGGATCTCGTGGCCGAGGGAGCCACAGCGGGCGTCGAGACCGACCCGGAGGTGGCCCGGCTGAAGTCCTCCGCGGACCTGGTGAAGGCGATCGAGAAGGCCGTCAGGTTCTACGAGGAGCCGCCGACCGAGGGCATGACCGTCACGACCCACTGGTCCGACATCCCGCTGACCGCCACCGACTGGGCCGAGGCCTTCGACGCGGCGGAAGGCGCCCCGCACAACGACGCCCGCGACCAGGTCTGGAACGAACTGCTCACCATCCTGGTGGACCGGCACGAGGGCGACGCCCCGGAGAACCTGCTCCGCAAGTCCCTGCGCCAGAACAGGGAGCTGCTCACGGCCTTCAACCGCGCGTGGCCGCTGCTGGAGGCGGCCGACCTGGTATCGGACCTGTGGACGGTCCCCGCCTATCTGCGGATGTGCGCCCCCTGGCTCGACCGCGACGACGTACGCAGACTCCAGCGCGCGGACAGCCAGGCCTGGACGGTGTCCGACCTGCCGCTCCTGGACGCGGCCCGGCAGCGGCTCGGCGACCCGCGGACCTCGCTCCGCAAGCGCCGCAACGAGGCCACCCTCGCCGCCCAGCGCGAGCACATGGCCACGGTCGTGGACAACCTCAGCGCGGTCGCCGACGACGATTACGGGATGGGCCTGGTGACGATGCTCCGCGGCGAGGACTTCCACCACGCCCTGGTGGACGAGAACGCCCTGCACACCGCCGACCCGGACCTGCTCGCCGGCCCCTTCGCGCACGTCGTCGTGGACGAGGCGCAGGAACTGACCGACGCGGAGTGGCAGATGCTGCTGCTGCGCTGCCCGTCCCGGAGCTTCACCATCGTCGGGGACCGCGCCCAGGCGCGGCACGGCTTCACCGAGTCGTGGCAGGAGAGGCTGGAGCGGGTGGGCCTCGACCGCGTGGAAATGGCCTCCCTGAGCATCAACTACCGCACCCCGGAAGAGATCATGAAGGAGGCCGAGCCGGTCATCCGCGCCGTCCTTCCCGACGCCAACGTCCCGACCTCCATCCGCAGCACCGGCATCCCCGTCACCCACGGCTCGACCGCCGACCTGACCGCGACCCTGGAGACCTGGCTCGCCGCCCACCCCGACGGCATCGCCTGCGTCATCGGCGACCCCGCCTTCCGGGCGACGCCCCGGGTCCGCTCCCTTCCGCCGGAACTCTCCAAGGGCCTCGAGTTCGACCTGGTGGTCCTCGTCGACCCGCAGAACTTCGGCGAGGGCATCGAGGGAGCGGTGGACCGCTATGTGGCGATGACCCGGGCGACGCAGCAACTCGTCGTACTCACCGGTCCCTGACCGCCGTGCCCGTGGGCGGACGGCGGACATCGGGACGGTGCCGACCCACCCCCGTGCCACACCCTGATCAAGGCCCACGACACCCGCGCGGCCGACCTCGCCCGGCCGTGCCGCCGGGGACGGTGCATAGAATCCGGTCCCATGCCGAACCCTGACGAGCTGATCGTTGACATCGCCGCCCTTGTGGAGTCCGGGCGGAGCAGTCACATGTCCCTGACCGTGGTCACCGGTGGTGCCGTCATCACCGGGCGACTGGCTCCCGAAGCCATGTGGAGGCAGCGGGTGTCGGAGGTGCTGACGGACTCCTCCGACCTGGGTGAGTTCTCCGCTGTCTTCGCCACCCCCGTGAAGAAGGACGGGCCGCCCACGCATCTGCACTTCCACGTCGCCCGGATCCTTCAGGGCACGGTGGGTATCCCGGAGACGGGCGGGATGTACCGCGTCGCGATCGCGGACGTCAGCGCCTGGACCGTGGGTGACTTCAGCTACTCCGACCACTGACACGCGCAGCGGCCCCGGACGAGGAGTCCGGGGCCGTGTGCGCCTGGCAATGCGGGGTGCCCCCGGCAGGATTCGAACCTGCGACACCGGCTTTAGGAGAGCCGTGCTCTATCCCCTGAGCTACGAAGGCGGGCTGGTCGGACGTGGTGCGATGCTCTCCACAGGGTCACCTGAGCAGACAACGCGACGCACCGACGGCTGACGAGTCATAGCGTAGCGGATGCACGTCGGCGAGGGTCCTCCTATAGGGGGCCACCGGAGAGGACTGACATGGCACTGATCCTGGTGACCGGCGCAGCCGCCGGACTGGGGCGCGACACCGCGAGCGCGTTGGCCGACGACGGGCACGACGTCGTCGTCCACGTCCGGAACCCGGCCCGGCTCGCCGACGCGGAGGACACCGGCCGGTGGAAGGGCGTCATCACGGGGGATCTCGCCGATCTCGACGAGATCCGCGACGTCGCCCGGCAGGCGGGCGCGTTCGGCCGCTTCGACACCGTCATCCACAACGCCGGCACCATGAACACCCGTGACGCGGGCACGGTCAACACGGTCGCGCCCTATGTGCTGACGGCCCTGATGGCCAAGCCGGCCAGGCTCGTCCACCTCAGCAGCTCCATGCACCGCAGCGGCTCGACCGATCTACGGGAGCTGGCCGCCGGTTCCGCGTCCTACAGCGACAGCAAGCTGTGGGTCACCACCCTCGCGCTCGCTTTCGCGTCCCGGTGGGAAGGAACCACGAGCCACGCGGTCGACCCCGGGTGGGTGCCCACGCGGATGGGCGGTGCCGGCGCACCGGACGATCTGACGGAAGGGCATCGGACACAGGTGTGGCTCGCCACGCACGACGACGTGACCCCGCGCACCGGTGGCTACTGGTACCACCGCCGGACGCAGACACCGCACCCGGCGGCGGGGGACGAGGAGTTCCAGGCCCGCCTCATCGGGTTCCTGGAGAGCCACACAGGCGTTCCGCTCGACTGACGCGGGTGGGCAGGCGGCGACGCCGCCCCGGACGCCTGGCGACGCTTCGGCGCCCTGATCGTCCAGTCCCTCGAGGCCCCGGCGCGCGGCCCCCTGCCCGCCTCACCCGGGCACGAGCTGCTCTACAAGGCCATGCTCCGCGCCGGGCAGGGCACCTCCGCACCGCCATCGGGCAAGAGCGGCTGACCTCGGGGGCGTCAGAGGAGGGGGACCCGGGTGAAGTGGCTCGCCGCATGGAGTTCGGTCTCCACGCGGGTCGCCGTCAGGCGCAGTTCCGGGAGGATCTCCGTCACGCACTCCTCGGCCGTGCGGCCCGCCGCGTGCAGGGCCACGTTCACGGCGGCGACCACCCGGCCCGTGCGGTCGCGGACGGGGACGGCGATGGTACGAAGGCCGTCCTCCCAGTTCTCGTCCAGCAGGGCGTAGCCCTGGGTGCGGACCCGGTCGAGGTCGGCGGAGCGCTCCGTGTCGGCCAGCAGGACCCGGCCCAGGGAGGTCGCCGAGGCCGGCAGGCGGGTGCCGGTCCTGATGTCCACGCCCATGATCCGGGGGGAGACGGCCCTCGCCGTGTACTGGATCTCCGCCCCCTCGCCCGATCCCGGCGGCACCAGGACCGCCAGTGCCGTCGACTCCCGCACCCGTGCCGA
>NZ_JAEKKT010000084.1 GCF_019510245.1 Streptomyces sp. | reverse complement strand
TGAAGGTGTGGGTGGACGGTGCTGCGTCGGAGGCTGGTGGGTGAGCGTCGCCGTGTGTTCCCCGGGGTGCTGCTCTCTGCCTGGCAGCGCCTGCCGCGCAGCCGGCGCCATCTGCCTCTGTCCCCGTCGGCCCTTCGCGTTGCCGATGTGCTCGCCGCATCCCCTGGGCGCGGGCACCTGGTCCTGCGGGGCGGGCGGAGAATTCGAGGCCGGAGCTCACCGAGATTCTGGGGGGCGGTAGAGGAGCCTGGTCTCAGGCGCATGGCCGATGCGCTGGTTTTCGGCGATGCACTCGCTGCATGGTATACGTTGCGGGGCGCTCACGGAAAAGTGGACTTTGAAGATATTCCGGTGACCGAGTTCTGGACCGTTGCGCACTTTCCGCAGGCTAGGGGGCGGCAAGGCTTCGCAAGGCGCGGCATTGCTGTACATGAGTTCCGTCGCCGTTGGATGAGAAAGTATGACGGTGGTGTCCCCCTATGCTCGCGTCGACATTCTCGATGCCCAGAGCAGCCGCTGATCGTCGAGGACGTACGTTCATACGGTGCGCGTCGTGTCTCCGCGCGAGGGCCGACGCCCCCGCTCACCGGGCCGGAGGCGCTCGCCTTCGCCGAACTCGCCGCCCTTGCAAGCGAGTTCACCGGCCGCACCGTCACCCGGACCACCGCGCCGGACGCGACGTTCCGCACCCGCCTCGTGGCCGGCGGCGTACCCGCCGAGACGGCCGACCAGCTCCTTCGCATCTTCACACCGCCGCCCGCGAGGGCGAATTCGCGACCCGGGGTCCGTGCTGGCCCAACTGCTCGGCCGTGAACCCGTCTCCGTGCACACGCTGCTGCGCGAGCGGCTGGCGTAGGGGCAGAACCAGGCGGCGGCAGGTCAGGAGGTGGCGATCAGATACGCCTGCGGACTGGTCTCCGCCAACCCCGCGTCCGCTTCCCGCACCGTCCGGGAGTGGAGCCGGAAACCGGCCTCGGTCAGCAGCCTCACCATCTCCTCCGGCCGCCGCCGCTGGAAGTCCAGGGCCACCGGATGCCCCCAGGGGTCCTCGAACCGGCGCGCCGCGTCCCCCACCTGGAAGGCGAGCAGCAGGTGGCCTCCGGGCCTCAGTACTCTCCTGAACTCCCCGAACAGCTGCGGCAGATGGTCGTCCGGGGTGTGGATGGACGAGTACCAGCACACCACCCCGTCCAAGGCACCGTCCGCCACGGCCAGTTCCAGCATCGAGCCCTGGACGAAGCGGAGGTCCGGGTTCTCGCGGCGGGCGACGGCGAGCATCGACGTGGACAGGTCCAGGCCGAAGACGGAGAGGCCGAGCCCGGCCAGCCGGCCCGTGACCCGGCCGGGGCCGCAGCCGAGGTCGGCCACCGTGCCGCCCGGGCCGACGAGTTCGGCGTAGGCGGCCAGCAGGGCGCGGTCCAGGGGCCGGTTGGAGACGTCTTCGCGGAAACGGTCGGCGTAGTCCTCGGCGATCGCGTCGTAGAACGTACGGGTGGCGGTAAGGAAGTCGGCGGTCATGCCCGCGGACCCTAACGGGCGGCACTGACAACAGCGCCCCGGAGCGCTCGGCCGACCCCGGCCGCCCGCAGCGGCGCCGCCCCCGCCGACGCCAGCTCCTGGACCCGCGCCGGGAGCTCCACCCCGCCGTGCGGCGCCGGGCCCACCAAAGAGCAGGGCGAGGAGGGCCGGGATTCCGGCCGGGACGACGAGAGTCACCGAGGGCGCCGCCTGCGACGGCGCCGCCCAGGCCCCCGTCCCTCGTCGCCTACGCGGGGCCGGCCCAGTTCAGCGCGGTCGGCGGCACCGGACCCGGCCCGCCGCCGGGCCGCGATTCCGCCGGCCGGCCAGGAGTGCATGCGCGGGTCGTCCGCATCCTTCGGGTCGTCCGGTTTGCCGAACGTGTGTTCTTTGCGATGAGCGAGTAGAAGTGGCGTTCGTCAAGGCGGACGGTCGTACCGATGGAGCGAAGGAACGGGATGTCCGAGGCGATCGACCGGCCGGAGCGGTCCGGCCGGCTTCCGATGGAGTGGATCGCCGGGTCGCTGAAGCGCGAGCGGGCCCGCGCCGGGCTCTCCCTGTCCGAGCCGGCCACACGGGCCGGTGTCGCGAAGCCGACGCTGTCCCGGCCGGAGGCGGGTGGCGGCAACCCGAGCGTGGAGACGCTTTGGTCGCCGGGGGTGGCGCGGGAGTCCGAGCCGCACATTCCGGGAACGGTCGAGCATCTCGGCGTATGCGGCGGGCGGGTTAAGGCCAGGCCACGCGGAGAAGCCGTCGCATTGAACCCCGGGGATCATCTGACGTATCGCGGCGATGTTCCCCATGTGTACGAGGCGTTGGCGCCCCGCACCACGTTCGTGCTGGTCATGCAGCACATTCAGGCGGCGGGGAAAAGGCAGGAGCCCCGTCGCCTGACGGCGCGGGGCTCCTTGGGTACTGCACTCAGTCTGCGATCAGACTTGGTTTGTCTGGAATCAGACGGGGGTGACGTTCTCCGCCTGCGGACCCTTCGGGCCCTGCGTGACGTCGAAGCTCACCTGCTGGTTCTCCTCCAGGGAGCGGAACCCGCTGGCGTTGATCGCGGAGTAGTGGACGAAGACGTCGGGGCCGCCGCCTTCCTGGGCGATGAAACCAAAGCCCTTTTCGGCGTTGAACCACTTCACGGTTCCGGTAGCCATAAGCCCTCCTTGGGCCCAAAGGGTCGCCCTGCTCCAGAACCTGCAAGTGTGAAAACAAGCTAAGTGCCGCACAACTGCATACGTCTGAAAACTACGAGAGCCCGCGGTTACATGCTCCGCAGGCTCTGTACTGCAAGGGAAACCAAACTGCAACTTGCGGCGAGCCTAGCATGTAGGCAGCCGAAAGCAACAGAGGCCAAGATCACGTCACCCGAACGTTTGAATGCCCGCGAGGGTGGGTTGACCGGGGGACGGTCGAGGCTTCAGGGGTGGGGGCGGTCCAAGCACGGTACCCCACGGGGTCTAGTCTCGCGATGTGGACAATTCTCGCACCCGGCCGCGCGTCGGCCACATCCAGTTCCTGAACTGCCTGCCCCTCTACTGGGGGCTCGCGAGAACCGGCACCCTCCTCGACTTCGAGCTGACCAAGGACACCCCTGAGAAGCTCAGCGAGCAGCTGGTACGCGGCGACCTCGACATCGGGCCCATCACCCTCGTCGAGTTCCTGCGCAACGCCGGCGACCTGGTCGCCTTCCCGGACATCGCCGTCGGCTGCGACGGCCCCGTGATGTCCTGCGTGATCGTCTCGCAGGTGCCGCTGGACCAGCTGGACGGCCGCCGGGTCGCCCTCGGCTCCACCTCGCGCACCTCGGTCCGCCTCGCCCAGCTGCTGCTCGCCGACCGCTACGGCGTCCAGCCCGACTACTACACCTGCCCGCCCGACCTCAGCCTGATGATGCAGGAGGCGGACGCGGCCGTGCTGATCGGCGACGCGGCCCTGCGCGCCAACCTGCTGGACGGCCCTCGCTACGGCCTCAAGGTCCACGACCTCGGCTCGCTGTGGAAGGAGTGGACGGGCCTGCCGTTCGTCTTCGCGGTGTGGGCGGCGCGCCGGGACTACCTGGAGCGCGAACCGCACATCACCCGTGAGGTGCACGGCGCCTTCCTCGACTCCCGCAACCTCTCCCTGGAGGAGGTCGCCAAGGTCGCCGAACAGGCCGCCCGCTGGGAGGCCTTCGACGAGGCGACCCTCGCCCAGTACTTCACCACCCTCGACTTCAGCTTCGGCGCGCCGCAGCTGGCGGCGGTGGCGGAGTTCGCCCGCCGGGTGGGCCCGACGACCGGGTTCGCGCCGGACGTGAAGGTCGACCTACTGAGCGCCCCGTAAGAGGAGCGCCCCGTAAGGGGCGCGGGGCTGTGTCGACATGCGGCTCCGCCGCGCGGGCGCGACCAGCCCCCACCGGTCCCCACGGCCCGCGGCAAAAGAACCACATAGCGCGCGGAGCGAATAGGCTGCAGCCGGACTCTCTGGGGGGTGAGGGCGCATGCAGCCGCTCGCGGGCGACGAACCCACGGCCGTCGGGCCGTACCGGCTGCTCGGCCGGCTCGGCTCCGGCGGCATGGGCCGCGTCTATCTGGGCCGTTCGGCCGGCGGCCGCTCCGTCGCCGTCAAGATCGTGCACCCGCACTTCGCGCTGGACGAGGAGTTCCGCGCCCGGTTCCGCCGCGAGGTGCAGGCCGCGCGCCGGGTCGGCGGCGCCTGGACGGCCTCCGTCCTGGACGCCGACCCCGACGCGCCCGTGCCCTGGGTCGCCACGGCCTACGCGGCCGGCCCCTCCCTGACGGCCGCCGTGACCGACGGCGGCCCGCTGCCCGCGCGCACGGTACGGGCGCTGGGCGCGGGGCTCGCCGAGGCGCTGGCCGCGGTGCACGAACTGGGCCTCGTGCACCGGGACGTGAAGCCGTCGAACGTACTTCTGACCCTTGACGGGCCGCTCCTCATCGACTTCGGCATCGCCCGTGCCACCGACGGCACGGCGTCCCTGACCTCCTCGGGGGTGTCGATCGGCTCGCCGGGATACATGTCCCCGGAGCAGATCCTCGGCAAGGGCGCCACGGGTGCCGCGGACGTCTTCTCCCTCGGCGCGGTGCTGGCGTACGCGGCCAACGGGGCGCCGCCGTTCCCCGGGGACTCCTCGGCCGCCCTCCTCTACAAGGTCGTCCACGAGGAGCCCGAACTCGGCTCGCTCGACGGTGAGCTGCGGGAGGTGGCCGAGGCCTGCCTGGCGAAGGAGCCGGGACGGCGGCCGGGCCCGGCGGAGGTGGCCCGGCGGCTGGCTCCGGAGGGCGCCGCACGGCTGGTGGCCGGCGGGTGGCTGCCCAGGGCGCTGGTGGAGCGGGTGAGCCGGAGCGCGGTAGAGGTGCTGAACCTGGAGGCCGCGGAGGCCGTGCCGGCCGCGGCACCGGCCTTTGGGCCGGTGGAGTCCAGCACCCCTTCCGTGGCCGTGGCCGGGGAGTTCGGACCGCCGCCGACGGTCCCGCCCGCGGCCGTACCCGAGCCGCAGGACGCCGTGCCCACGTCGGAGGCGACGCCCGAGATGCCCGAGATGCCCGGGACGCCCGAGACGCCCGAGACGCCCGAGACGCCCGGGACGCCCGGGACGCCGGGGAAGTCCGGCAAGGTGTCCGTGAGCGTCGCCGCGACCGCCGTGCCGGGCGCCGGCGGGCGCGGGCGCCGGGTGAGCTGTACGGTCGCGCTCGGGGTGGCCGCCGCGCTGGCGGTGGTCACCGTCGGGGTCGGGTTCCTGGTGAAGCCGTTCCTCGGGACCGACGGCGGCGAGGGGGGCAGTGACGCGGGCGCCGCCGCCAAGTCGCCCTCGACCTCCGCGTCGTCCGCCTCCGGCGGCGGGCGGATCCCGGCCGCCTACCTCGGCACCTGGCAGGGTTCGGCCACCGCCCTGTCCGGCAACCTGCCCATCGGCACCTTCCGGGTCACCGTCGAACAGGCCTCGGTCGGGCAGGAGCTGGGGCGCCTGCGGCAGACCGACCAGCTGGGCGGGGTCTGCACGGACATCCTCACCCTGAGGGCGGTGACGGCCGCCCGGCTCATCGCCTCCTCCACCGGCGCCAAGGGCAACCACGACGGCTGCGACCCCGGCACGAACACCGTCTACCTGACCCCGAGCCACGGCGACCTGGTCTACACGTCGGACAGCTCGGCGGAGGGGAACCCGGTGGCGGTGATGTCGAAGGCGGGGGACTGAACGCCTCGGGGATCCCCCGCCGCACGACCGCGCACGGCTACCGGGATTCATTCGCAGTGCTCCGGCGTTCACGCCGGGGGTGAAGCGAATCAGGTGGGTGCGACGGGGAGCGTCGCGGTGTCGTTCCGGCGGAGCCGGACCCTGCTCGGTGACGGTGACGCTTCGCTCGTATGTTCTCGGTGGCGGCGCTTGTTCGGTATGCCTACTGTGCTCGTCATGCAGCTCCGGTACGCCTTCAGGGTGCGACACGAGGTCGCACCGCTCAAGCGGATAACTCGGGTTCAACTGGGTTGTCCCAGACCAGTGTTCTGAGGTCTGGTCCCACGCTCACATGCGTCGCTGGTAACGGCGGGGTGTGAAGCTGAGTGCTCAAGGCCCAAGAACGTCAAGACATCTGACGTCACAGGCCGAGGGACAGTCCGGAAGGGTGAACGAAAGTGAACCCCTGTCAAAGCCTCGTCAGCGTTACCCGCCCGATGTCGAGCAACAGCGGCGGTCATGGCCCGGGCGCTGGAAAGCGTCAAGCGGAGCCGAGGGTTCTGACCCGAGGCTCGTGAACACCGCTGGCCACGGGGCAAAAGGGGGCACCCTCCCCGGGCGCACCTTGACGGTGCGGAACGTGGAAACCCGGTTGAGGTCCAGAGGGATCTGGTAGGCCGACCGCAAGGAGAGCGGAATCCCTCAGCCGGACAGGATGGTTCAAGAAGCGAATGCCGGTCCCCGAAAGGGAAAGGGAAGTCGGGTGAATGTGCCCGTATAACCTGCCGGATACGGGGATTTCCCCGGCCCGAAAGGGAGCAGACGTGAACCAGGTGAGCCTTTGAAGTGAACTGAGAAGAAGCCCGAACCGAGGGGCAAGTTAGACACCGGAAGGACGGTGGACATGTCTGCTCTGCCGCTCAGCCCGGTGAACGGACCCGAGGACGCCTCCGCGCTGTGGCACCAGGTCGACTGGAGCCGATGCGAGGGGGAAGTACGGCGACTGAGACAGCGGATCTTCAAGGCCGTGCAGGAAGAGGACTGGCCCAAGGTCAGGAATCTGCAAAAGCTCATGCTGCGGAGCTACTCCAACACGCTGGTCAGCGTGAGACGAGTGTCCCAGCTGAGTACTGGCCGCAAGACGGCCGGCGTCGACAGGAAGAAGGCGGTAACGCCCAAGGCCCGTTGGGATCTCGCGTCAGAGGTCCATCGGGTCGAGAAGCCCTGGCGAGCCATGCCGGTCAGGCGGGTGTACATCCCGAAGAGTAACGGGAAGCAACGCCCGCTCGGTATTCCGACGATTCGGGACCGGGCCATGCAGGCCCGTGTCAAGAATGCGCTGGAACCCGAGTGGGAAGCCCGTTTCGAACCCCGGTCGTATGGTTTCCGCCCGGGGAGAGGGTGCCACGACGCGATCGAGGCTATTTTCGGGGCTGCGGCACGCAAGAGCGCCAAGCGCCTCTGGGTTCTCGATGCTGATCTGTCGGCGGCATTCGACCGCATCGACCATCCTCGCCTCATGGACGCCGTCGGGGGATTCCCCGGTCGGAGTCTCATCCGTGCGTGGCTGAGGGCCGGTGTGGTCGAAGATGGCCGCTTCACGCCAACCGAGGAGGGAACTCCACAGGGCGGTGTGATCAGTCCGTTGCTGATGAATGTGGCACTTCATGGGATGGAGGAGGCAACAGGGTGTCGGTACTGGGGAGCCGAGGCGAAGACGTACGCGCCGAAGGCTGCTCCCAGGACCCCGATCCTGATCCGTTATGCGGATGACTTTGTGGTCATGTGCCACAGCAAGTCCGAAGCTGAAGAGATCAAGGAACGGTTGGCAGAGTGGCTGGAGCCGAGAGGGCTGCGGTTCAATGAAGGAAAGACCCGAATCGTCCACATGGAGGAAGGGTTCGACTTCCTCGGCTTCAACATCCGCCGCTACGACGGAAAGCTACTCATCAAGCCAAGTGCTGATGCTGTCAAGAGACTCCGGGCAACCCTGCGCACCGAAGTGAAGGGGCTACAAGGCTCCAATGCGGCGGGAATGCTAAGGGCGCTGACGCCCATCATCCGCGGATGGTCGGCGTACTACCGGAAGGCGGTTTCCTCTCGAACATTCTCAAGTCTCGACAACTATCTGTGGGGGCTGCTCTGGGAGTGGGGGAGAAGGAGTCATCCGAAGAAGCCAAGGGTCTGGGTAGCCAACAGATACTTCGGCAGGTTCAACGAGTCCAGAAACGACAAGTGGGTGTTCGGGGACCGCATCAGCGGTGCCTATCTCCCCAAGTTCGGCTGGACCAAGATTGTCCGCCACGTGCAGGTTAAGGGTGCGGCGTCTCCCGACGACCCTGCCCTGGCCGAGTACTGGCAAGGACGCCGCCGTAAGAAGGCGCCACCGCCGATGGACAAGGTAAGTCTGTCCTTGGCGTACAAGCAGAGGGGGCTCTGCCCGCTCTGCAATCAGGCGCTCATCGCCGGAGCCGATTACGAACCGGACAGTCCACGCGAGTGGATCAACTGGTTTGCGGCCTCGAAAAAGATGCTGCACAAGCATCACTTCGTTTACCGGAGAGAAGGCGGTTCCGACGATCGAACCAATCTTCGTCTCGTGCACTCCGCATGCCATCGACAGCTACACGCTCAAGATGGCGCACAGGCCAAGTGAAACTGCGCTGGCCCATGGGGCGAGCTTGAGCCGTGTGCATTGAAAGGTGCACGCACGGTTCTGAGGGGGCCGGGGTGCAGTAATGCATCCCGGCTACCCGACTTGTACCC
>NZ_JAEKKT010000083.1 GCF_019510245.1 Streptomyces sp. | reverse complement strand
GGTGTCGGGTCGTCCGAGGTGCCCAGGGTGCCGTCGGGGCCCGGGTCCGTCGGCTTGGTGGTGGCCGTGCCGGCGTCGCCGGTGCCCGAGGTCTGCCCGGGGTCGGCGTCCAGGCTGCCGTCGCCCGTGCCCTCGCTCGCCGAGGGGTTGACGCTCACGTTGTTGGACGGGTTGTCGGCGTTGTTGTTGGAGGTCATGCCGAGCCCCACCACCGTGCCGAGAACCGCGGTGAGCAGGGCTCCCGCGCCGACCGCCACCATGTTGCGACGGGCCATGCGCACGATGCCGCCGCCCTGGGCCGGAGTCGGTTCGGCCGGGGCCCGGTGGGTCACCAGCGTGTCCGAGACCGGCGAGTGCACCGCGGGGAAGGGCGCGGTGACGCCGCCGGCCGGGGATATGGACTCCTCGTGACGGGCGTCGGGAATCTCGTCGCCCGCCATCGCGGCGACCGGTATGACCTCGCCCGAGCGGTCGGCCACCAGGGCCAGGGCCCGTCGGCCCGCCGTCGTGCCCCGCTTGTCGGAGAGCGCACCGCGCAGCCCGATCGAGGCCTCCAGCTCGGCCCGCGCCCGGTCCAGCCAGCCGCCGCAGAGCGCGAATATGCCGAGTTCGTGGTGGAAGTAGGCCTGTTCGCCGACCTCACCGGCGAGGCGGGAGGCCTCGGCGCCGGCCCGCAGGGCGCGTTCCCAGGCGCTCCAGTGCAGCCCCGCCGCGAACGCGGGCGCGGCGTTACGGGCCAGTCGTACCGGCGTGCTCTCCTCGTCCTCCTCCGGCGGCACCGTCTCGGGGACGACCACCGCCAGTGCGGCGAGGATGGCGTCGGACTCGGCGCAGACCCGCTCCGGGGTGACCGAGGGGTGCCCGGCCCACCAGCCGTAGTGCTGGGCGGCGGTGAGGGCCCGGGCCGCCGCGTCGTCGGCGTATCCGGCGGCCTCCAGCTGCTGGAGGACGCCCGCGGCGAGCCGGTAGCGGGAGCCCACCGGGGAGACCAGTCCGCAGCCCGCGAGTTCGCCGAGGGCCGCGTCCGCGTGGGTGTCGCCGACGAGGGCCGGCAGATGCGCCTGGTGCGGCACCTCGCCGCCGAGGGCGACCGCGAAGCGCAGGGTGGCCCGGGCGGAGGCGCTGAGCCGGGAGGCGAGCAGCGGGGCGGGCGCGGCGGCCTCGCCGAGGGACGGGAGCGGGACCTCTTCGGTCGCCTCGGCGTCGAAGGGCGCGTCGGCCGGCAGATCGGAGAGGGCGGAGAGTTCGGGCAGCTCGGAGGCGAAGACACCGAACTCGTCCACGGCGCCCGTGCTGGCCCGCACCTGGTCGCGCTGGCGCAGCAGTGCGCCCGCCTGAACGAACCGCAGCGGCAGGCCCTCGGACTCGAACCAGAGGTCGCCGGCCCAGTTGGCCTCCTCCTCGGTGAGGACGCGCCCGACCGTGCGCTCCAGGATGTCGACGCCGCCGGCCCGGTCCAGGCCGCTGAGGAAGACCTCCTCGACGGCGGAGTCGGCGGAGGGCGCCGGCACGTCCGGGGTGGCGCCGATCAGGAAGGCGCACTCGGGGGTGGCGTCGACCAGTTCGTCGAGCCCGGAGCCGCCGAACTCGACGTCGTCGAGGACGACGACCGCGCCGATGTCCCGGATCAGTTCGAGGAGCTCGTCGTGGTCCGGGCGGTGCTCGGGCGCCTTGTAGACGGCGTGGAAGAGGTCGTGGAGCAGGTCCTCGGGCGTGCGGTGGAAGCCGTTGAGGCGGACCACGCCGTCGGGGGCGAGGTCGGCGCAGTCGTCGGCGACGAGGTCGAGGAGCGCGGTGCGGCCGGAGCCCGGGGGGCCGGTGAGGCGCACCGAGCGGCCGCGGGCGAGGAGCCGGACGAGCCGCTCGCGGTCGTCCTGGCGTTCCAGGAGCGGCAGCTCGGGCCGGGCGGGGCCGGGCGGTACCGGCGGCCGGACGGCGCGCTCGTACTCGGCACGCTCGGCGGCGCTGCGCTTCTCCGGCCCGGCGGGGCGTTCGGTCGGCGGGCAGGGTTCTATCTCGCTGCCGTCGACGGGATTGACGGTCAGCAGGAAGTCGCCCGTGACCAGCCGCGTGGTGCGGGCCGTCGCCGGCATGCTCTGGCCGAAGTCGGTGGTGAGGGATTCCCTGGGCGGGCGCTGGCGCGGCGTGCTGCCGTCGCCGTCCTGGCCGTACCCCTCGGGTCCCGGGTTGATCGGGTCCATAGGTTCCTAGCCCCCCAAAAGCGTCGTGTGCCGTGAATACCGGCCCCTCCCGGCCTGTTGCACACCGCGCTGTCGCTTCTGGTCCGGGCCCGCGCTCGAAGGGTGGCAAGGGCGGCGGGCGACCGAACCTTAAACCTTCGCACAGTATCTACGACAGTCCGGGGTACCGCGCCGTCCGAGACATCACGGTCTCGTGAGGATTGCGTCTGACGTGCGCATGCGCACCGTCCGACCGGGTCACCCCCGTCGCCCGGTTCACACCGGATCGCCGTGTCCCGACTCTTCGCCGCCGCACAGCCTGTCACCGTGGCGCAGCCGGCCGCGGGCACCGCGGCGGAGCCGGTCGCGGGTCCCGGTGTCACACCCGGGGCAGCGACTCCACCCCGATACCCCCCTCGATCGCCAGGATCCGGTGCAGCCGGGTGGCCACCAGCAGGCGCTGCATCTGCGGCGGTACGCCGCGCAGCACCAGGCGGCGGCCGCAGCGGCCGGCCCGCCGGTGGGCCCCCATGATCACCCCGAGTCCGGTGGCGTCCCAGGAGTCCAGCTCGGACAGGTCCAGCACCAGGTCGCCGACTCCGTCGTCGACGGCCGAGTGCAGGACCGTACGGGCGTCCGCCGCGCTGCGGACGTCGAGGCGGCCCCCGACGACCAGCTCGGCGTGGTCGCCCCTGATGTACATATGCGCTCCCCGAGAGTGCGTGTCCTACTCCGTGAAAGTGTTGTCCGGTATTGCAACGTCTGACTGCGTTCGCCGGTCAGAGGTTGCCATCTGTAAGCGAACCGATACCGAATTCACCCCAGAGGGTGAAACCTCTGGGGTTTGTGCGTTTTGACAGGCGGTCAGAGTGTCTACGTACTGGTGTTTCAGTACGTGTAGAAGCCCTGCCCGCTCTTGCGTCCGATGTCACCGGCGTCAACCATCCGGCGCATCAGCTCCGGCGGGGCGAACTTCTCGTCCTGCGACTCGGTGTAGATGTTGCTGGTGGCGTGCAGCAGGATGTCGACGCCGGTGAGGTCTGCCGTGGCCAGCGGGCCCATGGCGTGCCCGAAGCCCAGCTTGCAGGCGAGGTCGATGTCCTCTGCGGTGGCGACGCCCGACTCGTACAGCTTGGTGGCCTCGACGACGAGCGCCGAGATCAGCCGGGTCGTCACGAAGCCGGCGACGTCCCGGTTGACGACGATGCAGGTCTTTCCGGTGGACTCGGCGAACTCCCGCGCGGTGGCGAGGGCTTCGTCGCTGGTCTTGTAGCCGCGGACCAGCTCCACGAGCTGCATCATCGGCACCGGTGAGAAGAAGTGGACGCCGACGACCCGTTCAGGGTGCTCGGTGGCTGCCGCGATCTTGGTGATCGGGATGGCGGAGGTGTTGGAGGCGAGCACGGTGTCCGGGCGCACGATCTTGTCGAGGGCGCGGAAGATCTCGTGCTTGACCTCCAGCTTCTCGAAGACCGCCTCGACCACGAGGTCCGCGTCGGCGACCGCGTCCAGGTCGGTGGTCGTCGTGATGCGGGCCAGGGCGGCGTCGGCGTCGTGCGCCTCCAGCTTCCCCTTGCTCACGAACTTGTCGTACGAGGCCTGGATGCCGCCGACGGCACGGTCCAGCGCCTCGTCGGTGACGTCACGCAGGACGACGTCCCAGCCGGCCTGCGCGGCGACCTGGGCGATACCGGAACCCATCAGGCCGGCACCGATGACGGCAAGCTTCCGTGCCACTCCGCTCCCCTTACACGCTGTTGAGGTATGCCTCTTGGGCGGGACCCTAGCGCTCGTCGGGGGCCGGGAAACCCGGTAAGTAACGCGTGTCACGGTCTCAGGACGTGAGACAACCGTCACGTCCCGCCACCGGGGACACCTTTACGCTGGCCACATGGTCAATCTGACGCGCATCTACACCAGGACCGGCGACCAGGGCACCACCGCCCTCGGGGACATGAGCCGGGTCGCCAAGACCGATCTGCGGATCTCGGCGTACGCCGACGCCAACGAGGCGAACGCGGTGATCGGGACGGCGATCGCGCTGGGCGGCCTTACGGAGGAGGTCGTCGAGGTGCTCACCCGGGTGCAGAACGACCTCTTCGACGTCGGCGCGGACCTGTCGACCCCCGTGGTGGAGAACCCCGGGTTCCCGCCCCTGCGGGTCGAGCAGTTCTACATCGACAAGCTGGAGGCGGACTGCGACCGCTTCAACGAACGACTGGAGAAGCTCCGTTCCTTCATCCTCCCGGGCGGCACCCCGGGCGCGGCCCTGCTCCACCAGGCCTGCACGGTCGTACGGCGGGCCGAGCGGTCGACGTGGGCCGCGCTGGAGGCACACGGCGAGGTGATGAACCCGCTGACCGCGACCTACCTCAACCGGCTGTCGGACCTGCTGTTCATCCTCGCCCGCACGGCCAACAAGGACGTCGGGGACGTGCTCTGGGTCCCGGGCGGCGAGCGCTGACGCGGGCCACCCCTCCGCCCGCACGAGGACCGTACGCAGCCGGAGACGGCCCTCGTGCCGGGGTGCGCCATGCCGTGGCGGGGCGGCCTCGTCGGACGCGGGGCGCCCGCCAGGCGTCGCCGGCGTGGGAGTTGGGGATCTGAGGCGCCGTATACAGAGTGGTCCAGACCTATTGACCGGTGGTCCAGACCTTTCTATTCTCGCGGCACCATGGGCATGAAGGCTCAGTCATGCCCACGTCACCCCCGACAAGAGGGAGGCGCAGCATGCGCTTCGGACACAGAGTCGCGGCAGGGCTCGCGACGCTGGTGCTCCCCCTGGCCGGCCTGGTGGGCATCGCGAGCCCCGCCCAGGCCGCGACCTCCGCCACCGCGACCTACACCAAGACCCAGGACTGGGGCACCGGCTTCGGCGGCCAGTGGACCGTCAAGAACACCGGCACCACGTCGATCAGTTCGTGGACCGTCGAGTGGGACTATCCCTCCGGAACCTCGGTCACCTCCGCGTGGGACGCGGACGTCACCTCCTCCGGCACCCACTGGACCGCCAAGAACAAGTCATACAACGGCTCCCTCGCCCCCGGTGCCTCGGTCTCCTTCGGCTTCAACGGCGCCGGTTCCGGCTCGCCCAGCAACTGCCTCATCAACGGCGCGAGCTGCGACGGCGGCACCACCACCCCGGGCGACTCGGCGCCCTCCGCGCCCGGCACCCCGACCGCGTCGGGCATCACCGACACCTCGGTGAAACTGAGCTGGTCCGCCGCCACCGACGACAACGGCGTCAAGAACTACGACGTCCTGCGTGACGGCAAGGTGGTCTCCACGGTGACCACCACCTCGTACACCGACTCGGGTCTCACGGCCGGCACCGACTACTCGTACACGGTCCAGGCCCGCGACACCGCGAACCAGACGGGACCGGTCAGCGGCGCGGTCGCCGTCCACACCACCGGCGGTACCACCACTCCCCCGACCACCGGCTCCAAGGTCAAGCTCGGCTACTTCACCGAGTGGGGCATCTACGGCCGTAACTACCAGGTCAAGAACCTGGTGACCTCCGGGTCCGCGGCGAAGATCACGCACATCAACTACGCCTTCGGCAACGTCACCAACGGCCAGTGCGCGATCGGCGACGCCTACGCGGACTACCAGAAGACGTTCACCGCCGACCAGTCGGTCAGCGGCGTCGCCGACACCTGGGACCAGCCGCTGGCCGGCAACTTCAACCAGCTGCGCGAGCTGAAGGCCAAGTACCCGAACATCAAGATCCTGTGGTCCTTCGGCGGCTGGACCTGGTCCGGCGGCTTCGCGCAGGCGGCGGCCAACCCGACCGCGTTCGCGAACTCCTGCTACAACCTGGTCGAGGACCCGCGCTGGGCCGATGTCTTCGACGGCATCGACATCGACTGGGAGTACCCGAACGCCTGCGGGCTGAGCTGCGACACCAGCGGCTCGGCGGCCTTCAAGAACCTGATGGCCGCACTGCGCGCCAAGTTCGGCTCGAACAACCTGGTCACCGCGGCCACCACGGCCGACGGCTCGGCCGGCGGCAAGATCGACGCCACCGACTACGCGGGCGCCTCCCAGTACGTCGACTGGTACAACGTGATGTCGTACGACTTCTTCGGCGCCTGGGCGACCACCGGCCCGACCGCCCCGCACTCCCCGCTCACCTCGTACTCCGGCATCCCGACGGCCGGCTTCGACACGGCCGACGCCATGGCCAAGTTCAAGGCGCAGGGCGTACCGGCGAGCAAGCTGCTGATCGGCATCGGCTTCTACGGCAGGGGCTGGACCGGCGTCACCCAGGACGCGCCGGGCGGCACGGCCACGGGCGCGGCGGCCGGCACCTACGAACAGGGCATCGAGGACTACAAGGTCCTCAAGACGTCCTGCCCGGTCACCGGCACCGTCGCGGGCACGGCGTACGCCCACTGCGGCACCAACTGGTGGTCGTACGACACCCCGTCGACGATCGCCGGGAAGATGAGCTGGGCGAAGTCCCAGGGCCTCGGTGGCGCGTTCTTCTGGGAGTTCAGCGGCGACACCAGCAACGGCGAACTGGTGAGCGCCATCAACTCCGGGCTGTCGTAGCCCCCCGAGGAAAAATCGTCCTAAGCGACATTGACGCTCCCCCAGACTTCGTCCGGGGGGACCCCCGGTCAGCGAGTGAATGTGGCTACGCCACATTCACTCGCTGACCGGGCGGGGCTGCTTCCAGCCACGCGAGGAATCCGGTCAGCGCGTCTTCGCTCATCGCGAGTTCGAGGCGGGTGCCTCGGTGGGTACAGGCGAGGATGACCGCGTCGGAGAGCAGGGCCAGCTCCTCCTCGCCCTCGGGATGGCGGCGGCCGGCCACCTCGATCCGGTCGCGTTCCAGGACCCGGCGGGGGCGGTAGGCGTAGGAGAAGACGCGGTACCACTCGACGCTGTCGCCGTTGTAGCGGGCGACGCCGTAGCTCCAGCCCTTGCCGCTGGTGTCCGTCTTCTCGGGGACGTCCCAGCGCAGGGAACAGTCGAAGGTGCCACCGGAGCGCTGGATCAGTCTGCGGCGCAGGCCGAACAGGAAGAGTCCCACCACCACCAGCGCGACCACGATTCCGGCCACAGTCAGAGCGAGGACCATCGGCACCGACCTCCCCGTCTCCTAGGTAATGGAACGTAAAAAGACCCAGATCTACCTCAGCCGCGGCTGGGACCGGAATGGCTCCTGTCTCAGCCGCGGCTGAGTTACGTCAACGCATACGCGCAGTCTGTCAGCGTCCGGTCGCCGCCCGCAGACGGACGTCGGCGCGCCGCTCCGCGGTGGCGTCACCTTCCGCCTTCGCGCGCTCCAGCTCCCGCTCCTCGCGCTGGATGTCGATCTCGTCCGACAGCTCGGCGGTCTCGGCCAGCAGCGAGAGCTTGTTGTCCGCGAACGAGATGAAACCGCCGTGCACCGCGGCGACGACCGTTCCACCTTCACTCGTACGGATGGTCACCGGGCCCGACTCCAGCACACCGAGCAGCGGCTGGTGACCGGGCATGACGCCGATGTCGCCGGACGTGGTGCGCGCGACGACCAGGGTGGCCTCGCCGGACCAGACCTGGCGGTCCGCGGCGACGAGCTCGACGTGCAGCTCAGCAGCCAAGGGTGGCTCCTCGGGTCACCACCCGGCAGGGGTGCCGGGTGTTGGGGTCAATTCTAGTAGGCGTGCGTGAGGGGGCGGGACGCGCCCGCCCCCTCACACGAAGAACACAAGGAGTTCCGGGGAACTCAGGGTGTTCAGGAGACGCCCAGCTCCTTGGCGTTGGCCTTGAGGTCCTCGATGCCACCGCACAGGAAGAACGCCTGCTCCGGGAAGTGGTCGTACTCGCCGTCGATGATCGCGTTGAACGCGGCGATCGACTCGTCCAGCGGGACGTCCGACCCGTCGACGCCGGTGAACTGCTTGGCGACGTGGGTGTTCTGGGACAGGAAGCGCTCCACGCGACGGGCACGGTGGACGACGAGCTTGTCCTCCTCGCCGAGCTCGTCGATACCGAGGATCGCGATGATGTCCTGGAGGTCCTTGTACTTCTGGAGGACCGTCTTCACGCGCATCGCGGTGTTGTAGTGGTCCGCCGCGATGTAGCGCGGGTCCAGGATCCGGGACGTGGAGTCCAGCGGGTCCACGGCCGGGTAGATGCCCTTCTCCGAGATCGGACGGGAGAGCACCGTCGTCGCGTCGAGGTGGGCGAAGGTGGTGGCCGGGGCCGGGTCGGTCAGGTCGTCCGCGGGGACGTAGATCGCCTGCATCGAGGTGATCGAGTGACCACGGGTCGAGGTGATGCGCTCCTGGAGGAGACCCATCTCGTCGGCCAGGTTCGGCTGGTAGCCCA
>NZ_JAEKKT010000212.1 GCF_019510245.1 Streptomyces sp. | reverse complement strand
CGCAACGCTCCCGAGTTCTAGGGGGTCGGCCGCCCGGCTGCCCGGACGACAGCGGCAAGCTACCAGCCCCGCCCAGGGGACTTGCGTACGTCAGGTAGGGATCCGCTGTGGGCCCGGTGCCGCGGATTCACCCGGAACGGGCGGGCGTACGGAAGCGACCGCGCGGGCGGCCGCCGGTGTCATCGAGGGTTTTCACGGCGCGCCGGCCTCCCGGAGGAGCGCGGAGCCGCCGCCGCGCGCGGGCCGTCGCATGACGGCGTGCCGACCTCTCCGGTGTCGTCGACGTGCAGGTTCTCGTCCACGACAGGCAGCGGATGCCGTCCCTCCGGTGATTCGATGCGGATCCGGCCAATGTCGCTCACCGGACCGTCACACGAGCGCTGGAACACCAGGGCCCAGGTATGCGTCTTTTCTTTGTGCATGAAGGATTCGATCCGGGCGATCCCGCGCAGATCACGGCGCGTGATCATGAACGGGGGCTGGCGGTCGCATGTCCTGCGGAGTCTGGGGCAGACGCTGGAACGGGTTGAGTAAAGCGGACGTCAAAGCTGTAACCGCAGGAACACCCCCCGTGCACGTGCATCTGCTCATGCATCTGCACGTGAACAAGGTTATGATCCGGGTCAGTTGACCGCTGCATCAATGGCATCAATGGTCACATCAGCCAGTTAGTGCACCACCGGGGAGCGACCTGTGAACCTCGACGTTGACGGCGTGTACGGGGGGTTTGACGTGTACAACGGCATGGCTGCCACGCAGCTGGACGGAGTGGCCTGGCAGAAGAGCAGGCACAGCAACTCGCAGGGGTCCTGCGTGGAGTTCGCCCGGCTGCCGGGCGGCGACGTGGCGGTCCGCAACTCGCGCTTCCCGGACGGCCCGGCGCTCGTCTACACGCGGGCCGAGATCGAGGCGATGCTCCTCGGTGTCAAGGACGGCGAGTTCGACCACCTGATCGCGAGCTGACGGCGGCCGTATCCGGGGCAACCCGGTGCGTTCGGTGCACAACGCCGCGGTGACGCGCGTAGAAACCCGGCGTCCGAAGACGCCGGGTCCATCACTCGACGGCCTGCAGCCGGAATAGCGCCCACACGACCTTGCCGCTGAGGGAGCCGGCCAGCGGATGCCAGCCCCAGCCGTCGCTGAACGAGTCGACCAGGAACAGCCCGCGGCCCGACTCCGCCGAGAAGTCGTCGGAGTCGCGCGGGACGGGGGTCTCGTGGCTGGGGTCGCGCACCGCGCACACCAGCCGTCCGGTCCACCGCATCAGGTGCAGCCGCACCGCCCGCCCCTGGGGCGCCGCGAGGCAGTCGGTCTCACCGGGCACCGCGTGCCGCAGGGCGTTGGTGACGAGCTCCGACACGACGAGACAGATGTCGTCGAAGCGGTCGCCGACGTCCCACTGGCCGAGCGTTCTCCGGGTGAACAGGCGGGCCTCGCGCACCGCTTCGTAGCGGGCGGGCAGGGCGCAGGAGGCGGCGTTGGACACGGCCGCGGGATCAAGCGGCGGAAGGCCCTGCCGTAATGGCTTGAGCATGGTCGATCCATTCGTCCCCATGCGAGGCACTCCCGGGAATTCGCGGTCGTTGCGATGCAGCGGTGGCGCGGGACCATGGTTTCGGATGCGTAGAGCAGATGCAAGGGCAGATGCACGTGCACGAGACCGAATTGGACCCTCCCGTACCGCTTCTTGGCCATTTTTTCCGCCAACTTGCTGCCCTTGGCTCACTATCTGCTTGCAAGTTCCTGTGCTTAAACTTTGGCCGCTTGCCGTTTCCGTAACCGGACGAGTACTGCTCGAAGTGTTTTAGTGGCAGACTGCGGGCCCTGAAGACGGTTGGGGAGGCTGGCGAACGTGAGCGCGGGAGAGCCCGGATCGGTGGTGCGGCGAATGCTGCTCGGCTCGCAACTCAGGCGGCTGCGCGAGGCCCGGGGGATCACCCGGGAAGCCGCGGGGTACTCGATCCGCGCCTCCGAGTCGAAGATCAGTCGCATGGAGCTGGGCCGGGTGAGCTTCAAGACCAGGGACGTGGAAGACCTGCTGACGCTGTACGGCATCACCGACGAGGCCGAGCGCGAACAGCTCCTCTCCCTCGCCCGCGAGGCCAACGTGGCCGGCTGGTGGCACAGTTACTCCGACGTCCTGCCGAGCTGGTTCCCCACCTATGTCGGCCTGGAGGGCGCGGCACACCTGATCCGCGCCTACGAGGTGCAGTTCATCCACGGCCTGCTCCAGACCGAGGAGTACGCGCGCGCGGTGGTGCGGCGCGGTATGAAGGGGGCCGGTGAGGCCGACATCGAACGGCGGGTCACACTGCGCCTGGAGCGGCAGAAGTACCTCGTGGCCGAGAACGCACCCGACTTCCACATCGTCCTCGACGAGGCCGCCCTGCGCCGACCCTACGGCGACCGCGAGGTGATGCGCGGCCAGCTCCAGCACCTCGTCGAGATCTCCGAGCGGCCCAACGTACGGCTGCAGATCATGCCGTTCAGCTTCGGCGGGCACTCCGGGGAGGGCGGTGCGTTCACCATCCTGAGCTTCCCCGAGTCGGACCTGTCCGACGTGGTGTACCTGGAGCAGCTCACCAGCGCCCTCTACCTCGACAAGCGCGAGGACGTCGCCCAGTACGAGCAGGCGCTCAAGGAACTCCAGCAGGACAGCCCGGGACCGGACGAGAGCCGGGACCTGCTGCGCGGGCTGCTCCAGCTGTCGTAGACATGGTGACGCACCGGGGGATACCCCTAGATCATCGAACTGGTGCCCCAACTCCCGTGTGACGCAAGTACGATGACGCGTGATCAGACCGTGATGTGGATGTGGACCCGGTGTCCGCATCGACTGCCGTCGCAGCAGGGGATCGAGGGATCACATGTCGTCCTATTTCACCGACCTGGCCCAGCAGTACATCGACGGTGAGTGGCGCCCGGGGACCGGTTCCTGGGACATCATCGACTTCAACCCGTACGACGGTGAGAAGCTCGCGTCGATCACCATAGCCGCGGTCGAGGAGATAGATCAGGCCTACCAGGCCGCCGCGCGCGCCCAGAAGAAGTGGGCCGCCACCAATCCCTACGCCCGCCGCGCCGTCTTCGAGAAAGCCCTGCGCCTCATCGAGGAGCGGGACGCGGAGATCACCGAGGCGATCATCGCCGAGCTCGGCGGCACCCGTCTGAAGGCGGCCTTCGAGCTGCACCTCGCCAAGGAGTTCCTGCGCGAGTCGATCCAGTGGGCGCTGCGCCCCGAGGGCCGGATCCTGCCCTCCCCGGTGGACGGCAAGGAGAACCGCGTCTACCGGGTGCCGGTCGGTGTGGTGGGTGTGATCAGCCCCTTCAACTTCCCCTTCCTGCTCTCGATCAAGTCGGTCGCCCCGGCGCTCGCCCTCGGCAACGCGGTGGTCCTCAAGCCGCACCAGAACACCCCGATCGTCGGCGGCACCCTGGTCGCGAAGATCTTCGAGGACGCGGGCCTGCCCGGCGGACTGCTCAACGTCGTCGTCACCGACATCGCGGAGATCGGCGACGCCTTCATCGAGCACCCGATCCCGAAGGTCATCTCCTTCACCGGCTCCGACAAGGTCGGCCGGCACGTGGCCACCGTCTGCGCCTCGCTCTTCAAGCGCTCGGTGCTCGAACTGGGCGGCAACAGCGCGATCGTGGTCCTCGACGACGCCGACATCGACTACGCGGTCGACGCCGCGGTCTTCAGCCGGTACGTCCACCAGGGCCAGGTCTGCATGGCCGCCAACCGCGTCCTGGTCGACCGCTCGATCGCGGACGAGTTCACCGAGAAGTTCGTCGCCAAGGTGCGGACCCTCAGGGCCGGCGACCCGAACGACCCGCAGACCGTCATCGGGCCGCTGATCAACTCCCAGCAGGCGGAGTCGGTTTCGGCCACGGTCCAGCAGGCCGTCGCCGAGGGTGCCACGGCCCTGGTGCACGGCACGACCACCGACAACCTGGTCGAGCCCTCGGTCCTCACCGGTGTCCCGGCCGACTCCGACCTGCTCCGCCAGGAAGTCTTCGGCCCCGTCGCCTTCCTCATCCCGTTCGACGGCGAGGAGGAGGCCGTGCGCCTGGTCAACGACACCCCGTACGGTCTCAGTGGCGCGGTCCACACCGGCGACGTCGAGCGGGGCGTGGCCTTCGCCAAGCAGATCGACACCGGGATGTTCCACGTCAACGACGGCACCGTCCACGACGAGCCCCTCGTCCCCTTCGGCGGCGAGAAGCACTCCGGGATCGGCCGCCTGAACGGCGAGACGACCGTGGAGTCCTTCACCACCCTCAAGTGGATCTCGGTGCAGCACGGCCGGAGCGGTTTCCCCTTCTAGCCGACGAAGTTCGGCCCCCCGGGCCCTTTAGGACGCTAGCTGTCCTAAAGGGCCCGTAGCTTCGGTCGGGTCAGGGCAGCACAGACCGAGGAAAGGCGGCCGGACATGGTCACTCACGTTCCCGCGGAAGCACAGGGCGACGAGCGCGGAGCACTGCTCTCCTTCATCGAGGAGCAGCGCGGCGGCATCCGCCGCGCCCTGCTCGGCCTGACCGACGAGCAGGCCGCCAGCAGGCCGAGCGCCGGCGAGCTGTCCCTGGCGGGCCTGCTCAAGCACTGCGCCGAGGTCGAGCAGAGCTGGATCGCGCGGGCCAAGCAGGAGCCGCCGGCGATCCAGCGCGACCAGTCGAACTGGCACGAGACCTTCCAGCTGGTCGGCGAGGAGACGGTGGCCTCGCAGCTGGCGTACTGGGAGCAGGTCGCCGCCGAGACCGAGAAGTTCATCCGCTCCGTCCCCAGCCTCGACGACACCTTCCCCCTTCCGCCGCAGCCCTGGTTCCCGCCGGAGGGCCGGGTCTCCATGCGCTGGGTCTGCCTCCACCTCATCCGCGAGACCGCCCGGCATGCGGGCCACGCCGACATCATCCGCGAGTCGCTGGACGGCAAGACGGCCTTCGAACTCGTGGCGCTGGAACAGGGCTCCTAGCTCCTGCTCGGGGGGGCGCGCCCCGAAGGGGCGCTTCCGGCGGAGCGCTCAGTGGTGGAAGCTGGTGGCCGCGTCCTTGTCGTGGGTCAGCGGATGCGGCTGCCGGCGCAGTCCGGGCAGCAGCCGGGACAGGTCCTCGACGAACAGGTCCGCCAGGTCCTTCGAGAACCCGTTGCGGCACACCACCCGCAGCACGGACAGGTCCTCCCGGTTCGCCGGGAAGGTGTACGCGGGCACCAGCCAGCCGTTCTCGCGCAGCCGCCGGGACACGTCGAAGACGTCGTACGCGGTCACGTGGTCGGCGGTGGTGAAGGCGAACACGGGCAGCTCGTCGCCCCGGGTGAGGAGCCGGAAGTCGCCGAGCGCCTCGATGCGTTCGGCGAGCCCGGTCGCCACGTCCCGGGACGCCTGCTGGACCGCGCGGTAGCCGTCCCGGCCCAGGCGCAGGAACGTGTAGTACTGCGCGACCACCTGGGCGCCGGGGCGGGAGAAGTTGAGGGCGAAGGTGGGCATGTCGCCGCCCAGGTAGTTGACCCGGAAGACGAGTTCCTCGGGTAGCGACTCCTTGTCCCGCCACAGCGCCCAGCCGACACCCGGGTAGACCAGCCCGTACTTGTGCCCCGAGGTGTTGATCGAGGCCACCCGCGGGAGCCGGAAGTCCCACACCAGGTCCTCGTCGAGGAAGGGCGCGACCATCGCGCCGGACGCGCCGTCCACGTGGACCGGGACGTCGATGCCGGTGCGCTCCTGGAGGGCGTCCAGGGCCGCGCAGAGGTCGGCGACCGGCTCGTAGGACCCGTCGAAGGTGGAGCCGAGGATGGCGACGACCCCGATGGTGTTCTCGTCGCAGAGGTCGGCGGCGGCCTGCGGGTCCAGGTGGTAGCGGTCGCCCTCCATGGGCACGAACCGGGGCTCCACCTCCCAGAAGTTGCAGAACTTCTCCCAGCAGACCTGGACGTTGATGCCCATGATCAGGTTCGGGCGGGCGCCGCCCGGATAGCGGTCGGTGTTGCGCTTCGTCCAGCGCCGCTTGAGCGCCATCCCGGCCAGCATGCAGGCCTCGCTGGAGCCGGTCGTCGAACAGCCGATGGTGCTGGCCGGATCCGGCGCGTTCCACAGGTCGGCGAGCATGGCCACGCAGCGCCGCTCCAGTTCGGCGGTGCGCGGGTACTCGTCCTTGTCGATCATGTTCTTGTCGTCGCACTCCGCCATCAGGATCCCGGCCTGGGGCTCCATCCACGTGGTCACGAAAGTGGCCAGGTTCAGCCGGGCGTTGCCGTCCAGCATCAGCTCGTCGTGCACCAGCTGGTAGGCGGTCGAGGGCGGCAGCGGGCCGTCCGGCAGCCGGTGCGTGGGCGGGGCCTCGGCCATGCCGGCGACCGGGTTCGCCTCGCCGAAGAACGGGTTGACGGACATGGGTCGCTCTTGGTGCTTCTGGGGACCTTTGTGCAGCGGCATGAGGTGTGCCTCCTGAACGACGCGAACGATATAGGTGATGTGTGCGACACGGACGAAGCGGGGGAATCCACAGGGATCAGCGCAGGGCGGTACCGTCCGCCCGCAACTGCATTCTCGGCCGCCCGGTCACCAGCAGCCATGCGGGCAGCGACGCGATGCACAGCAGCGCGAGGATGCTCGTCGAGGCCACCAGGACCGCGGCCGTGAACAGGCTCACCCAGCCCTGCCGGGTGATCGCCAACAACATGCCCAGGACGCCGGCCGCCACGCCCACCGAGGGCTGGACCGCGGGAACCAGGGCGTGGGCGCACAGCCCGAAGGCCGCGCCGATGAACACCGACGGAAAGATCCGGCCACCGCGGAACCCGCAGGCGGAGGCCACCGTCAGCGCCGCCAGCTTGACGACCGTCATCACGGCGTACTGGCCCGCCGACCAGCCCGCAGGGTCCTTCGCGAGCTCCGCGACCTCGTCCAGCCCCTTGAAGAGCGTCAGGTGGCCACCCAGTGCCCCCAGGAGGCCCAGGACCAGTCCGCCGACCGGAAGGGCCACCATGGGGTGCCCGAGGCGCCTGAAGGCGTCGTGGACGGTCGGGAAGGCGTAGACGGCGCACAGGCCGAGCAGGGCGGCCGCGGGCGCGATCACCAGGACCGCCACCAGGTCGGGCCAGCGCGGGTGGCCGAGCCCGGGCAGACCGAGGTCGAGGGTCGGTCGGGCCACCAGGGCGGTCGTCATCGCACCCGCCCCCGCGGCCGTCAGCGGACCGAAGAGGTTGTCCCACAGTGCCCCCTTCAGCGGCTTCCCGGCCAGCGCCTCGGAGATCACCAGGGCCGCCGCCACCGGCGTCCCGAACAGCGCGCCGAGCGTCGCCGCGTCGGCCAGCGCGGGCCACAGCGAGCCCGGCAGCCGGGGCATCGCGAGCCGTCCCAGCCAGAGCGCGAGCCCGACGTTCACGGCGATGAGAGGGCTCTCCGGGCCGAGGCTCGGCCCGCCCGCGAGCATCAGCACGGTCGCCAGCGTCAGCCCCGGCAGCACGGCGGGCGGGAGCGCGACCGCCTCCAGACCCAGGGTGGCCGGATCGGGCCCCGCGTGCCCGGGTACCTTCCACACCACCAGCCCCACCACGATCCCGGTGACCGTCAGCATCACCAGCATCCACAGCACCGAGTAGCGTCCGACACCCAGGGCGTCCGGAAGGTTGTTCCACAGCACGTGCTGGAGCCGTTCGGCCAGCGAGCTCACCAGCAGGAACAGCAGGCTGCTGCCGACACCGACGACGAGTGCGGGCAGGATCAGCGGCAGCAGGGCGCGCGCGGGGGCCGAGGGCGGGATGGGGAGCGCCTGCTGCGCGGTGTCCTGGGCCACGGGCTCACGATAAGCGGGTAAAACCGACAGAACATCCCGAACTGTTCGGCGAACGGGGTCCGGGGACGTCCGTGCGGAACGGGCTTGCACCTCACGCGACGTGAGGCCCCAGGGTGGAGCACGGAAAGGAGCGGAAGTGAACTACTCCGTAGGACAGGCCGCCGGGTTCGCCGGCGTCACCGTGCGCACCCTGCACCACTACGACGAGATCGGCCTGCTGGTGCCGGGCGAGCGCAGCACCGCGGGACACCGGCGCTACGGCGACGCCGACCTCGACCGGCTGCAGAAGATCCTGTTCTACCGGGAGCTCGGCTTCCCGCTCGACGAGGTCGCGGCCCTGCTCGACGACCCGGACGCGGACCCGCGCGCGCACCTGCGCCGCCGGCACGAACTGCTGACCGCCCGGATCGAGAAACTGCAGCAGATGGCCGCGGCCGTGGAGCACGCCATGGAGGCACGCAGGATGGGCATCAACCTCACCCCCGAGGAACGCTTCGAGGTCTTCGGCGACAAGGACCCCGAGCAGTACGCCGAGGAGGCCGAGCAGCGCTGGGGCGGCACCGAGGCCTACGCCGAGTCCCAGCGCCGCGCGGCCCGCTACACCAAGGCCGACTGGCAGCGTATGAAGGCCGAGGTCGACGACTGGAGCGCGCGGTACGCCGCCCTGGTGACCGCCGCCGAGCCGCCGGCCGGCGAACGGGCCATGGACATGGCGGAGGAGCACCGGGCGCACATCTCGGCCTGGTTCTACGACTGCCCGCACGAGATGCACCGCTGCCTCGCCGCGATGTACGTCTCGGACGAACGCTTCAAGGCCTTCTACGACGCGATGGCGCCGGGCCTGGCCGAGCACCTCAAGGAGGCGATCGAGGCGAACGCGGCCCGGCACCCGGCGTGAGCCAGCTCGGGCCTACTCCCTGTCGACGACGACGGCGGTGCCGTACGCGCAGACCTCGGTCCCCACGTCCGCCGCCTCGGTCACGTCGAACCGGAACGCCAGCACCGCGTTGGCCCCACGCGCGCGTGCCTGCTCGATCAGCCTTTCCATGGCCTGGTTGCGGGTCTGGACGAGCGTTTTCGTCAGCCCCTTCAGCTCGCCGCCGATCATCGACTTCAGACCCGCGCCGATCTGACTGCCCAGGTGCCGGGAGCGCACGGTCAGCCCGAAGACCTCGCCGACGACCTCCCGCACCCGGTACCCGGGAACGTCGTTCGTGGTGACGACCAGCACATCGGCCTGCGGTCCCTGACCGCCGCCGTACTCTTCGATACCCATGTCCACAGCCATTCCCCAGGCCGGGCACAGTCCATCCAGGTTCCACCGGTGGAACCTGGGGCGGACACATTACGTTGATAGCTTTGTGCGCCCGCACAAGGAACCCGACGTGCCTTCCCCCTTCAGGAGCCCGGAACCGTGATGACGCTCGCCCTCGGCCCGAGCTGGCTGGATCCGAACCAACTTCTCGACTCGTTCGGCATCTGGGGCCTGCTCCTGGTGGTCTTCGCCGAGTCCGGCCTCCTGATCGGGTTCTTCCTTCCGGGCGACTCCCTCCTGTTCACCTGCGGTCTGCTGATCACCTCGAACCAGCTGGACTTCCCGCTGTGGGGCGCCATCGCCCTGATCTGCCTCGCCGCGGTCCTCGGCGACCAGGCGGGCTACATGTTCGGCAAGAAGGTCGGCCCGACCCTCTTCAACCGCCGGGACTCCCGCCTCTTCAAGCAGGAGAACGTGGCGAAGGCGCACGAGTTCTTCGAGAAGCACGGCCCGAAGTCCCTGATCCTGGCCCGCTTCGTGCCGGTGATCCGCACGTTCACGCCGATCATCGCCGGCGTCAGCGGCATGGCCTACCGCTCGTTCCTCACGTTCAACGTCATCGGCGGCGTCCTGTGGGGCGCCGGCGTCACCCTGCTCGGCTCCTGGCTCGGCAAGATCGACGTCGTCAAGAACAACGTCGAGGCGATCCTGATCCTGATCGTCCTGATCTCGGTCGTCCCGATCATCATCGAGTTCCTGCGGGCCCGCGCGAAGGACAAGAAGGCGGCAGCACAGCAGCCGGAGCCGGCGCCCGTCCCGCAGTACCCGGCACCCCCGGTGATGGACGACGCGACGACCCGGCTCCGCAGGATCGAGCCGACATACACCCCGCAGCAGTACGGCCAGCAGCCCCAGCCTCAGCAGCAGTACGGCCAGCAGCCCCAGCCTCAGCAGCAGTACGGCTACGGCCAGCAGCAGCCGTACTACGACCAGGGCGGCTACGACCAGCAGCAGTACCCGTACAACGAGGAGCAGCAGTACCGCCCCTGAGGGGCGCTGGGGGGCACCGCCGCCCCAAGGCTGGGGAGGTACTGCGCGACAAGCCACGACGCACCCGCACCCGCCGACGCGCCTCATCGGCCCCCACGGATGGCGCTCAGAACCCCCTGGTCCGCTTCGCGGCCCTCCGCTTCCCGGCCGACCCCACCCGCAAAGTCAGCCGGGAGATCTCCGACCCCAGATTGACCCCGATGGCGATGGCCATGGCCAGCGACGCCGCCTTGGCCAGCGACACCAGCCCCTTGTCGACCTCGTTCTGCGCCATCGACAGCAGCCCGAAGTAGGTCGCCGACCCCGGCAGCAGCGGCCCGATCGCCGCCGTCGTGTACGGCAGCGCGGAGGCGAACCGGTACCGCGACAGCAACTGCCCGAACAGCCCCACCAGCCCGGCCGCCACCGCCGTGGAGGCGACCGGCGAGATCCTCCCGGCGTAGTGCATCGCACCGTAGACGCACCACGCCACACCGCCGTTGAGGGTCACCGCCAGCACGGTGGACCGTTCCTGCTGGAGCAGGACGGCGAAGGTCAGCGACAGCACCATCGACGCGGCGATCTGCAGCAGCGGCCGCGCGGAGCCGATCAGCGCCGCGTCGGGGTTGAGCCGGCCGCCCAGCTTGACGCCGAAGTACAGGACCGTCAGCACCCCGATGACGATGCCGACGAAGAAGTACATGACCTCCAGCAGGCGCGCGGAGGCGGTGATGTAGAAGCCGGTGAGCCCGTCCTGGACGCCCGCCACCAGGGCCCGCCCGGGCAGCAGTGCGAACAGGCCACCGGTGACGACCGCGGACGCCGCCACGTCGACGTGGGCGAGCGCGAAGGCGACCCCGATCGCGGCCGGCGGCATCGCGGCGATCATGAACTGGTAGAACTCCGGCAGCCCGCGTCCCGCGCACAGCCACGCCAGCCGGTCACCGAGCATCGCCCCGATCGCGGCCGCAACGAACACCAGCAGGTCACCGCCGACCAGCACGGAGGCGGCCCCGGCGAGCAGCCCGCTCGCGGCGGTCAGCGCCCAGCCGGGGTACGGGTGGCGGTTGCGGCGGATCTCCGCGAGCCGCCGGTAGGCCTCCTCCAGGGAGACATGGGTCTCGGGGTCGGTGAGGTCGTCCACGAGCCGGAAGACGGCGGACAGGCGCGTGTAGTCGGTCCCGCGCCGCCGCACCGTCCGGGAGGCGGTCACGGGGTCGTCGACGAGCGAGGGCTGGTACGAGATCGCCAGCAGCGTGAAGGTGACACCCGGCTCGCACCGGTCCAGCCCGTACGACCGGCAGACCGCGAACATCGCGGCCTCCACGTCCTCCGCGCCCTCACCGCCCGCCAGCAGCAACTCCCCGATGCGCAGGGTCAGGTCGAGCACGCGCGGGACGGCGGGAGCGCCTTCCTCGGCCTTCTGCACCGGCTCCACGGCCGGCCGCTCGGCCACCGGCATGCGCAGCATCGTCCGCATCCGGTCCTGCCAGGGCGCGTCCTTGACGAGGCTGACCGCGGGGAACCCGGAGGCCGGTGTGAAAACGGGCGGGGCGTCATGGGCGCTGTAGGTGCTCGGCGGGCTGAACGCCGACCCCTCCGGCTCGGCACCCGCCGACTGCGGTGCGGCGAGTCCCCGCGGCACCGCGAACTCGGACGTCGTCTCCGGTTCACCGCCGCCCTCGGGGACCTCGATGCCCCGGGGGAGGGCGAACTCGGACGTGAGTTCCGGGTCGTACCGCGCCTCGTCCGACCTGGGCTTGCGGTCCTCCGTCTCCGTCACCGTCGTAACGCTCCCTGACCTACACCTTCACAACAGCCTCAGTATGCGCGTGACCACACAGCTGACACGAAAACCAGCCGTGGGGGAACGCGGCGGGCACGAAAAACGGGCCCCACGCGTGCGTGCGGCCCGTTCCCCGGTACCGGTCCACCGGAGCGGTCTCAGTGACCGCCGGTCTCCTTGAAGCGCTTGTACGACCGCTCGATCTCCGCCTCGGCGTCGGTGCGGCCGACCCAGTTGGCGCCCTCGACGGACTTGCCGGGCTCCAGGTCCTTGTAGACCTCGAAGAAGTGCTGGATCTCCAGGCGGTCGAACTCCGACACGTGGTGGATGTCGCGCAGGTGCTCCACGCGCGGGTCGGTCGCCGGGACGCACAGCAGCTTGTCGTCGCCGCCGGCCTCGTCCGTCATCCGGAACATGCCGATGGCGCGGCACTTGATCAGGCAGCCCGGGAAGGTCGGCTCGTCCAGGATGACCAGCGCGTCCAGCGGGTCGCCGTCCTCGCCGAGGGTGTTCTCGACGAAGCCGTAGTCGGTCGGGTAGGCGGTCGAGGTGAAGAGACGACGGTCGAGGCGGATCCGACCGGTCTCGTGGTCCACCTCGTACTTGTTCCGCGAACCCTTCGGGATCTCGATCGTGACGTCGAACTCCACCGGTGGCTCCTCCATGATCAACACATAGTTCTGATGGTTAAGTGTCCCCCACGCTGGTGTGTGATCGCGAAAGGGGCTGGTGGTCGTGCCAGAGCTGAGGCCTTGGCAGTCCGCGAAACCGCGTGTGCGGAAGATCGCGGGAGCCGTACGACCGCGGCTGGCACGCCTGGTGAACGGCACGAAACCGCAGGTCGCACGGTTGCGGCGGGCAGCGGGACCGCGGCTCGCACGCGTCGTGCGCGTGACGGGACCCCGGCTGGCCACCCTGGTCCGCCCCCCTCGACCTCGGTCCCGGACGCTCAGGACCTGGCAGTACACCGCGGGCGCCGCCACGGCCGGGCTCGCGCTGGCCGCCGGTGCGGTGACCGCGGCGGGCCCCTGGGACGCCGACGGTCAGCGTACGGCCGAGCGGGACCGGGCCGCCGCTCTGGAACGGACGGGTGGCGTAGATCACGCCTCCGCTGCGGACTCCGTCACAGCCGACGGCCCGACCGGCCCCGCACCCAGTGCCGGGCCGGTCCTGACGGGGCTGGACGGCGCCACGAACACGGTGAAGTCGGCGCCCGCCGGAAAGTCCGTCGGCATCTCCGGAAGGGCCGTCACGAACCTCCTGGGGCCGCTCCTGAAGGCTCCGGCGCTCGGCAGCACCCGTACCGCCGTGGTCGTCGACGTGGCCACCGGCAGCCGCCTGTACGGCTCCGGCGCCGACACCGCCATGACCCCCGCCTCCACCACCAAGATCGCCACCGCCGTCGCCGCCCTCTCCGCTCTCGGCCCCGACCACCGCATCACCACGCGCGTGGCCCTCGAACCCGGCACCAGGGAGGCCGTCCTGATCGGCGGCGGCGACCCCACCCTGACCGCCCGCAAGGACGCGGCCGGCTGGGCCAGCCTGCGCACCCTCGCCGCCGAGACGGCGAAGTCGCTGACCGCGCGGGGCATCAGGGAGATCACGCTCTCCTACGACACCACGCTCTACTCCGGCCCCGACCTGCACTCCATCGGCGTCAACGAGAACCTCGCGCGCGTGAGCCCCCTGACGGCCGACGAGGGCCGCACCAACGACTCCACCGAGGGACCCGTGCTCCGGGTGGGCGACCCGGCGGCCGACGCGGCACGTAAGTTCGCGGGCTTCCTGGCGGACGCCGGCATCAAGACCTCGTCGCCCGGCACCTCCAAGGCGAGCAGCCGCGCCGAGACCCTCGCCACCGTCTCCTCGCCGCCGCTCTCCTCGATCGTCGAACGCATGCTGACCAACAGCGACAACGACATCGCCGAGGCCCTGGCCCGCCAGACGGCGCTCGCGAGCGGCAAGGCGGCCAGTTTCGACGGGGGAGCGGCCGCGATCGACGCCGAGCTGACCGGGCTGGGCCTGCCGATGGCCGGAGCCTCCTTCCACGACGGCAGCGGCCTGAACCGCGACGACCGGCTGACGGCGAACCTCCTCACCGCCCTCCTCGTCAAGGCCGCCGACGTCGACCGGCCGGGCCTGCGCGCGGTCCTCACCGGCCTCCCCGTCGCCGGTTTCACCGGCACCCTCACCGGCCGCTACACGGACGGCGCGGCAGGCGTCGTACGCGCCAAGACAGGCACCCTCACCGGCGTCAACACCCTCGCCGGCACGGTCGTCGACAAGGACGGCCGCCTCCTGGCCTTCGCCTTCCTCACCTCCAACACGACCAACCCACCGGCGGCCCAGGCGGCCCTGGACAGAACGGCGACGGCCTTGGCGGGCCTGTAATCACGTCCGCCTGCCGCCCGTCCGCCGACTGCCTGCTGCGAGCTGCCTGCCGCCTTCCGCCCGCCGCCTTCTGCCCGCCGCGCCGCCGTGGCGCGGCCGCTCCTCAACCGCCGTGCCCACGGCGCCGGGCGCCTGGAAACCGACCCGCCCCCTGCCGACGCAAGCCCCCAACCCGACCCCACCACACAAGTCACGCCAACCTCACCAACCCGCACGGCCTGCCCCAAGCGGTAGCGCTAACGTACGGTTGACGCATGACGAGCATCGGTGGCGCTGCTTCTTCTGGGATGGTCGACTGGAATCTCGCGGTGGCGACCGCGACCCGGCTCGTGCGGCCGGGGCCGGAGGTGAGCCGCGACGAGGCCCGGGCCATCGTCGCGGAACTGCGGCGGCACGCGAAGGCCTCGGAGGAACACGTCCGGGGCTTCACTCGTATGGGGACCGACGACATCCACGACACCCCCGTTCTGGTGGTGGACAGGCCCGGCTGGGTGAAGGCGAACGTCGCCGGTTTCCGTGAACTCCTCAAGCCGCTCCTCGAGAAGATGCAGGAGCGGCGCTCCGGCACCCCCGGCGGGGCGGTCCTCGGCGCGGTCGGCGGCAAGGTCACCGGCGTGGAACTCGGCATGCTGCTGTCGTTCCTGTCGTCCCGGGTCCTCGGCCAGTACGAGACCTTCGCCCCCTCCTCCCGCGACCTCCCGGCGGACGAGAACGGCGGCGGCCGACTGCTGCTCGTCGCCCCGAACATCGTCCACGTGGAGCGCGAACTCGACGTTCAGCCCCACGACTTCCGCCTGTGGGTGTGCCTGCACGAGGAGACCCACCGCACCCAGTTCACGGCGGTCCCCTGGCTGCGCGCCCATCTGGAGGGCGAGATCCAGTCGTTCCTGTCGGAGACCGACGTCGACCCGATGACCGTGCTCGAACGCATCCGGGACGCCGCCCAGTCCCTCGCCGGTAGCCGCCCGGAGGCCGAGGAGGACGACGGCGGACGGTCGTTCGTCGAACTCGTGCAGACCCCGGCCCAGCGCGAGATCCTCGGCCGGCTCACCGCCGTCATGTCCCTCCTGGAGGGCCACGCCGACTTCGTCATGGACGGCGTCGGGCCCGCGGTCGTGCCGACCGTCGCCGAGATCCGCGAGAAGTTCCAGCAGCGGCGCGCCAAGGGCGCCTCCCGGCTCGACATGACCCTGCGCAAGCTGCTCGGCCTGGATGCCAAACTCCGTCAGTACCGGGACGGCGAACGGTTCGTGCGGGCCGTCGTCGAGCAGGTCGGCATGGACGGCTTCAACCGGGTGTGGACCTCCCCGAACACCCTGCCGACCAAGGCGGAGATCGCCAAACCGGCGGACTGGGTCGCGCGGGTGCACCGCAGGGCCGAGTCGTGAACCGACGGATGTGGGGTGAACGGAAACCGGCCGACGGCAGGCGAACGCCCCTCCAATCACCCGTCCGAGGGACCGTGAGCGATGGGTAGGCGTGCGATGCTCGGGGAACGGCCCGTTTCTGTCACCATCGACACACTCTGAGTGACCGGTCTCGGGTTCACCCCCCGAAAACTTCATGAAGGGAACCGGACATGGGTCCCCATCCTGCGGTCGCGGCGATACGCCTGGCGGTCCGCCGCGTCCTCCACGACATCCTCACCGACGACAGCCGCCACGCCCGCACCGCCGGTGAGCGCACCGGTGGGCGCATCGGCGTGCGCCTCGCGCGCCCCGTCGGCGGCTTCCCCGAGGCCCCGGAGATCCCGGAGCAGACACCGAACGAGCGGCCCCCCTCCCCGCTCGTCCTCGTCGCGTGCTCCGGCGGCGCCGACTCCATGGCGCTCGCCTCCGCCCTCGCCTTCGAGGCCCCCAAGCTCGGCATCCGCGCGGGCGGCATCACCGTCGACCACGGCCTGCAGCCCGGCTCCGACCTGCGCGCCGAGGAGGTCGTCCTGCGGCTGCGCGAACTGGGCCTCGACCCGGTCGAGGCCATCACCGTGACCGTCGGCCGCGACGGCGGACCGGAAGCCGCCGCCCGCGACGCCCGCTACGCCGCCCTGGACGCCGCGCTGGAGCGGCACGGCGGCACCGCGATCCTGCTCGGCCACACCAGGGACGACCAGGCCGAAACCGTCCTGCTCGGCCTCGCCCGCGGCTCCGGCATCCGCTCCCTGTCCGGAATGGCCGCGGTCTCGGGGGCCGGCGGCCGTTACCGCCGTCCGTTCCTCCAACTGGACCGGCAGACCGCCCGCAAGGCCTGCATGGTCCAGGCCCTCCCCGTCTGGGACGATCCTCACAACGCGGACCCGGCGTACACCCGCTCCCGGCTTCGCCACGAGGGCCTGCCCGCGCTGGAGAAAGCCCTCGGCAAGGGCGTCGTCGAGGCGCTCGCCCGCACCGCCCAGCTCTCCCGGGACGACGCCGACGCCCTCGACACCTGGGCCAGCCAGGCGGAGGCCTCCGTACGGGACGCCGCGGGCCTGCTGGAGTGCGCCAAGCTCTACGCCCTGCCTCCCGCGGTACGCCGCCGGATCCTGCGCCGCGCGGCCATCGAGGCGGGCGCACCGGCCGGTTCCCTGTTCGCCCGGCACATCGAGGAAGTCGACCGCCTCATCACCGGCTGGCGAGGCCAGGGGGCCATCAATCTCCCCGGCAAAGTCGTCGCCCAGCGCCAGGGTGGCAGACTGGTGATTCGGCAAGGCTGAATCCCGACCTCGCGAAGAGCTCCTCGGCGCTCCTCCGAAGGACCGGGTAGGCCGGTGGGACGACCGACCGAAAGTGATGCGGGTGGACGCGAAAGACATGGGTGCCGACCTCCAGCAGGTGCTCATCACCAAAGAAGAGATCGACGCGAAGCTGGCCGAGCTGGCCGCGAAGATCGACGCGGAGTACGCGGGCAAGGACCTGCTCATCGTCGGCGTCCTCAAGGGCGCCGTGATGGTCATGGCAGACCTCGCCCGGGCGCTGTCCACCCCCGTCACCATGGACTGGATGGCCGTGTCCTCGTACGGCGCGGGCACCCAGTCCTCCGGTGTGGTGCGGATCCTCAAGGACCTCGACACCGACATCAAGGGCCGGCACGTCCTGATCGTCGAGGACATCATCGACTCGGGCCTGACCCTGTCCTGGCTGATCAACAACCTCGGCTCCCGCGAGCCCGAGACCCTGAAGATCTGCACCCTGCTGCGCAAGCCGGACGCGGCCAAGGTCGCCATCGACGTCGAGTGGGTCGGATTCGACATCCCCAACGAGTTCGTCGTCGGCTACGGCCTCGACTACGCGGAGAAGTACCGCAATCTCCCGTTCGTCGGTACGCTCGCGCCTCACGTCTACGGCGGCTGACCCCGGCTGATACGCCGCAGGGTCCACTTACGTAAGACGATCGGGAACCCCAGCGGGTTTCGCGCCGTTGGAGCATGCAGAGAAACTCACTATGGCAGGAGGGACGGGGCGACACCGCTCCGTATGGATGGACGTGAAGCGATACTTCCGTGGGCCGGTCATGTGGATCGTGCTGGCCGTCCTTGCCGTGGTCGTGTTGATGCAGGTCGTCGGCTCGTCCGGCGGCTACAAGACGGTGGACACCGGCCAGGTCGTGGCGGCGATCAATGACAACAAGGTGGAATCGGCCAAGCTGACCACCGGTGACGAGCAGACCATCAAGGTCACGCTCAAGAACGGCGAGAAGGTCGACGGCAGCTCGAAGATCCAGGCGAGCTACATCGGCGACCAGGGCGTGGCCCTCGCCAACACGCTGCAGACCAAGTACCAGGACAAGCAGATCCCCGACGGCTACACCGTCGCGCCGACCAAGCAGAACGCCTTCGTCAGCGTCCTGCTCTCGCTGCTGCCCTTCGTCCTCATCGTGGTCGTCTTCCTGTTCCTGATGAACCAGATGCAGGGCGGCGGCTCCCGGGTCATGAACTTCGGCAAGTCCAAGGCGAAGCTCATCACCAAGGACACCCCGAAGACGACCTTCTCGGACGTGGCGGGCTGTGACGAGGCCGTCGAGGAACTCCACGAGATCAAGGAGTTCCTGCAGGAGCCGGCCAAGTTCCAGGCCGTCGGCGCCAAGATTCCCAAGGGCGTGCTCCTCTACGGCCGTCCCGGCACCGGCAAGACGCTGCTCGCGCGCGCCGTCGCCGGCGAGGCGGGCGTCCCCTTCTACTCGATCTCCGGTTCCGACTTCGTCGAGATGTTCGTCGGTGTCGGTGCCTCCCGAGTGCGTGACCTCTTCGAGCAGGCCAAGGCGAACGCCCCGGCGATCGTCTTCGTCGACGAGATCGACGCGGTCGGCCGCCACCGCGGCGCCGGCCTCGGCGGCGGTCACGACGAGCGCGAGCAGACGCTGAACCAGCTGCTCGTCGAGATGGACGGCTTCGACGTCAAGGGCGGCGTGATCCTCATCGCCGCGACCAACCGGCCCGACATCCTCGACCCGGCGCTGCTGCGCCCCGGCCGCTTCGACCGCCAGATCGCGGTCGACCCGCCGGACCTGCAGGGCCGTCTGGAGATCCTCAAGGTCCACCAGAAGGGCAAGCCGGTCGCGCCCGACGTCGACCTCGCGGCGGTCGCCCGCCGTACCCCGGGCTTCACCGGCGCCGACCTGTCGAACGTGCTGAACGAGGCGGCCCTGCTCACGGCCCGCAGCGACCGCAAGCTCATCGACAACCAGATGCTCGACGAGGCGATCGACCGCGTGGTCGCGGGCCCGCAGAAGCGGACCCGGATCATGTCGGACAAGGAGAAGAAGATCACCGCGTACCACGAGGGCGGCCACGCCCTGGTCGCGGCGGCCTCCCCGAACTCCGACCCGGTCCACAAGATCACGATCCTGTCCCGCGGCCGTGCCCTCGGCTACACGATGGTCCTGCCGGACGAGGACAAGTACTCGACCACGCGCAACGAGATGCTCGACCAGCTCGCCTACATGCTGGGCGGCCGCGCGGCCGAGGAACTGGTCTTCCACGACCCGACCACCGGCGCCGCCAACGACATCGAGAAGGCCACGGCCACCGCCCGCGCGATGGTCACGCAGTACGGCATGACCGAGCGTCTCGGCGCGATCAAGTTCGGCGGCGACAACACCGAGCCCTTCCTCGGCCGTGAGATGTCCCACCAGCGCGACTACTCGGAAGAGGTCGCCGCCCTGGTGGACGAGGAAGTCAAGAAGCTCATCGAGAACGCGCACAACGAAGCCTGGGAGATCCTGGTCGAGAACCGCGACGTCCTCGACAACCTGGTGCTCCAGCTCCTGGAGAAGGAGACGCTGGGCAAGGAGGAGATCGCCGAGATCTTCTCCGCCATCGTCAAGCGCCCGGCCCGGCCCGCCTGGACCGGTTCCTCCCGCCGTACGCCGTCCACCCGCCCGCCGGTGCTCTCCCCGAAGGAGCTCGCACTGACCAACGGGACCAACGGCGCCACCGCGGCAATCAGCACCGCCAAGGCCACGGCGGCCGAATCCGCCTCCGCGGTCGAGAAGGCTCCCGAGGACCGCCCCGAGAGCTGACTCACACCGGCCTCGTCCGGCTCGGAATGGATGCCGCGCCCCCCAGGATCTAGCCTGGGGGGCGCGGCATTTCCGTAATGCCTGTACATGAGGTGTGTGATCCACATGCGCCCACCCCGAGGAACGAGGCACCCCAGATGACCGACCCCGTGACCCTGGACGGCGAAGGCACCATCGGCGAGTTCGACGAGAAGCGCGCCGAGAACGCCGTACGCGAACTCCTCATCGCGGTCGGCGAGGACCCGGACCGCGAGGGCCTGCGGGAGACTCCGGCGCGGGTGGCACGGGCGTATCGCGAGCTTCTGGCGGGCAATCACCAGTCGCCCGAGGAGGTCCTGACGACGACCTTCGACCTCGGACATGACGAGATGGTGCTGGTCAAGGACATCGAGATCGTCAGTCTCTGCGAGCATCACATGCTGCCGTTCCACGGGGTGGCTCATGTCGGCTACATCCCGGCGGAGACCGGCAAGATCACGGGTCTGTCGAAGCTGGCGCGTCTGGTCGAGGTGTTCGCCCGCCGTCTGCAGGTGCAGGAACGACTCACCACCCAGGTCGCGGACTCGCTCATGCGGATCCTCGAGGCCCGGGGGGTGATCGTCGTGGTCGAGGCCGAGCACATGTGCATGTCGGTGCGCGGGATCCGCAAGCCGGGTGCCAAGACGACGACGTCGGCGGTCCGCGGCCAACTCAGGGACGCAACGACCCGCGCCGAGGCGATGAGCCTGATACTGGCGCGCTGACCGCCTCGGCGGGCGGGGCTCAGGCGACCGGCTCGGCCCCGCTGTGGTCGTTGTCGTCGTCCTCCGGGAGCTTGCACACCCGTTCCAGGAAGATGGCCGCCGCTATCACGCCGATGCCGGCGACGACCGAGAAGGCCGCGTAGAGGGCCTGGTCGCGGCGGGTGGGCAGGTCGAGGAGCTCCAGGAGGAAGACGCCGGTGCCGCCGTACATGCCGGCGACGAGGGCGGCGACGAGGGCGCTCGCCTGGCCGAAGACCACCGCGCGGGCCGCCATCAGGGGATCCACCCCCTTGGCGCCGGGGCGGCGCTCGCGCTGCGCCTTGAGGCGGGCGCGCAGCGAGAGCGCGGTGGAGAGCAGGACCACGGCGATCAGGGCGAGGACGATCGGGGCGGCCACCGGCACGCTGGGCAGTGTCCCCACCGCGTTCCAGAGGCGGGCGGCCGCCCAGGACAGCACTCCGGCCACGACGAAGACGCCGGCCAGCACCCTGATCCGCAGCTCTTTCACTGTTTTCCTTCAGCTCCCCCGCAGCGATGTGGTCGTCTCGACCTTAACGACTACTCGGGCAGTCGGAGTTCCAGGTCTCCCCGCGCTTCCACACCGTGCCGGGTGACGGCCGCCAGGAGGTCCGCGACCGTGCCGCGGCCGGGCAGCAGGGCCTCCGGGTCGATGTCGTACCAGGGCGCGAGCACGAAGGCGCGCTCGTGGGCGCGCGGGTGGGGGAGGGTGAGCTGCGGGTCGTCGGAGACGACGTCGGCGTAGGCGACGATGTCGACGTCGAGGGTGCGCGGTCCCCAGTGCTCGTCCCGCACCCGGTTGAACGCCTCCTCGACCGCGTGGGCCCGCTCCAGCAGGGAGGACGGCGGGAGGGTGGTCTTCAGCACCACGATCGCGTTGTAGTACGTCGGCTGGCTGCCGGGCTCGACGCCCCACGGCTCCGTCTCGTACACCGGCGACACGGCCTTGATGCGGACGCCCGGGGTGTCCTCCAGCGCGTCGACGGCGCCTTGCAGGGTCTCCAGGCGGTTGCCGAGGTTGGAGCCGAGGGCGACCACGGCCCGTTTGGGGTTGGACAGGGTGGTGTCGGCGGCGTCGACCTGTTCGACGACGGAGGCGGGCACCGGCTGTACGGTCGGGTCGCTCGGCCCCCGCAGGGAGGATGCGGTCATACTCGGCTCCGGGTGATGGTGACGGTGACGTCGTCGAAGGGGACGGTGATGGGCGCGTCCGGCTTGTGGACCTGGACCTCGACCTCTCTTACCCCCTCGTGCTTGAGGCAGACCTGGGCGATCCGCTCGGCGAGCGTCTCGATCAGGTTCACCGGCTCCCCCTCGACCACGGCGACGACCTCCTCGGCCACGATGCCGTAGTGCACGGTCTTCGTCAGGTCGTCGTCGGCCGCCGCCGGACGGGTGTCCAGGCCAAGGGCGAGGTCCACGATGAAGGTCTGGCCCTCCTCGCGCTCCTTGGGGAAGACACCGTGGTGCCCGCGGGCCCTCAGGCCGCGCAGCGCGACACGATCCACGCGAATCACTCCTGCAATCGTCGGGGTGGCGGCCGGGCGGCATCGCGTGCGGACGAAGGACCGGCCTCACACGAATCTACCTGCGGGCACCGACACAGCCCGGGTACGGGGCGTGTGGTCCGCCGGGGTGCGGCAGGGTTCACCGGCTGTTTCCCCCGGAGAACCCGGCGGCTCACGGGCCGGTGGCCGTACCTACTCGCGAGTTCGTGATTCCAGCCACTTCTTGGGCCGCCAGGGGTGTCCCGGGGTCAGGAGGGCGTGTCGTCCTCCTCGTCCTCGTCGGTCTCGGAGAGCACCGGGGAGGCGTGGTGGGACCAGAGCTTCCAGCCGTCCCGGGTGCGCCGGAACACGTTCGTGGCGACGACCAGCTGGCCGACCAGCGGGCCGAGTTCCTGGCTGCCCTCGGGGGCCGGTCCGCCGCTGAGGATGTTCTCCGTGCAGGTGACCAGGGCGGTGTCGCCGGTGACGGAGACGTGCACGTCGGTGAGGAAGAACTGGATGTAGTCGGTGTTCGCCATGATCAGCGCGTACGACCGCAGGACCTCGCCGCGGCCGGTCAGCACCGGCCAGCCCGGGTGCACGCAGGAGATCACGCCGCTGTCGGCGGGGTCGTGGTACTCCTCGTCGACGCCCAGGTCGGCGGGGGTGAGCCAGAGGGAGGAGACGGTCTCGAAGTCGCCGTTCTCCAGTGCCTCGTAGAAGGCGGTGTTGGCGGCCTCGACCTGCTCGACGTCGGTGTGGGGGGCGCTCACCGGGCTCCTTCGCCCGGCGCGTCCGTTCCGGTGCGCGCTCCCTCTATCGCGCGCGCGACCCGTACCGCGTCCGCCGTGGCGCGTACCTCGTGCACGCGCACCGCCCATGCGCCGGCCTGCGCGGCGAGTGCGGAGACGGCGGCCGTCGCGGCGTCGCGCTCCCGGGCCGGCGGGGGCGCTCCTTCGGGTCCGGCCAGGACCCGGCCGAGGAACCGCTTGCGGGAGGCGGCGACGAGCAGCGGGTGGCCCAGGGCGTGCAGCCGGTCGAGGTGGGCGAGCAGGGTCAGGTCGTGCTCGGAGTTCTTGGAGAAGCCGAGGCCGGGGTCGACGACGATCCGGTCGGGGGAGATGCCGCCGGCCAGGACGGCGTCCACGCGCGCGTGCAGTTCGTCGAGGACCTCGCCGACGACGTCGGCGTACACGCCCTGGACGTTGCCGCCCTCCAGGAAGCCGCGCCAGTGCATGACGACGAAGGGGGCGCCGGAGTCGGCGACGACGGGGATCATGTCGGGGTCGGCGAGGCCGCCGCTGACGTCGTTGACGAGTGCGGCGCCGGCGGCGAGGGCCTGCCGGGCGACGGAGGCGCGCATGGTGTCGACGGAGACGACGACGCCTTCGGAGGCGAGGCCGCGGACGACGGGGACGACCCGGCGCAGTTCCTCGTCCTCGTCGACGCGGGTGGCCCCCGGGCGGGTGGACTCGCCGCCGACGTCGACCAGGTCGGCGCCCTGGGCGCCGAGGTCGAGGCCGTGCTTGACGGCGGCCGTCGTGTCGAACCAGCGGCCGCCGTCGGAGAAGGAGTCGGGGGTGACGTTCACGACCCCCATGACCGCGCACCGGTCCCATGCCGGAAGCCCTGTCACCTGGCCACGTCCGCTGTGGTTGCTCATACGTTCAGCGTAGGCCCAGGGCCCCGTGGCCAGCTCCCGTGGCCCGAGCGGCGCCCCCGGGCCGGAGGGGGAGGGGCGTCCGCTCGGGCCGGTCATGGGGTCAGGCCGCTCGTACGCCCTGTTCGGCGATGCCGTGGGCGCACGGGCGGGGGGCGAGGGCCTGGCGGCGCAGGAAGCGGGGCAGCGGCAGGGCGAGGCTGACGAAGCCCTCGGCCTGCATGGCGGCGAGCCCGATGCGCGGGAGGTCGCCGGAGGCCCGGTAGACCACGAACCGCGGCTCCCAGCGGGGCTGGAACTTGGCGTTGAACTTGTAGAGCGACTCGATCTGGAACCAGCGGGAGAGGAACACCAGCAGTCCGCGCCAGGCGCGCAGCACCGGTCCCGCGCCGATCTTCTCGCCGCGGGCGAGCGCCGAGCGGAACATCGCGAAGTTGAGCGAGATCCTGGTGATGCCGAGCTTCGGGGCCGCCTGGAGGGCGGCCACGATGAGCAGTTCGTTCATCCCGGGGTCGGCGGAGCGGTCGCGGCGCATCAGGTCGAGGGAGACGCCGTCGGCGCCCCAGGGCACGAAGTGCAGGATCGCCTTGAGGTCGCCGTACTGGCCGGGTGTCTCGTCCGCCCCCCCGTCTCCCACCGCCGCCCTACCCGAGGCTCCCCCAGAGCCGAAAGCCTGGGGGGACCCCCATCGCGCCGCCCCTTCGATTCTGTGGGCGGTGGCGATCAGGCAGTCGCCGTCGGCGGGGTCACCGATGCGGCCGAGCGCCATCGAGAAGCCGCGCTCGGTGTCGGTGCCGCGCCAGTCCTCGGCCGCCCGGCGGATGCGGTCGAGTTCGGCCTCGCCGAGGTCACGGATGCGCCGCACCCGGGTTTCGTAGCCGGCCCGCTCGATGCGCTTGACCATCTGGCGCACGTTGCGCATCGCGCGTCCGGCGAGCGAGAAATCCGCCACGTCCACCACCGCCTCGTCGCCCAGTTCGAGCGCGTCCAGGCCGGTCTCGCGGGTCCACACCTCGCCGCCCGTCTCCGAGCAGCCCATGACGGCGGGGGTCCACGAGTGGGCCTTGGCCTCGTCCATGAAGCGTTCGATGGCGCCGGGCCAGGCCTCGACGTCGCCGATCGGGTCGCCGCTGGCGAGCATCACGCCGGAGACGACGCGGTAGGTGACCGCCGCCTTGCCGCTGGGCGAGAAGACGACCGCCTTGTCGCGGCGGAGCGCGAAGTGGCCGAGGGAGTCGCGGGCGCCGTGCTTCTCGAGCAGGGCGCGCAGCTGGGTCTCGTCCTCCTCGGTCAGGTGGGCCGCCGGGTGTTCGGGGCGGAAGGCGAGGTAGATGGTGGTGACCACGGTGATCAGGCCGAGGGCGCCGAGGGAGAAGGCGACCGTCCAGGAGGTGGAGCCCTCGTAGTCGACGGGGCCCTCGAAGCCGAACAGGCCGTACAGGACGTGGGTGATGCGGTCGGCCAGGCTGGGGTCGCCGATCGTGCGGTTGGGGTGGGCGCTGACGATGACCAGGCCGAGCGCGAGCGAACCGGCGCTCATGAGGACGAAGTTGGCGAGCGCGCGCCACCGGCTGCGCGGGTCGGGGAGCGCCTTGAACTCGTCGCGGTGGAGCACGAGCGGCACGAACAGGGCCAGTGAGATCAGCGCGCCGATGACCGAGTGCCGGTACACGAACTGCGAGACCGCGCCGGCCGGCAGCAGCACGACCGCGGCCCGCCAGGCCCGCCGCTTGCGCCGCTTGAGCCCGTGCGCGAGCAGCAGCAACAGCACGCCGACGCTGAGCGAGAGCGCCGCGGCGAACGGGCCGAGCGAGCCCGGCAGCACCTCGGCCATGGCGTGCATACGGCTGTGACGGAAGCGCGGGAACACACCCGCGGCGATGTCCAGGACGCCCACGACCGCGCACGCCCTGCCGACCAGGGCGGGGACGGCCTCAGGGCGCGGGCCGCGGACTATGCGCCGCGCCCGGCTTGATCGGCTCGGAACCTCGCCCGACAATTCCCCATCTATCCTGACAGACATCGCATCCCGTAGTTCTGCGAGAGACCTTGAACCCGGGCCCGATTCGGGCATCCGGCGACATTGCGCCCTCTAGGACGGTGTCTCGGGGGGAGAGGTTCACTCCCCACCGGAAAGCCGGTTCAAAGGCCAGGGAAAGCCCGGGGCAAGCCTCGCTGAAAGCGGCGGTGGTCACGGGGGGAAGCGCAGGCAGGAAGCACCTCATGGGTCTCACGAGCAATAAATTGCTGGCATTGGCGATCTTGTTCGCCGCACTGCTGTTCGTAGGCACGGTGTGGCTGTGGCCCCGGCTGGGCCGCCGGAGCTGGCGGGCCGTCAGCGGCCGCGTCGGTCTTCTGCTGGCCACGCAGTTGGCGCTCTTCGCGTGCGTCGGGATAGCGGTCAACCAGGCCTTCGGTTTCTACGCGAGCTGGGCCGACCTGTTCGGCACGGAAACCGACCAGGGCGTCGTCGTCGACCACGCGTCCGGACCGGTCCAGGTGGTGTCCACGTCGGAGGTGCACGGCATGGGCGGGTCGCTGCCGACGACGGCCGGGCAGATCCAGCAGGTCGGCATAGTCGGCCGGACCACCCACATCGCCACGCCCGCGTACGTGTACCTGCCGCCGGAGTACTTCCAGCCGCAGTACCGCACGCGGACGTTCCCGGTGGTGGTCGTCCTCAGCGGCTATCCCGGCACCGCGCGGGCGCTGGTCGAAAAGCTGCACTACCCGCGCACGGCGCAGCACCTGGTCCGGGACGGGAAGATGCGGCCGACGATCCTGGTGATGCTGCGGCCCACGGTGGCGCCGCCCCGGGACACCGAGTGCGTGGACGTCCCGCACGGCCCGCAGACCGAGACCTTCTTCGCCAGGGACCTGCCCGCCGCCGTGCGCGCGCACTACCGGGCCGCCGTGAAGCCGGGCGGCTGGGGCATCGTCGGCGACTCGACGGGCGGGTACTGCGCACTCAAGCTCGCCGTGCACCATCCCGGCGTGTACGGGGCCGGCGCCGGGCTCTCCCCGTCGTACAAGGCGCCCCTCGACGCCACGACCGGCGACCTCTTCCAGGGCGACCGGAAGCTCGAGAACCGCGCCGACCTCTGGTGGTTCCTGAAGCACGAGCCCGCCCCGGACACCTCCCTGCTGGTCACCAGCAGCAAAGTCGGAGAGACCAACTACAAGGCCACGCTGAAGTTCATCAAGAGCGTGGAGGCCACCAAGCTGACCCGGATCTCGTCGATCATCCTCGACAGCGGCGGCCACAACTTCAACACCTGGCGCCGCGAGATCCCCGCGACGCTCCAGTGGATCAGCGGCCGATTGAGCGGCCGCTGAGCCCCGGCCCCGCCGATGCCGTGCGAAGACTTCGTTGTCGCTGTGTTTTTACGGCCCGGGGCACCACGATTCGCCTACGCGCGGTAAGTTTCTGGCCATGCCACGTGGACGTCACCGTCATTCCCCGCCCTTGCACAGGCTGTTGCCTCCCTCGGCGATCGCCGGTGTCTCCCTCGTCTGCGCCCTTGGCCCCTGGTTGTTCTCCGAACCGACGGTGCTGCGCACCCTGGCCGCGGTGGCCGCGGCCACCGCGGCCGTCGGCGCCGCCGTCATGCGGCGCTGGGACAGCGAGGCGGGCAAGCAGGTGGCCGACCTGTCGCGCGCGCGTGCGAGCGACGAGTGGCGCCACGAGGAGCGGATCGCCGAGCTGGAGACCGACCTGGAGGAGTCGCGGGAGCTGCGCGCCAAGCTGGAGCAACGGCTGCGCGCGAAGCGGTCGGAGCTGGCGGGGCTGCGCAACGAGCACGCGTCCCTGCTGCGCCGGTACGCCACGGCCGAGACCGAGCGCGCGAGCGCCCTGGAGGGCCGCCGCCTGCTGGAGATCGAGGCCACCGCGCCGTCGAACGCGCTGCCGGCCGCCCGCAGTGCGGAAGACGCCGAGGAGTCCCTGGCGGCCGTCGAGGAGAAGGCCGAGGAGCTGACGGTCGAGGAGACGGTTCCCGCGGTCTTCTCGCCGGAGGGTTCCAAGCTGTTCCTGCGGGCCAAGGTGGCATTGGCCCGGTTCGACGAGAAGGACGCCCCGAAGGGCGAGACCGAGGCGGGCACCGAGACCGAGGGCACGGTGGTGACGGCCGGCGAGTCCGCGGCCACCCCGACGGGCGAGTCCGCGCCGGAGGACGAGGCGCAGGGGCAGCCCGAGGCGGCCGACGGGCACGCGCGCGCGGCCGCCGTCACCACGGCCGGACCGGAGACGGCGGACACCGCCCCGGCGCCGGCGGAGCAGGACGCCCACCCCACGACGGCACCGTCCGCCCGCTCCGTGCAGCCCTCGGGCCACTTCACGGTGCCCACCGCGGTGGCGGTCCTGCCGGCCGCGCCCATTCCGCGGCCGCTGGTCACCGGCGGCTTCGACTTCTTCGGCACCCAGAAGGGCTCGCCGGCGGGCGGCCTGGAGGCCATGCACAACGAGGACCTCGCGGACGTCGTCGGCCAGGAGGCGCTCGCGCTCCACAAGGCCGAGTCCGAGGCCGACTTCAAGCCCGCCGACGCGCAGGCGCGCGGCGTCGGCCAGGTCATCGACCTGACCGCGCACGACGAGACGGAGCAGATCAACCTCGGCGGCCTGCGCAGCGCCGCGTCCTGAACACGCGGCGGTGCCCAGCCGGGGGACGGCCGGTGGTCGGGTGCGGCGCCGCCGTGGCCGGTCGCGCAGTTCCCCGCGCCCCTAAAAGCAGGGCACTGCGGTGAGCGCCCCGTGAGGGGCGCTGGGGGTCCACCCGGCCGAAGGCTGGGGTAGGAACTGCGCGACCAGCCCCGCTCACCCGCACCCGAGCACCCACCGGCCGAAACGGCCGTCAGGCCATCCAACGGTCCGGTCGCGCCGTCCGGCGCCCCGTCCGTGACCGCTCGGCCTGCTCCCGCAGCAGCGCCGCGGCCTCCTCGGCGCCCCGCAGCCGCGCCGTCACGGTCTTGCCGGCCCCCGTGTCCACATGGACGTCCGCGAGCCGCCACAGCCGCCGCCAGGGCCCCTGGGTGAGCCGTACGCTCTGGACCTTGGCGTGCGGGACGAGCGCGAGGTGCCGGCGCAGCAGCCCGTGGCGCGCCGCGAACACCGTGTCGGTCACCGCGAGCCCGTACCCGCGCCACCACAGCGGCACGCACCACCGCGCCCGCCCCGGCGGCCGCAGCGGCTCACCGGGCACGGTCACACCGGGCAGCACGCGCGCGACGACCGACTCGGCGACCGCGCGCGGTGCGACCGGGACCAGCACCGAGTTCGCCGACCCCGCCACGTCCAGCTCGACCCGCACCCACCGCAGCGGCCGCCACATCAGCGGCTCCACGATCCGCACGGTCTGGACCCGCCCCGGCGGCACGGTCTCGTGGGTGCGGTCGAGGAGCCCGTGGTCGATGCGCAGCCCGTCCGGGGACTCCCCGACCGTCCAGTCGTACTCCCCGACGAACCGCCCCACGCTGGTCGTGGCCGCCGCGCCGAGCAGCGGCACGGCGGTCGCGAGCACCGTCCACACGCTGTGGGTGGTCAGCCAGAGGAACGGCGGCGCCACGAGGGCGGCGGCCAGGGAACCCCAGGTGGCACCCGTCAGCACGATGGAGAGGGCGAGCTTGGCCGGGGGCACCCGCATCAGCTCGTGCGCCGGAGCCTCGCCGACCTCGTGCGCCGTCTCCGGTGCGAACCCGGCGGCGCGCGCGAGCAGTTCCGCGCGCAGCGCACGCGCCTCGCCCTGGCCGAGGAAGGCGAGTTCGTCCTTCTTGTCGGTGCCGACGACGTCTATCCGCAGCTTGGCGACGCCCGCCACGCGCGCGAGGAGCGGCTGGGTGATGTCGACGGCCTGGATCCGCTCCAGCCGGATGTGCGCGGTCCGCCGGAACAACAGGCCGGTGCGTATGCGCAGTTCGCTGTCGGTCACCGAGAAGTAGGTGAACCACCAGGTCAGGAAGCCGTACAGGGCGCCCGCGGTGACCAGGGCGGCGAGCCCGCCCAGGACCATGGTCGTGGTCAGCTTGGTCAGCTGCTCCTGCGCCTGGTTCGGGTCGTGGACCGCCCAGCCGGTGAGCACCGCGACCGGCGCCCACGCCCGCCGGAACGGCGTCACCGGGTGCAGGCGCCGCTCGCCGACGGTCCGGCCCGCGGGTATGGCGCTCTCGACGCCCGGCGCGGTCACAGCCCCGCCGATCGGGCCTCGCCGAGCTCGGTGAGCCGGTCGCGCAGCCGTTCCGCCTCGGCCGGGTCGAGCCCGGGGATCGTCGCGTCGGTGGCCGCGGCGGCGGTGTGCAGCTGCACGGTGGCGAGCCCGAAGTGCCGCTCGACGGGCCCCGAGGTCACCTCCACCAGCTGCATCCGCCCGTACGGCACCACGGTCTCCTCGCGCCACAGCACCCCGCGGGTGATCAGCAGGTCGTCGGCGCGCTCGGCGTAACGCCAGGAGCGCCAGTTGCGGCCCAGTAGCACCCAGCCCCAGGCCAGCGCGGCCAGTGGCAGCAGCGCGCAGGCCGCCCACGCCGGGCCCGCGAGCAGGCCCGGCAGCAGTCCCAGGGCCAGGGCGAGCAGCCCCAGCCACACCACCAGCAGCAGCCGGCGCATCCGCAGCAGGCCGGGCGGCAGTCCCGTCCACACCGGCTCGGTCCCCGTGGTCTCGGCGCCGGTGGCGCTCCCCGTCTCCATGGGGCCAGCGTACGTAGGGGAGACTGGGTTCATGACGCCTACGACGGAGACCACGGTCGGGATCGGCGGCGCCGCGGAGAGCACGGACATGGTGCTCAACATCGGCCCCCAGCACCCCTCCACGCACGGCGTGCTGCGGCTGCGGCTGGTGCTGGACGGCGAGCGGATCGTCTCGGCGGAGCCGGTGATCGGCTACATGCACCGGGGCGCGGAGAAGCTCTTCGAGGCCCGCGACTACCGGCAGATCATCATGCTCGCCAACCGCCACGACTGGCTGTCGGCCTTCTCCAACGAACTGGGCGTGGTCCTCGCCGTCGAGCGCATGCTCGGCATGGAGGTGCCCGTCCGCGCGGTGTGGACCCGCACCCTGCTCGCCGAGCTGAACCGGGTCCTCAACCACCTGATGTTCCTCGGCTCCTATCCGCTGGAGCTGGGCGGCATCACCCCGGTCTTCTACGCGTTCCGCGAGCGTGAGGAGCTCCAGAACGTCATGGAGGAGGTCTCCGGCGGGCGCATGCACTACATGTTCAACCGCGTCGGCGGCCTCAAGGAGGACCTGCCGGCCGGCTGGACGGCACGCGCGCGTGCGGCCGTGGCCGCCGTGCGCTCCCGCACGGACGTCTTCGACGACCTCGTCCTCGGCAACGAGATCTTCCGCGGCCGTACCCGGGGCGTGGGCGTCCTCGCGGCGGAGGCCGTGCACGCGTACGGCGTGAGCGGGCCCATCGCGCGCGCCTCGGGCGTCGACTTCGACCTGCGCCGGGACGAGCCCTACCTGGCCTACGGCGAGCTCCAGGACACCCTGAAGGTCGTCACCCGGAGCGAGGGCGACTGCCTGGCCCGCTTCGAGTGCCTCCTGGAGCAGACGCACAACGCCCTGGACCTGGCCGACGCCTGCCTGGACCGGCTCGCCGCCCTGCCGCCGGGACCGATCAACCAGCGGCTCCCCAAGGTCCTCAAGGCGCCCGAGGGCCACACCTACGCCTGGACCGAGAACCCGCTCGGCATCAACGGCTACTACCTCGTCAGCAAGGGCGAGAAGACCCCGTACCGGCTGAAGCTGCGCTCGGCGTCGTACAACAACATCCAGGCGCTCACCGAACTGCTGCCGGGGACGCTGGTGGCGGACATGGTCGCGATCCTGGGGTCGCTGTTCTTCGTGGTGGGGGACATCGACAAGTAGGGGCTGGGGGTACCCCCGGCCGAGGCCGGGGGAGGAACAAGCGGAGCCCCTAGAGCAGCGCGTCCTCGATACCCACCGGCTGGAGCAGCCAGAGGAAGTCGCCGAGGCCGCCGACGGCCATGAGCTCGGCGGCCTCGCCCGCGGTCGCGAGGGCGCGCACGTAACCGGCGGGGTTCGTGGAGGCGAGCGTGAGCGGCGGGCGGGCGCCGACCAGGCCGAGGGCGCGCAGGGCGTCGCGCTGCGTGCACAGGAGCGCTTCGGGCAGCCTGAGCGCCGGGTCGAGCGCCGTGCACGCGTCCAGCGCCACGTGCGCCGTGATGTCACACGCCCCGTCCGGCACGGGTGCCGTCGCGCGGCCCTCGCGGAAGCCGGTGAGGGTCCCGAACGGGGGGCGCGCGGCCGCGGTGTGCGCGTAGTCCACGGCCACCGCGAGCCCCCGCTGGAGGCTGGTGACGGCGGACGCCCACGCCCGGTCCCGGGGCAGCCCGATCTCCGCGCGCAGTCCCGGTTCGGCGGCCAGCGGCCACCACCGCGCGAGCCACTGCGCCTCCGCACCCGACACGCGCTCGCCGAGCAGCTCGGTGCCGTCCCGCCGGACGTGCACCAGGCGGGGCACCCCGGCCGCGTCCACCTCGGCGACCTCGACGGGCACGTTGTCCAGCCATTCGTTGGCGAAGAGCAGGCCCCGGACGGTGCGCGGGAGTTCGGTCAGCCAGGTGATCCGGTCGGGCAGGCCCGGCGGGCGGTCGGCGAGTTCGACGGCGTACGCACGCGTGCGTGCCGCCACGTCCGCGGGCAGGGCCGCGAGCACGCCGGTGACCAGTTCGCCCCGGCCGGCGCCCATGTCCACGAAGTCCAGCTCCTCGGGGCGGCCCAGGGCCTCGTCGACCCGGCACAGCAGTTCGGCCACGGCCTCGGCGAACAGTGGCGAGGCGTGCACCGACGTACGGAAGTGCCCGGCCGGGCCCTCCGGGCGGCGGTAGAAGCCGCCGGGGCCGTACAGGGCCGCCTCGGTGGCCGCACGCCAGCCAGGGGCGTCGTCGGCCGTCTCTCGCGTCGCCTCATCCGTCACCGGGCCAGACTAGGCGCACAGGTGATCACCTTCTCCACCTTGGGGAGTACGCGTGCGGAACAGGGATCGGCCCTCCGGTTGACCCCTGCACCTATCACGCTTCGCTACTCTGGGTTACGTGCAGCGCCTCTATGACTTCCTCCGCAGGCACCCGACATGGGTCGACAGCTTCTGGGCCGTCGTCCTGCTCGGGCTCTCCGGCGCGAGCATCTGGAAGCTCGGCGAGGCCCAGCAGCACCACGGATCCAGGGCCGGCATGCTGGCCGTGTCCGTCGTGATGTGCGTCGTCGTCGCGCTGCGCCGCCGTTTCCCGGAGCAGATGCTCGTGCTGGCCGCGGCCACCGGCCTGGCCCAGCTGGTGCTGGACGTGGAGACGACCGTCGCCAACTTCGCCATGCTGGTGATCGTCTGCACGAACGCCGCCGTCGGCCCGCGCTGGGCGTCCCGGTTCGGCCTCTACGCCGGACTGTTCGCCGCGCCCCTGGCGGAGATCCGGTGGCCGCAGCGGGAGGCGAGCTTCGCGGGGCACGTCGCGATCGTGCTGTTCCAGACGGTGCCGTTCGTGCTCGCCTGGGTGCTCGGCGACTCCATGCGCACCCGCCGCGCGTACTTCGCGCAGCTGGAGGAGCGCGCCGCCCGGCTGGAGAAGGAGCGCGAGGCGCAGGCCAAGGTCGCGGTCGCCGCCGAGCGCGCCCGGATCGCGCGCGAGCTGCACGACGTGGTCGCGCACAACGTGTCGGTGATGGTGGTCCAGGCGGACGGCGCCGCCTACGTCCTCGACGCCGCCCCCGACCAGGCCAAGAAGGCCCTGGAGACGATCTCCTCCACCGGCCGCCAGGCACTCGCCGAGATGCGCCGCCTGCTGGGCGTGCTGCGCACCGGTGAGCACAAGGAGGTCGGCGAGTACGTTCCGCAGCCCGACGTGGAGCAGATCGACGACCTCGTCGAGCAGTGCCGCACCTCCGGCCTGCCCGTCGACTTCAAGGTCGAGGGCACCCCGCGCCCGCTGCCCAGCGGCGTCGAGCTCACGGCGTACCGGATCGTGCAGGAGGCGCTCACCAACACCCGCAAGCACGGCGGCCCCAACGCGGGCGCCAGCGTGCGGCTGGTCTACTTCGACGACGGCCTCGGCCTGCTGGTCGAGGACGACGGCAAGGGCGCCCCGCACGAGATGTACGAGGAGGGCGGCGCCGACGGCCAGGGGCACGGCCTGATCGGCATGCGCGAACGCGTCGGCATGGTGGGCGGCACCCTCGACGCGGGCCCCCGCCCTGGCGGAGGATTCCGCATCAGTGCCCTGCTGCCGCTCAAGCCGGCGCATTGACGCAGACGCACGCCCCTGGTTGACACCTGTCACGCCCCCAGGCCGAGCGCCCGATCAAGAAGAACAAGCAACGGAAGAGGACCCGATGACGATCCGCGTGATGCTCGTCGACGACCAGGTGCTGCTGCGCACCGGGTTCCGGATGGTGCTCGCGGCCCAGCCGGACATGGAGGTCGTCGCCGAGGCGGGCGACGGCGTCGAGGCCCTCCAGGTGCTGAAGTCCACCGCCGTGGACGTCGTCCTGATGGACGTACGCATGCCCAAGCTGGACGGTGTGGAGGCCACCCGCCGCATCTGCGAGCAGCCCGACGCGCCCAAGGTGCTCATCCTGACCACCTTCGACCTCGACGAGTACGCCTTCTCGGGGCTGAAGGCGGGTGCCTCCGGCTTCATGCTCAAGGACGTGCCTCCGGGCGAACTGCTGGCCGCCATCCGTTCCGTGCACAGCGGCGACGCCGTCGTCGCGCCCTCCACCACCCGGCGCCTCCTCGACCGCTTCGCGCCGATGCTGCCCTCCGCCGGCAAGGAGCCCCGGCACCAGGAACTGGAGCGGCTCACGGAGCGCGAGCGCGAGGTGATGGTGCTGGTCGCGCAGGGCCTGTCGAACGGCGAGATCGCGAGCCGGCTGGTGCTGTCCGAGGCGACCGTGAAGACCCATGTGGGCCGCATCCTGACCAAGCTCGGGCTCCGCGACCGCGTCCAGGTGGTCGTGCTGGCCTACGAGACCGGGCTGGTGCGGGCGGGCGGCGGACTCGGCTAGGCGCTCCGCTGGAAGTGCCGCGGGGCGCCGTCTGCCGTTGCCGTCTGCGGCGCCGTCGTGGCTGATCGCGCAAGTTCCCCCCAGCCGTCGGCCGGGGGGGACCCCCAGCGCCCCTAGCGGGGCGCGTCAGGCAACCGCGTCACGAAGTCCGCGACCGCTGCCCGCACGTCCTCCGCCGTCCACTCCAGGCCCGCCTCAGCCACTGTGACCTCGGTCATCGACAGACCCGGGCCCTTCGGCTCCCAGAAGCCGGAGAAGAGGTAGGTGCCGGTCTCCTCGGCCTGGCGTACCGCCGTCTCCGTCAGGGCTTCGGAGGCGTACGGCAGCCAGACCTGGAACTGGTGGGTGTGGGGTTCCTCGGGGTGGATGCGGGACCAGGGGACGCCCGCCGCGGTGAAGCCGTCCCGCAGGGCCGCGGCGACCACGCGCGCGTGGCGGACGTAGTCCGGGAGGCGGGGCAGTTCGCGGTCCAGGCCGGCCAGGGCCGACAGGGCGGTCGGGAACTGCTGGAAGACCATTCCGCCGTAGCGGTGGCGCCAGGTCTTCGCCTCCTCGGCCAGGGTCTTCGGGCCCGCCAGCGCGGCGCCGCCGAAGCCGTCGAGGGACTTGTAGAACGACACGTAGACGCTGTCCGCCAGGTCCGCGATCTCGGGCAGGGGGCGCCCGAAGTGGACGGTGGACTCCCACAGGCGCGCGCCGTCGAAGTGCACCACCGCGTCGCGCTCGCGCGCCGCGGCCACCACCTCCGTGAGCTCCTCCCAGGAGGGCAGGACGAAACCGGCGTCCCTGAGGGGCAGCTCCAGCATCAGCGCCCCGAAGGGCTCCGGGAAGTCGCGTATCTCCTCGGCGGTGGGGAGCCGGGGCTCGCCGGTGACGCGCACGGTGCGCAGGCCGGCCACCTCGCGGAAGGCGTTGCGCTCGTGCACCTCGGGGTGGGCGAGGGCGTGCACGGCGACCGTGGGGTTGCCGGTGCGGGCCGCCCAGCAGCGCAGGGCGACCTGCTGGGCCATCGTGCCGGTCGGGAAGAACGCGGCGGCCTCCGTGCCCAGCAGGGCCGCGACGCGCCGCTCCAGGGCCTCGACCACGCCGTTGCCGTAGACGTCCGACGGTTCGTCCAGGTCGTACACCTCGGGGGCCGCCTCCTGGAGCCGCGCGAGCCGTTCGCGCAGCGAAGCCCGCACGCCCACGCGCGCGAGGATGCGGGTCGCCCCCCGGTAGGCGGCGGAGCGCCGCTCCCGCATCCGGTCCTGAGCCGACAGGGGTTCCTTCGGCTGTTCGTCCTGGGCCGTGGCCGTATCACTCATGCCGTGGATGATGCCGTGGCACGTCGACCGAGGGCCCGTCATTTTTCCGCAGGGCCGGTGTGATCCGTCACCCACAGCCTGTGGACGACCGATCGGCCCCGGACCGGATAGCGTTAACATGACGAGAAATCGTCCGGTACCCAGAGCGGACTGGAACGGGAAGGCCACCCTCGCGTGAGTACAGTCCAACAGCCAGACCCCAGTGACCGCCCCGCGCGGCTCACCGTCGGCGTCGTCGGCGCCGGCCGGGTGGGCCCCGCGCTGGCCGCTTCCCTGCAGCTCGCCGGGCACCGCCCGGTGGCCGCCTCCGGGGTCTCCGACGCCTCCCGGCGGCGCGCCGAGGCGATGCTGCCCGACGTCCCGCTGGTAGCGCCCGCCGAAGTACTCCGGCGCGCCGACCTGGTCCTGCTGACCGTCCCCGACGACGCCCTGCCCGGCCTGGTGTCCGGTCTCGCCGAGACCGGTGCCGTGCGCCCCGGCCAGCTGCTCGTGCACACCTCAGGGCGGTACGGCGCGAAGGTCCTGGACCCGGCCCTGCGCGCGGGCGCGCTGCCGCTGGCCCTGCACCCGGCGATGACCTTCACCGGCACACCGGTGGACGTGCAGCGGCTCGCGGGCTGCTCGTTCGGGGTGACCGCGCCCGAGGAGCTGAGGCTGGCCGCCGAGGCCCTGGTCATCGAGATGGGCGGCGAACCGGAGTGGATCTTCGAGGAGAACCGCCCGCTCTACCACGCGGCCCTCGCCCTCGGCGCCAACCACCTGGTCACCCTGGTCGCCCAGGCCATGGAGCTGCTGCGCACCGCCGGCGTGGAGGCCCCCGACCGGATGCTCGGCCCGCTGCTCGGCGCCGCCCTGGACAACGCCCTGCGCTCCGGTGACGCGGCGCTGACCGGGCCGGTCGCGCGCGGGGACGCGGGCACCGTCGCCGCGCACGTCACCGAGTTGCGCAGGCACGCCCCGCAGGCCGTCGACGGCTACCTGGCGATGGCCCGCGCGACGGCCGACCGCGCGCTCGCGCACGGCCTGCTGAAGCCCGAACTCGCAGAGGACCTGCTCGGCGTCCTCGCCCACAGTGCCGACGGCGCCGACGGCGGCCACGGCACGACCGGTACCGACGGCACCGAGGGGAACCCCCGATGAGCACCGCCCTGCTGCGCACCGCCGACGAACTGCACGCGCGCGTGCGGCACGGCCGCCGCGCCGTCGTGATGACCATGGGCGCCCTGCACGAGGGCCACGCCACCCTGATCCGGACCGCGCGCGAGATCGCGGGCCGGGACGGCGAGGTCGTCGTCACGGTCTTCGTCAACCCGCTCCAGTTCGGTGCCGGCGAGGACCTCGACCGCTACCCGCGCACCCTGGACGCCGACCTGAAGATCGCCGAACAGGCCGGGGCGGACGTGGTGTTCGCCCCCTCCGTCGACGAGGTCTACCCGGGCGGGGAGCCCCAGGTGCGGGTCACCGCCGGCCCCATGGGCACGCTCCTGGAGGGCGCCTCCCGCCCCGGCCACTTCGACGGCGTCCTCACCGTCGTCGCCAAGCTGCTCCACCTCACCCGGCCCGACGCGGCCCTGTTCGGGCAGAAGGACGCCCAGCAGCTGGCCGTGATCCGGCGCATGGTGCGCGACCTGAACTTCGGCATCGAGATCGTCGGCGTACCGACCGTGCGCGAGGCCGACGGGCTCGCGCTGTCCAGCCGCAACCGCTACCTGTCCGCCGACGACCGGCGCACGGCGCTCACGCTGTCCCGCGCGCTCTTCGCCGGCCGCGACCGGCACGCGGCGCAGGAGGCGCTGCGCGCGCGGGCCCTGGAGGTGCCGTCCACGCGGGCGCGCGCCGAGGCGCTCAGCGCCATCGGCGAGTCCCGGGCGGCCGCCGACGCGCACGCCGTCGCCAAGGCCGTGCCGAACGCCGCCGCGGCGGTCCGCGCGGCCGCCCGCCAGGTCCTGGACGAGGCCGTCCACTACGACCCGCCGCTCGAACTGGACTACCTCGCCCTGGTCGACCCGTCCGACTTCACCGAGATCGACGACGACTTCATCGGAGAGGCCGTCCTCGTCGTCGCCGCCCGGGTCGGGACGACCCGGCTGATCGACAACCTTCCGCTCACCTTCGGAACCCTCGGAGCCGCCTCGTGACCAGCACAGGCACCAGCAGCACAGGCACCAGCACCGGCATACGACTGCACGCGCCCGCCCCCGGGTGGAGCATCTCGGCGGACGTGGTCGTCGTCGGGTCCGGGGTGGCCGGCCTGACAGCGGCCCTGCGCTGCCAGGCCGCCGGGCTCACCACGGTCGTCGTCACCAAGGCCCGTCTGGACGACGGCTCCACCCGCTGGGCGCAGGGCGGCATCGCAGCGGCCCTCGGCGAGGGCGACACCCCCGAACAGCACCTCGCGGACACCCTGGTGGCCGGTGTCGGCCTCTGCGACGAGGACGCCGTACGGATCCTCGTCACGGAGGGCCCCGGCGCGGTACGGCGGCTCATCGACACCGGCGCCATCTTCGACGAGTCCTCCGAGGGCGGCCTCGACCTCACCCGCGAGGGCGGGCACCACCGGCGGCGGATCGCGCACGCGGGCGGCGACGCCACCGGCGCCGAGGTCTCCCGGGCCCTCGTGGAGGCCGTACGCGCGCGTGGGCTGCGCACCTTCGAGAACGCCCTCGTCCTCGACCTGCTGACCGACGCCGAGGGCCGTACGGCCGGCGTCACCCTGCACGTCATGGGCGAGGGCCAGCACGACGGCGTGGGCGCCGTGCACGCTCCCGCGGTCGTCCTCGCCACCGGCGGCATGGGCCAGGTGTTCTCCGCGACCACCAACCCGTCGGTGTCGACCGGCGACGGCGTGGCGCTGGCCCTGCGGGCCGGTGCCGAGGTCAGCGACCTCGAATTCGTGCAGTTCCACCCGACCGTGCTCTTCCTCGGCCCCGACGCCGAGGGCCAGCAGCCGCTGGTCTCCGAGGCGGTGCGCGGTGAGGGCGCCCACCTGGTCGACGCCGACGGCGTGCGCTTCATGGTGGGGCAGCACGAGCTCGCCGAGCTGGCGCCCCGGGACGTCGTCGCCAAGGGCATCATGCGGCGCATGCAGGAGCGGGACGCCGAGCACATGTACCTCGACGCCCGCCACTTCGGCGCCGACATGTGGGAGCACCGCTTCCCGACCATCCTGGCCGCCTGCCGGGCCAACGGCATCGACCCGGTCACCGAGCCCATCCCGATAGCGCCCGCCGCCCACTACGCCTCCGGGGGCGTGCGCACCGACGCGCAGGGTCGTACGACCGTGCCCGGGCTGTACGCCTGCGGCGAGGTCGCGTGCACCGGCGTGCACGGCGCGAACCGGCTCGCCTCCAACTCCCTCCTCGAAGGCCTCGTCTACGCCGAGCGCATCGCCGCCGACATCACGGCCGCACGCGCGGACGACGGCCTGCACGCGCGCGTGCCCGCACCGGTCCCGCACCCCGAGAAGCCCGCGCACCCGCTGCTCGCCCCCGAGAGCCGCTTCGCCATCCAGCGGATCATGACCGAGGGCGCCGGCGTGCTGCGCTCAGAGGAGTCCCTCGCCAGGGCCGCCGCACAGCTCCAGCGACTGCACACCGAGGCCCGCGACGCCCTGGACGAGAACGGCAAGACCGCCGAGCCCGGCGTCGACACCTGGGAGGCCACCAACCTCCTGTGCGTCGCGCGCGTTCTCGTCGAGGCGGCCCGCCGCCGCGAGGAGACCCGCGGCTGCCACTGGCGCGAGGACCACGCCGACCGTGACGACGCCCGCTGGGGGCGCCACATCGTCGTACGGCTGAATCCGGACCGGACGCTGGCCGTGGGCACCACCGCCACCGCAGACTTCCCCCCTACCCGGCCGCACCAGCCACACCAGGAGCAGTGACAGACGTGAGCACCAACGACCTTCCCCTCGCCGACGGCGGCGGCTGCGGCGACGGCTGTGCCTGTGGCGCCGAGGGCGACGAGGAGTACCTGGAGTGCGGGCTCGACCCCGCGCTCGCCGAGCTGCTGGCCGCCGCCGGGCTCGACCCCATCGAGGTCGAGGACATCGCCAACGTGGCCGTCCAGGAGGACCTGGCCGGCGGCGTGGACGTGACGACCGTCGCCACGATCCCCGAGGAGGCCGTGTCGACCGGCGACTTCGTGGCGCGCGAGGCCGGAGTCGTCGCGGGCCTCCGGGTCGCCGAGGCCGTCGTCTCCGTGATCTGCACCGACGAGTTCGAGGTCGAGCGGCACGTGGAGGACGGCGACCGGGTCGAGGCCGGGCAGAAGCTGCTCTCGATCACCACCCGCACCCGCGACCTGCTCACGGCCGAGCGCAGCGCGCTGAACATCCTGAACCGGCTCTCCGGCATCGCGACCGCCACACGCGCGTGGGCGGACGCCCTGGAGGGCACGCAGGCACGCGTGCGTGACACCCGGAAGACCACTCCGGGGCTCCGGTCGCTGGAGAAGTTCGCGGTGCGCAGCGGCGGCGGCGTCAACCACCGCATGTCGCTCTCCGACGCGGCCCTGGTCAAGGACAACCACGTGGTCGCCGCCGGCGGCGTCAGGCAGGCCTTCAAGGCGGTCCGGGAGGCGTTCCCGGAGCTGGCGATCGAGGTCGAGGTCGACACCCTGCACCAGCTGCGCGAGGTCGTCGACGCGGGCGCCGACCTGATCCTTCTGGACAACTTCACGCCGGGGGAGTGCGAGGAGGCCGTCGCGATCGTCGGCGGGCGCGCGTTCCTGGAGGCGTCCGGGCGGCTCACGCTGGACAACGCGCGGGCGTACGCCGAGACGGGCGTGGACTTCCTGGCCGTCGGCGCCCTCACCCACTCCTCGCCGATCCTGGACATCGGCCTGGACCTGCGCGAGGCGGAGTGACCCCATGCTCCTCACGATCGACGTCGGCAACACACACACCGTCCTCGGGCTCTTCGACGGCGAGGACATCGTCGAGCACTGGCGCATCTCCACGGACGCGCGCCGTACCGCGGACGAGCTGGCGGTGCTCCTCCAGGGCCTGATGGGCATGCACCCGCTGCTCGGCGACGAGCTGGGCGACGGCATCGACGGGATCGCGATCTGCGCGACCGTGCCGAGCGTGCTGCACGAGCTGCGCGAGGTCACGCGGCGGTACTACGGCGATGTGCCGGCGGTGCTGGTGGAGCCCGGGGTGAAGACCGGGGTGCCGATCCTCACCGACAACCCCAAGGAGGTCGGCGCCGACCGGATCATCAACGCGGTCGCCGCCGTCGAGCTGTTCGGGGGGCCGGCGATCGTCGTCGACTTCGGGACGGCGACGACCTTCGACGCGGTGTCCGCGCGCGGGGAGTACGTCGGGGGTGTGATCGCGCCCGGTATCGAGATCTCGGTTGAGGCGCTGGGCGTCAAGGGGGCGCAGCTGCGGAAGATCGAGGTGGCTCGGCCGCGGAGTGTGATCGGGAAGAACACGGTGGAGGCGATGCAGGCGGGCATCGTGTACGGGTTCGCCGGGCAGGTCGACGGGGTGGTCGGGCGGATGGCGCGGGAGCTGGCCGATGATCCGGACGATGTGACGGTGATCGCGACGGGTGGGCTGGCGCCGATGGTGCTGGGGGAGTCGTCGGTGATCGACGAGCATGAGCCGTGGCTGACGCTGGTGGGGTTGCGGCTGGTGTACGAGCGGAACGTGTCGCGGATGTGAGCGGACGGTGGGGGCTGGCGTGGTTTTCCCCGCCCCCGCCGCCCCTACCCGTCCCGTCCTTCCAGGGGGTGGGCCCCCTTTGACCGCCCATTTCGGGGGCTGCCGCCCCCGGACCCCCGCTTCGGCCTGAACGGCCTCGTCCTCAAACGCCGGACGGGCTGATGTGGTGCCGACCGGCTTTCGTCCTCCGGCCTCGGGCGGGCGCTATCGGTCGGCGGCGGCCAGGTGGGTGGACCTGTTGCGCCACACCTGGTCGGTATGTCGAGTTTGTCTGATTTACGCGTATCTTCGGTCCATGCCCACGCCATACGGATCCCGCGGCGGCATGGCGTTCGGTGCGGAGGAGCTGCGTGTGCTCCGCCGTGCTCTCGCCCTCGCCCTTCACCCCGGTCCCGTCTCCGCCGAGGACGTCAAGGACTGTCATCGGCTCGCCGAGTCGCTCGACGAGGCGATCGGCGAGGGGGCCCGGCTGCGTGCCTTCCTGGTGGCCGATCTGGCTCGGTACCGTGCGGCCCTGCCGGGGACGGTGGTCGGTTACCTCGCCGTTCTGGAGGAGGCGCTGGGGGCCGGGCACCGGCCCACCCCGGACGACCTCGCCGCGCTGCGGGCGCTGCGGGGGAACGCCGGTGCCGCCGCTCTGCTCGGGCGCTGCCAGGAGCTCGCCGAGCGCGATGTGCGGGCCCGGCTCGCCCAAGGGGCCCGGAAGGTGCCGGCACCTGCCGTCCCGGCCTCCAGGGTCCGGCTGACGGCTCTGCCGGGCGGGGTGGCCAAGGAGCCGGAGAAGAAGCCCAAGGAGAAGCCCGCGGAGCGGCCCGCGCCGCGGCCCGCGGCTCCCGAGCCCGCCGTGCCGAAGCGGCCCATTCCCACACCGGGCGAGGTCTTTCCGCGGCGCCGGCCCGCCGCGCCGCCCGCCGGGCCCCCGCAGCAACTCGCCGCGGGCTGAGAAAACGGCAGCTGGCGGGGGGTTGCGGAGTGGTTCGCCCACCCCACCCCTTTCGCCCGATACTCCGTGGCTACCCTGGACCCATGGACTACGTCTCCGCGCTCGTTCCTCCGGTCGTCATGGCCGTCTTCTTCATCGGTCTGGTCCGGGTGATCGTGAAGACCCAGGGCGGGGCCGCCAAGGCCAAGGAGGACGCCGCCGTCGACGCGGCCTTTGCGGAGAACGCCCGCCAGGCCGCCGTCACCAAGACCGACGGCGCCTGAGGGCCAGCCCGGGCCGCGCCCGCTGGCGTGTACCGCCTTTCCGGGGTGTACGCCCCTTTTGTTCGCCTTTGTTGATGAAAGTGCACGTCCGGCACGCCATTGGCGAGATCTCCCACTATTGTTCTGAGCTGTGCCTCGCCCATTGGGAGAACTCGAAGACGCGGTCATGACGCGGGTGTGGAAGTGGAACCGCCCGGTGACCGTTCGAGAAGTCCTGGAAGACCTTCAGCAGGAACGGTCCATCGCGTACACCACGGTGATGACCGTTCTGGACAATCTCCATCAGAAGGGCTGGGTCCGGCGGGAGGCCGAAGGGCGTGCCTATCGGTATGAGGCCGTCTCCACCCGGGCCGCCTACGCAGCCGCCCTGATGAACGACGCATGGTCGCAGAGCGACAACCCGGCCGCCGCGCTCGTCGCCTTCTTCGGGATGATGAGCGACGAACAGCGCCAGGCCCTCCGGGACGCCGTACGCATCGTGCAGGGCCCGGATAGCGAGAGGGAAGACCGGGCGGCTCCGCGAGAGGAGAACCCCGGCTCGGCGACGGACGCCGGCGGGCGATAGCGTCCGCTCATGTCAGCGACGCGCCCCGAAGTCACCGCAAAAGCCATCACCGTCCGGCGGGCCCGGACCAGCGATGTCCCGGCCGTGCGCCGCCTCCTCGACGTGTACGTTCGCGACCGCATCCTGCTCGACAAAGCCACCGTGACGCTTTACGAGGACATCCAGGAGTTCTGGGTCGCGGAACGCGACGACAACGCCGAGGTCGTCGGCTGCGGCGCACTGCACGTGATGTGGGAAGACCTCGCGGAAGTGCGCACTCTCGCGGTGAACCGGGGCCTCAAGGGCGCCGGTGTCGGTCATCAGTTGCTGGAGAAGTTGCTGGAGACCGCACGTTGGCTTGGTGTTCGCCGCGTTTTCTGTCTGACCTTCGAAGTCGAGTTCTTCGGGAAGCACGGCTTCGTGGAGATCGGTGAGACACCCGTGGACACCGATGTCTACGCGGAGCTGCTGCGTTCCTATGACGAGGGTGTCGCTGAGTTCCTGGGACTCGAACGAGTGAAACCGAACACCTTGGGCAACAGTCGGATGCTTCTGCATCTGTGATCGCCGAGAGGGGTCGAGAGGGATCCTGAAGGATCCTGAGGGATCGCGGGCTGACACAAGGGCCGTCGAGGCAGAGATGGACGGAGATGGGCCCGAGATCGGCCCGCTATTCCGGGCATCCCCCCTTGCCCCGGTGCCCTATGTCCGAAACGCGCATGTTTCCGGGTGGGAGCGGGCCCCTCGGTCTCTGCCAGGGGTTTGTGTTTTTCCCGCAAAAGCGGTTTGCTTTCCGACGTACTGCAGTACTGCATATAACAGGGGGCGGCGAAACGGCGGGCGCCGCAGGCCCCCGGCCCTGAAGTTATCGATGAAAGGAAATCCGGTGGCACAGAAGGTTCAGGTCCTTCTTGTCGACGACCTCGACGGCGGCGAGGCGGACGAGACCGTGACGTTCGCGTTGGACGGCAAGACGTACGAGATCGACCTCACGACCGCCAATGCGGACAAGCTGCGCGGCCTTCTCGACCCCTATGTCAAGGGCGGCCGGCGTACCGGCGGCCGTGCTTCGGGCGGACGCGGAAAGGCGCGTGCGGCTTCCGGCGGCAGCCAGGACACCGCGCAGATTCGCGCGTGGGCCAAGGAGAACGGTTACGACGTGAACGACCGCGGCCGTGTTCCGGCGACGATTCGCCAGGCCTACGAGGACGCGAACGCCTGACTGTCCTCCGGCCCGTGGCCCACGCGCCGCAGCCGGACGCGGTGGCACTCCGTGGCCACCGTGTGCACGAGCCGTACGAGATCGGGGGCGCCTTTGACGCCCCCCATGGCCGACAGCGTCGGCAGCGAGGCCTCGACCTCGCACCCCGACTCGGGGGGCCGCAACCAGACGGCGGCCCCCTGCACGGGCCCGGCCGGGGCCCCGGCGGATCCGGACGGCGGCCGGATCCCGGTGACCGCGGGACCGGGCCGGGTCGGCGCGTCCATCGCGCCCCCGGCGCCCAGTGCCCGCAGGCCGAGATCGAGGGCCGGTGCGCCCCACTCCAGCCAGGCCAGCAGCCCCGGCAGCTCCTCCGCGCTGCCCGCCGCCACCAGCAGCCGCATCCTGTCGCCCTGAAGGGCCACCGGAGAGCCCGGCAGCAGGTGCCTGAGCGCTCGCACGCCCGCCCGCGCCGGCACCTCCAGCACGTCGAAGCGCACGCCCGTGACCAGCCGCAGTGGCTCTCCGGGAGCCGCGGGCACCGTTGCCCATCCCAGATCGTTCTCGTACCAGTGCCGTACGGTGCCCGAACCGGAACCGGCGCCGCACTCGGAACCGGAAGCGGAATCGAACGGACGACGGGGGTGAGGGACCGTTGAAGCGGCCAGAGGTGCTGTGCCAGCCATGCCTGGTGGAACCCTCCCGAGGCCGTCCAGGTTACGCTGGGTGCGCGTGTGACTGCGCAGGGTTCCGGAAATGCGGGCATGCGGGGGTCCGGAGGGACGCAAGGTTGTTCGCCCGTAGCGGAGGGACCGGGGGCCCACGGCATGGACTGTCCGTAGCTGCGGGTAAGACATCCCTAGTGGGAGGGGGCGACACGCAGGCGAGGCCGTCTCACGTTCGCCATCGGCGTACTGACGGAAAGGGTAACTGCCTGGCCTGCGGGAACATCGTCTCGCACCATCGGGTTGGAGCAGATGTCGGCGTTCGGGGTCAGGGAGGCCATCGACGGTGTCGGCAGTTGGAATGAGCGGTCCCCGCTTGCGGGACTAAGCTGCGGAAGGACAGAGAGGGGAAGTTCCCCCCACTGCCTGACCGCTCTGAGGAGCGATTAACGATGTTCGAGAGGTTCACCGACCGCGCGCGGCGGGTTGTCGTCCTGGCTCAGGAAGAAGCCCGGATGCTCAACCACAACTACATCGGCACCG
>NZ_JAEKKT010000472.1 GCF_019510245.1 Streptomyces sp. | reverse complement strand
ACCAAGGGCGTGACCGCCTACCAGGCCGAGGACGCCACCCTCGCCGGGACCGCCGTCGTCACCTCGGACACCTGGGCCTCCGGCGGCAGGTACGTCGGCTACATCGGCAACGGCGCGGACAACACGCTCACCTTCAAGGTCAGCGCGGCGAGCGCCGGGCGCTACGTCATGAACGTCCGCTACGCCAACAACCAGGTCTCCGGCTCAGGGAACTACAACACCAACGTGGTCTCCCGCGCGGCCCGGATCAGCGTCGACGGGACCGACCGGACGGTCATGTTCCGCAACAACTACAGCTGGAACAACTACTGGGACCTGCCGGTGCCGGTCACCCTCGCCGCGGGCACCAACACCGTCACCCTGGCCAACCCCACGGCCTACGCGCCCAACGTCGACCGGATCACGGTCGCACCGCTCACCGGCTGAGGACGACTGTTGACCTGCTCGCATAGAGTTCCGCCATGAGCAGCAACGGTACCGAGTCCGGGGGCACGTCCAGCGGCGGTGTGCAGTCCGTCGACCGGGCTGTCACCGTGCTGGAGATCCTCGCCCAGCGTGGCGAGGCAGGCGTCAGTGAAGTGGCCGAGGCGATCGACGTCCACAAGTCCACCGCGTTCCGTCTGCTGGGCGCGCTGGAGGCGCACGGCATGGTGGAGCAGGAGGGCGAGCGCGGGAAGTACCGCCTCGGCTTCGGCATCGTGCGCCTGGCCGGCGCGGTCACCGGGCGCATCGACGTCACCAAGCACGGCCGCGGGATCTGCGAGCGCCTCGCCGACAAACTGGGCGAGACGATGAACATCGCGGTCCTGGAGTCCCATCATGTGATCAACCTCGACCAGGTGCGCGGCCGGTCCGCCATCACCGCGCAGAACTGGGTCGGCCGGCTGACGCCGATGCACTGCACGTCGAGCGGGAAGGTCCTGCTCGCGGATCTCACGGAGCAGCGCCGGGACGAGCTCGTCGCCGCGGCCGGGCTCGAGCGGATGACCGCACGGACGCTGACCTCCCGGCAGACCCTGGAGGCCGACCTGGTCCGGGTCCGCGAGCAGGGCTACGCCATGACGGTGGAGGAGTACGAGGAGGGCCTCAACGCCATGGCGGCGCCGGTGCGTTCCGGTGAGGGCAAGGTCGTCGCCGCCCTCACCGCCTCGGGTCCCGCCTTCCGTCTCACCGAGGAGCGGATGCACGAGCTGGCACCGGTGCTGATCGAGGGCGCCGACGAACTCAGCCGCCGGCTCGGCTACTTGGGCTGACACGGGCCGGGCGCTGGGGCGCCCGGCCCGTTGCTATGACCCGCTCACCCCCGAAGACGGGACATCGCCGGGTCGAACAGCGGTTCCTCGGCCACGACCGCCTCCACGCGCTGGTCGAAATAGCCGATGTGCAGCGCACGGCCGGCCACGGCGAGCTCCGCGGGCAGCCAGGCGTACGCGATGCCCTTGCCGATCGTGTGACCGAAGGCCGCGCTGGTGACGTAGCCGACCGCGCGCTGTCCGTCGTACACCGGCTCCTTGCCCATGACGACGGCCCGCGGGTCCTCGATCATCAGGCAGGTCAGCTTCCGCCGTACGTCGGCCCTGCGTCGCTCCAGGGCCGCCTTCCCGACGAAGTCCTCCTTGTCGGCCTTGACGGCGAAGCCGACGCCGGCCTCGTACGGATCGTGCTCGTAGGTCATGTCGGTGCCGAAGGAGCGGTAACCCTTCTCCAGCCGGAGGCTGTTGAACGCGCCCCGCCCGGCCGCGATCCCGCCGAGCGGGCGGGCCGCCCGCCACAGTGTGTCCCACAGTTTCAGACCCTGGTCGGCGGTGGTGTACAGCTCCCAGCCGAGCTCGCCGACGTACGAGAGGCGCATGGCCGTCACCGGGACGGACCCGATGTGAGCGCGCTTGGCGCGGAAGTACTTCAGCCCCGCGGCCGAGAAGTCCTCGTCGGTGAGCGGCTGGAGGACGTCCCGGGCGAGCGGTCCCCACAGGCCGATGCAGCAGGTGCCGGGGGTGATGTCGCGGACCTGGACGGTGCCGTCGGCGGGGAGGTGGCGGGTGAACCAGTCGAGGTCGAGGTTGCCGTTGGCGCCGACCTGGAAGTGGTCGGGTGCCAGCCGTGCGACGGTGACGTCGCTGCGGATACCTCCTTCGTGGTCAAGGAGCAGGGTGTACGTCACCGAGCCGACGGACTTGGCGACCTTGCCGGTGCACAGCCGCTCCAGGAAGTCGGCCGCCCCGCGTCCGCTCACCTCCAGGCGCTTGAGGGCCGTCATGTCGTACATCGCGACGGTCTCGCGGGTGACCT
>NZ_JAEKKT010000471.1 GCF_019510245.1 Streptomyces sp. | reverse complement strand
GGTGCCGGGCCCGGCGGGGGCCGCGAGCTCTTCGGGGGGCTCGGGCCCGGCGGAGGCGGCCACCCGGACGGGACTCTCGGGCTTGGCCAGGGCCGCCGACCTTGCCGGAGTTGCGGGACTGACCGGAACTGTCGGCCGAATCGGAGCGGCAGCCCCAGGGGAGACCGCAGATCCGCCCGTAGCCTCCAACCCGTCGGGGCCTGCTGTCCCGGCAGAAGCCGCGGGCCCGTCGACGGCCGCCGGACGCGAGGGGAACGCAGGCCCAGCAGGCACCCCGTCCCCAGCAGCGGCCACAGGCGCCGTCGGATCGACGGGAACGGCCGTCCCCGCAGAAGCCACAGGCCCATCGGCGCCCCCCGGACGTGAAGGAACCGCAGGCCCGGCAGGCACCCCCTCCCCAGCAGCGGCCACAGGCGCCGTCGGAGCGGCGGGCCTGGGCGGCGTCGCAGGGGTGGCGGGGACCTTCGCGTCGGCAGGTTCCGTGGAGTCGGTGGCCGTGGGCGATGAGCGGTGTTTGTGGGGGAGGCGGTTTTGGAGCGCAAGGCTTGCGTCGTGTATTCGGGCGGCGAGTCCTGTCCGGCTCGCCTCACGTATTCGGGGCGTCCGCCGCCGTCGCACACCCCGCGCTCTTCGGACACGCATGGTTCCACTCTCGGCCCGATCCGCTCCGTCCGCGATGTGGGCTGTGCCACCCGGTGGAACCATCGTCCTGGTCCGCGACGTTTTTGCAGGTGCACGCGCGCGTACCGCCGGGAACCGGCCACGCGTGCGCGTAGCTGATCACTGGACGCCTCGCCTGCGTACTGAAGGTTCCGAGAGAGAAGGGCGGCTCCGTGGACGTGCTCGACATCCTGCTGTTGCTGGTGATCGCCGCCTATGCGGCCTCCGGCTACCGGCGCGGCCTGGTGGCCGGCTGCGTCTCGCTCGCCGGATTCGTCGGCGGCGCGATCGTGGGCGTGTGGGTGCTGCCGTGGATGATGGACCTGGTGGCACCGGGCAGCACGGCCGCGACGGTGACCGCGGTGCTGACGGTGCTGGTCCCGGCCGCGGTGGGGCACGAGCTGGCGGGGCGGCTGGCGCTCAGGCTGCGCCGGGAGCTGGACCAGGGGCCACTGAGGGTCGCGGACGGGGTCGGCGGGGCCGCCGCCAACTCCGTGGCCGTGCTCATCGTGGCCTGGGTCGCCGCAAGCGTGCTCGGCGCGTCCTCGTCCCCGCTGGTCACCACCGCCATCCGGGACTCCGCCCTGCTCGGCGCCGTCCAGGACTCCATGCCGGAGACCACACCGAACTGGTTCTCCCGGGCCACCTCCGCGCTGACCGAGGCGGGCTTCCCGCAGGTCTTCAACCCGTTCGAGAACGAGTCGACGGCCGAGGTCGCCAAGCCCACCGGCGACAGCGTCACGGCCGCCGCCACCAACGCCGCCAAGCTCAGCACCGTCAAGATCGAGGGCGCCTCCGGCACCCAGGGCCGCGAGGGCAGCGGCTTCGTGTACGCCCCGCAGCACGTGATGACCAACGCCCACGTCGTGGCCGGCATCGACGAGCCGAGCATCCGGGTCGGCGGGGTCGGGCAGCCGTACCGGGCACGGGTGGTGCTGTTCGATCCGAACAGGGACGTGGCCGTGCTCTACGTCCCGGATCTCCGGGCGCCGGTGCTGCGCTTCGAGGACAGCGCCTCGCGGGGCGACTCCGCGGTGGTCGCGGGCTATCCGCAGGACGGTGACCTGAACCTCCAGGCGGCCACGGTGGCCAACCGGGTCAAGGCGACCGGCCAGAACATCTACAGCGACGCCACCGTCACCCGCGAGATCTACTCGATCCGCTCGACCGTCCGCCCCGGCAACTCCGGCGGCCCGCTGCTGACCACATCCGGCCAGGTCTACGGCGTGGTCTTCGCCCGCTCCACCTCCGACGACGAGACGGGCTATGTCCTGACGGTCGACGAGGTCGCGGGCGACGCCCGGCAGGCGGCGGACGCCACGTCGCCGGTGGACACGGGCGAACTGGTCACGTCGTAGCGCGGCGGCCCCCGGATGATGGGGCGACGGTCTCGCACGGCACCGGTCCCGCACCGGTCCCGCATGGCACCCCGGAGGCTCCCGTGCCGGTGTTCTTCCTGATCTCGCTGCTCGTGGCGGGGGTCGCGCTCTGCCTCGTGGTGCGCAGACGCCGTACGACCGCCGCGGCCGACCAGGTCCTCAGAGACGGCGCCCCATGAGCACGTCGTCGACGTACTCCCCCGCCAGCAGGAACTCCTCGGGCAGCACGCCCTCGACCGCGAAGCCCTCGGACTC
>NZ_JAEKKT010000124.1 GCF_019510245.1 Streptomyces sp. | reverse complement strand
GCCCTCAACCTCCGCCGGCTGATCAGCCTCGGGCTCACCCACACCAGTGGTACCTGGCATATCGCACCAGCCAGTGCATGAGCGGAGGGCTGTCCGGCCTGACGGCCGAACAGCCCTCACCAAGATCTTCATCAGCCTTCTAGGGACGCGGCTGGCGGGTGGTTTCCCTTTCAGCGCGGTGTGTCCGCGGTGGTGATTGTAGGTGTGCAGCCAGGCGGGGAAGGCGTCGCGTCGTTCGGTCTCTGTGCGGTAGGGGCGGGCGTAGGCCCATTCGTCGAGCAGGGTGCGGGTAGGGTCGGCCGAGCGGCGAGGTCCCTGCTGGCAGGGCCTTTTCCGCTCGGCCTCCCTCCGAACCGGACGGGCCCGTTTCCGAGCATCCGGCTCTCCAGTGACTACTGCGTGAGCATCGTGCTTGGCTTCCTGATGTGGATGCGCTCGTGGCAGGCACCGCAGACCACAAGGGCCTTGCGCCGGCGCCCGGCCATGATTTTCATCCAATCAGGGGACGGCCCATCCAGCCGGACGAGGTCGTTGAGTGACCTGATGTGGTGAACCTCCACCTCACCTGTCCGCTCGCAGACTTCGCACCGATTCCCTTGGAGCCGACGGATCAGCTCTTTATGGGGATAGACGGGGCCGGCCAGACGGTCGGTCAGTTCCGCCGTCTTCTGCCGCTTGAGGGGAATCCCTCCAAATCGGGCCACCAGTTCCTTCCCGTTGTCCCGTGGCATACAAGCCTCGAAACAGGTGCGGGGTCCGTGGGGTGTCTGGACTTTGGCCTTGAAGCGGGCCGCCATCTTCGACACCGTCGAGCCGTGCTTTCGCGCCAGAGTCCGCAGCATGGAGGTCTCCATGACCCAGCGCAGCCGGTGAAGTCGGAAGACGTCACCGGCCATCAGGTAGTACTGGACGACGCCCCGGTACTCGATGGCAAACTTTCCGACGATTACGTGATCGGTCTCGTTCACGAGTGAGTTCTGGCATGCGGGTTCTCCGCGCGCCATGTAGGGGGCGGACTTAGCTTTGATCACGTTGGCGGGCACGTGCAGGACGATCGTCCCGTTGAGGGATCGGCGGTTACGTCGATCCGTCGTGGACGGCCGTCGCGTTCTGCGGTCTGTGCTCGCCGTCGAGATCTGATAGCCGAGGAATCGAGCTCTGCCCGTTCGGGCGTGGGTGATCAGCGTCTTCTCTTGCGACAGTTCCAGCTTGAGGTCTTCACGCAGGAACGTCGCCAGTCGCTGTTTGATTTCTTCGGCCTCGGCCCTTGGCCCGACAAGCCCGAGGAGGGTGTCATCGGCGTAACGTACGTATCGCAGCCTCCGACAGTCAGGATCGTTGGGATCCTGGCTGGGGAGGCGGTGCAACTGCCGGTAGAGCGAGCGCACTTCAGCGCGGTCACCTCTGCGGCGGGCACGTACGATTGCCGACTCCACCCGGCGGTATTCCGTGTTGCGTGCTCGGAGCCTGCCTCGGGTGTATTCCGGGATGAGTGTCTGCTCGACGTAGGTGTCCAGCTTGTGCAGGTAGATGTTGGACAGCACGGGTGAGGTCACGCCGCCTTGCGGGGCTCCGCTCAGTGTCGCGTGCCAGGTCCAGTCCTCCAGGAATCCGGCCGTCAACATGTTCCGTACCAGCCGTAGGAACGGGCTGTCGTGGACCTTCTCGCCCAGGATCCGGAGCATGACCTCATGGTCGAGGCTCCCGAAGTAGTCGGCGATGTCGCCCTCGACGAACCAGGTCGTCCCCGTCCAGGTGTTGACCACTTCGCGCAGTGCGGTGTGGCAGCCCTTCCGGGGACGGAATCCGTGGGACCTGCCGGAGAAGACCGGTTCGTAGTACGCCTCTAAAGGAAGACGCACCACTTCGCCGACCAACTTGTCCGACCAAGTCGGCAGGCCGAGAGGCCGAGTTTTCCCGCTCTGTTTCTTCGGGATGTGAACTCGCCTTGCGGGATGGAACCGATAGCGCTCGTGGCGCATCGCATCAACGATGCGGTCGATCCGACCCATCGACATGCCATCCACGGTCTCTCGCGTGGCCCCCGGTGTCATCGCCCCCTTGTTGGAGTAGATACGCCCGTAAGCCAGCAGATACAACTGCGGGTTGAACATCTGTCGATACAGTTCCTCGCACGACAGACCGCGCCTGCCGCGCTCACGCAGGACACCCAGCACCGTTTCGGCGCTCTGCATTTCGCATACCTCCCGACTTCGGGTGTCCGATCACCTGGCCCCCTTCGCCCGATGCGGACGGTTTTCCCGTCCTCCTTGGCCAGTCGTGACTCCGGCGACTACTACGGGGCCTCCGTCGCCATGGGGCTCGCGCCCGTTAGGCGATCCCACGTTCGTCTCTGTCGCACGTCATAGCGTGACGTAGGCGCCCCACTCATCTCCTTGAATGCCCTCATTGAGCATCGCTCCTGGCCCCGAGAGTTGCGGATTCCGTTCAACGCGGACTCCGCAGGGCTGGCGCCGGTTTCGGACATCTTTCCGGCGGATGTGAGCTTCCATCTCCTGGAGATTAGGATTCAGGCAGTCAAGCCCTCGCCATATCACGCGGGCCTTACCAGCACACCGTTCCTGACGCCTGGACCCGACTGCTGGTTTTCTGGCATGCTCTGGTCCCCTTCACCTTTCGGATCCAGGTAAGCCATCAGGCCCAGGAACCTCCTCTCGAATTCCTCCCGGCTGCACCGGGGATACGACAGAGCGCCTCGTGGCGCACTTGAAGCGTTCGACCTTGCCGTTGGTCTGGGGCCGGTAGGGCCGGGTGCGCTTGTGGGCGATCCCGGCCGCTGCCAGCAGGTCTCGCCAGTCGCGCGAGCGGTAGCAGGAGCCGTTGTCGGTCAGCACCCGCTCGACCGTGATCCCGGCCTGGGCGAAGAAGGCGTGCGCCCGCCGCCAGAAGCCGGTGGCGGTTTCCTTCTTCTCGTCGGCGTGGATCTCGCTGTGGGCCAGGCGGGAGTGGTCGTCGATGGCGGTGTGCAGGTAGCTGTAGCCGGCGTTGGAGCGTGTCTTGCGCCCCGCGGCCCGGCCGAGGACCTTGCGGCCGCCGCCGTCGGGGATGTTGCCGAGCTTCTTGATGTCGACGTGGACGAGTTCACCGGGCCTTGCGCGTTCGTAGCGGCGGATGACGCGGCCGGTGGCCCGGTCCAGATGGGCCAGCCGGTAGCGGGTCAGGACGCGGTGGACGGTGGAGGGTGCCAGCCGTAGCAGGTGGGCGATACGGGCCGGCCCCCACCGGCGCAGGACGCGGACCTTGATGATCCGGCGCTCGGTGCGGGTCGGGGTCCGGCGCGGGCTATGGTGCGGGCGGCTGGAGCGGTCGGTTATGCCTGCCTCGCCGAACTGCCGGTAGCGCTCGGCCCAGCGTTGGGCGGTGGTGGGTGAGACCTGGAAGCGTTCCGCGGCCCGGCGCAGGGGCCAGCCGTCCTCAACGACGCAGCGGGCCAGACGCAGACGTCCGGTCTCGGTCAGGGGTGCATTACGGTGGACCACGAGGGCCTCTCTGTTGGTGTAGACGTCGCATCCACACCGAACCGGAAGGCCCTCACCCTTTCAAGATCCCTCAGCCGAGACCTGCCTCACCCGTCCACAACCTCCCAGGACAGAACACCTAGGGCCAGCTGGACGAAGACTCAACAGTCCGGCAGGGAAAGGGCGTCGCCCGTGCGGCGGCGGCCGGCCGCAACGCCGCGCCCGGGCAGAACGCTGCACCTCGACGGGGTGGTCCGCGGAACGCGCGGGCCGGGGGCCCGTAATTGCCTCGCGGACCGGGACGGGGCCGTCGTATGCTCCCGGCGATGACCACTCATTCTGCTGTCAGATTGGGGGTCCCGTCCGCGTCAGGTGAGTGCTGATGGCCACTCACCTCACGGACGGGGACACCCGGCTCTCCCTGTGGCAGCGCGTGCGCGAGTTCGCCGTGCCGCCCGCCATGATCGAGACCGCGACCGCCCGCCGCACCGCCGGTGACTGGGCGGGGGCCTGTGCCGCCGCCGGTTTCGACGTAGACCTCGACCTGCGCGCCCTGGCCCGTGCGCGGGGCCGGGACGTCCGGGAACGGATCCGTGCCGACCTGCGCCGGCTGGCGCCCGACCTGCTGCGCTGGCATCTGCCGAGGATCGCGCCCGACGGTTTGCTGCGGCCGGGGCTGACGATGCCGCTCGCCCGCTACGACGCCGGGGAAGCCTCCCTGTGCCTCGTGGTCCGGACACCGCCCGCCTGGGCGGACGCCGGGCAGCGGATCGGCCTCGCGCTCTGGGACGGCACGCTGAGCGAGCCCGCGGCCCGGGGGCATCCGCATCCGCGACCCAGCCGACGGTTCCGCTTCGACCTGCACCGGCACCTGTGGGACGCGGATGCCGCCGACGAGCTGCGGACCCGGTCGGGCGCCGACCGGTCGGCGGGCGGGGAACGGCACTCGTTCGTAACGCAACTTCCCGCCCATGAAGCGGAGTTGTGTGCCACGGAGCGGTGGGCGGACGAGGCGCGGATCGTGCTGGGCGCCGAGGGGCGGGACAGCGGGACCGTCGTCGTACGCCTGGGCGGCCGGCAGCGGCTCGCGTTGCACCTCGCGGCCGACGGAACCGTGACCGCCGGCCGGGACACCGCCGCCCGGGACGCCGGTACCGGTGCACGACCCGTCCTGCCCGACGCGGCGACCTGGATCCTCCCCGATCTGGAGCTGCTGCGCGCCGGGCTGGTCGACGCCGGCCGACTGCATCCGCTGGTCGCCGCGGCACTCGCCCCCGGGCACTCCCCGGCCGGACGGGACCCGTACCCCGGCCCGGACCGGCCCCCGGACCTCGTGGAGTGCCGGGGCGCCCGGCACCGCATCGGCCTGGTCGACGGGGTGCTCTCCCCGCTGGACCACTCCCCGGACGAACTGCGGCGCGAGGAACTCCTGGTGGCGCTCGGCGGTCCGCCACTGCCCTGCCTGCGGGTCATCGACGAGGCGCACCGCCGCCCCGACTGCCTCACCGGCGTCCGTGAGCGCCTCGACCACGGGGACACCGCCGGGGCGCTGGCCGTCGTCGAAGGACTGCTGGGCCCCGAAGCCGTGCTGCGCGACGGCCCGTTGAAGGACGAGCTGGAGGCGGCCGCGCAACGCCGGATCGCCTACGGCCTCTACCGGGCGGGCCTCGCCGGTTCCCGCACCGGGCCCGTCCGGGCGCGGCGCCGCCAGTCCGTCCGCGACCCGCGGCTGGGCCCACGCCTCGCCAACCGGCGCTGACACCCACCCACGTGCCCTCTCACATCCCCAGGTGATCACTCATGACCTCTCATGCCCCCGACCAGCTCGCCGTCGCGGACGCCCTGTCGGCGTTGCTCGGCGACTCCACCACCGAACCCCGGCCCGACGCGCAGCTGGAGGCGCTCACCCTCGCCGTCGCCGCCGACCTGCCCGTCCTCCTGTGGGGCGAGCCCGGCATCGGCAAGACCGCCGCCCTGAACCGGCTGGCGGAGGCGCTCGACCTGCCGCTGACCACGGTGATCGCCAGCGTCCACGAGCCGTCCGACTTCTCCGGTCTGCCCGTCGTGGGTGACGACCCGGCCGTCCAGGGCGTCCCGATGGCCCCACCGGACTGGGCGGTACGGCTGGTGCAGGCCGGCCGGGGCCTGCTGTTCCTCGACGAACTGTCCACCGCACCCCCCGCCGTACAGGCCGCCCTGCTCCGGCTGGTCCTGGAGCGTCGCGTGGGCGCTCTCCGGCTCCCGCCCGGGGTACGGATCGTGGCCGCCGCCAACCCGCGGTCCTCGGCCGCCGACGGCTGGGAGCTGAGCCCGCCGCTGGCCAACCGGTTCGTGCACCTCCAGTGGGCCCACGACCACGAGGTCGTCGTCCGTGGTCTCGGCGGCACCTGGCCCCGGGCCACCCTGCCCCGGCTCGACCCGGACCGGCTGCCCGCCGCCGTGGACTTCGCGCGCCGCGCGGTCTGCGGCCTGCTCGCCACCCGCCCCACGCTCGTGCACCGGCTGCCGAACGGCGAGATCCGCCGGGGCGGCGCCTGGCCGTCACCCCGCAGCTGGGACATGACCCTGCGCCTGGTCGCCTTCGCGCACGCCGCCGGCTCCTCCCGGGACGTGCTCTCCCTCCTCGTCAGGGGAACGGTCGGGGACGGCCCGGGACTCGAACTGCTCGCGAGCGTCGACCGGATGGAGCTCCCGGACCCCGAGACGCTGCTCGCCGACCCGGCCGCGGCCGACCTGCCCGAGCGCGGTGACCTGCGCCAGGCCGTGCTCGACGGCGTGGTCGCCGCGGTCCGCGAACGGCCGGAGCGGGCCCGCTGGGACGCGGCCTGGGCCCTGCTGGTGCGGGCCCTGGACACCGGAGCCCCCGACCTCGTCGTCGTCCCCGCCACCACCCTGGCCTCGCTGCGCCGGGACGACTGGGACGTCCCGGCGGCGATCGAACGGCTCGCGGGAGTGGTGGGCGTCTCCCGCCGGGCCGACCGGGCCGCCGAACGCGTCGCGGCGAAGGCGGGCCGATGAACACCGGACCGGACGCCGGGCCGGGCGCCGAAGCGAGCACCGGATCGACCGCAGGACCGGACGCGGTACCGGGTGCCGTTCCGGCCGGGGCACTGGACCTGGACAAGCTCTACGCCGCCCGGCTCCAGGCCGCCCGGGCCCGGCCCTATCTCGCCACGGCGCTGTTCGCCCTGCACGTCGTGGCGGACCGGCGGGTGCCGACCATGGCCGTCGACAGGCACTGGCGGTGCTACGTCTCGCCCGCGTTCGTGGACCGGATGCCGGAGGAGGACCTGGCCGGGGTGTGGGTGCACGAGGTGTCGCACCTGCTGCGCGACCACCACGCGCGCAGCGACCGGGTGGCGCGGGAACGCGGGCTGAGCGGGGCCGGTGAGCGGCTGCGGATGAACATCGCGGCCGACCTGGAGATCAACGACGACGCGTACGGCGACGGGCTGGCGCAGCCCCGGGGCGCCGTCCGGCCGTACATGCTGAGGCTGACCGAGGGCCAGTTGATGGAGGACTACCTGCGCGAGTTCCGGCTCGGGCCGCTGACGCAGGATCTCACGTGGCTGGACTGCGGCAGCGGGGCCGACGGCCGGGACCGGGAGTGGGACCTGGGGCCGGACGGCGCGCACGGTCTCAGCGAGCAGGAGCGGGACGGGGTCCGGTTCCGGGTGGCGCAGGCCATCACCGGCCGCCCGGGCAGCACCCCGGACGGCTGGCGGCGCTGGGCCGAGGACGCCTTCCATCCGCCGCAGCCCTGGCGGGAGTTGCTGGGTGCGGCGGTCCGCTCGGCGGCCTCGGCCGCGGGCGCCGGCGACGACTACAGCTACGGCCGCCCGTCGCGCCGATCGGCCGGCCTGCCCGGCGTCGTCCTCCCGAGCCTGCGCCGCCGCCCGCCCCGGGTCTCGGTCGTCATCGACACCTCCGGCTCGGTCAGCGACGCCGAACTGGGCAGCGCCCTGCTGGAGGTGGCCGCGATCGCCCGCGCCGTCGGCGGCCGCCGGGACCTGGTCTCCGTGCTGTCCTGCGACGCGGCCGCCCGGACCGTGCAGCCGCTGTGCCGTGCGGAGGGCATCGCACTCGTCGGCGGTGGCGGTACGGACCTGCGCGCGGGCTTCGCCAAGGCGCTGCGGGCCCGGCCGGCGCCCGACGTCGTGGTGGCGCTCACCGACGGGCAGACCCCCTGGCCGAAGACGCAGCCCGCCTGCCGGACGGTGGTGGGCCTGTTCCCCCGGCAGTACGGCGGCACGTCCTGGCAGGACGACGACTGCGACTACGTACCGGACGCGCCGCCCGCCTGGGCGCGGGTGGTCGAGATCGGCTAGTGCGGGCGGCCGACTTCGAGCAGCCCGCGTCGTACCGCCTCCGACACGGCCGCGGCCCGGTTCTCGACCCCCAGCTTCCGGTAGATGCGCACCAGATGCGTCTTGACGGTCGCCTCGCCGAGGAAGAGCGACTGCGCGATGGCCCGGTTGCCCAGCCCCCGCGCCAGCAGGGTCACCACCTCCACCTCGCGGTCCGTCAACTGAGGTTCGGGGCTGACCACTTGATCCACGAGGCTGCCGACCACCTCGGGTGCGAGGGCGACCGTGCCCTGGGCCGCGCCGCGCACCGCCCGGAACAGTTCCTCGGGCGGACCGGCCTTGAGGACGTAGCCGCGGGCGCCGGCCGCCAGCGCGCGCAGGACGTCGGCGCGGCCCGAGTAGCTGGTGAGCATCAGCACCGGCACCCCCGGTGCCGCCGTGCCCAGCCGGCGGGCCGCCTCGATGCCGTCCAGCCCGCCCGCGGCGGCCGTCGCGAACCGCAGGTCCATCAGAACGACGTCCGGCCGCAGCTCCACGGCCAGCCGGATCCCCTCCTCCGCGCTGCCGGCCTCCGCGACCACCACCAGGTCCGGTTCGCCCTCCAGCAGGGCGCGCAGCCCGGCCCGTACCACGGCGTGGTCGTCGGCGATCAGCAGACGCAGCCCGCTCACCGGACGCCGGCCGGGGGCGCGGGGCTGAGGGAACGGAGGGGGACGACGGCGTGTATCCGGGTGCCACCGCCCGGTGCGCTGGTGACGTACAGTCCGCCGCCGTGCTCGCGCAGCCGCGCCCGGGCCGCCGGAAGCCCCAGCCCACGGGTCGGCCGGTCCGCCGCCTGTGGCGTGCCGACGACGAACCCCGTGCCGTCGTCGGTGACTTCGAGTTCCACCCGGTCGGCCAGCTGCCGCAGGACCACCCGCACATGCACCGCGTGCGCATGCTCGCGCACGTTCGCCAGCGCGCTCTGCGCGACCCGCAGCAGCGCGGTGGCCGTGTGCTCGTCGACCGGCCCGCGACCGGTGTGCCGGAACCGCACCCGTGCCGCGGTCCCCTCGGCCTCGGCCCGCTCGCACAGCCGCCGCAGCGACTCCGCCAGCCCGCTCTCCGCGACCGAGCTCGGCGTGAGGCCGTGGATGATGCGGCGCGTCTCCGCGAGATGGGCGCCCAGGGCGTCGGCCACCGTCCGGACCCGGGTACGGGCGGTGGCCGGCCGGCTCTCCCAGTCCCGCTCGGCCGCCTGGAGCAGCATCAGAGCGCCCGCCAGCTCCTGGGCCAGTGTGTCGTGCAGGTCGCGGGCGATCCGGGTGCGCTCCGCCAGCACCCCGGCCTGCCGCTGCTGCCGGGCCAGCACCGCCCGCGTACCCCGCAACTCCTCGATCAGCCGCCGCCGTTCGGCCGAGTCGCGCTGCTGGGTCCGGTAGAGGGCCACCGTGCCCCACACGGCCGCCACCGGGATCAGCCCCATCTCCGGGTCGAACCGGTGGGCCGTCCCGACGAGCCGCCCGCCCAGCACGACGGTGATGACGGCCACCGCGGCGACCGCCGAGCGCTGCCCGAGGGCCCGCAGCGCGGCCAGCGCCAGCGGCACACCGCACCAGGCGTACGCCGCGGTCAGGGGCTGCGGGGTGAGCAGCACCAGCACCGCCCACAGGCCGAGCAGCGCCACCACCCAGCCGTGCCGTCCGGCCCGGCCCAGCCGGTGCCACACCGCGAGGCCCGCCGAGTACACCAGTGCCAGCAGCGCGCTGACGAGGACCACGTCCACGCAGAGCGCGCTGCGCAGCTCCAGCAGCCGGCCGACGGCGGTGCCGAGGATGACGAAGAACATCAGGTGCGGGGCGTGTTCGAGCCGGAGCCGGAAACCGCGCGGCCCGGAGGGAAGTGGGTCGGGCACGGCGGATCCCCCACGGATCTCCTCGGACTGGGTGATCGAGTCTATCCGTGGCCTGTATGACCGGTGTGAAGGGCTGCCGCGGTCAGGCGCCCGGACGCAGCCCCAGGAACCCGGGCGTGGCGGCGCCCGTCACCTCGCCGAAGTACAGGGCGAAGGTCTGCTTCCAGCGCTCGACCGCCGCCCGGTCGGCCATGAAGCGGGGGAAGCCGTCGACGTGGGCGTTGGGGTACTCCCAGATCGGCTTGAGACCCGCCGGCGGCGTGACGTCGGTGCGCACCGACCAGCCGTTGAAGGAGGCCTGCTGCTGGGCCCGGGAGAGCTGCCAGTTGAGGTAGAGCTTGGCGGCGGCCGGCCGGGCGGCCCGCCGGAGGATCGCGGCGCGCTGGCCCCAGGCCATGAACGGCGCCTTCTCGGGCAGCACCCAGCGGACCGGACCGGTCCCGAGCGGGGCGCCGGCGCCGCCGACCCCGATCGGCTTCAGTCCCGAACCGACGGCGTCGCCGGGGGAGTTGCTGCCGCGGGCGAACCGTACGTCCTGCGCGGCGAGCCGCGCCACCCACTCCCAGCCGTACGTCTGGGCGTACAACGCGTAGAGGTAGAGGACGGCGTCGTCGTCATGGGGGTACGACGACGCGATGCTGCCCTTCCACCTGGCGTCGAGCAGGTCCAGCGGGGTGCGCGGGGCGTCCGGACCGACCGCGTCCGCGCGGTACATGAACCCGAACGCGATGGCCGCGACCGCGACCCAGGCGCCCTGCGGATCCTTGAACCCGTCGTGGACAGCGGCGAAACCGGCAGGCTTGTAGGGCAGCAGTTCGCCCCGTTCCTTCCAGCGGACGAAGTCCTGCAGGGTCTGCAGCTGTACGACGTCCGGGACGAGGGTGCCGGTGGCGAGCTGGTTGTCGATGCGGACGTCGTGGTACTTGCTGTAGTCGACGACGATCGTCAGGTCGATCTCCGGGAAGCGCTTCAGGAACGCCGCCTTGGTGGCGTCCTGCTGGGTCGGGGTGTCGCCGCCGGCGTAGACGACGAGCTTGCCGCCCTCGGCGAGCGCGGCCCGGTACAACTCGTCGAGCGTCCGGGTCTCTTCGGCTCCCGCGCCCGGGCCGGCGGCCGTCGCCGCGGTGGCGTCGGTGGTGAGTCCGCCGAGGGCGAGGGCGGCACCTGCTCCGGCTCCGGTGGTGAGGACACGTCGTCTGCTGAGGCTGGACACGGTGCGGAGACCTCTCTGCCTGGGGTGAGTGACCCTGCCGACTCTCCTCGCCCCGGCCGGACCTCCGCGTCGGCCGGACGGATCGGGCCGCGCGCGGGCGGTGGAACCCGCATTCAACCGATCGGTTGACGGCCCGGCCGCTCAGTCGGCCCGTGCCGCGGCCAGGTAGGTGTAGGCGGAGGCTCGGGAGATGCCGAGGCGCCCCGCGACCTGCTGGACCGCGCCGCGCACCGCGAAGACGCCCTGCCGGTCGAGGTCCCGGAACAGCTCCAGCCGTTCCTCGCGGCCGAGCTGGGGCCACGGCTTGGGCCGGCGGAGCTGGCGGGCGTCGACGATCGAGTCCAGTACGGCGGCGATGTCGTCGCCGAACGTGGTGGTCGGCGGTGCCTCCGGGGCGGCGGTGACCCCGGCGAGGCCGCCGACCAGCGCGTGCACCTGGTGTACGGCGGTGACGTCGAGGTTCACGCACAGCGCCCCGAACACCGTGCCCGACGAGTCGCGCAGCACCATCGTGGACGACTTGACCAGCTTCCCGTCCCGGGTGCGGGTCAGGTAGTTCAGCTCGTCGCGCGCGTCGTCGCCGGCCGCCAGCAGCTTCATGCCGATCTCGCTCATCGCCCCGCCCGCACCCCGGCCGGTGACCGTACCGGCGAGGGCCACGACGGAGCGTTCCGGGCGGCGGAAGTCGTGGACGACGACCTCGCAGAAGGAGCCGAAGGTCGCCACGATCCCGTCGGCGACCGGGGACAGCGCCGCGATGATCGCGTCCTGCTCGGTCCGGGTCGCGTCCGCGCCGCTCGCTGCTGCCGGTCCGTCTGTCATCGGTGCCCCCGCCGGGATCGGGTCTGGACTTCCTGTCCAGACGATAGACAATAATTCCAGACCGTCGACACTCATCCGGCGCCCGCCGGCGCCCGGAACGGAGGACGAAGATGCCCGACACCCCGCCCGTGACCCTCCAGGACGTGCACGACGCGGCCGCGCGGATCAAGGGGGTTGCCCACCGCACCCCCGTGCTGCGCTCGCGCACCCTGGACGAGCTGGTCGGCGCCGAGGTCTTCCTGAAGTGCGAGAACCTCCAGCGCATCGGAGCGTTCAAGTTCCGGGGCGCCTACAACGCCGCCTCCCGGCTCTCCGCCGGGCAGCTGGCCAAGGGGATCGCCGCCTACTCCTCCGGCAACCACGCCCAGGCCGTCGCCCTCGCCGCCCGTGAACTCGGCACCACCGCCGTCATCGTGATGCCCGAGGACACCCCGCGCGCCAAGCTGGAGGCGACCGCCGGATACGGCGCGGAGATCGTGACGTACGACCGCTACACCGGCGACCGGGTCGCGATCGGCGAGGCCCTCGCCGCCGAACGCGGGCTGGCGCTCATCCCGCCGTACGAGCACCCGCACGTCATCGCCGGGCAGGGCACGGCCGCCCTCGAACTCATCGAGGAGGTCGGCGAGTTGGATCTCCTGGTGGTGCCCGTCGGGGGTGGCGGGCTGATCGCGGGCAGTGCCACCGCGGCCAAGGGCCTGCTGCCCGGGATCCGGGTCGCCGGGGTCGAGCCGGAGGCCGGCGACGACACCAGGCGGTCCCTGGCGGCGGGGCACCGGGTGTCCATCCCGGTGCCGAGGACCATCGCCGACGGGCAGGCGGCCGACATCCCCGGCGAGCTGACCTTCTCCGTCAACCAGCGCCTGGTGGACGACATCTCCCTGGTCACCGACGGCCAGATCCGGGACGCGATGCGGTTCGCCTTCGAGCGGCTGAAGACCGTCCTGGAGCCGAGCGGGGCCAGCGGTCTGGCCGCGCTGCTCGCCCACCGGGTGGCGCCGCTGCCGCGCCGGATCGGGGTCGTCCTGTCCGGGGGCAACGTCGGCGCGGAGCGGTTCGCCGAGATCGTCGCCGGCTGAACCGGAGGAGAGCGGCGGCACCCCGACGGGATGCCGCCGCCCGCAGCGGCGCTCAGTGGGCGGCACGTTCCTGCCAGGCGGGCCGGAGATCGAGTACCGCCTCCGCGGGGGCCTGTCCCCGGCGGGCCGCCGGACCGCCGCCACGCGGTCTCCCGGATCCTGCGGGCGACCGGGAGCTCAGCAGTCGCGGAACTCCGGCGACTGGTTGAGGATCTGGGCGCGCGTCGAGGTGAAGCGGGTGTGCGTCTCGCATCCCCGTGCCTCCGGCGGGAACACCGCGACCCGGTGGCAGTTCTGGAAGGCGAGGGCGACCCCGAAGTGCCGCTCCAGGCTGCCCCGGATCGCGTCGGAGGACAGCGCCCGCAGCAGCTGCCCGCGTTCCTTCTCGGAGGGCGGCGGGGTCTGGTTGTCGGCGAACTCCAGAGTGCCGGCGCGCAGTTCGGCGGCCAGCCCGGCGACGAGGCCGTACGCGTACGGCAGCGAGGTACGGACGGTTTCCACGAAGTCCTCCTCCCGCACCGTGCCGTTCTCGGCTTCGGCGAGCAGCTGCGGGGAGACGTCGAGCGACATGTGACGGTGTCCTGTTCTTTTCGAAGTGGTGGTGAGAAAGGCGTGTTCGAAGGCGGGCCGGGCCCGCAGGGGATCGGGGGCCGTCAGGCGAAGGCGGGCAGCGCCGCCGGTCCGTGGCGGAAGTCCGGATCGACCTGGGCGGCCAGGTCCTGGCCCGTCGCCGCGTCGGCCCAGGCGGCGGCGTTGCGCAGATGGAACTCCACGGCATGCCGCTGGAAGGCCTCCCAGTCCTTGACCCGCGCGTCCACCGCGGCCCGCAGCCGTTCCAGGGCCCGGGAGTTGTGCTGCTCCAGCGCACCGCTGCCACGCCCCTGTTCCCGGGCGCGGACGTACGGCGACAGCTCGCAGTGGCCCAGCAGGTCGTCGCCCACCCCCTCGCGCAGGAAGGCGAGGTCGTCCGCGCCGGTGACCTTGTTGCCGACCACGGCGACCGGGATCCCGAACCCGGCGGCGTGGTCCCGGTACTGGCGGTACACGGAAAGGCTCTTGCGGGTCGGCTCGACCACCAGGAAGGTCATGTCGAAGCGGGTGAACAGGCCGGAGGCGAAGGCGTCGGCGCCCGCCGTCATGTCGACGACCACGTACTCGCCGGGGCCGTCCACCAGATGGTTGAGGTAGAGCTCCACCGCACCCAGCTTGGAGTGGTAGCAGGCCACCCCGAGGTCGCTCCCGGCGAAGGCCCCGGTGACCATCAGCGGCACCCCGTCGACCTCCTGGACGTGCCGGGAGTGCACCTCGTCGTCGCCCAGCAGCCGCAGCAGCCGTGAGCCGTGCCCCGGCGGCGTCGTCTTGACCATGGCCTCCCGGGACGCGATCCGGGGGTTGGTGCCCCGCAGGTAGTCCTTGATCTCACCGGTCCGCGCGCTCAGCGGCGGCGCCGCGAAGAGCTCGTCCCCGTCGAGGCCGAGGGCGTGGGCCAGGTGCTGGTTGATGTCACCGTCGATCGCGACGACCGGCGCGCCGGACCGTGCCAGGTGACGGGTGAAGAGGGCGGACAGCGTCGTCTTGCCGCTGCCGCCCTTGCCGACGAAAGCAACGCGCATCGCTAGTCGGCCCTCCTTTTGAAAATGGATTTCATAACCACAGATTGGAGGTGGCCGTCGCCGGTGTCAAATCGGGCGGGCCCAACCGGGTTGCGCACTCGCCCGGTTGACGGAGCCGCAGGTCAGCGGGTGACGGCGACGTCCCTCTACTGCCCCTGCTCCTCGCGCTCGCAGCGACGGCCCTCGGCTGGGGCCTGGTCACCGACCCCGCCGGGAGCCGGCCGACCTGACAGGGCTGCCTGGGCGTACGCCGACCTGGGTGTCCTGGCCGCCCTGGCGCCCGGCTTCCTCCCCGCACTCGCCCCGGGTCGCGGCCGGGTCCGGGCCTGCCGGCGAGCACGCCGGTGACGCCGCTGTCCCTCTCCCGTGCCGCACGGGTGACGGTCCGGGTGCCGACCGTCACCGGCGCGAGCCGTTGCCGTTGCGGATCCGGGCGCGCTGTTCCCGGAGGGCGGCGAGAGCCCGGGCGGCCACCGGTGCATGCCCCGGCCCCGACCGGGTACGCGTGCCGTGGCCGCCCGGTGCCCGCCGGACCCGCGGCCGGTACCACCACCGCTACCTGGGGATCTGCCATGGAGACACCCGCACACGACGACTTCCCGACGCCGGCCCAGCGGGCGCTCGACACGCTGGCCGTGAACGCCGAGGACACCACCGCCCTGGACACGCTCGCACAGAGCGACGTGCTGGTCCCGGTCCCGGACGACGCCGCCGAGGCGGCCGACCCCGCGATGATCGCCCTGCCCGTCCTGGAGCGCCCCGACGGCGACCCCGTCGTCCCCGTGTTCACCTCGGAAGGGGAGCTGACCGGCCTGCTGCCGACGGTCTCGCGCTACCGCGTGGTCCCGCTCGGCGCGCTCGCCTCGCAGTGGCCCGAGGACAACCTCTCGCTCGCCATAGACGGCAGCTCGGCGCACGCCCTGACGCTCACCTCGGAGGGCGTACGCACCCTGCTGGCCCGGCCGGCGGGCTGAACAAGGCGCTCCGGTCACCGGGAGGCCGCCGTGCGGGCCAGAATGGCCCCATGGAATGGATCTCCGGGGTGGCCGGGGGGCTGGTACTGATCCTGGTCCTGCGCAGCATCCTGCGCACGCTCGTGGTCCCCCGGGGCCTGTACTCCGTGCTGGTGTACCGGCTGTGGTGGGGCCTGCGCCGCCTGCTCTGCTTCACCGCGCACCGCGGCGGCTACCGGGCCATCGACCGCGCCCAGACCTGGCTCGCCCCGCTCATGCTGGTCGGCATGCTCGCCGCCTGGCTCGGCGGGGCGTTCCTCGGCTTCGGGCTGCTGCTGTACGCGTTCTCCCCGCTGTCCTGGAGCATCGCGTTCCGGGAGGCGGGCTCCAGCCTGTTCACCCTGGGTTTCGCCAGCGGCGCCCGGCTTCGGCTGTCCGCGCTCGACTTCGTCGCCGCCGCCTGCGGGCCGGTCGTCATCGCGCTCCAGATCGCCTACCTGCCCACGCTGTACGCCGCCTACAACCGCCGCGAACTGGAGGTCACCCTCCTGCAGTCCCGGGCCGGCGAGCCCGCCTGGGGACCGGAGATCCTCGCCCGGCAGTGGCTCGTCGACACCGAGACCGCGCTGCCCGAGCTGTACCGCTCCTGGGAGCGGCTGGCCGCGGACATGGGGGAGAGCCACGCCACCTATCCCGTGCTGCTGGCGTTCCGCTCGCCGCGCCCCTACCGCAGCTGGCTGGTCGGCCTGATCGCCGTCATGGACGCGGCGGCCATGCAGCTCGCGCTCGCCCCGCGCTCCGCCCCGCCGGAGGCCCGGCTGGTGCTGCGCGCCGGGTTCACCGCGCTGCGTGACATCGCCGCCTCCGTGCGGGCGACCTTCGACACCGACCCGGCCCCCGACGCCCCCATCGAGCTCACCTACGCGGAGTTCGAGGAGGCCGTGACCATGCTGGAGAAGACCGGTTTCCGGGCCGAACGCGGCACCGCGGAGGCCTGGCCGCACTTCCACGGCTGGCGCGTCAACTACGAGGCGGTCGCCTACGAGCTGTGCCGCCGCTGCGACGCCGTACCGGCGCTGTGGACCGGCTCCCGCGACTTCCCGTCGCAGCCCATCCCGCCGTTGCGCCCAATGGACCGGCAGCCGCCCGGAGGACGGCCGGAAGTTCCCCCCGTCCGCGGGTAGCGCGGCGCATCCTGAGGGAAGATCCCAGCAGGGGCCGGGGAGAGCGAGAGGGGCGGATCGTCGTGAGGGTCGTCCTGCTGGGTACCGCCGCCGGGGGCGGGTTCCCACAGTGGAACTGCGCGTGCGCGCTGTGCGCCGCCGCCCGGGACGGCAAGCTGCCCTCCCGGACCCAGGAGTGCGTCGCGCTGACCGGCAACGGCCGGGACTGGTGGCTGCTCAACGCCTCCCCGGACATCCGCGGCCAGCTCACCGCCACGGCCGCGCTGTGGCCGGGGCCGGGCCCCCGGGACACCCCGGTGCGCGGCGTGCTGCTCACCGACGCGGAGGCCGACCACGTCACCGGCCTGACCGTGCTGCGCGGCGCCCCGGACCTCAAGGTGTACGCGGCCCCGCCGGTGCGGACGGTGCTGGCCCCGGCCCGGGGCGCCCTGGACCGCTACGCCCCCTGGGAGTGGGCCGACAGCCTGGCCGACGGGGGCTTCGTACTGGCCGGCGGCCTGGTCGTCACCGCCCACCCGGTCGGCGCCAAGGTCCCGGCGTACGTCCCGGCCGCGTTCGCCGAGGCCGACGGCCGCTGGGTCACGGCGTACCGCATCGAGGACCTGGCCACCGGGGGAGTGCTGCTCTACGCGCCCTGCGTCGGCTCCTGGAGCGACGTCCTGGACGAGCTCTGCGCGGAGGCCGACTGCGTCCTGCTGGACGGCACCTTCTTCACCGCCCGCGAGATGGGCACCACGGTCCGCTCCGGTCCCCGCCGGCAGGCGGCGATGGGCCATCTCCCGGTTTTCGGCGCGCACGGCAGCCTCGCCGCCCTCGCGCGCCATCCCCGCACCCGCCGGATCTACACCCACCTCAACAACACCAACCCCCTGGTGGACCCGGCCTCCAGGGCCCGCGCCCAGGTCGCCGCGGAGGGCGTCGAGGTCCTCCCCGACGGGATCGAGTTCGCGCTCTAGTCGCCCGCGCCTGCGAGCATCCGCCCCAGCACCGCCCGCTGCAGCGGCCGTACCTCGGCGTGCAGGGCGCGGCCCTTCGGGGTGAGCGCGACCCATACGCCCCGCCGGTCCTCGACACAGACCGAACGCTCCACCAGGCCGTCCTTCTCCAGCCGTCCGATCAGCCGGGAGAGGGCGCTCTGGCTCAGGTGGACCCGGCCCACCAGGTTCTGCACCCGGCAGTGGTCACCCTCGGCCGGGGTCTCGGTGGCGAGCAGGTCGAGCACCTCGAAGTCGCTCGCGCCCAGCCCGTGCGGATGCAGCACCCGGTCGATCTCGCACATGGTGCGCGCGTGCACCGACAGGATGTCCCGCCACTGTTCCTCGAGCCGGGCCTCGGCCGTCTTCACTGCCATACCCGCACCGTAACACCGATGGAGCCTATTGTTGAGTGCGCAACTAGTGCGGGTGCAAGCAGTCTCAGGCCACCGGGCCCTGGAGCAGCCCCACCATGTTGCCGTCGGCGTCCTTCACCGAGGCGACCAGCCGCCCGTTGCCCACGTCCCGCGCGTCCTGGACCAGTTCGGCGCCCGCCGCCAGCAGCGCCGCGAGCCGCTCCCGCAGATCGGTGACGTGCCAGAACGGCGTCGGCCCGGTCAGGCCCTGGGCGTGCCCGTTCGGGTCGAGGCCGACATCCTGCCCGGCGGCCTTGAACCCGATGTAGTACGGCTCGTCGGCATACGGCTCGACACCCAGCAACGCACCGAACAGTGCCTTGGCCCGCGCCGCGTCCTTGACGGGGTAGATGATCGTCTGCACGCCTTCGCTCATGGCGCTCTCACTCCTCGCGATAAGGGAACCGGCGCTTTCCGGCCGGTGATCTAACGCTAGGACGGGCCCGCCCACCGCGGCTTCTCCAATCCTGACCGCTTGCGGAAGCGCCCCGAAGGGGCGCTGGGGGTACCCCCAGCCTTCGGCTGGGGGAGGAACTGCGCGGCCGGCCCCTGCCCGGACCGCACCCGCCCGACGACGCGCCCCGGCACCCCGGACCGCGCCCGGCCTACGCAGAGTCGCGTCGCACCAGCTCCGTCGGAAGGATCACCGCCGCCGGGTCCTCGCCCCCTATCTGGGCGAGCAGCACCCGGACCATCTCGTTGCTGATCCGGTCCCAGGGCTGGCGGATGGTGGTGAGCCGCGGCGTCACCGCGGTGGCCGCCGGGGAGTCGTCGAAACCGCCGACAGCGATGTCATCCGGCACCCGCCGGCCGGCCCGCTGGAACACCGCCAGCACGCCCTGCGCCATCAGGTCGGAGGCCACGAACACGGCGTCCAGGTCAGGGGCCTGCGCGAGCAGCCGCTCCGCCCCCGCCTCGCCGCTCGCCCTGCTGTAGTCCCCGGGCACGACGAGCGCCTCGTCGACCGCGATGCCCGCCTCGGTGAGCACCTCCTTGTACCCGGCGAGCCGCTCCACACCGCCCGGGGTGTCCAGCGGCCCGGTGATCATGCCGATCCGGCGGCGCCCCACGTCCAGCAGGTGCCGGACCATGTCCCGGGCGCCGTCCCGGTCGTCGGCGGCCACATAGCTGACCTTCGAGCCGAGCCCGATCGGCTTGCCGCAGGCCACCAGCGGTACGCCCGCCTCGCGCAGTTCCTCCGCGACCGGGTCACCGGAGTGACTCGACACCAGCAGCACCCCGTCGACGTGCCCCGCGGTGATGTACCGGGTGATCCGCCGCCGTTCGTCCTTCGTGCCCGCCAGCATCAGCAGCACCGGGATGTCGTGGCTCGCCAGCGCCTGCGTGCAGCCACTCAGCAGGACGTTGAAGTTCGGGTCCTCGAAGAACCGCTCCTGCGGCTCGGTCAGCAGGAAGCCGACCGAGTCCGAGCGTCCGGTGATCAGCGAGCGGGCGTGCCGGTTCACGACGTACCCCGTCCTGCGGATGGCGTCGTTGACCGCCTCCGCGGCGGCGGGGCTGACGTAGTGCCCGCCGTTGAGCACCCGCGAGACGGTGCCCCGGGAGACACCGGCCTCGCGCGCCACGTCGTGGATCGTCGGCGGTTTGCGCCGGCCCCCCGCACTACTGCTCATGGTCATGACTTTACGGCCCCGGACAGCAGGTCAAGGCTCCAGAAGCGCTGAATGACCAGGAAGAGCGCGATCAGCGGCAGTACGGCCAGGAACGCGCCGGTGATCACCAGGGTGTACAGGGCCGGGGTGTTGGCGCCCTGCATCAGGAGCGTGTACAGACCGAGGGTGAGCGGGAACCGCTCGTCGTTGCTCAGCATGATGTACGGCAGCAGGAAGTTGTTCCAGATGGCCACGAACTGGAACAGGAACACCGTCACCATGCCGGGGATCATCATCGGCAGCGCGATCCGGGTGAAGATCCGCCACTCGCCGGCCCCGTCCATCCGTCCGGCCTCCACCACGTCGGCGGGGACGGCCGCGGCCGCGTAGATCCGCGAGAGGTAGACACCGTAGGGGGTGAGGATCTGGGGGAGCAGCACGGACAGGTAGGAGTCCGTGAGGTTCGCCTTGGCGAGCAGCAGGTACTGCGGGATGGCGAGGATGACCGGGGGCATCAGGACGCCCGCGAGCAGCACGTTGAAGATCGCCTCCCGGCCCCTGAACCGGTAGACGGCGAGGGCGTAGCCGCTGACCGCCGACACGCACGTCGAGACCACGGCACCGAGACCGGCGTACAGGGCGGAGTTGGCCATCCACTGCCAGTAGATGCCGTCCCGGTAGGCGCTGAGGTCCTTGAGGTTCTGGGCGAAGCCGGTACCGGGCAGGAACGTGAACGTGGAGAACAGCTCACTGCCGGACTTGGTGGAGGCGATCACCACCCAGGCGACCGGCAGCAGCGTGTACACCGCGCCCAGCACGAGGACGGCCGTCGGGATCAGGGCGACACGGCGGCGCAGCGGCGGCCCCTGGGCGGTGCCGGGCGTCGTGCCGGCGGCCGGGGCGGCCTTGCGGACGGCAAGAGAACTCACGGTGCACCTCCTTGACTGGCGTCCCGCTTGTTTCGGCGGTTCGCGGCCCGCAGGAACGCGAAGGACAGCGCGAGCGTGGCGAGGGCGATCAGCGTCGCCTCGGCCGCCGCCGAGTAGATGTCCCCCTTGGCGAAGGCGTCGACATACACCTTCATCAGCGGGCTCCAGGTCGTGCTGACCGAGTTGGTCAGGGGCTTCAGGGTCATCGGCTCGTTGAACACCTGCAGCGTCGCGATGATCGAGAAGAAGAAGGTGAGCACCAGCGAGGGCGCCACCATCGGGATCTTGATCCGCAGGGCGGTCTGCAGCGGGGTGGCGCCGTCGAGCTTCGCCGCCTCGTGGACCTCGGCCGGGATGGACCTGAGCGAGGTGTAGATGACGATCATGTTGAAGCCGGTGCCGCCCCACACCGCGATGTTGGACAGGGCCAGGTACAGCGGCCCGCCGTCCAGCAGGTTCGGCTGCGGCAGGTGCAGCTTCGCGAGCACGTAGTAGAAGGGGCTGACGTCCGGCAGGTACAGGAAGCCCCACAGCAGCGCGGCCACCACACCGGGGATGGCGTACGGCAGGAAGATCGCGAGCCGGGTGAACGGGGCGAGGCGGACCCGCTCGGAGTCGAGCATCAGGGCGAACAGGAGGGCGAGGCCCAGCATCACCGGGACGACGATGCAGCCGTAGCCGAGAACGCGCAGCGCACCCTCGTAGAACTCGTTGTCGGTGAGGGCGTCCCGGTAGTTCTCCAGGCCGGCCCAGACCTCCGTGCGGGCACCCGCGCCCAGGCCGAGCCCGGACACGTGCACCTTGCGGAAGCTGAGCCAGAGCGCGTACCCGATGGGCAGCGCGAAGAACAGGGCGAAGAGGACCGCGGCGGGGACGAGGAAAAAGTAGGGGGCGCTCCGCGCTCGTCTGAGGGTGGTGGTGGGAGACGGGTGGCGGTACGGGGCCCCCTTGACCCCGTACGGCTTCCGGACGGTGGGGCTGGTCACTGAGAGACCTCGAAGCCCTGCTTCTTCATGTCGGCGACCGTGTCGTCCTGCATCTTCTTCAGGGCGGCGGTGAAGTCCGACTTGCTCTTCGCGGCGGCGCCGAACGCGTCGTTGAAGGACGTGTAGGCGACGTTCACGTTCGGGCCCCAGGCGGAGGGCGCCGTGGTCTTCGCGATCTCGGCGGCCTTGGCGTAGAAGTCCGACTGGTTCGAGAAGTAGTCGGGCGAGGTGGCGAAGGCGCCGCTGGTCTGGGCGTTCGTCGCGGCCGGGTAGATGCCGCCCTCCTTGGCCAGCGCGTTGAGCGCCTCGCCGTCGGTGTTCAGCCAGGCCGCGAACTTGGCGGCGGCCGCATGGTGCTTGGAGTCGGTGGTGACGGCGGTCGAGGAGCCGCCCCAGCTGCCGGTGACGTTCTCGGACGCGGACCACTGGGGGAGCGGGGCCATCGCCCACTTGCCCTTGGTGTCGGGCGCGGCCGTGGTCAGCGTGCCCGGCGCCCACACGGCCGAGACCCAGGCGATCTGCTTGCCGGTGTCGAGCGCCTTGTTCCAGGCCGGGGTGTACATCGGCTGGTTGTCGATGACGCCCTCCTTGACCAGACCGCCCCAGAACCTGGCGACCTTCTGGGTGGCCGCGTCGTCGATGGCGACCTTCCACTTGTCGCCGGAGGTGGTCCACCACTTGGCGCCGGCCTGCTGGGCGAGACCTGCGAAGAGGCCCGAGTCGTTGGCGGAGAACAAGAGGTCCGCGCGGTAGTAGAACATCATCGGGCCGATGTCCTGCGGCACCGCGTACACCGCGTCCGTGCCCAGCGTGACCTGCTGCCAGACGCCGTCGGCGAACTTCGACTTCGCGTCGCCGACCGACTTGGATATGTCGGCGACCGCGTCGTTGGAGACCAGAGTCGGGAGCGCCTGGTACTCGGCCTGCACCAGGTCGGGGCCGTTCTTCGCCTTGTGCGCGGTGAGGATCTTGGTCACCAGCGTGTCGCCGGACGCCTGCTTCTTCACCGTGACGGTGATCTGCTCCTTCTTGCCCTCGCCCTTGTTCCACAGGTCCACGACCTTGTCCATACCGGGCGCCCAGGCCCAGTACGTCAGCGAGACAGGACCGGAGTCGGCCTTGCTGTCGTCGGACGAGCCGCAGGCGGCGAGGGCGGTGGCGCCGAGCGAGACGGCGACGGCGGTTGTCACGAGGCGGCGGCGCTTCGTGTGCGGCATGGATCTCTCCCCTGACCTGGGCCCCCGCACGTCGCGGGAACCTGCCCTGCAGATGGTGTGTGAGCGTTCTCAGACCCGGATCATCGCCCGTCGCGAGTCCGTGTCATGCTCTGTGAGCGTTCACAGTAGAGAAACATCCCGGACACTTGTCAATGGTTGTTGCTGTGCGGTTATGTTGGGCTCACGCCACGATCGATGTGTGTGAACGTTCCCAAATGATCGATTAAACGGGAGAGATCCATGCCGGACACCACCCCCAGGGGCCTGACCAGGCTCGCCTTCGGTGGGGACTACAACCCCGAGCAGTGGCCGGAGAGCGTCTGGCACGAGGACGTCCGGCTGATGCGCGAGGCCGGGGTCGCGATGGTGAGCGTCGGGATCTTCTCCTGGGCCCTGCTGGAGCCGGCGCCGGGGGAGTACGACTTCGGCTGGCTCGACCGGGTCCTCGACCTGCTCCACGAGAACGGCATCCGCGTCGACCTCGGCACCCCCACCGTGGCACCGCCCGCCTGGTTCTACCGCGCCCACCCCGAGGCCCTGCCGGTGACCGCGGAGGGCGTGCGCCACGAGTTCGGCTCGCGCGGCGCCATCTGCCACTCCAACGCCGACTACCGTGCCGCCGCCGCGAACATCACCACCCGCCTCGCCGAGCGCTACGGCCACCACCCGGCCCTCGCGCTGTGGCATGTCCACAACGAGTACGGCGTCCCGGTCTCGGCCTGCTACTGCGACTCCTGCGCCGCCCACTTCCGCCGCTGGCTCGCGGGTGCCCACGGCACCGTCGACGCCGTCAACGAGGCCTGGGGCACGGCCTTCTGGGGCCAGCACTACACCGACCTGGCCCAGATCAACCCGCCGCGCGTCACCCCGACCGTGGTCAACCCAGGCCAGGCCCTCGACTACAAGCGGTTCGCCGACGCCACCATCCGCGAGAACTTCCGCATGGAGCGGGACATCCTGCACCGCCTCTCGCCCGGCGTCCCGGTCACCACCAACTTCATGACCGCCCTCAGCCAGTGCGACTCCATCGACTACTGGGCCTGGGGCCGCGAGGTCGACCTGGTCACCAACGACCACTACCTGATCACCGACGGCCGCCGCACCCACGTCAACCTCGCCATGGCCGCCGACCTCACCCGCTCGGTGGCCGGCGGCGCCCCCTGGCTGCTCCTCGAACACTCCACCTCGGGCGTCAACTGGCAGCCCCGCAACCCCGCGAAGGGCCCCGGCCAGATGGCCCGCAACTCCCTCGCGCACGTGGCCCGCGGCTCCGACGGCGCCATGTTCTTCCAGTGGCGGCAGTCCCGGCGCGGCGCCGAGAAGTTCCACTCCGCGATGCTCCCGCACGGCGGCACCGAGACCCGCGTGTGGCGCGAGGTCGTGGAACTCGGCGCCGCCATCGACTCGCTGACCCAGATCAGGGGCACCCGGACCCGGGCCGACGTCGCCGTCCTGTGGGACTGGCAGTCCTGGTGGGCGCAGAACCTCCAGTGGCGCCCCAGCGAGGACCACGACCCGCGCGAACGCGCCGACGCCTTCTACGAGGCCCTCTACGACCGCCACCTCACCGTCGACTTCGCCCACCCGGAAAGCGACTTGTCGGCCTATCCCCTTGTCGTCGTACCGGCCCTGTACCTGATGACGGAGGCGGCCGGGAACAACCTCCGCGAGTACGTCGAGAACGGCGGCACGCTGGTCGTCTCGTACTTCTCGGGGATCGTCGACGAGCACGACGCGGTGCACGAGGGCGCCTACCCGGGCACCCTCCGCGAGACCCTGGGCCTCACGGTCGAGGAGTTCTCCCCGCTCCTGAAGGACCAGCGGGTCAGGCTCACCGGCCCCGACGGCCCCGACGTACCCGAGCTCATCGGAGACGTCTGGACCGAGTTCGTCGTCCCGGGCACCGCCGAGACCGTCTGGAGCTACGCCGACGGTCTCACCGCCGGCCGGCCCGCGGTCACCCGGCACCGGCTGGGGGAGGGCACCGCCTGGTACGTGTCGACGCGCCTGGACGCGCACGGCCTGGACGCCCTGCTCGGCCGGGCCGCCGAGGACGCCCGGATCGCGCCGCGCGCCGAACTGCCCCGCGACGTGGAGGTGGTGCGCCGCGCCGGCGAGTCCGGCTCCTTCCTGTTCGCGATCAACCACACCGCCACCGACGCCAAGGTGCCCCTCGAGTCGCACGGCACCGAGCTGCTGACGGGCGAGCGCGCCGCGGGCCGCCTCGCGGTTCCCGCGGGCACCGTGCGGGTCGTGCGACTCGACGGCTGAGCCCGCCCGGCCGGGCAGCGCCGCCGGCCCGGCCCCGCACCGACTCCCCTCCGTCCGCGAGTGCCACGAGAGCCGCGGGCGGAGGGGGCCTCCTCCGGCCCCGCCGGAGGACACCCCACCCCAGTCACGTCGAAGGGACGACGGACGATGATGTTCCATCCCAGACGCACCCTCAGGGCCCTGCTGCTGCCGCTCCTGGCCGGGCTCGCCCTCACCGCCCTCCCGGCGCAGACCGCCCAGGCGGCGAGCACCCTCACCAACGGCGGCTTCGAGTCGGACGGTGCGGGCGTGGCCACGCCCACCGGCTGGTCGGAGTACGGCGACACGGGCGCCTCGTACACCGAGTCCGGCGGCCACAGCGGCAGTTACCGCCTCAGCCACTACTCGGCCTCCGCCTACAAGGTGGAGACCTACCAGTACCTGTCGGGCCTGACCAACGGGAACTACACCCTCACCGCCTGGGTCCGCTCCAGCGGCGGTCAGAACTCCGCGTACATATCCCTGAAGAACTGCGGCAGTTCGGAGCAGAGGACCGACCTGCCGGTCTCCGCCGGCAGCTGGGTGCGGATCGTCACGTCGGTCGCGGTCACCAACAACCAGTGCACCGTGAGCATCTACTCGGACGCCAACGCGGGCAACTGGATCAACGTCGACGACCTGACCTTCGCGCCCGGTTCGACGGGCCTGTCCGTCAAGGGCGCGGACATCTCCTCACTGGCCAAGAGCGAGGCCAAGGGCGGGGTCTACCGGGCCAGCTCCGGCGCCACCGGGGACGCGGTCACCATCCTGAAGAACGCCGGCATGAACTACGCGCGCCTGAAGGTCTGGGTCAACCCGGCCGACGGCTACAGCGACAAGGCGCACGTACTGGCCATGGCCAAGCGGATCAAGGCGGCCGGCATGAAGCTCCTCGTCGACTTCCACTACTCGGACACCTGGGCCGACCCGGGCAAGCAGACCAAGCCCGCCGCCTGGGCGGGCGACTCCTACAGCCAGCTGAAGACCGACGTGTACAACCACACGTACGACGTCCTCAACGCCCTGAAGTCCCAGGGCACCACCGCCGACATGGTCCAGATCGGCAACGAGATCAACGGCGGCATGCTCTGGTCCGAGGGCTCCACCGACAACTGGTCCCAGCTCGCCGGCCTGATCAACTCCGGCTACAGCGCCGCCAAGGCCGTCTCCTCCGCCACCAGGGTCGCCCTGCACCTGGCCAACGCGGGCGACGACGCCACCGTCCGCTGGTGGTTCGACAACGCCAGGACCTACGGCATCAACTACGACGTGATCGGGCTGTCGTACTACGGCTACTGGCACGGCTCGCTGGCAGCCGCCCAGACCACCCTGGACGACGTGGCCTCCCGCTACTCCAAGCCGGTCTTCGTCGCCGAGACCGCCTACCCGTTCACCCTGGCCCAGGACGACTCGCTGGAGAACCAGATCGACACCAGCAGCGAGCTGGTCACCGGCTACCCGGCCACCGCCGCGGGGCAGCTGGCCTGGATGAACGCCGTCGCGAGCATCGTCGAGGCGGTCCCGAACGGCCGTGGCCTCGGCGTCTTCTACTGGGAGGCGACCTGGACCGCCGTCACCGGCAACGGCTGGGACCCGACCGACGCCACGTCCGGCAACGGCTGGGAGAACCAGGCCCTGTTCGGCTACGACGACAAGGCGCTGTCCTCCATGGCGTGGTTCAGCCACCGCTGAGCCACCGCTGACGGGGGCCCGGCCGTAAGGGGACGGCCGGGCCCCTCCGCCCTGCCCGGGATCCGGAGCGCGGGCAAGGCCACGACCGGCCGATCCCGTACGGCCGTTCGATCTCGGACATCGCAACGGACTCCTGCGCGTGGGCGCTTCGGCTGCGGGACAGTGGGAACACACACTGCGAGGAGGCAGGGACGGAGGCCGGTCGGATGCTGAGGAACGCCACGCGCGCAAGCCGCCTGGAGATCCTGGACTGGCTCAAGGATCCGGCGGCCCACTTCCCGCCCCAGCGCCACGCCGACCTCGCCGAGGACGGCGTCACCGTCCGGGCCGTCGCCGCCAAGCTCGGGGTCTCCCGCAAGGTCGCCGGCGCCCATCTGGACCTGCTGGCCCGGCTCGGCCTGCTCCGCACCAAGCGCATCCGGCACCGGGTCTACTACCGGCGCGACGAGATCCGGATGGCCGAAGTGGCCCGGATGTTCGAGAAGGGCTGGTGAGAGCGGTTACCCCTGCCACCATGGGTCTCATGGACCGACCCACGCGCCTCGTCCCCCTTCACTACGTCGCCGTCGGCGGCCGGGGCCCGGAGGACGTGGTGACGGATCCGGACGGCCGGGTCCTGACCGGCGTCGAGGACGGCCGTATCCTGCGCCTGGACGGGCTCGGCGACCCGGACACCGCCCGGGTCCGGACCCTCGCCCGGACCGGCGGCCGCCCGCTCGGGCTCGACCTCCTCCCCGATGGCGACCTGCTGGTCTGCGACGCGGAGCGCGGCCTGCTGCGCGTCGGCCTCGACGACGGCGCCGTCCGCGTCCTCGCCGACACGGTCGAGGGGGAGCCGCTGCGGTTCGCGAGCAACGTGGTCGCCCTGCCCGACGGCACCGTGTACTTCACCGCCTCCAGCCGCCGGTTCCCCCTCGACCAGTGGATCGGCGACATCGTCGAGCACAGCGGCACCGGCCGCCTGCTGCGCCTCGCACCGGGTGCGCGTACCGCCGAAGTGGCCTGGGACGGCTTCCAGTTCGCCAACGGGCTGACCGTGAGCGGCGACGGCACCTTCCTGATCGTCGCCGAGACCGGCGCATACCGCCTCACCCGCTACTGGCTCACCGGCCCGCGCGCGGGCCGCGCCGAGTTCTTCGCCGAACTCCCCGGCATGCCCGACAACATCTGGCGCGACGGAGACCTCGTCTGGGTCGCCCTCGCCGGCCCGCGCAACCCCCCGCTCGACGTCTTCCACCACAGCCCCCTCGCCGTCCGCCGGGCGGCCGCCCGGGCCGCCGTGCACGCCCCCTACCGCCCCGTCGGCACGGTCGCCGTCCTCGCGCTCGACGACCACGGCCGGGTCGTCCACCACCTGGCCCGCCGGAACTCAGGCTTCCGCATGGTCACCAGCGTCTGCCGGACCGGCCGCCATCTGGTGCTCGGCAGCGTCTGGGAACCCGGCGTCGCGATCTGCGCGGCCCCCGTCGCGAAGTGACCGCCGGGTACGCCCGGCGGTACCCTGAGGCACCCGTCAGGGGCGGTGCCGAACAGGAGACGTACGACCATGACAGCCCCGGAAGCCGAGAGCCTCCGAGTCCAGCCGAGCCCCCGGCGGCGGCCCGAGTGGCGTGCCCAGGCGCCGGTCGTCGCGGTGGTCGCCGTCGGCGGCGCGATCGGCGCCGTGGCCCGCTACGCCCTCGCCCTGGCCCTGCCCACGGCCGCCGGCGGATTCCCCTGGGCGACCTTCTGGACGAACGTCATCGGCTGCGCGGTGATCGGCGCGTTCCTGGTCCTGATCACCGAAGGACTCCCCGCGCACCGCCTGGTCCGCCCCTTCTTCGGCACCGGCGTCCTCGGCGGCTTCACCACCTTCTCCACCTACGCCGTCGACATCCAGAAACTGGTCGACCACGGCCGGGCCGCCACCGGGCTCGCCTATCTCGCCGCGACCCTGTGCGCGGCCCTCGCGGCGGTGTGGTGCGCGGCCACCGCGACCCGCCGGGTCCTCACCCGGAGGCAGCGATGACGAGACTGACCGGCCGCGCCCTGCGCCTGACCGTCTACATCGGCGAGGACGACGTCTGGCACCACAAGCCCCTCTACACGGAGATCGTGCACCGCGCCCACGCGGCCGGACTCGCGGGCGCCAGCGTCTTCCGGGGCATCGAGGGCTTCGGCGCCTCCTCCCGCATCCACACCTCGAGGCTCCTGTCGCTGAGCGAGGACCTGCCGGTGGCGGTCGTCGTCGTGGACACGGAGGAGCGCATCCGGGCGTTCCTGCCGCAGCTCGACGAACTGGTGACCGAAGGGCTCGTGACCTTGGACGACTGTGAGGTCATCCGGTATGCCGGCCGGGCGGAGGAATCCGGCACATCGGACACGAAGGGTAAGAAGTCGTTGTGAACTGGCTGTTGGTGGTCCTCGGTGCCATGGTCGGTGCTCCGCTCCGCTACCTCACCGACCGCGCCGTCCAGGCCAGGCACGACTCCGTCTTCCCCTGGGGCACCTTCGTGGTCAATGTCATGGGTTGCCTCATTCTGGGCCTCCTGACCGGCGCCGTCTCGGCGGGCGCCGCGGGTCCGCACCTCCAGCTGCTCCTCGGCACCGGGCTGTGCGGGGCACTGACGACGTACTCGACGTTCTCCTACGAGACCCTCCGGCTGACCGAGACCGGCGCCGGGCTCTACGCTGCCGCCAACGTCGTCGCGAGTCTCGTGGCGGGGCTCGGGGCGGCCTTCGCCGGGGCGGCGATCGCCCAATCGGTGTGGGCCTAGGACTTGCTTCACGCCCGCCCGTTGTAAGACTGTCTACAGCACTGTCGACCAAACTCTGCAGAACTGGATCCCATGAGCGCCATCTCCGTCGGTCAGGCCGCCGTCCTCGGGGTAGTCGAGGGGGTGACCGAGTTCCTTCCCGTGTCCTCCACCGGTCACCTCAAGATCACCGAGGGGCTCATGAACATCCCCGTCGACGACCAGTCCGTCGTCGGGTTCTCCGCCGTCATCCAGGTGGGCGCCATCGCCGCCGTGCTGGTCTACTTCTTCAAGGACATCAAGCGGATCGTCTCCGCCTGGGGCCGGGGGCTCGCCAACAAGAACGAGCGCTACCACCACGACTACAAGTTCGCCTGGTGGGTCATCTACGCGACCATCCCGATCGTCCTGGTGGGCCTCGCCGCCAAGCCGCTGATCGACGGCCCGCTCGCCTCCCTCTGGGTGGTGGCCGGCTCGCTGATCGTGGGCTCCGGTGTGATGTGGTGCGCGGACCAGATGGGCCGCCACAAGCGCGGTGAGGACGACACCTCCTTCAAGGACGCGATGCTGGTCGGCTGCTCGCAGATCCTCGCCCTGCTCTTCCCCGGCTTCTCCCGCTCCGGCGCCACCATGTCCACCGCGCTCATCCTGGACCTCGACCGCGTCGCCGCCACCCGCCTCTCCTTCTTCCTCGGCATCCCGGCCCTGACCGGCGCCGGCATCTACGAGCTCAAGGACGCGCTCGGCGCGGGCGTGGGCGCCGCGCCGCTGGCGGTCGGTACGATCGTCTCCTTCGTGGTCGCCTACGCCTCCATCGCCTGGCTGCTGAAGTTCGTCGCCAAGCACTCCTTCAACGCCTTCGTGATCTACCGGATCGTGATCGGCCTCGCGGTCTTCGGCCTGCTCGCCACGGGCACCATCAACGCCTGACCGGCCCCTGTTCGACGAGTCGACGCTCCGACACGGGGTGCGATGCCTGCATTCAGGCGTCGCACCCCGTGAATGTTTCCTTTCTCGACACCTTGACAGCCTCGTCCCGCAACCCGGAACATCTCACCCGTGAACCTGTCAGACAGCCCGACAGCCGGACAGCCCCCGCGGCGCGTGAGCGCCATGGAGGCGGTACTGGCGCATCTGCGCGGCGCCATCGAGCGCGGCGAGTACGCCGTGGGCGACAAGCTCCCCTCCGAGGCGGAGCTCTGCCGCACCCTGGAGATCAGCCGACCCGTCCTGCGCGAGGCCCTGCGGGCCCTGCAGACGATGGGCCTGACCGTCTCCAAGACCGGCAAGGGCACCTTCGTGGTCGCGAACGCCGTCGAGGACCCCACCTTCGGCGACTACGCGGCCAGCGACCTGCTCGAGGTGCGCCGGCACATCGAGATCCCGGTCGCCGGGTACGCGGCGCTGCGCCGCACCCCGGAGAACCTGGACCACCTGTCCCATCTGCTCGACCGCATGGAGCGGGAGACGGACACCACCGCGTGGGTCGCGATGGACACCCTCTTCCATCTCGCCGTGGCCGAGGCCGCTCAGAACCCGGTCTTCCGCCGGGTCATCGAGGAGATCCGCGACGCACTGGCGCGTCAGTCGGCCTTCCTGAACGAGCTGGGCGGCCGCCGGGAGCAGTCCAACCGGGAGCACCGGGCCATCGTCGAAGCGCTGATCGACGGTTCCGAGCTCGACGCCGTGGACGCCATGAGCCACCACCTCGACCGCGTCGAGACCACCCTCACCCACATCGTGCGCCCCGCGCGCACGGACCAGCACCAGGAAGGCGGAACCGAGGCGTGAGCGAACAGCACCTCAAAGACGAGACGCGCCCCTCGTCCCGTCACGTCGACGCCGGGGACCACGGCTACAGCAAGTCGCTGAAGCACCGGCACGTCAACATGATCGCCATCGGCGGCGCCATCGGCACCGGCCTCTTCCTCGGCGCCGGCGGCCGCCTCGCCGACGCCGGCCCCTCCCTCTTCGTCGCGTACGCGGTCTGCGGGGTCTTCGCCTTCCTCGTCGTGCGTGCCCTCGGCGAACTCGTCCTGTACCGCCCGTCCTCCGGTGCCTTCGTCTCCTACGCCCGGGAGTTCCTCGGCGAGAAGGGCGCCTACACCGCGGGCTGGATGTACTTCCTGAACTGGGCGACCACCGGCATCGCCGACATCACCGCGGTCGCCACCTACACCCACTACTGGGGCATGTTCTCCGACATCCCCCAGTGGGTGATCGCCCTCATAGCCCTGGCCGTCGTCCTCACCGTGAACCTGATCTCGGTCAAGGTCTTCGGCGAACTGGAGTTCTGGTTCGCGATCGTCAAGGTCAGCGCCCTGGTCGTCTTCATGGTCATCGGCATCTTCCTGCTGGTCACCCAGCACCCGGTGGACGGCGCGACCCCCGGCCCGTCCCTGATCACCGACAACGGAGGCGTCTTCCCGAACGGCCTGCTGCCGATGCTGCTGATCATCCAGGGCGTGGTCTTCGCCTACGCGTCGGTGGAGCTGGTCGGTGTCGCCGCCGGTGAGACCGAGAACCCCGAGAAGATCATGCCGAAGGCGATCAACTCGATCATGTGGCGCGTGGGCCTCTTCTACGTCGGCTCCGTGGTCCTCCTCTCGATGCTGCTGCCCTGGAACAAGTACTCGGCCGGCCAGAGCCCCTTCGTCACCGTGCTCTCGCACATCGGCGTCCCGGCGGCCGGCGGCGTGATGAACCTCGTCGTCCTCACCGCGGCCATGTCCTCGCTCAACTCCGGCCTGTACTCCACCGGCCGCATCCTGCGCTCCATGGCCGTCAACGGCTCCGCCCCGAAGTTCACCGCGAAGATGAGCCGCAGCCAGGTCCCGTACGGCGGCATCCTGCTCACCAGCGGTATCTGTGTCCTCGGCGTCGGCCTCAACTTCGTGGTCCCCGCCGACGCGTTCGAGATCGTCCTGAACTTCGCGGCGATCGGCATCCTCGCCACCTGGGGCATGATCATGCTCTGTCACCTGCTGTTCTGGCGGAAGACCCAGAACGGCGAACTCACCCGCCCCGGCTACCGGCTGCCGGGCTCCCCCTGGACCGAGATCGTGACGCTGGCGTTCCTCGCCTCCGTCCTGGTCCTCATGTACGCCGACGGCGGCGCCGGACGCACCACCGTGCTGTGCCTGCCGCTGATCGTCGCCGCGCTGGTCGCCGGCTGGTACGCCATCCGCGGCCGCCTCGCGCGCCCGTCCACCGGATCCGACGCGTGACCCGCGTACCGGTCCGTCCCACCTCACCCGAGACCAGGCAGTGATGTACAGCAGTTCCCCCGCGGCCGCACCCGTCGTCCGTGAACCCCTCCACGCCCCCGTCGCCCACCTCGTCCGCGGCAGGGTCGTCGAGGGCATCCACTACGGCTCCGTCGTCGTCCTCGGCGCCGACGGGCAGGTCCAGTTCCAGCTCGGCGACATCGAGGCCGCGTTCTACCCGCGCTCGGCCCTCAAGCCCGTCCAGGCCGTCGCCATGCTGCGGGCGGGGCTGCCGCTCGACGGCGACCTGCTCTCACTGGCCGCCGCGAGCCACTCCGGGGAGGAACGGCACCTCGCCGGGACCCGGCGGATCCTCGACCTCGCCGGGCTCACGGAAGCCGACCTGCGCAACGTGCCGGACATGCCGTACGGCCCCGCCGTGCGCGACACCTGGATCCGCGAGGGACGGCAGCCGTCCCGCCTCGCCCAGAACTGCTCCGGCAAGCATGCGGCGATGCTGTGGACCGCGAAGCTGAACGGGTGGTCGCTGGACGACTACCTCGATCCGGCGCACCCGCTCCAGCAGGCCGTCGCCGAGATCGTCGAGGACCTGACCGGGCAGCGGGTGGCGGCGACGACCGTGGACGGTTGCGGGGCGCCGCTGTTCTCCGTCTCCCTGCACGGGCTGGCGCGCGCGGTGTCGCGGATCGTCACCGCCGCGCCGGGTACGCCCGAGGCCCGGGTCGCCGACGCGATGCTGGCGCACGCCGAGATGGCGTCCGGTGCCGGGCGCGACGTGGCCGCGCTGATGGCGGCCGTGCCGGGGCTGCTGGCCAAGGACGGCTTCGAGGGCGTCGAGGTGGCCGCGCTGCCGGACGGCCGGGCCGTGGCCGTGAAGATCTCCGACGGGGCGGACCGGGCGCGGGTGCCGGTCGCTGCGGCCGCGCTGGCCAGGGCCGGGGTTGATCCCGGGCTGCTGACCGAGTTCGCGGGTCAGGCGCTGCTCGGTGGTGGGCGGGAGGTCGGGCGCGTGCGGCCCGTCCGTTCGCTGGAGCCGGTTGCTGTTTCGGCGTGCGCCTAGCCGTCTGCGTGGACTTGTCGTGCGGCGGCTGCGGGCCGGTTGTGCCTGGTCGCGCAGTTCCTCCCCCAGCCTTCGGCCGGGGGTGCCCCGAGCGCCCCTGACGGGGCGCTTCACCCTCACTCTTTCGAAACAGGACCCATGACTACTCGTAGCGAACACGATCTGCTCGGTGACCGGGATGTGCCCGTCGACGCCTACTGGGGTGTGCACACCCTCCGTGCGATCGAGAACTTTCCGATCACCGGCATGACGATCTCCGCCTACCCGCATCTGATCGACGCCCTGGCCGCCGTCAAGGAGGCCGCTGCCCTCGCCAACGAGGAGCTCGGGCTGCTGGCGCCGGAGAAGGCCGCCGCGATCGTCGCCGCCTGCCGGGAGATACGGGGCGGCAAGCTGCACGACCAGTTCGTCGTCGACGTCATCCAGGGCGGTGCCGGTACGTCGACGAACATGAACGCCAACGAGGTCGTCGCCAACCGGGCGCTGGAGCTGATGGGGCACCGCAAGGGGGAGTACCGGTACCTGCACCCCAACGAGGACGTCAACCTCGGTCAGTCGACCAACGACGTCTATCCGACCGCCGTCAAGATCGCGACGGTCTTCGCGGTGCGCGGCCTGCTCAAGGCGATGGCCGTGCTCCAGGACTCCTTCGGGCGCAAGGCCGTCGAGTTCCGGGACGTGCTGAAGATGGGCCGCACGCAGTTGCAGGACGCGGTCCCCATGACGCTCGGGCAGGAGTTCTCCACCTTCGCCGTCATGCTGGACGAGGACCGCAGCCGGCTCGCCGAGGCCGTCGAGCTGATCCACGAGATCAACCTGGGCGCCACCGCGATCGGGACCGGGCTCAACGCGCCCGCCGGGTACGCCGAGTCTGCGCGCCGGCACCTCGCCGAGATCACCGGGCTGCCCCTGGTCACCGCCGCCAACCTGGTGGAGGCGACCCAGGACTGCGGGGCGTTCGTCCAGATGTCCGGTGTGCTCAAGCGGATCGCGGTCAAGCTCTCCAAGAGCTGCAACGACCTGCGGCTGCTGTCGTCCGGGCCCCGTGCCGGGCTCGGCGAGATCAACCTGCCGCCGGTGCAGGCCGGTTCTTCGATCATGCCGGGGAAGGTCAACCCGGTGATCCCCGAGGTCGTCAACCAGGTCGCCTTCGAGGTCATCGGCAACGACGTCGCCATCACCATGGCGGCCGAGGCCGGCCAGCTCCAGCTGAACGCCTTCGAGCCGGTCATCCTGCACTCCCTGTCGGAGAGCATCACGCACCTGCGCAACGCCTGCCTCACGCTCGCCGAACGGTGCGTCGACGGCATCACCGCCAACACCGAGGTACTGCGGGCGACGGTCGAGAACTCCATCGGCCTGGTCACCGCCCTCAACCCGTACATCGGCTACACGGCGGCCACCGACATCGCCAAGGAGGCCCTCGTCACCGGCCGGGGCGTGGCCGAACTCGTCCTGGAGAAGGGCCTGTTGCCCGCCGAGCGGCTGGCCGCCCTGCTGCGTCCCGAGGTCGTCGCCGGCAGCGGCTCACCCCTCGCCTGACCTGCGGCTGCGCGCCAGGACCGGCCCGGAGGCACAATGGTGATCATGACAATGACGTCGTCCCGAGCCTTCCTGCCGGTCCTGGAGCGCATCGCCGAGGAAATAGGCCGCACACCGGGCCGCGGCCGCCCCGCCGACTACATCCCGGCCCTCGCCGCCTGCGACCCCCGCAGCTTCGGGATGGCCGTGGCCGAGCTGGACGGCACGGTCTACGGCGTCGGCGACTGGCGGCAGCCGTTCTCCACGCAGTCCATCACCAAGGTCTTCACCCTCGCCCTCGACCTGGCCCGCGAGGGCGACGAACTCTGGGAACACGTCGGCCGCGAACCCTCCGGCAACCCCTTCAACTCCCTGGTCCAGCTGGAGTACGAGAACGGCATCCCACGCAACCCCTTCATCAACGCGGGCGCCCTCGTCGTCACCGACCGCCTCCAGACCCGTACCGGTGACGCGGCCGGGGAACTCCTGGGCTTCCTGCGGGCCGAGAGCGGCAACCCCTCCCTGGACTTCGACAAGGAGGTCGCCGCCTCCGAGTCCCAGCACGGCGACCGCAACGCGGCGCTGGCCCACTTCATGGCCTCCTACGGCAACATCGACAACGACATCCCGGTCCTCCTCGACCAGTACTTCCGGCAGTGCTCCGTCGCCGCATCCTGCGCCGACCTGGCCCTCGCGACCACCTTCCTGGCCCGCCACGGCATCCGCGCCGACGGCACCCGCCTGCTGACCAGAAGCCAGGCGAAGCAGGTCAACGCGGTGATGCTGACCTGCGGCACGTACGACGCGGCGGGCGACTTCGCCTACCGGGTCGGCCTGCCGGGCAAGAGCGGGGTCGGGGGCGGCATCATCGCCGTCGTACCGGGGCGCTGCACGCTGTGCGTGTGGAGTCCGGGTCTGGACGAGCGGGGCAACTCGGTGGCGGGAGTGGCGGCGTTGGACAGATTTACCACTTTGACGGGCCTATCCGTTTTCTAGACCGGGACTGTGGCGCCCCGTAAGGGGCGCTGGGGGCACCCCCGGCCGAAGGGCGGGGGAGGAACTGCGCGACCAGCCACAACCGACCGGCACCCGACAACGCACCACTCACAGGTAACAACCAGGCCGCCCCCAAGAAAACACGCCGTCGCCTTCCGGCCACCCACCCTTGACACGCTGACCCAGTGTTGGCCATGGCTTTTCCCGTCGATCTACGCCGCTGCCAGGTACTCGGCCTGGCCGGCACCGCCTTCCTTGCCCTGGGAGGTGAGACAGCCGGTGCCCTCCCCGTGGAGGACCTGCTCGCACCCAGCTCCGTGCAGGCGGCGTTCGGCCTGGTCGGCGTCTACTTCGGCGTGGTGCTGCTGATCGCGGCCTGGCTGCTGCTGGGCCGCCTCGTGCGCGGCTCCGAACCGCCCACCCCGCGCCAGCTGTTGCTGGTCCTCGCTGTCTGGGCGGTCCCGCTGCTGCTGGCGCCCCCGCTGTTCAGCCGGGACGTGTACAGCTACCTCGCGCAGGGCGCCATGGTCGACGCGCACATGGACGTCTACACGTCGGGACCCGCCCAGCTCGGCGGCCCGCTCGCCGACGAGGTCGCCCCGGTGTGGCAGAACACCGCCGCCCCCTACGGCCCCGCCTTCATGGGCGTGGCCTCGCTGCTGGCCGGGCTGACCCGCGGCGAACTCCCGGCCGGGCTCTTCGGGATGCGGCTGGTCGCCCTGCTCGGCGTCGGCCTGATGGCGGCCGCGCTGCCCCGGCTCGCCCGGCACAGCGGCGCCGACCCGGCCGCCGCGCTCTGGCTCGGCGCCCTCAACCCGCTGGTGCTGCTGCACCTGGTCGCCGGCGCCCACAACGACGCCATCATGCTCGGTCTGCTCGGCCTCGGCCTGGTCGCGGCCCTCGGCCGCTGGCCGGTCCTCGGTGCCGTGCTCGTCACGCTCGCCGCGCTGGTCAAGGCACCCGCGGCGCTGGGGTTGCTCGCGGTGATCGTCGTACAGGCGCGCAGGGGCCGCGGTCCCGTGCCGGCCACCCTGACGACGGCGCTCGCCTCCGGGGCGACGACGGTGGTCGCGACCACCGTCGCCGGGACCGGGTACGGGTGGATAAGGGCGCTCGACACGCCCGTCTCCCCGCACAACTGGGCGCTCAGCAGCCTGCTCGGCCGGGCCACGGGCCGGGTCCTCGAACACTTCGGCAGCGATCTGGCGCCGCTCGCCGTCCCGGCCTGGCACCTGCTCGGGCTCGCGCTCACCGCGGTGACCGTGCTGCTGATATGGGTCCGGCTGCGGCCGCGCCCGGTCTACGCCCTCGGGCTGAGCCTCGCCGCGGTCGCCGCCTTCGGTCCTGCGATCCGCCCCTGGTACGCCATCTGGGGGCTCTTCCTCATAGCGGCCGCGGCGCCCAGCACCTCGGTACGCCACCGGGTGGCGGCGGTCACCGGCGTGCTCGCCCTCGCCGTGCTGCCCAGCGGCGGCCCCGCCGACCTCGGCCAGCTGGTCCTCGCCGTCTCCGGCGGGGTGCTCGGCGTGGTCGTCCTCTGGCAGGCCCACCAGGCCGCGCAGGCCCCGGCCGTGGGACGTACGGCATGACGGGCCCGCTGCGACCGCGGACCGACCGGGGGAGGATGCTGCTCGTCCTGGTCCTCGTCGCCGCCGTGACCGTCTTCACGGCCACCGTGCCACTGCTGCGCGACTGGTTCGACCTGCGCGTGTACTACGGCACCGTGCACACGTGGGTGCACCACGGCGGCCGGATCTACGACTACCGGGTGCCCGGCACCACGTACGGGTTCACCTATCCGCCGTTCGCCGCCGTCGGCATGCTGCCCATGGCGCTGGTGGGGCTGCACCTGGCCATCGCGGCCTCGCTGCTGCTGAACCTGGCCGCGCTGGCGTTCGTGCTGCGCATCCTGGCCGGGCCGGGCTGGCGGCGCTGGGGCTGGTACCGGTGGGCGCTGGCCCTGTGCGGGCTGGCGCTGTTCGAGCCGCTGCGGGACACCTTCAGCTTCGGCCAGGTGAACCTCCTGCTGCTGGCCCTGGTGCTGGCGGACTGCTGTCTGCTGCGCAGCGGGCGGGGCCGCTGGGCCGGGGCCGGCATCGGGCTCGCCGCCGCGATCAAGCTCACGCCGGCGCTGTTCATCTTCATGCTGCTCATCGGCCGCAAGTGGCGGGCGGTCGGGGTCGCCACGGCCATGGCGCTCGCCGCGACCGGGCTCGCGGCCTGGGCCGACCCGAGGGCGTCCCGTTTCTACTGGACCCAGGCGCTCTGGGACACCGGCAGGGTCGGACGGCTCGACTACGTCTCCAACCAGTCGCTGCAGGGCGTGCTGGCCCGGCTCGGCCATCCGGACAAGCCGCTGTGGGCGATCGTGGTGCTGCTCACGCTGGCCGTGTGGGCGTGGCGGACCCGCAAGGCCGTGGCGGCCGGCGACTGGACGGCCGCCTTCGCGCTCACCGGTCTCGCCGCCTGCCTGGTCAGCCCGATCACCTGGGTGCACCACCTGGTGTGGGTGCTGCCGTCGTTCGTGCTGCTGGCGCGTGCCGGGCACCCGCGGGCCGCGGGCGCCCTCTACGCGGTGATGTGCACCAGCGTGGTGTGGCTGTGGTTCGACGACGCGTCCGGTGTCGACGGGTTCCTCGGCAGCAACCTCTACACCTGGATCACGCTGGGCCTGCTGCTGGGCCTGCCGGTCGGTCAGTCCCGCCCGGAGCGCTCGCCCCTGAGCCGCGTCGCCAGGGTGACGGCGCCCGCGCCGAGGACGGCGAACCCCGCGACGACGGCGGTCTCCCACCAGTCGGAGCCGTCCTCGGGTGCCGTGGCCGCCGCCATCGGTACGGTGCTCGGGCCCGGCCGGGGCCGCGGCTTGGCGCGCAGACCGTCCAGCGAGCCCACCGGGTCGACCCGTCCGGCCGCCTCGAAACCCCAGTCGAGCAGCTGACGGGCCTCGTCGTACACGCCGCCGTCCTGTGGGTTCATCACCGTCACGAGGAGGGTGTGCCCGCCGCGCCGGGCGGCGGCGACGAGGGTGTTGCCGGCGTTGCTGGTGTAGCCGTTCTTGATCCCGATCAGGCCGGGATACCGTCCCACACCGTCCGCGCCGGTCAGCAGCCGGTTGGTGTTCTCGATGCCGAACGACCAGCCGGCGCCGTCGGGGAAGCGGGCCTCGGCGGTGGAGCAGTACCGCGCGAAGTCGGGGTTGCGCAGCCCCTCCCGGCCGAACACCGCCAGGTCGAACGCAGAGGAGACCTGCCCCGGTGCGTCGTAGCCGTCGGGGGACTCGACGTGCGTGTCGAGGGCGCCCAGGGCACGGGCGTTGGCCTGCATCCGGGTGGCGGTGCGCTCCCAGCCCCCGTCGAGCGCGGCGAGCACGTGCACGGCGTCGTTGCCGGAGCTGAGGAAGACCCCGCGCCACAGGTCGGAGACCTGGTAGGTGCGGCCCGCCTCGACGCCGACGACGCTGCTGTCCTCGGGGACGTCCGCCAGTTCCTCGGGCGTCACCCGGTGCTCGAGGCCGGCGGGCAGGACGGGCAGCACGGTGAGGGCGAACAGGGTCTTCAGGGTGCTGGCCGGGGGGAGTCTGCGGTGTGCGTGGTCGGCCGCCAGCACCTGGCCGGTGTCCGCGTCGGCGACCAGCCAGGAGAGCGCGGAGAGGTCCGGGAGCGCCGGGGCGCCGGGGTGCGGCCGCACCTGCGGGCCGGCGTGGTAGAGCAGCGACGGCCCGGGCACCACCGCCCTCGGAGGCGGGGCCGGCTCCCGGGTGCCGGCGGCGGCCGTGCCGGGCGTCAGCGCCAGCAGGCCCGCGAGGCAGACGGAGCAGGTCGTCACCGCCGCTCGCCGAGGGAATCGGCCATGGAATCCGATCGTCATATGATCAACGTAGGAACGGTGGCGGTTTCCAGCGCGCTGCCAGGGCCGGTCGGAGGCCCTGAGCAACCCGGATGCCGCACGCCCGGCCTCGCGTGAGCCTGCCGGGAGGGGGTTCAGCCCGCAGGCAGCGTCGGCTGCACACGGCGCAGGAAGGTCGCGTTGTCCGGGGTCTCCCGCAGCCGCTCCAGGAGCGTCTCCAGGCCGCCTGGGGTGCCCTCCCGGCTGTGCAGGGCCCGGCGCAGTCCGCGTACGGTGGCCAACTCGGCCGGGGTGAGCAGCAGTTCCTCCCGGCGGGTGCCGGAGGGGGCGATGTCCAGGGCCGGGAAGACCCGCCGGGAGGCCAGCTCGCGGTCCAGGCGCAGCTCCATGTTGCCGGTGCTCTTCAGCTCCTCGAAGAAGTAGCCGTCGGCCCGGGAGCCGGTGTCCACCAGGACGGTGGCCAGGATGGTGAGCGAGCCGCCCTCCTCGGCCTTGCGCGCGGCGCCGAAGAACCGCTTCGGTCCGAGCAGCGCGCCGGCGTCGACACCGCCGCTGAGGGTACGGCCGTTGGAGGCGGCCGCGTTGTTGTGGGCCCGGCACAGCCGGGTCAGGGAGTCCAGGAGGATGACGACGTCCCGGCCGTCCTCGACGAGCCGCTTGGCGCGCTCGACCACGAGTTCGGCGAGGGCGATGTGCTCCTTGGCGGGCCGGTCGAAGGTGGAGGCGTACACCTCGCCGCGCACCGAGCGCCGCATGTCGGTGACTTCCTCCGGGCGCTCGTCGAGCAGCAGCACCATGAGGTGGCACTCCGGGTGGTTGCCGGCGACGGCGGCCGCGAACTGCTGGAGCAGCACGGTCTTGCCGGTCTTCGGCGGGGCCACGATCAGCCCGCGCTGTCCCTTGCCGACGGGCGCGAACAGGTCGGTGACCCGTCCGGCCGGCCCGGCGGCCGGGTGTTCGAGGCGGATCCGCTCGTGCGGGTGGAGCGGGGTGAGGTCGCGGAAGTGGCGGCGGCCGCGCAGCTCCTCGGGCGTACGGCCGTTGACGCGCGTGATCCCGGTCAGCGTGCGCCGGTCGCCGCGGACGCCCTCGACGAGGTCGCCCCTGCGCAGGCCGTGACGGCGGATCAGCGCCGGGGAGACCTGCGGGTCGGCGGGGGAGGGCAGGCAGCTCGGGGCCCGCAGCTGCCCCTTCCCGCTCGCGTCGATGTCGAGGACGCCGGTGACGGGCCGGGTGTCCGGCCGGTCCTGCTGCTGTACCGGGGGTTCGAGTGTGGTGGTCATGAGAGGTGGTCCTTTCGAGGACGGAAGACAGGGGTGAAGGGGGAGTGGGCCGCGAGCGGGAGGGCGGGTGCGCAAGCCTCCGTGCGGCGGGGAACGACACCTCGGGAACGGCGGAAAGGCCCTGGTCACGAGGTGGTGCTGGGAAGCCGGCGGGCCGGTCGCGAAGCGACGGGCGATGCGGCTGGAGGAGTGGAACCGGCACTCGGCGCCCGATCGAAGGGCGCTCACACGTGCTGATCGCACTATACCCGCGGTTCCGGCGTCGTCAACATGGCACCGGTCACCGGTATTCCCGCCGCAGCCGCAGCCGCAGCCGCAGCCGCAGCCGCAGCCGCAGCCGCAGCCGACCGATCCGTGCCGGGGCCCACTGGCTGGGAAAAGCTCCTTCCCGCAGGCCCGCGGGCGCCTACGATCGGCCGTGTCCCCGTCGTACCGCTGTCAGGAGCTGCTGGTGGAGACCCCGCCCGTGCCGCACCGCCTGGACCCCGCCGGGGGCTGCCCGCACGCCGACAACGCCGGGCTGCTGGCGCGCGGTGCCGTGGCCCCGGTCGTGCTGCCCGGCGGCGTCGAGGGCATGGCCGTGCTCGGGCACGAGGCGCTCAGGGAGTTCCTCCAGCATCCCGAAGTCGCCAAGGACGCCCAGCACTTCACCCGGCTGCGGGACGGCCGCATTCCCGCGGGCTGGCCGCTGCTGACCTTCGCCACCGTGCGGGGCATGACCACCGCCGACGGCGCCGACCACCGCAGACTGCGCGGACTGGTCAGCCGTGCCTTCACCCCGCGGCGGGTCGAGGAACTCCGCCCCTGGATCGAGGAATTGGCCGGCACCCTGCTCGACGACCTGGAGCAGGCCGCGGCCGACGGCGGTGGCACCGCCGATCTGCGCCGCCACTTCGCGCTGCCGCTGCCCATGGGCGTGATCGGTGAACTTCTCGGCGTGGAGGCCGGGTTCCGCGACCGGCTGCACCACCTGACCAACCAGGTCGTGGCCACCGACATCGGACCCGCCGAGGCGGTCGCCGCCAACCGGGAGCTGGTCGCCGTCCTCGCCGCCGTCGCTGCCGCCCGTGCCGAACACCCCGGCGACGATCTCACCAGCGCCCTGATCGCTGCCCGCGACGAGGACGGCGACCGGCTCGGTCAGGAGGAGCTGATCGGCACCCTGGTGCTGATGATCATCGCCGGGCACGAGACCACCCTCAACCTGATCACCAACGCGGTGCGTGCCCTGTGCGGCCACCGCGACCAGCTCGAACTCGTCCGCAAGGGCCGTGCGAGCTGGGCGGACGTGGTGGAGGAGACGCTGCGCTGGGACGCGCCGGTCAGCTACTTCCCCTTCCGCTACCCGGTGCGGGACCTCACCGTCGACGGGACGGTGATCCCCGCGGGCACCCCCGTGCTGGCCGGCTACTCGGCCGCCGGTCGCGACCCCGCCGCGCACGGCCCGGACGCCGACCGGTTCGACGTCACCCGGCCCGGCCGCCCCGACGCCGTCCGCCACCTCTCCCTCGGCCACGGCGCCCACTACTGCCTGGGCGCCCCGCTGGCCCGCCTGGAGGCCACGGTCGCCCTGGAACGGCTCTTCGGCCGCTTCCCGGCTCTGGACCTCGCCGTCCCCGAGGACGGCCTGGTCCGGCAGTCCAGCTTCGTCGGCAACAGCGTGCGCGCCCTCCCGGTTCGGCCGGGCCCCCGGCCCCGCGGCTGAGGCGCATACCAGCCATACGAACCCCCGATGACGTTTCGCTGACGCATTTCTTGTTCTGGCCATAGGCCCTACCTACGCTGCCACCACCGCACTTCGGCGGCATGGACAAGGGACTTGGCAATCATGGGGCGACTGGCCGGAAAAATCGCTTTCATCAGTGGAACGGGGGCCGGAATCGGCCGGGCCGCGGCACAGGTGTTCGCGGCGGAGGGCGCCACCGTATTCGGCTGCGACATCGACGGGAAGAGCGCCGCGGAAACCGTGGAACTCGTCGGGAAGGCCGGCGGTGTCATGCGTTCCCTGGCGCCGGTCGACCTTTCCACCGAGGCCGGGGCGCGGGAGTGGATCGAGACCGGCATCGCGGAATTCGGCGCGATCGACATCCTCTACAACAACGCCTCCGCCCTGCGCAACGGCCCCTTCGAGACGATGCCCGCCGAAGACTGGTACTTCACCATCAGGAACGAGCTGGACATCCCGTACTTCTGCACCCGGGCGGCCTGGCCGCACCTGGTCGCACGCGGCGGCGGGGCCGTCCTGAACGTCGCCTCCGTCGCCGCCGTGCGCGGCGCGCCGTTCATGCCGATGGTGCCGCACGGCGCCGCCAAGGGCGGCGTCCTCGCGATGAGCAAGCACCTGTGCGCGGCCGGCGCGCCGCACCGCATCCGCGTCAACACCATCGCCCCCGGCATGACCCGCACCTCGGCCACGGCGCCCTTCCTCGACGACCCGAACGGCCCGAAGGCCCAGCTGGAGGCGCGGATCCCGGCCGGCCGGGTCGGGCAGCCCGAGGACATCGCCCGTGCGGCGGCCTTCCTCTGCTCCGACGAGGCGGCCTTCGTCAACGGCGCCAACCTCATGGTCGACGGCGGCGACAGCGCGATGGCGGGCTGAGCACGGATGCACGCACGTCTCGACCACGTCGGCGTCAACGTACGCGACCTGCCCGCCCAACTCGGCTGGTACAGGACGGCCTTCGGCCTGGAGACCGTCTTCGAGTTCCGTCTCGACGGCCCCGGACTGACCGGAGTCGTCCTGGAACACCCGCACGGCTGGCGGCTCGAACTGCTCGCCAGGCCCGGGTCCGCGCCCGGCCTGAGGGCACCGGACCCGATGACCGCCGTCCTCACCGAGGGGTACGGGCACTTCGCGGTCACCACCCCCGAACTCGACCCCGTGTATGCCGCATTGGTGGCCCACGGAGCCGGCGAGGTACTGAAACCCGGACCGTCCCCCGAACCCGGGATTCGGATGGCCTGGGTCAAGGACCCCGAGGGAAATCTCATCGAACTCATAGAACGCGGCACCACCGTTAACCCGTGAGATGGAGCAGGGAATGACCAACGCTGTGAAAAGACTGGACGTGGGCACACTCGTAGCCTGTTGTCTGGCAGTTGCCGCCGCGCAGCTGTGCATTACCGTCCCCTCGCCCATCAACGGGGAAATCCAGAGCGCATTCGGAGCCTCGGGATCGCAGGTCGCCTGGGTCACCTCGGCATTCATTCTGCCCACCGCGATCCTGGAACTGAATTTCGGCGTGGTGGGCGACCTGTTCGGCCGTAAGCGGCTGCTGGTCATCGGCGGATTCGTGCTGGCGATCGGTGAACTCCTCAACGCCACCTCCCAGAACATCACCATGCTCTGGATCGGCCAGGCCCTCGCCGGTGTCGGCGCCGCCGCCCTCTTCCCCAGCTCCCTCGCCGTCATCGCGGCCGCGACCCCCGAGGAGAAGGACCGCGCCAAGGCGGTCTCGACCTGGGCGCTGAGCATCTCCCTCGCCTCCGCCGTGGGCCCCCTCTCCTCCGGCGTCCTGGCCACGGTCGCCGACTTCCGCTGGGCGTTCGTGCCGCCGGTCGTCCTCGGCGTCGCGGTCGGCATCTCCTGCTGGGCCCTGGTCACCGACTCCAGGGCGCCCGAGGGCCGCGCCCTGGACTGGCCCGGCCAGATCAGCATCGCCGTCGGCCTCACCGCCCTGCTGTGGGGCATCATCGAGGGCGGCGACCGCGGCTGGAGCAGTCCCGCCATCGTCTTCGCGCTCGTCCTCGCCGCCGTGGCCCTGGTCGGTTTCGTGATGGCGGAGCGGCGCGCCGCCTCCCCGATGTTCAACCTGGAGCTGCTGAGGATCCCGTCGTTCGCGGCGGCCGCGGTGGTCGCGCTGACCGGCATGTTCGGCTTCATCGGCACCGCCTACTGCGTCTCCATCCGGCTCGGCGCGGTGATGCACCTCAGCGCCCTGCGCGCCGGCATGCCGTTCGTCATCCTCCAGCTGATCCCGCTGCTCCTCGCGCCGGTGCTCAGCAAGATGCTCACCCGCGTCGAGCCGCGCCGGCTGCTGATGGGCGGTCTGCTGCCGATGGCCGCCGGCCAGTTCTGGATCGCCGCGCTGCCCATCACCACCACCTCGCTCGCGGCCTTCATCGGCCCGGTACTGCTGCTCGGCATCGGCTTCATCTGCGTGGTCTCCTCGCTGACCTCGGCCGCCGTCAACGCCGTGCCGATCGAGATGACGGGCATGGCGAGCGGCGCGACCAGCCTGGTCCGCGAGTTCGGCCAGGGCCTCGGCCCCGCCGTGATCAGCACCATCGCGATGAGCGCGGCCTCCTCCGCGCTGGTCGGCAAGCTGAGCGGCGCCGACGCCGGCATGGAGGCCGCGGCCGGTCCGCTCGCGGTGGTCAACGCCGGCAGCGGCGGCGCCAGGGCCGCCGCGCAGGACGCCCTCGCGCACGGCATGGCCCTCGGCGTGGTGATCTGCGGTTGCGCGTCGCTGCTCGGCGCGCTGGTCACCTTGCTGCTGGTCCGCAAGAACACCGCCCGAGCGGTGGCCCAGGCGCCGGTGCAGCCGGCGTCCGCCTGACCGCCGACGTGACGAGAAGGCCAGGGCGATCGCCCCGGCCTTCTCGGCGTCCTTGCCCAACTGGCCGGTAAGAAGCGGGGCTTGGCCGGTAACGGTTGGGCCCGGACCATAACGATCCCGGTGCTGACGGGTACTTGACGTCCGGTTATGCCGTATCTTCACGACATGTCCACGCCACCGCAGGAGCCGCCGTCCTCCTCGCAGCCGCCGTCGTCGTCGGCCCCGCAGCAGTCCTCGCCGCCCCCGCCGCAGCCGGACCAGCCCCCGGCGGCACCGCCGGGGCCCCCACAGCCCCAGCCGACCGCGTACCCGTACCCGAACCCGCAGTCGCCGCCTGCGCAGAACCCCTACGCCCAGCCCGCCGTCGTCGGCCAGCCCGCGCCGCAGCAGGCCAACCCCTATGCCACACAACCCGGTTACGGCTACCCGCCGCCGGCCGCGCCGCCCGCGAGCGGCGGTAACGCGGCCGGGAGAGCCGTGCTGTGGGCCGTCGTGGGCGCGGTGGTCGCCTCTGCGGCCTGGGCGGGCGGTCTCTTCCTGACCGGAGGCTTCGGGAGCAGTGCGGACCTGCGCGGCTACCGGGCACCCGCGAACCTCTGCTCCAGCGCGGACTACTCGTCGTTCAAGGACGAGTACCCCGTGGACGACTCGGCCCCGACGAAGAACGTGATGAAGGACCCCGCGCTGGACCAGAGCTACTGCAGTCTCAGTCTCAAGAAGACCAGTTCGAGCTATGGGGACGCCTACCTCTCCCTGGAGGTCGACCTGCACAAGAAGACCGACCCGGCACCGGAGTTCACGGCCACCTGGAAGAACTACGGCGACAGCCACAGCGACTACGACGTGACGCCGGTCCAGGGCATCGGCGAGGAGGCCTACCTGGTCACCCAGGACACCAGCAACGGCTCGACCACCAGCGGCTCGCGGTACGCCACGCTGGCGGTGCGGGACGGCTGGATGACGTTCACCATGTACTACAGCGCGTACTTCTCCTCGTACGACAGCGACACCGACCCGCCGTCCCTCGACGACGTGACCGGCTGGCTGAAGACCGACACCAAGTCCACGCTGGAGCAGCTCAAGGACTGACGGCCCGGTCCTGGTCGAGGGCGTCGGTGATCGCCTTCACCGGGCCGTGCGCCGCGTAACCGCCGTCGACGGTGATCTCCGCGCCGTTGACGTACGAGGCCTCGTCGGAGAGGAGATAGACGACCAGCGGCGCCACCTCGTCGACCGTGCCCGGACGGCCCTGGGGCGTCATGGCGAGGTGGGCGGCGACGAACACCGGGTTGGCGGTGGCCATCAGCGGGGTCTCGATGTACCCGGGGTGGACGATGTTCGTCCGGATGCCGCGCGGGGCCAGCTCCAGGGCCGCCACCTTGGAAAGGCCCCGCAGCGCCCACTTGCTCGCCGTGTACGCCACCGCGTGGTGCGCGGTGAGCCCCGCGACCGAACCGACGTTCACGATCGAGGAACCGGCCGGCATCAGCGGGGCCAGGGCCTGGATGCCGAGCAGGGCGCCGGTGGTGTTCACGGCGAACGCCCGGTTCCAGTCGGCGAGCTCCACCTGGCCGAGCCGGGCCCGCATCGGGATGCCCGCGTTGTTCACCAGGCCGTGCACCACGTCCAGGGAGGCCGCCAGGGCCGCCCAGTCGTCCGGCGAGGTCACGTCCAGGTGGACGTACCGGACGTCGAGGCCGTCGGCGCGCAGCGACACGGCGAGCTTCTCGCCGACCTCGTCCAGCACGTCGCTCACGATCACCGTCGCGCCCTCCCGGGCGGCCGCGGCCGCCTCCGCGGCCCCCTGGCCCTGTGCGGCTCCGGTGACGACGACGGTACGGCCCGCCAGGCGCGTGCGGCTCACGGCTTCCACGGTGTTTCCTCCCAGGGGCGTGCGGAGATGTCCTCCCGTCCACGCTAGGAAGCCGCGGACAGCTCCGGAAACGCGCTCTCGGGATGGGTGGCATCCGCCTCGGCGATCTCCGGCGGCGCCTCCTCGCCCAGCGCCGTCCCGACCCTGCGGACCGTCTCCCGCAGCCACCGGTGCGCCGGGTCCGCGTGCCGGTTGTGGTGCCAGTACATGGCCTCCACCAGCGGCACGTCCGGGAACGGCGCCGGTACGACCGCACAGCGCGCGAAGCCCTCGTAGCGGCGGGCCAGCCGCTCCGGGACCATGGCCACCAGGTCCGTACCGCTCACCAGGAACGGCAGCACACTGAAGCCGGGCGTGCTGACCTGCACCTTCGGGATGATCCCGAGGGTCTCCAGCTGGCGCTCGGCGGGTGTGTGGCTCTTGCCGATGGCGCAGGCCGCGTGCGGCATCTCGGCGAGGTCGCGGAGGGTGAGCCGGCCGTCCACCAGGCGCGGGTTGCCCGGGTCGACGATGCACACGAACCGGTCGTGCATCACGGCCTCGCTGACCCCGGGAAGCTGGTAGCCGAGCGGCACGATCATCAGGTCGTGGCAGCGAAGGTGCGTCTCCGTCTCCAGCTGCCCGTCCACGATCGGGTGGAAGTCGATCCGCACGCCCGGCGCCTCGGCGGCGATGACCCGCAGCAGCGGCTCCACGAACACCGTCATCACGTAGTCCGACATGACCACGGAGAATCGCTGGCGGCTGCGGGCCGGATCGAAGTGCCGGGTCAGCGACAGCGCCTCCTCGGCCTTCTGCAGCGAGCCCTGGACGACCGGCAGCAGCCGCTCCGCGAGTGGCGTCAGCTCGTACTCGCGGCCCACCCGGATCAGCAGCTCGTCGTTGAAGTGCCGGCGCAGCCGGGCCAGCGAGCCGCTCATCGCGGACTGGCTGGTGGACAGCCGTACCCCGGCGTGGGTGACGTTCTTCTCCTCCAGGAGCGCTTCCAGTGCCACCAGAAGATTGAGATCGATCGCTCCGAGACCCACGAGTGTCCCCTTCCGGCCGGCCACGTCCTTGAAGCTTCGGTGAAACGCGAGGTTAACCAGCGGACGGCCGTCGAGGAAGGGGGCCGGGGCGACTCTCAGGAAGATGCGATGCCAGCCATCCCGGCCCCGGATACCCCCAGGTGGGGGGCGTGCGCGCACCACAGGCCCCGCACAGCTCCGGGTGCTACGGGCGCGGAGTGCGGCCCCTCTTGCGGGCCCGCGGAAGGTACGCGTCCGCCCGCCCGGGCACGATCCGGTTGGACACCGTGCCCAGGCCCTCGACGGTCAGCGTCACCTCGTCGCCGGGGCGCAACGGGGGCGGCGTGCGGTGCCCGGCCCGGCCCCAGAACTCCGCCAGCGAGCCCCAGCCGCAGGTGCCCGAGCCGAGGATGTCACCGGGGCGCACCCAGGCGTCCCGGCTGGCGTAGGCGATCATCTCCTCGAAGGTCCAGGAGGCGTTGGCGAGGGTGTCCCGGCCGATCAGCTCCCCGTTCAGGGTGATCGTCATCTCCAGGTCCAGGAACCCGTCCGCGTCGCGCCGGTCCTCCACCTCGTCGGCGGTGACCAGGCAGGGGCCGAGCGTGTTGGCGAAGTCCTTGCCCTTGGAGAAGCCCAGGCCGAGGCTCTTCTCCGGTTTCTGCAGATCGCGGGCCGACCAGTCGTTGAAGACCAGGTAGCCGACGATGTGGTCCTTCGCCTGCTCGGGGGTGAGGTCCCGGCCGCTGCTGCCGATCACCGCCCCGACCTCCAGTTCGAAGTCCAGCACCGAGCAGCCTGCCGGGACCGGCACGTCGTCGCGGGCACCGTAGGCGGCGTGCGGGTTGGTGAAGTAGAAGTTCGGCGCCCGGTACCACTCCTCCGGGACGTGCTCCAGGCCGTCCAGCGACTTCGACACGCCCTCGATGTGCGCCTCGAACCCGACGAAGTCGCGGATGGACGGCGGCTTCAGCGGCGACAGCAACCGCACCTGGTCCACCGTCGGCCCACCCGGTGCGTCCAGGGCTTCGGCGCCGGCCGCGGACAGCACGCCCGCCTCGACCAGGGTCAGGACGCTCACCCCGTCGGGCAGCGGGTGGATCACTCCGTCCCGCACCACACCGGCGCGCTCCTCGCCCTCGTGCTCGTATGTCGCGAAACGCATCGCTGCTCAACTCTCCCAGTGGTTGGTGTTGGTGACGGTCCCGGCGCTCAGATGGCCGGCGAACACGCCCTCGGGGTCACGGACGGCCCGGATCGCGTTCAGCCGCCGCCACTGCTCGTCACCCATGAACCTCAGCTGCCGCACGGTGAAGTCGGAGTCGCCGAGGTACTGGCCCGCGGTCACCGGCTGCATCGCCGCCATCGCCCCGTCCAGCCAGCCGCGCAGCTCCGCGTCCCGGCCGGGGTCGTCGTACACGACATAGCTCGCGCAGTAGATCTCCGACTGCAACGAGAAGGCCATGTCCGGGAGGCGGCGCAGCGGTGCCATGGAGAGCCAGATGGTGAAGGTCTGCCGGGTCGGGTGCTCGGTGAACGCCTTGCGGATCGCCGGGACGACGTCCTCGGCGCTGCCGGTCAGCCACGCGTTGTCCACGAGATAGCGGTGGCCCTCGGGGTTGGCGGTCCGTTGGCCGGTCAACTGCTCGGTGATGGTGGTGAGTTGCGCCTCGATGCGGAACAGCGCCCGGTCCGCGTACGGATTGGCGTGCAGCGGCGCGAGCGCCTCGGCCGCCTCCGCCGGGCTGTCCGTCATCGAGACACCCGTGACCAGCAGCACCGGTCCGTCGAGGTCGGGCGGGGTCTGGGTGAGGGCCACGATCTCGACGAGGTCGGAGACCGTGTGGTGGATGTCGTGCAGCCAGGTCATGACCTCGTCGAAGAGGTCGAGCGGATAGGCGTGCACGGTGTGCGCGAGATGCCCGGGCAGCGGGCGGGTGCGCAGGTGGAAGCGGGTGACGACGCCGAAGAAGCCGGGGCCCGCGCCGCGCGCCGCCCAGAACAGGTCGCTGTTCTCGCTCTCTTCGGCCCGGACCAGCTCGCCGTCGGCCGTGACGACGTCGATCGCCACGATGTTCTCGGCCGCCCAGCCCCAGCCGCGCGCGTTCCAGCCCTGGCCGCCCTGGAGCAGGAAGCCGCCGATGCCGACGGACGGACAGTGCCCGCCGTTGAAGAAGCGCCCGAACCCGGCCAGATACGGGTTGAGTTCGTCGCCGCCCTTGACGCTGGGGGTGGCCGTCACGATCCCGGTCGTCTCGTCGTACGCCATCTCGCGACAGCCGCCGAGGTCGATCAGCAGCGCGTCCCGGCGCACCGACCAGGCGGCCCAGCTGTGCCCACCGGAGCGGACCGCGACCTGCCAGCCCCGCTCCAGGGCGAGCCGTACGCCTTCGACGACATCCTGTTCGGTGACCGCCCTGAGGACGGCGGCGGGAGTGCGGTCGGCGGGACGGCGGGCGTTGAAGACCCTGCCGTACACGGCCTCCTCGAAGTCCTCGTCGCCGGGGAGGTGGAGGGTGCCGGAGAAGCGGTTCTGGTACGGGGGTTCGGGGGTCGTCCCCCGATCGACTGCAGGCATGGGGCGGCTCACTTGACGGCGATGGGGTTGACGGGGGCACCGGCCGCGCCGGTCACCGGCAAGGGTGCCGCGACCAGCAGGAACTCGAAGACACCGTCGGCGGCGCAGTCGGCCGCGAGGGCCTCCAGGTCCCACGTCTCGCCCAGCGGCAGGCCCATGTGGGAGACCGCGATCCGGTGCAGGGGCGGCGACGGCACGGGCTCGGCGAATTCGTACGGCCGTACTTCGACGCCCCATGTGTCGGTGGCGACGGCCGCGATCTCCGTGCGGTGCAGCCAGCCGAGGGTGGTGAAGGACAGCCCGGGCGCGTCCCCGGCGCCGTACGCGCCCCAGGTGCCGAGCCGCCGTACCCGGCCCAGCTGCCCGGTGCGGACGAGGACGATGTCACCCCGGCGGACACTGGAGGTGGCACCCTGCGCCTCGACGGTGTCCCGCAGGTGCTCCTCCAGGATCGGGAAACCGTCGGGGAGCTCACCCCGCCCGTCGCCGACCGCCCGGCCGACGTCGAGCAGCACCCCGCGGCCGGTGCAGGCACCGCGCAGGTGGCCGGCGCCGGTCAGCCCGTGCCATCGTGTTCCGGCCTGGGGGCCGGACTCGTCGAGTCCTCGGGCCAGCGAGAACGAGCGGCCGCGCCGGACCAGACTCGCGGCGTGCGCGCGGATCGCGTCGTCGGCGAAGTTGAGCGTGCCCAGCGCGTCGTCCTCGCCCCAGCGGCCCCGGTTGCGGTAGGCGGCGCGGGCCTTGGCCAGCTCTTCCTCGACGGGCCCCAGGGTCATCGGGTGTCTCCTTTCAGCAGCAGATCAAGCGCGTTGCCCCCGGCGATCGCGTCCCGCGCGGCCCGGTCGAGGCCGGCCGCGTCCAGGCGGGCCACCGGGTCGGTCACGCCCATGTCGAAGGGGTGGTCGGTGCCGAGCACCACCCGGTCCGCGCCCACCTCCTCGACCAGATGGCGCAGGGCGCGGGGCGTGTAGACCAGGGCGTCGAACCACATCCGGCGCAGATAGGCGCTGGGCGGCTCGGCGCAGCCGCGCGCGTCCGGCCGCACCCGCCAGGCGTGGTCGGAGCGGCCGATGTACGTCGGCAGGTAGCCGCCGCCGTGCGCGGCCACCAGCTTCAGGCGCGGGAAGCGGTCCAGGACCCCGGTGAAGATCAGGTGGGAGAGCGCGACCGTGGTCTCGGCGGGCTGGCCGACCGTGTTGCCGAGGTAGTTCGAGGCGAGCCGCTCGCCGAGCGAGCAGCCCCAGGGATGGACGAAGACGACCGCGCCCAGCTCTTCGGCCTTCAGCCAGACGTCGTCGTGCGCGGGGTCGGCCAGTTCGCCGCCCTCGACGCCGGTGGAGACGCTGATGCCGTACAGGCCCAGCTCGTTGACCGCCTTGTCGAGCAGGGCGACCGCGAGGTCCGGGTGCTGGAGCGGTACCGTGCCGAGGCCGTACAGCCGGCCGGGCGCGGCGGCGCAGTGCGCGGCCACCGCCTCGTTGACGGTACGGGCCAGCCGCACCGCGAGGCCGGGACCGGCCCAGTAGTGGTGCATGGGCATCGGGCCGACCACCTGGAGGTCGACGCCCATCGCGTCCAGGTCGGCGAGCCGGGCGTCCACGTCCGTCAGCCTCGCCGCCAGGCGCCGGAGTTGGGCCCGGTTGGCGGTCAGCGACTCCGGGGAGTGGGCGCGCTGCTCGGCGGCCAGCTCGGCCGCGAAGCCTGCGGTGCCGGTCACCAGGGCGTCGGCCCCGGGGACCGCGAGATGCCCGTGGAAGTCGACGACGGGCGTGCTCATGCGGCCACCGTCAGGGAAGCGAGGGTCTCCGACATGATCCGGGCCGGGTCGGCGCCCGGGGTGTCCGGGTGGATCTCCCACTCGGCGAGCCGGAGGGAGTTGTCCAGCACCATGCGGACCCGGGGCAGCCGCCTGGCCATGAACCGATCCAGGGCCCTGTCCACCGGCTCGTCGGCGGTGACCAGCTCGGCCAGCAGCACCGCGTCCTCCATGCACATCGCGGCACCCTGCGCGATCAGCGGCGGGCAGGCGTGCGCCGCGTCGCCGATCACCACGGCCCGGCCCCGGTGCCAGTCCTCGTCGACCAGCACCGCCTCGATCCAGCGGTAGTCCACCGCCGTGTCGTCCGGCAGCGCGGCGAGGATCCTCCCCCAGGTGCCCCCGTACCCGTCGCCGCGCTCGCGCAGCAGGTCCAGCGAGGCACGCGGGCCGATCAGGGAGGCGTCCAGGTTCTCGTCGAGGAGGTAGGCGTAGCACCGGTCGTCGGAGATCGGGCTGTAACCCGCCTTGTAGCGGGGACCGCCGTAGTACACCTCGGCACAGTCCATCCCGGCGGGGCGCCGCGCCACCACCCGGAAGATCGACATGCCCACGGGGCGCGGCCTCGCCGGGATCCCGATGAGCGCCCGCATCGCCGAGTTGATGCCGTCCGCGCCCACCACCAGGTCGTAGCGGCCGGCGGAGCCGTCGGTGAACGTCACGTCCACAGGGCCGGCGGACTGGTCGAGGCCGCGCACGCTCAGGCCCAGGCGGACCGTGACGCCGTGCGCGTACACCGCGTCGCACAGCGCGTTCTGCAGGTCGGAGCGGAGCGCGCCCGCCGTGGACGGCAGGTCGGCGCCACCGGTGTGCGGGGTCTCCAGCTCGGTGATCAGACCGCCGTCCGCCCGGCGCAGCCGCATGAGGTCGAACGGCACCGCCCGGGCCAGCACCCGGTCCAGTACGCCCACCGAACGCAGCGCCTTGAGCGCGTTGCCCTGGATGGTGATGCCATGGCCCACCCCGAACCACTGGGGCGAGACCTCGACGAGCTCCACCTCGACCCCGCGCTGGGCGAGGGCGAGAGACAGCACGCTTCCGGTGATGCCGCCACCGACGACGAGCACCTTGTTCACGGGCATGGGCGATCCTTGCGAAGGTAGAAGGACAGGTGGTGGGGGCCGCGGCATTCAGCCGGTGAAGCGGGGGCCCAGCTCGTGGAAGTGCTCGACGGCCGGCGGGGCGGCGAAGAACGGGCCGACCAGGGCCCGCCAGCGCGCGAACCGCTCCGACTCCCGGAACCCGGCCGCGTGCGCCTCGACCGACTCCCAGCCGACGAGCAGCAGAAACGTCCGCGGCCGTTCCTCGCCGCGCAGCAACTCCGCCCAGCGGAACCCGTCCGCCTCGGCGAGCACCTCGCGGGCCGTGCCGAAGACCTCCTCGAATTCCGCTTCCCGGCCTTCCTCGACGGTCAGCTCGGCGTGCTCGACTACCACGGTGTGCTCCTCGGTTCGGGGTGGCATCGAGCCTGATCGGCGGTAGGTGCAGGGTCAACGGATCGAGGCATCGACAAGGGGGACGTCATCCATCCCCGACGGCGATGGCGCTCCCCCGCAGCGCCGCCGCACATCGACGCAGGCCGCAGCCGTGCACCGACGGACGCGGGGACGGGTGCGCAGGCGATGGCAGCCATCGTGAACGGCCATTTCCGCCGACCGGACGCGATGCCTAGCGTCGAAGGCGAGCACCCACCCGTACGAGGAGAGCCGCCCGTGCCCGAACCTTCCCCCTCCCACGCCGGCCCCTTCGCGCTCGGCACCTTCAGCGACGGCGCAGCCGCCTTCCCCGGCCTGGTGGCCGGTACGCGGGTCCGCGACCTCTCCGGCCCGGTGGCGTCGGTACGCGCGCTGGTCGAGGACTGGGACACCTGGCTGCCCCGGCTGCACGAGCTGGCCGCCGCCACCGACGGCGACTGGCACGACCTGGCGGACCTGCGGGTTGGGACACCGCTCGAACCGGGCCAGATCCTGCAGAGCGGCGCCAACTACCGCAAGCACGTGGTCGACCTGGTCGCCGCCGAGAAGGAGAGCGTGCACGGCGCCACCCCGGAGGAAGCCCGCGCCGACGCCGAGAAGATGATGGACGAGCGGATCCGCGACGGCGTCCCCTACCTCTTCCTCGGCTCACCGCGGGCGCTGTGCGGGCCGTACGACGACGTCGTGCTGCCCGCGCTCGGTGAACAGCACGACTGGGAGCTCGAACTCGCCCTGGTCATCGGCAAGCAGGGAAAGAACATCCCGGCCGCCGAGGCCATGTCGTACGTCGCCGGCTACACGATCAGCAACGACCTCACCACCCGGGACCGGCTGTACCGGCCCGACCTGAAGGCCATCGGCACCGACTGGTTCACCGCCAAGAACGCCGACACCTTCCTGCCGACCGGGCCCTTCCTGGTCCCCGCGGACTTCGTCGGGGACCCGGCCGACCTGCGGATCACGCTGCGGCACAACGGGGTGGTCCGGCAGGACGAGTCCACCAAGGACATGATCTTCGACATTCCCCGGCTGATCGCCTACGCCTCCACGACCACCACCCTGCGCCCCGGCGACCTGCTGCTCACCGGCTCCCCGGCCGGCAACGGCGCGCACTGGGGGGTCTTCCTCACGCCCGGAGACGTGATCGACGCGGAGATCACCGGCCTCGGCCACCAGCGCAACACCGTCAGGAGTCACGCATGAGCTTCCAGCCCCTCACCCACCTGCGCCATGTCGACCTGGCCGTACCGGACTTCGCCACCCAGCGCGCCTTCTACGGCACCACCTGGGGTCTGACCGAGGTCGCGAACGACAGCGGCATCGCGTTCTTCGCCGCCGAGGGCAGCCCCGAGCAGTACGTCGTCCGCATCCGCGAGGACGAGCGGAAGCGGATGGACCTCGTCGCCTTCGGCGCGGTGTCACCGGCGGCCGTCGACGAGCTCGCGGTGCGGCTGGGGCGGGCCGGGGTGCAGATCGTCCACGAGCCCCGGGCGCTGGACACCCCGGGCGGCGGCTACGGGCTGCGCTTCTTCGACCCGGACGGGCGGGTCGTCGAGGTCTCCGCGGACGTCACGACCCGCACCCACCGCAAGATCGAGGAGCGGGAGGCCGTCCCGGTGCGGCTCTCGCACTGTGTGGTCAACTCCCAGGACCCGCAGGGGCTTAGGGACTTCTACATCCAGCACCTCGGGTTCCGGCTCACCGACACCCTGTACTCCACGCACATGGGTGACCTCATGTACTTCCTGCGGTGCAGCCCGCTGCACCACTCCTTCGCCATCGCGCGCGGACCCCATGTGTCGCTGCACCACGCCTCGTTCGAGATGCGGGGGGTGGAGGAGTACATGCGCGGCACCGGACGTGCCCTGCGCGCCGGCACCCGGCTCACCTGGGGGCCGGGACGGCACCTGGCGGGCGACAACACCTTCTCCTACTTCCACGACCCGCACGGCAACACCGTCGAGTACACCACCGAACTGGCCGTCCTCGAAGAGGACCTGTGGCACCCCGGCCGGCACGACGTGGACGACCCGATCACCCAGGACCAGTGGGGCACCGCCGACCCGATGAGCGAGTCGGTCGCCAAGGAGCAGTTCAACGACCCCGACGTGCTCTTCGAAGCGCCCCCGGTCTGACCCCGATCCTTCCCAGAAAGGCCGCAGTTGTGGCAGAGATCCTGAAGCACGCCGTGCCCCGGGCCGAGGTGGCCGCCTCCCTCGACCAGGTGCGCGTGACGGTGACCGGCGTCATCGCGGACATCCGCGAGCGCGGTGACGCGGCCGTCCGCGCTTACTCCGAGAAGTTCGACAAGTGGAGCCCCGACTCCTTCCGGCTGAGCACGGAGGAGGTCGAGAAGATCGTCGCCTCGGTGCCCCGGCAGGTCATCGACGACATCACGTTCGTGCAGGAGCAGGTCCGTCGATTCGCCCGCCACCAGCTCGACTCCATGGGCGAGTTCGAGGTGGAGACGCTGCCCGGCGTGAAGCTCGGGCAGAAGCACATCCCGGTGCAGGCGGCCGGCGCCTACATCCCCGGCGGCCGCTACCCGCTCACCGCCTCCGCGCACATGACCATCGTCACCGCCAAGGTGGCCGGTGTGCCCCGGGTGGTCGCCTGCACCCCTCCCATCCACGGCGAGATCCCCGCCGCCACCGTCGCGGCCATGCACCTCGCGGGCGCCGACGAGATCTGGCTGCTCGGCGGCGTTCAGGCGGTGGCCGCGATGGCCGTGGGCACCGACACGATGGAGCCGGTCAACCTGATCGCAGGTCCCGGCAACGCCTACGTCGCCGAGGCCAAGCGCCAGCTCTTCGGCGAGATCGGCATCGACCTGTTCGCCGGACCCACCGAGATCCTGGTCCTCGCCGACGACGAGGCCGACCCGTTCGTCTGCGCGGTCGACCTGCTCTCGCAGGCCGAGCACGGCCCGGACTCCCCGGCCGTCCTGGTCACCACCTCCCGCCGGGTCGCGGAGCGGACCCTCGCCGAGGTCGAGCGCATCCTGCCCTCCCTGCCCACCCGCGACTACGCGGAGCCCGCCTGGCGCAACCACGGACAGGTGCACGTCGTCGGCTCGGTCGACGAACTGTACGAACTCGCCGACGCGTTCGCCTTCGAACACGTCGAGGTGCTGACCGCCGAGCCGCGCCTCGCCCTGGAGAAGATGACCCAGTACGGCGCCCTGTTCCTCGGCGAGGGCACCTGTGTGTCGTTCGGCGACAAGGTCATCGGCACGAACCATGTGCTGCCCACACGTGGTGCCGCCCGCTACACCGGCGGTCTGTGGGTGGGGAAGTATCTCAAGACGGTCACCTACCAGGAGGTCACCGACCCCGCCTCGCAGGCCCTGCTCGGGCGGTTGTGCGGGCGCGCCTCCCGCATCGAGCTGTTCGAGGGCCACGCCCGCTCGGGTGACGTACGCGCCGCGAAGGCCGCCGGCGACGCGCTGCCGTGGAACGAAGCGTGAGCCTGGTCGGCCGTACGGCCCTGGTCACCGGTGGCGGCGGCCCGCTCGGCCGGGCCTTCGCGCTGGCGCTCGCCGACGCGGGGGCCCGGGTGGTCCTCGTCGGGCGGAACGAGCAGGCCCTCGCCCAGGCCGCGGCCAAGGTCGGCGAAGCGGCCCGTACGGCGGTGTGCGACGTCTCCGACCCTGCATCCGTGCGCGCACTGGCCGACCGGCTCGCCGGCGAGGACGTCTCGTTGCTCGTCAACAACGCCGGCGGAGCGGGGCCGGTCCGGCCCCTGGTCGACATCGAACCCGACGAGTGGGACGACGTGTTCGCCGCCAACGTGCGCGGCGTCTACCTCATGTGCCGGGCCTTCCTGCCGCCCATGCTGGCCGCCGGACGGGGCGACATCGTCAACGTCGCCTCGGTCAGCGGCAAACGCCCGCTGCTCAACCGGACGCCGTACACCGCCTCCAAGATGGCGCTGATCGGCCTCACCCGCACCTTGGCGGGCGAGGTGGGCCCGCACGGTGTCGCGGTCAACTCCCTCTCCCCGGGCCCGGTCCGGGGACCCCGCATGGACCGCAACTTCCGGCTCACCGCCGAACTCACCGGCCGAACCGTCGAGGAGGCGGAACGGGACTTCGTCTCCCGGGCCGCGCTCGGCCGGCTGGTCGAGGAGGACGAGGTCGCGCGGGCGCTCGTCGCCATGCTGGCGATGCCCGGACTGTGCGGGGCGGACATCGACCTGTCGGCGGGGATGATCGCCCCGGCGTAGCTCACCTGCAGGGACACGGCGAGGTGGACGGCACACGGGCCGTCCACCTCGCCGTCGTGCGTGGCCGCTGCCGGGGACTGTGGCGACTCTGTGTGATCGCCATGAAGCAGGCCGCCCGATCGAAGGCATCGGGTTCCGGGATGCGTCTGTGCGATGTCTGTCCCGGGTTACCCAGGGCTGATTCACTCCCACCTGCGCACCTCAGGTGCCTTCGTCGCCTTGGTTTCGACGGGCGACTCGTGACTCTGCGCGATGACGCACCGCGCAATCCATCCGTGGAAAGGCCTGCAATGACGCTGACATCCCGACGCTCGTTCCTGATCGCCGGTTCCGCCACGGCAGCGGCCGTGCTCGTTCCGGTCGCCTCCGGTACCGCCACCGCCGCGCCCAAGGCGGCGGGCAGGACGATCTCCGTCGCCGCGGGGGAGACCTACCGACTCGCCGCGACCACCCGGGTGAGCCGTTTGACCATCGGCGACGGCGGCAGGATCGTCGCCCCGGACGGGTACGACATCAGCCTCACCGTCGACGGCGTGGAGACCGGCCAGCTGCTCACCGCGACCGGCGCCACCGGGACCCTCATCCAGGCCGGCACCTACCGCGGTGACGTCGTCCTCACCGTCGCCGAGTCCAACGACGTCACCTACGAGACGCTGACCTTCCCGTTCCGGCAGGCGCTGTACGTCGGCTCCGGCGGGGTCGACTCCGCGAAGTCCGTGCTGTCCGCCGTCCGCGGCGGCAAGGTCACCGGCACCGCCGCCCGCAACATCTCCATCGCCTCCACCGGCGAGTGCTTCAACGGCGTCTACGTCGACAGCGGCAGCTACACCCTCCAGAGCCCCACCATCACCCTCGACGGCAACGGACGCTCCGACTTCGCCGGGTACGGCGCGGCCGTGGTCTCCGACGGCTCCGCGACCAAGCTGGTCGTGGACGGCGCCCGGATCAGCAACAGGGGCGTCGTCCGCACCACCGTCATCGCCGACGGCGGCGCCAACGTCCTCGTCAGGGACTCCTTGCTGCGCGCCCGCAACGGCGTCCTGCCCGCCGACTACCAGGCCACCGTCGAGACCCCGTACATGGAGTCGGTGCCCTGGATGCTGGGGCTGGACGGCAACGTCCGTGCCACCAACCTGATCGGCAGGAACAGCATCGCCACCTACCTCGACTCGACCGTGTTCTCCGAGACCTGGGGCGCGCTGTCGGTCGAGGGCGGCGGCAGCGGCCTGAAGCTGACCGCGATCAACAGCCACGTCGGCAACACCGGCGACTACGGCTACGGCACCTACGCCATCGGCGACGCCACCGTCCGGGTCCTCGGCTCCCGCTTCGACGTCGGCTCCTACGCGACGATCATCGCCGGGCCGGCCGCCGTCGTGCACTACGGCGACAGCACCCACGACGCCGTCGCCGCGCTCAACACCGAGCTCGGACTCGGCCTGTCCGACGCCGAGTTGCGGACCATCCCCGAGCGCAGCACGGTGGTGGACTCCGGGCACTTCGGCTACATGTTCTTCGGCGCCGGCCAACTCACCCTGGACGGCGGCACCGTGATCAACTCCGAGCGGGCCACCTTCCTCAACAAGGGCCAGCAGACGACGATCTCGGTGGACGGCTCGCAGGGCGCCCGGCTCAACCCGCGCGACGGCGTCATCCTGCAGATGATCGAGCTGGACGACCCGGGCCCGGTCAACGTCGACGGCAAGATGATGAACGTCGGCGTCTACACCGAGCCCACCACCGACCCGGCCAAGGACTCCTCGTTCGACGTCACCGCCGTCCACTCCACCGACGGCGCCGCCACCTTCAGCTCCATCAGCCTGCAGGGCGACTTCTACAACGGCATGCGGGGCGGCAAGAACATGGTCCTCACCTTCGAGGACTCCACCGTCACGGGCGTCATCTCGGCGACCAGGGCCAAGCACCGGGTCTCCTCGATCGACTCGTCCACCTTCTACGAGCTGGGCATCGTCACCAACACCGTGCAGGCCGCCGTCAACAACGGCGTGGTGGTGAAGCTGCACAGCGGGTCGACGTGGACGGTCACCGGGACCTCGTACCTGACCAGCCTCACCCTCGCGGCCGACGCCGCCGTGCGGGCACCGCGCGGCAGGTCCGTGAAGCTGACGGTCGACGGCACCGAGACGGCGATCGCCGCCGGCTCCACCTACACGGGCGCCCTCACGCTCACCGTGGCGTGACACCGGACGGCGCGGGCGCGGCCCCCGCCGGGGCCGCGCCCGCGCCGTGTGCTCCCGTAGGCTGGCCGGATGTTCAGCCCCGAAGGCCCGAGCCTCCGTGAACTCGCCGTCCAGGCCCTGTCCTCGGTCGAGCGCGGTTACGACCTGCTGGCCCCGAAGTTCGACCACACCCCCTTCCGGACCCCGGACCCGGTCCTCGAGTCGGTCGCGAAGGCGCTCACCCCGCTCGGCCCCTTCGCGGACGGCCTCGACCTGTGCTGCGGGACAGGAGCCGGCACCGACGTACTCGCCCGAGTGTGCCGGCACAGCGTGACCGGGGTCGACTTCAGCGCCGGCATGCTGGAGATCGCCCGCCGGCAGCCCCCGCCCGAGGGACCGGACGTCACCTACGTGCGCGGCGACGCCCGGGCCCTGCCGTTCGGGCCCGCCTTCGACCTGGTCGTCAGCTTCGGGGCGTTCGGGCACTTCCTGCCCCGGGAGCTGCCCGGCCTCTTCGGCCAGGTCCACGCGGTGCTGCGGCCGGGCGGCACCTTCGCCTTCCCGGTGCTCGCCCCGCCCCGGCCCACCAGCCCAGGGTTCTGGATGCTGCTGGGCTTCGACACCGTGATGCGCGTGCGCAACGCCCTGTGGCGGCCCCCGTTCGTCATGTACTACCGGGCCTTCCGGCTCGGCGCCGTGCTGGAGGAGCTGGCGCGCGCGGGGTTCTCCGTAGAGCTGTCCGCGCTGCCCGAGTTCGGCGCGCGCGCCGACGACAGCCCGCGCGCCCGGCTGGTCGTGGCCCGGCGCGGTCAGCCCGCGGCAGGCACCGTGAACTCGTAGACCAGCGCGTCCTGCTGGGCGTCCACCACCAGGTCGGTGATCTCCAGCGGTCGGGCGTACTGGTCGTGCACCCGGCGGGTCACCCGGACCGAGGACGCGTCCGCGACCTGGGTGATGGAGTCCCGGTGGTGCAGGGTGAGGCCCGCCTGGCGCATCCAGTCGTAGGCCCGGCGCAGCTGCGCGGCGGCACAGCCGTCTGCCCGGTCCCGGTAGCGCCCCAGTTCCTCGACCTCGGTCAGGGCCACCGCCGAGAACGAGGTCACGGCGGTGCGCAGGGCGTGGCCGTCGGGGGAGGCGGACTCGTAGCGGTGCACCAGGGTCGGCCGGTGCGGGGCCAGCCCAAGCGCCGCCGCGTGCTCGGGCGGCGGCTCCTCCCAGGCCACCGTGGCCCGGTCGACCGCGCCGTGCTCCGTGGGCCCGGCGCCCACCGGGAAGGCGAGCGAGACCGGGCTCTCCACCGGCCGGCCGGGCAGCGTCGCGTGACTGCCCCGCCGGTCGGTGGCCACCAGTCCGCTGTGCCGCAGCACCTCCAGTGCCTGCCGGACGGTTTCCCGGCTGACCCCGAAGTGCCGCGCCAACTGCCGTTCCGCCGGCAGCCGTTCCCCGGGCGGCAGGGTGCCGTCGCGCAGTTCGCCGAGGAGTTGTGTCGCGATCCGCCAGTACAGGGGCTGCCCTTCGCTCTCGGAGTGACCGTGGGGGGTGGTGCGGGCCATGCCGCTCCTCCTGTGGGTGACAAGAAGTAGCCGTGCGGGTTCGTTCCGCGACCACATCTAGCATTGGTCTAAACCATCAGGGAAGAGCGGCCGGCGGGTTCGGCCGAAACCGTGCGGGCCTCACAGACACGCGTAAACGGCGTTGACCAGGGCCGTCTTCCGCGGGTCGTCCGCGATCCGCGGCCCCATGCGGTTCATGACGTATCCGAGGGAGACCCCCGCTTCCGGGTCGGCCAACCCGCAGGAACCGCCGAACCCGTCGTGCCCGAAGGCCCGCGGATTGGGCCCGTACGAGCCGTTCGGCCCGCTCAGCCACAGCCCGAGCCCGATCTCGGTCTCGTGCTCGAAACCCGCCCCCAGTACCAGGTCACGGCAGCTGCCCTGGCCCTCCCGCACCCGCTCGGCCGCCTCCGGCGACAGTACGCGCAGGCCGCCGTACTCGCCCCGGCCGGCGAACACCCCGTACAGCGCCGCGACCGCCCGGGCCGTGCCGTGCCCGTTGGCGGCCGGGATCTCGGCCGCCCGCCACCCGGGGGTGTTCGCCGCATTCGCGCCCACGCCGGGGTTGGCCAGGGCGGCGACCGCCGCGGGCGCCAACTGGCTGAAGATCGCAGCCTGTTCGCTGTCCGACACGACGCGGGGATGCACCAGCTCCGCCGCCCGCCCGGACTCCTTCTCCGGCAGTCCGACCGTGAAGTCGATCCCCAGCGGCCCGGTGACCTCCCGCTCCAGGAACGCCCCCGGCCGCAGCCCCGACACCCGCCGCACCACCTCGCCGACCAGGAAGCCGTAGGTCAGCGCGTGATACCCGGACCTGGTCCCCGGCTCCCACCAGGGCTCCGTCGCCGCGAGCCGCGCGGTGGTCAGCTCCCAGTCGTACAGATCCCGCAGCGAGTGCGGCTCGCGCAGCCCGGACAGCCCGGCCCGGTGCGAGAGCAGATGGCGCACCAGGACCCGCTCCTTGCCGGCCGCCGCGAACTCGGGCCAGTAGGCGGCCACCGGCGCGTCGAGGTCGAGCAGCCCCCGGTCGGCCAGGATGTGCGCACACAACGCCACCGGACCCTTGGTCGTGGACCAGACGTTGACCACGGTGTCCCGCTCCCACGGCCGGCCCTGCGCCGGATCGGCCCAGCCGCCCCACAGATCCACCACCGTCTCGCCGCCGGCCGTCACCGCGACGGCGGCGCCCAGCTCCTCCCGGTCCCGGAAGTTCTCCTCGAACGCCTCCCGCACCGCCGCGAAACGCGGATCGCAGTGGCCGTGGACCTGTGGCTGTGGTTGCGGCTGGGACTCGTGCTCGGACATGCGCCCTCCGTCGTACGCCGGAAAACCCGGACCGCGACGCTGCGGTCCGGGCACCCCGAACGTACCGACTGGTCGGACTGGGGGGAAGCTCAGAGGAGGAAGAGTCTTCCGGCCGGCTCCTGGTGCCCCTCCCCGGTGTGCCAGTAGTCGCGGGACTCCACCGCGAGGCCCTGTGCGTCGAAGCGCACGAACACGCACCCCGCCAGCGTGGCCGCCGTACCCCCTTCTTCGGACCGCACCCGGAACTCCGCCGCCGCGACCCCGTCCGGGCCCACCAGGGGCGCCGAGAACCTGACGTCCGTCACCCGCTCCGCCCCGAACGACCAGCGCAGATAGGCGGCGAGTTCGTCCCGGCCCCGGTGCGGGGCGCGGAACGGCATCGAACGGTGCACACAGTCCTCGGCATACAGGGCCAGCAGCGCGTCCACGTCGTGCGCGGCCCAGCCCCGCTCCCAGACCCGGACGAACCGCTCCGCGGTCTCCCGTACGTCCAACTCCGCCTCCTCCTCAGATGTACGAGCGCAGCCAGCGCGCCTTCGTCGCCTCGTGGTACGGGCCGCCGCCCTCGTGGTCGTTGAAGTCGTACACCTCGATCGTCTTGTCCTCGTGCGCCCAGGAGTTGAAGGCCGCGTAGACCGTGGAGGGCGGGCAGGTCTGGTCCTCCAGGGCCGCCGAGAACAGCGCCGGGGCCCGGCCGCGGGCCGCGAAGTGCACACCGTCGAAGTAGGAGAGGGTGCGCTGCACGTCCGCCGAGCGGCCGCGGTGCGTCTTCAGGAACAGGCCGATCTCCCGGTACGGGTGACGGTCCGTCAGCGTGGTGGCGCGCGGGAAGTCGCACAGGAACGGCACGTCCGGCGCGACCGCCACCAGGTCCGGGACCAGACCGCCGACCGCGATGGTGATCCCGCCGCCCTGGCTGGAGCCGAGCGCCACGGTCCGCGACGCGTCGGTCAGCGGATGCGAGCGGGCCGCCTCGACCGCCCGGACCGCGTCCGTGAACACCCGGCGGTAGTAGTAGTTCTCGGGCGCGTCGATGCCCCGGGTCATGAACCCGGGGTACGCCGGCGCACCGCCCACCGGGTCCGCGGTGCCGCCTCCGCCGCCCCAGGCGCTGCCCTGGCCGCGGGTGTCCATCGTGAAGTGCGCCCGTCCCGTCGACGCCCAGAGCAGGTTCTCGTGCGCCAGGCCGCGGCCGCCGCCGTACCCGATGAACTCCACGACGAGCGGCAGCGGTTCGGTGGTGCCGGCCGGAAGCCGCAGCCAGCCCTTGACCGGGTGGCCGCCGAAACCGGCGAACGTCACGTCGTAGACGTCGACCGTGGACAGCCCGGCGTCGACCGGCTCGAAACGGGCGTCGAGATCGTGCTCGCGGGCTTCCTGGAGCGTCTTGGACCAGAAGGCGTCGAAGTCGTCTGGCGCCACCGACGTACTGCGGTGTTCCCGGAGCTCGTCGAGGGGAAGGTCGAACAGGGCCATCAACAACCGCCTTGGTGAAGGGAAGGTGCGGATGATCACACCGTACGTGGATGGTCCGACGAATCGCCAGGCCCCCGCACAGCCGGCCACCGCGGCGAACCTCCTGCCGTCGGCGGCGGATCCGCTGGTCAGCGAGGCGAACTGCCGTGCGTGGACGGCGGGCGGGGACCCCCGGCGGCTGAGCGGCCGCGGCGGGTGGTCGGGTCACCTCGGCCGCGACGGCGGGCGCCCAGCCGGAGACCGGGGCACGGACGAGGCCGGGGCGTGGGCGAGGCTGGGGGTAGGCGGGGCCGGGGCGTGGACGACGGCGGTGGCGGGACGCGGTGCCGGTCGGCGCGGGCGAAGGCGGCCGGTCCGGGCCGACCGGCGCACCGCCACGCACGCGTGCGTGGCCCGGCGATCGGCAGACAGCCGGGCAGGGGTCCCGGACGCGGGGCGTCCGGCGCGGGGTTTCACGCGCGACCGCGGGTCCAGTCAGGTCCGGTGCGGGCCCACTCCTGCTCCCACTCGGCGAGCCGGTGGCGCAGCGCCACCCTGCGCACGATGCCGTGGCCGAGCAGCACCACGGCCGCCGCGGCGCTCGCCCCGCACAGGCCCACGGTGACCGTGTGCTGCCAGACGGCGACGTCGTCGGGCGGCGGGGCGACCCCGTGCCCCTGCCGGTCGAACCACACGTCCACCGCGTCACCGGTCCGCGTGCCTGCCGGGACCCGGGCCAGGGTGGTCTTCGTCCCCTCGCCGGGCACGGTCCAGCGGACGTTCGTCTGGTAGGCGTGCGCCCGGTCGCCGCCCTGCACCGACGGCAGCTGCTCCGGGCTGCCGCCGACGACCACGGCCCGGACCATGTGGCGTTCGGACCGCTCCACCACCGCCACCGACCGCGCCTGCTCATGGGCCCAGAGCCCTGCGATCGCACCCGCCAGGGGCGCACCCGCGCACAGCAGGACCGCGACGGCGAGCGCTATCCACGCTTCCACCATGTCGGACTTGCGCCGCAGCGGGTTCTGCCGCCAGCGCCAGCCACGCACCCGGGTACGCATGTCGACCTCCTCGCCGCCACAAGAGCCGGAGGGCCGGACAGCCGGTCCGCAGCTCCCAGCGTGCCCCCGCTCGCATGCGAGCGTCCACACGGGACTGGTACCCCGAACGGAGCAGCTCGCCCACCGCCCGGACATCCGGATCCGGCACCGGCTGAAGCACAGGTTCCGGCGCGCGCCGCCCACCCGTCCCGGCGCCCCGGGCACCCACTGACCGCACGCCCCCGGACCGCACGCTCCGGAGCCGAAAGCGTCCGCTCCGCGCGTCCGCCCCGCACGTTCGCTCCGCGCGCCCGCGGTGGCCGTCAGGTGCGCCGGCGGTCAGTCGAACCGCTCAGCCGAACCGCTCGATGCGGATCCGGTCCACCGGCTGTCCGGCCGCCACGAGCAGCCGCGAGGCATGCTCCGCGAACCCGTTGGAGCCGCACACATAGGCCTCCCACCCGCCCTCGGGCTCCTCGGCCAGGAGCGGGGCCACATGTGCGGCGGACATACGTCCCACCGGGACACCCTGGGGCGCGGCGCGGGTGAAGACGGTCGTGGTCTCCGCGCCCAGCTCCCGGGCGTAGATCAGCTCCTCGGGGGAGCGTGCCGACACCACCATGCGCAGCGGCACCTCCAGGGCCCGGGCCCGGTGGTGCCGGACCATCGACATCAGCGGTACGACCCCGGAGCCGGCGCCGACCAGCAGCGCGGGCCGGTCGCCGGGCCAGGCGAAGAAGCCGCTCAGCGGGCCGCGCACCTCGACGGTGTCACCGGGCCGGGCCACCGTGTGGAACCAGCCCGAGACCTCGCCGTCCGCGACATGGTCCAGGGTCAGCTCGATGTGCCCGGAGCCGTCCGGTGCGGAGGCGAGGGAGTAGTGGCGCTGGGCCGTGTAGCCGTCCGCGGCGGTCAGCCGCAGCATCAGGTGCTGCCCCGGCAGATGCCCCGCCCAGGCGGGCACCGCCAGCCGGAAGGTCGCCGCGCGCGGGGTCTCGCGCCGTATCCCGGTGATCGTGGCCGTCTGCCACACCCCCGCGGCCTGGTCCCCGACCTCGATGCGCCCGGGCACCGCGAAGCGCGTCGGGGGAGCGAAGGCCGTCCCGGCGGTCGTCGTCTCAGTCACCGGAGTACCTCTGCTCCTCCCACGGGTTGCCCCGCGCGTGGTAGCCGTTGCGCTCCCAGAAGCCGGGCTCGTCGTGGTCGAGGAGGGTGATGCCGGCGATCCACTTGGCGCTCTTCCAGAAGTACAGGTGGGGCACCAGCAGCCGCGCCGGGCCGCCGTGCTCGGCGGGCAGCGGCTCGCCCTCGTACGTGAAGGCGATCCAGGCCCGCCCGCCGGTGAGGTCCGCGAGCGGCAGGTTGGCGGTGTAGCCCGTGTGGGAGTAGGCGACGGCATGTGTGGCGGCCCCCTGGGGGCGCACCACATCGAAGAACGCGTCCAGCGAGACGCCGCCGAACCGCACCCCGAACTTCGACCAGCTGGTCACGCAGTGGATGTCACCCTCGTAGACCGACGCGGGCAGCGCGTGCGCCGCGTCCCAGTCCCAGGTGCGCGGCTCGGCCACCAGACCGTCGATCCGGAACGACCAGTCGGCCGGCGCCAGCTCGGGCGTCACCTCGGCGGACAGCACCGGCCAGTCGGCGCCCGTGTCGTACTGGCCGGGCGGCAGTCCGGCGTTGTGGACTCGGAGGCGGCCGGAAAAGCCTCGGGTGACGTTCATGCTCCAACCGTACGACGCCCGATCGGGTGCTCCCGCCCAGGTCAGGCCCCCGTTCATTGCGGCCGTATGAACGATCCGCGGGTGCGGGAATAGCCGCCCCGTGCCCGTCCTTGCCGCTGAGTGCGGCTGCCGGGACACCGGTGACAGCACCAGAGAGCGAGGAAAACGATGCCCAAGGCGTACGTCTACACCAGGCACGGCGGGCCCGAGGCCGAGGCCTTCGCCGAGGTGGCCCGGCCCGTTCCCGGCCCCGGTGAACTGCTGATCGCGGTCCGCGCGGCGGGGGTCAACCCCGTCGACTGGAAGCTGCGGGGCGGTTTCCGCCGCCCCGGCGAGGGGGAGGCACGCTTCCCGGTCGTCCTCGGCAGCGAGGCCGCCGGTGTGGTCGAGGAGACCGGCGAAGGCGTGACCGGGTTCGCGGCCGGTGACGAGGTCTTCGGCAACACGCCCGGCGGCGCGTTCGCGGAGTACGCCCTGCTGACGGCGTCCCTGACCGCGCACAAGCCCGCCTCGCTGTCCTTCACCGACGCCGCCACCCTGCCGGTCGCCGCGGCCACCGCCTACGACGGCGTACGCCAGCTCGACCTGCCCGAAGGCGCGACCCTGCTGGTCACCGGCGCAGGCGGCGGAGTGGGCGTGGCGGCCCTGCAGATCGCCCACGCTTGGGGCCTGCGGGTGGTCGGTGTGGCGAGCGAGGCCAAGAAGGACCTCGTCGAGTCGCTGGGCGCCGTGCACGTGCCCTCCGGCCCGGGCCTGGCCGACCGGGTGCGGGCGGTCGCTCCCGACGGCGTGGACGGCGTCTACGACCTGGTCGGCGGCGAGGTGCTCAGCGAGGCGGCCGGCCTGCTCGCCGACCGCACCAGGCTGATCACCGCCGGCGCGGCGCCGGAGACCGTCGCCGCGCTGGGCGGGTCGCGGGTGGCACGCGCCCGGACCGCCACAGTCCTGGACGAGGTGGCCGAGCTCGTCGTGGCCGGTGAACTCGACCCGCATGTCTCTCGGACCTTCCCGCTGGACAGGGCCGACGAGGCGGTGCGCGCCGTCGAGGACGGGCACGCCCTGGGCAAGATCGTGATCGAGGTCGCCATATGAGCGTCCCGCACGCCCGCGAGGGCGCTCCGCACGTCCTGGACAACCCGGCCCGCGCCTCGCTCACCGGCCCGCACGCCCGCTTCGCCGAGCGGCGCGGCCGGATCCTGCGCTACCCCGCCGACGTCTCCCCGTGGCTGGCGCTGCCCGACGATCCGGACGCCGGGGACTGGGCGGATCTCGCCGCCCTGGCCGGCCCCGGCGCGGAGGTCCCGCTGCCCGGCTACCGCGGTGAGCTCCCGGAGGGCTGGGAGCTCACGATGAACATCGCCGGCGTACAGCTGGTGGACGAGGGCATGGACGCCGCCCCGGAGCCGGCCGCGGTCCGGCTGGGCCCGGCCGACGTACCGGAGATGCTCGACCTGGTCGGCCGCACCCGCCCAGGCCCGTTCCTGCCCCGCACCGTCGAACTCGGCACGTACCTGGGCATCCGCCGGGACGGCAGGCTGATCGCGATGGCGGGGGAGCGGCTGCACCCGCCGGGCTGGACCGAGATCAGCGCGGTCTGCACCGACCCGGCACACCGTGGCGAGGGTCTCGCGACCCGGCTCGTCCGCGCGGTCGCGCACGGCATCCGGGAACGCGGCGAGACACCCTTCCTGCACACCGGCGCCGAGAACACGAACGCGATCCGTCTGTACGAGTCGCTCGGCTTCCGCCTGCGCCGCCGTACCGCCTTCGTCGCGGCCAGGGTCCCGGAGCCGCTCGGTCAGTCGTCGGCGGAACCCGTCGAGGTCCCGGCGTTGTAGCGCTCCAGGTACCCGGCGAACCTGACCAGGTCCGCCTCCGGCCAGTCCGCCAGCTGTTCCTGGAAGGCGGCCCGGCGGCTGCGTGTGACCTGGGCCAGGATCCCCTGCCCGGCCTCCGTCAGATGCAGCACCTGGACCCGGTGGTCCTCAGGGTCCAGGCGCCGCTCGATCAGCCCCGCCCGCTCCAGCGCCGCCACCTGCCGGCTGACCGTCGACTTGTCGAGCGCGTAGTGCGCGGCCAGGTCGGTGGCCCGGCAGCCGCCGCGCTCCTCCAGGTGCCCGAGCAGGGTGTACGACACCAGCGACAGCTCGGGGTGCATGCGCCCGGCCGAGGCCCGGGCCCGGCGCGCGAACGCCGTCATCTCCCGCTGGATGGTCTCCACCGCCGTCTGTGCCGTTGTCACGCGAACACCTCCGACGGCCGCGCCTTCCACCGCAACGCCCTCACGGGAATACCTCCTCCGACGCCCTAGTTGTATAGTACAACTTGCTCGTGAGTTGTATAAGCCAACCAGTTTGGCCCGAAGGTTCTGGAGGTCGTACGCGATGAGGTCACCGGCACTGCGCCATGTGCTCACGCACCTGATCACCCCGCTGCTGATGTGCCTGGGCATGGGGCTCGCCTATATGGGCGCGTTCGTTCACCCGGAGCCGAACCACATGCCGGTGGCCGTGGTCGGCGCCGGACAAGAAGCGAAGGTGTTGGCGCAGACTGTCAAGGACACCGCCGGCGACAAGCTCGACGTCCGTACCGTCCCCACCCGCGCCGCGGCCGTCGACCTGCTCAGGTCGCGGACCGTGACCGGCGCCTATGTGCCGAGTGCCAGGACTCCGGAGCTGATCGTCGCCAGTGCCGCCTCCGACATGGGCGCCACGGCCGTCGAGAAGGTCTTCGCGCCGGTCGCCGAGAAGAACGGCGCGGCCCTCAAGGTCACCGATGTCGCCAAGCCGGTCGCGGACGATCCCACCGGACAGGGCCTCTTCTTCCTGCTCATCGCCGTGAGCATCGGCTCCTACGCCTCGGTCGCCGCCCTCGGCGCGGCCGGCGCGGCACTCCCCATGCGGATACGCGCCCTGCTCGCGCTCGGCGTCTCCGCCGTCGTCAGCGGCATCGGCGCATTCCTCGCCGGACCGGTGTTCCACCTCGCCCACCACGACCTCGCCGGGGTCTGGGGCATGGCCTGGCTCTACTCCGCCGGCATCCTCCTCATCGGCGTCGGCCTGCACACCTTCCTCAAGCGGTGGACCACGCTGACCATGATGGTGCTGTTCGTGATGCTCAACTTCACCAGCTCCGGCGGGTTGTTCCGCCCCGACCTGCAGAACGGCTTCTTCGGCACCCTGCACGCCTTCTGGAACGGCGCCGGATTCGTCGAGGGCATCCGCAGCCTGCTGTACTTCGGCAGCGACGGCCTCGGCCGGAACGTGTGGACCCTCGCGGTCTGGCTGCTGGCCGGCCTCGCGGTCACCGCGATCGCCGCGGCCCACGAGCGGGCCAAGGCGGCGTCGGCCGCCACCGTGGTCGTACCCAAGTCCCCTGCCGGACCGGCCGGACCGGCCCAGGAGGCCGAAGCGGCCGAGGAGGAGACCGAAGAGACGGTCGGCGTCTGACCGTTCGCCCGGCGGACCGCCTGCAGGCGGTCCGTCCGAGCGGTGACAGACCAACTGACCGGCGCGTCGGCGTGCGGATAGGCTCCGGGGTGATGACCTCACTCTCCGAAACCGGAACCTCCGCCGTCGTCTCCGCGCTGCGCGCCGCCGGCTGCGTCTTCGCCGAGGACGAGGCGGAGCTGATCCTCGCCACCGCCCGTACCCCTGACGAGGTGGCCGCCATGGTGGACCGGCGCGCCACCGGACAGCCCCTCGAACACGTCCTCGGCTGGGCGGAGTTCCACGGACTGCGCATCCTCGTGGAACCCGGCGTGTTCGTGCCCCGCCGCCGTACCGAGTTCCTGGTCGGCCAGGCCCTGGCCCAGGCGCCCGGCGCGTCCGTCGTCGTGGACCTGTGCTGCGGCTCCGGCGCGGTCGGCGCGGCCCTCGCCGCCGCCCTCGGGGAGGCCGAACTGCACGCCGCCGACATCGACCCGGCCGCCGTCGCCTGCGCCCGCCGCAACATCGCCCCCTACGGCGGCCATGCCCACGTCGGCGACCTGTTCGACGCCCTGCCCACCGCCCTGCGCGGCCGGACCGGCATCCTCGCCGCCAACGTGCCCTACGTCCCCAGCGACGAGGTCGGGCTGCTGCCCGCCGAGGCCCGCGAGCACGAGCCGCTGGTCTCCCTCGACGGCGGCGGCGACGGACTCGACGTGCTGCGCAGAGTCGCCGCGGGAGCCCCCGAGTGGCTCGCGCCCGGCGGCTGCGTCCTGGTCGAGACGAGCGAGCGTCAGGCCGACGAAGCCGTCCGAATCTTCCGGCACGCCGGGCTGCACACCCGGCTCGCGGCCTCCGAGGAGCTGTACGCGAACGTCGTGATCGGCGTACGGGACCGAGACCGCCCCTGAGGGACCACTGCAGGCGGACGGTGATCGAGGGGAACACGTGGACGTTGCCGAACAGAGGCTGGACACTCCTTGGGAAGGCGTCCTGGCCACCCCTGCCCAGGGAAGCGACACCGGTGTGCTGGTCCTGGCCGGTTCCAGTGGGCGCATCGAACGCGAGCGAGCACGCATCCTCGCCCGGCAGGGCGTCACGGCTCTGTCCGTCCGCTGGTTCGGCGGGCCGGGGCAGTCCCCGGGAATCTGCGAGATCCCTCTGGAGACCTTCACCACCGCCGTCGACCTCCTTGCGGCGAGCGGGGCACAACGCATCGGTGTCCTCGGCGTCTCCAAGGGCGCTGAAGCGGCCCTGCTCACAGCCGTGTACGACCCGCGCGTGGACGTCGTCATCGCACTCTCACCCACGTCGCGGGTCTGGTGCAACGTGGGTCCGGGCCGCGACGGAGCACAGCACCCGTATCGCTCTTCCTGGACTTGGCGGGCGCAGCCCCTTCCTTTCGTCCCCATGGACGGATCCTGGGCCCCCACCGGGCAGGGCCACGGTCCCGTCGCCATCCGCGGATGGTACGAACGCAGCGAGCAGACCTTCGCCGGTCTCCTCGCCCGGGCGGACATCCCCGTGGAAAGGGCCCGGGCCGATCTGCTGCTCGTCGCCGGTGGCGACGACGCCATGTGGCCCTCGCTCCCCTTCGCCGAACAGCTGGCAGCACGCAGACGCTCAGCCGGGGCCACCGTGCAGCTGATCACCCGCCGCGATGCCGGCCACCGACCGCGTCTGCCCGGCGAGAGCCCGGCGCCCCACTCCCCGCACTTCCTCTACGGAGGCACGCCCGAGGCCGACAGGCTCCTGGGTGAAGCGGCATGGCCGCACATCCTCGACAGGCTCGGCACCACCGCACTGCCCGGGGTCGCGTCCTGACCTCCCGCCGGTGCGGCGGGAGGCGTATGTACGCGCTAGGTGCCGGCCCCGCTCCCCGAAGGGCTCGGGGACGGTGAGCGGGTGTCGGGGCGTTGCCATGGGCCACCGTGGTGGTGCATGACGCCGCCCCGGCCCAGGCCCGGGAAGTCGCCCGAGAACGCGGCGGACGCGGTCGGCTTGCCGTCGCTGCCGCGGGTGCCGATCAGGAAGGCCGTCGCGCTCTTCTTCAGCGCGTCGGAGTCGCCCCGCACCTTGACGTCCGAGCCCACGGTCCACGTCCACGACGTGCCGTCGTCGCTCTTCACCGTGACCTGGCCGCCGTCCACCCTCTCGACCGTGCCCCGCTGCCAGACCCGCACCACGTACGTGCCGGTGTCCGGGTCCTTGACGGTCGCCTCGCCGTGCACGCCCATGCCGCCTGTCCCGAACCAGCCGTGTCCCGGTCCGCGCCCGTCCGGTGCGGAGGGCGCCGTCGGCGCACCGGAGGCGGCCGGGGATGCGGTGGAGCCGCCGCCGCCCGAGCCGGCGGCGAACGCCACCGTGCCGCCCAGGGCGAGCGCTCCCGCGACCAGGGCCACGGTCACCGCACGCACGCGGAGCGATTGACGGCGCCACAGACCGCGCAGCGGTGCGCCCGGCTCACGGTCCGGTCCCGGCCCCGAGAGGACCTCCGACGGGGCTCCCCACTCCGCGGCCGCGGCCTGCGGGGGACGGTCGGGCATCGGCGGGATCGACGGCTCGGCTCCACCGACGCCACGGCGGTCTTCCCGCTCCGGTTCGTGCGTCACGGCTCGCTCCCATCGGCGAACGGCACGCGGCATCGCGCGATGCATGCCTCTCTGTGAAGTGTGGTGGGCTGCCGATAAGAATCCGGTAATCGGTTCCTGTGAATTCGATGAATCCGGCAGCGGTGTGTCCGGCGCGCCCGCGGCCCTTCGGCTACGGCAGTTCCCGGGCCCGTGCGATGAGCAGCGCAACGTCGTCGTGGTTGTCGGGGTGGTGCAGCTCCCGCAGCAGCAGGTCGCAGACCTCCTCCAGGGGGCGGGGCGGGCCGTCGAGCAGGGCCAGCAGTTCGTCGAGGCGTTCGTCCAGGGAGTGCGAGCGCGTCTCCACCAGGCCGTCGGTGTAGAACACCAGCTCGTCGCCGGGTTCGAAGTCGACGGTCGTGGTGGCGAAGGCGACCCCGCCGACGCCCAGCGGGACCCCGGTGGGCAGATCGAGGAGCTCCGGCGGCCGGCCGGGGCGGAGCCGGGCCGGCGGCAGATGGCCCGCGTTGGCGATCCGGCAGCGGCGCAGATGCGGGTCGTAGACGGCGTAGACGCAGGTCGCGATGGAGTGGTCGAGGCCCGACGTGGTCTTGTCCAGGTGTTCCAGGAGGACCGCCGGGTCCAGGCCCAGCGAGGTCAGGGTGGTGGTCGCGGTGCGTAGCCGGCCCATCGTCGCGGCCGCGTTGATGCCGCTGCCCATCACGTCCCCCACCACGAGGGCCGTTCCGCCGCCGTCCAGCGGAATGACGTCGAACCAGTCGCCGCCCACCTCGACGGTGGCGTCGGCCGGCTGGTAGCGGGAGGCGACCTCCAGACCGGGGGCGACCCGGGGATGCGTGGGCAGCAGGCTGCGCTGGAGGGTCAGGGCGGTGGTGCGGGCGTTCTCGTACCAGCGGGCGTTGTCGATCTGCACGGCCGCCCGCGCCGCCAGCTCCCGGGCCAGCAGCAGATCGTCGTCGTCGAAGGGCGCCGGATTGCGGGTGCGCTTGAGATCGAGGGCGCCCAGCACCTCGCCGCGCGCGATCAGCGGCACTGCCAGGTACGAGTGCACCCCGGCTCGGCCCAGCAGCACCGCGGCCTCCGGGGAGGGGGCGATCCGGGCCAGGTCCCCGTCCTTGACCTGCGGGAGGACGACGGCCTCCCCGGCCCGTACGCACCCGGTGATGAGCCGGTTCGGCGCGTAGCGGGTGACGGTGCCGGGGACGTCGGCGGCCCGGCCCGCGTCCGCCGTCTGCTCGGCCCGCACGGCGAGGGCCCGGAGCGCGGCCGCCTCGGCCGGGCCGAGGGTGCTGCGCAGGCCTTCGACCACCGTGTCCAGCAGCTGAACGACCGCCACGTCGGCGAGTTCCGGCACGGCGACGTCGGCCAGCTCCAGGGCGGTGCGCTCCAGGTCCAGGGTGGTGCCGATACGGGCGGAGGCGTCGGCGATCACTGCCAGCCGCCGGCGCGCGCTCTCGGCCTCGACCCCGGCCCGGTACGTCTCGGTGATGTCCACCACCGAGGTGGCCACGCCCAGCACGTTGTCCAGCGCGTCGTCCAGCCGGTAGATCGACACCGACCAGATGTGCTCCTCGTCCGGGTCGGCCGGCGTACGGCCCACCGCGGACTGGTCGATGACCGGCTCGCCGGTCCGCAGCACCCGCAGGTAGGTCGACTCCAGGGCTTCGACGTCCATGAAGGGCAGCACCTCGCGGATCGTCCGCCCCACGTGCTCCGCGGCCGGGACGCCGTTCATCCGTTCGAGGGCCGGGTTGACCGACACGAACCGCAGGTCCGTGTCGAGGACCGCCAGCCCGATGGGCGACTGCTTGACGATCCGCTCGGAGAGCGCCACGTCCTGCTCCAGCCGCCGCACGGTCGACTGGTCGGCGGCCAGACCCAGCGCGAACACGTCGCCGTTGTCGTCCGTGAGCCGCATGTTGCGGAACTCGACCACATGGGTGGAGCCGTCCTTGTGCCGGATCGGGAAACCACCGGCCCAGCTCCGCCCGGTGCTCATCACGTCCGAGAACAGCTTGCCGACCAGTTCGATGTGGCGCTCGTGCACCATCAGCCGGGCCGCGTACTGGCCGAGCGCCTCCTGCGCCGAGTAGCCGAACAGCTCTTCCGCCTGTGGGCTCCACAGCACGATCCGCCCCTTGGCGTCCAGCACGACCGAGGCCACGCTCAGGACGTCCAGCAGCCCGCCCGGCCGCACGGGTCCGCGCACGGGCTCCCGGCCTCCCGGCACCGAGGCCTCGGCTGGACTCATCGCACGCACCGCCTTCGGGCTTTCGTACGGCACGCCGTCCCTTGTGCCGACTCCCCTTGTTCTATCGCGCTCACACCCGGCTCGCCGATGTCACCACCGTCTTTTCCACCATCTCTCACCACGGCGGGATCCGTACGGCGAAGCGACCACAGGGGCGGCAGGGGAGTGAGTTCACTTTCCCGTCCCGTCATTGTTCTGTACATGCCCATCGGGGCCACGCCAGACTGGCCGGCGCACGCGCGTCCCACCCCCCCGATACCGAGGAGTAGGCTTCCATGCCCGCGTCCACCCGGCAACGTTGTCGCGCAGGCCTGACCGCCCTGGTCGCCCTCGCCACCACCGCGGTCCTCGCGACCGCCGCCCCGGCCTCCGCCGCCGACACCTGGACCGAGACCGGCTCCGACCACGCCGATGCGCTGACCGAGAGCCAGGGGCTGACCTCGGTCGAGGTCCCGGCCGGCAGCCCCAACCGGTACACCGGCATCGGCACCATCCCGCTCAGCGTCTCCAGTCGCGGCTGGAACCACGTCGGCGACCCCGACGAGTCCTACGACGGCTACTACGTCGAGCCTTACCAGGCGGACTCCGGCACCGCCAAGATGTACCGGGTGCAGGCCCCCGACGGCACCTGGTCGGAGTACGTCCACACGCTCGCCCCCGGCGAGGCCCTCAACAACTCCTGGTCCGCCGTCACGCCCGACAGCCAGTACATGCTCTCCGGGGAGTACGGCACGATGACCCGCTTCCTGGTCTTCCCGACGCCGGGCGCCAACAGGAGCACCGCGCCGTCCGCGAACCTCCCGCTCGCGTCCGTCGTCAACCTGGACCACGCCGTGCGTGACGTGCAGGGCTGCGACTTCTCCGGTGCCACCACCCTGCTGTGCTCCTCGGACGACCCGGACGGCAGCCTCTTCGGCTACACCAAGCCGCTGCTCCAGATCGACCTGTCCGCCCGGCCCGGCTCCGCCGATGTCACCGGACATGTCACGGCGCTGCGCCGGCTCCCACTGCGCAGCTCCTGCTCGGGCACCTTCGAGGCCGAGGGCATCGACTACGACCGGCGCACCGGCACCCTGCGAGTCATCGTGATGTCGCCCGGCTTCTGCGTCCTCACGGACAGCAAGACCTACAAGTTCACCCGGAGCTGAGCCCGCGGCCGCCTGCCCCGGCGGGTGGTGCGGGGCCCGGAGATCGGTGCTTTTCTGTTGGCATGGCGTGGTTCGCGGGGGAACCCGTGTTACCGCGCCATTGCCATGAGAGGAGCGATCACGATGGTCCGTGAGCGACCGCACGAGGAACCCGTCTCGCTGGAGATCAGCGGATGCAGCAAGGAAGACGCCCGGATCGTGTTCGACGCGCTGTGCCAGTGCTTCGAGTCCGACCGGGCCGCCGAGGACGTGCCGCAACAGCTCCACGAGACCCGCCCGATGGTATGGCTCGGCACGTTCGAGGTCACCGACACCCACGAGTGCACCCCGCCGCCCCGGCTCTCGGCCCCGGTCGAGGCCGACGCACAGGGCGGGTACTGGGCGATCAGCCGGCTCCACACGACCCTCGACTCCCTGTTCACCGTGCGGAACCTGTCGTCCGCGTCGGGGGACCAGGAGAGGGAGCTGCATGTGCAGCTGGAGAGCCGGGGGGCGTAGCGCACTGGTCGAAGAGCCGGTGCTGTGTCGCATGACACCCCCTCCGCCGTTGTGCAACTAGTTGCATAAACCGTGCGCGGTCCTCTACAACTACGGTGACGACACCGCGCACGGAGGCCCCCATGAGCCGTTACCCGAACCTGCTGAAACCCCTCGACCTGGGCTTCACCACACTCCCCAACCGCGTGCTCATGGGCTCCATGCACGTGGGCCTGGAGGAGGCCGAGCGCGGCTTCGAGCGGATGGCGGAGTTCTACGCGGCCCGGGCCCGCGGCGGAGTGGGCCTCATCGTCACCGGCGGCATCGCGCCCAACGACGAGGGCCGGCCGTACGAGGGCGGCGCCAAGCTCACCACCGAGGAGGAGGCCGCGCAGCACCGGGCCGTCACCGAGGCGGTGCACCGCGAGGGCGGCCGGATCGCGATGCAGATCCTGCACTTCGGCAGGTACGCCTACCACCGCGACCTGGTCGCCCCGAGCCCCCTCCAGGCCCCGATCAGCCCCTTCCCGCCCCGCGAGCTGACCGACGCCGACGTCGACCGCACCGTCGACGACTACGCCCGCGCCGCCCGCCTCGCCCGGCAGGCCGGTTACGACGGCGTCGAGATCATGGGCTCCGAGGGCTACCTGATCAACGAGTTCATCGCCACGCAGACCAATCGCCGCACCGACCGCTGGGGCGGCTCGTACGAGAACCGGATGCGGTTCCCCGTCGAGATCGTCCGCCGGGTCCGCGAGGCCGTCGGCGACGACTTCATCATCGTCTACCGGCTGTCCATGCTGGACCTGGTCCCCGGCGGCTCCTCACTCGACGAGGTGATCACTCTCGCCCGGGCCGTCGAGGCCGCCGGGGCGACCATCATCAACACCGGCATCGGCTGGCACGAGGCCCGCATCCCCACCATCGCCACCTCGGTCCCGCGCGGCGCCTACACCTGGGTCACCAAGAAGCTGATGGGCGCCGTGTCCGTCCCACTGGTCACCACCAACCGCATCAACACCCCCGAACTCGCGGAGGAGCTGCTCGCCGAGGGCTTCGCCGACATGGTCTCCATGGCCCGCCCGATGCTCGCCGACCCCGACTTCGTCGCCAAGGCCGCGGCCGGTACGCCCGAGGCCATCAACACCTGCATCGGCTGCAACCAGGCCTGCCTCGACCACACCTTCAGCGGGAAGATCACCTCCTGCCTGGTCAACCCGCGCGCCTGCCACGAGACCGAGCTGGTCCTCGCCCCGACCCGGCTGAAGAAGCGGGTCGCGGTGGTCGGCGCCGGACCGGCCGGCCTCGCCTGCGCGGTGTCCGCCGCCGAACGCGGCCACCAGGTCACCCTGTTCGACGCGGGGGCCGAGATCGGCGGCCAGCTGAACGTGGCCCGCAAGGTCCCCGGCAAACAGGAGTTCGACGAGACCCTGCGCTACTTCCGCCACCAGCTCGGCGCGCACGGCGTCGACGTCCGCCTGAACACCACCGTCGAGCCCGAGGACGTCACCGGCTACGACGAGGTCGTGGTCGCCACCGGCGTCACCCCGCGCACCCCCGACATCCCCGGCGTCGACCACCCCCGCGTCCTCGGCTACCTCGACGTGCTGCGCGACGACGCCCCCGTCGGCGACCGCGTCGCGATCCTCGGCGCGGGCGGCATCGGCTTCGACGTGGCCGAGTACCTCACCGACGGCGGCGACAAGGCCGGCGAGGACCCGGAGACGTACTTCAGGCAGTGGGGCGTCGACATGGAGTACCAGGGCCCCGGGGGTCTGGCCGCGCCCGAGCGCCCGGCGCCGCCGCGGACGGTGCACCTGCTCCAGCGCAAGGCGAGCAAGGTCGGCGCGGGCCTCGGCAAGACCACCGGCTGGATCCACCGCACCGAACTCAAGCACCGGGGCGTCACCATGGTCCCGGGCGTGCGGTACGACCTGATCGACGACGCCGGACTGCACGTCACCGTCGACGGCGAGAGCACGGTCCTGGAGGTCGACACCGTCGTGCTGTGCACCGGGCAGGAACCGCGCCGGGGCCTGTACGAGGAACTGGTCGCCGCCGGCTGCAGCGCGCACCTCATCGGCGGTGCCGACGTCGCCGCCGAACTGGACGCCAAGCGGGCGATCAAGCAGGGCACCGAGCTGGCGGCCGCCCTGTAGCGCCCGTCCCTAGGATGAGCCCATGTCACTCCCGCACGCGATCCTCACCGCCCTGCTCGAAAGGCCGTCGTCGGGGCTTGAGCTGACCCGCAGGTTCGACAGGTCGATCGGGTACTTCTGGTCGGCCACGCACCAGCAGATCTATCGCGAGCTCGGAAGACTGGAGGCCGAGGGCTACATCTGCACCCTGCCCACCGAGCAGCCGGCCCGCGGGCAGAAGAAGAGCTACGAGGTCCTGGCCGCGGGCCGCGCCGAACTGGCCCGCTGGACCGCCGCCTCCCAGGACCCCAAGCCGCAGCGGGACGTGCTCCTGCTGCGGCTGCGCGCGGCCGCGGTCGTCGGCACCGCCGGCCTCGAAGCCGACCTGCGCCGCCATCTGGAGCTGCACCGGCTGCAGTTGGCCGAGTACGAGGAGATCCAGCGCCGCGACTTCCCACCGGGCAAGGACGCCCCCGAGGACCGGCTGCGGCACCTGGTGCTGCGGGCCGGCATCGACCTGGAGACCTTCTGGACGCGGTGGCTCGGCCACGCCCTGGAGGAGTTGGGTGAGCTCCCCGGCCCGTCCTAGAGCCGGTAGGGCTTCGAGCGCTTGCGCAGGTACCAGCCGGTGGCGATGACGCCCGAGCCGACCAGGGCGGCGCCGATGCCCAGGGTGAGCGGGCCGTAGTCGCGGGCGGCGCCGCCCAGACCGCCCATCACGCCCCGGGCTGGGGCGGCGGGCGCGGCCGACCTGGTGGTGGAGGAGGTCGTCGGCGCGGCGGGGGCCGAGGAGACGATCACCGACTGGGTGCCCGCCGTACCGCCGTTGGAGCAGACGACGACCACCGTGTAGGTGCCGGGCGACACCCCCGACCAGGCGGCGGACTGGCTCACCGTGGTGCCCGCCAGGGCCACCTGCCGCCCCTGGGCGAACGCGGTCTGACCGCTGTTGAGCAGCGAGGCGTTGCCCCAGCTGCCGTTGGACTGGGTGCAGGCGCTGGTGACCACCGAGACCGTGGTGCCGATGGTGCTCACCGAGATGCCCGAGAGCGCGGCGGACGGGCCGGCGAGCCAGGTCGGGAAAGCGGCGGCGGCCGCCAGGGTCAGGCCGGAGCGGAGGAGGAGTCGTGTAGTGCGCATGGTCTGCCCTCCGGCGGCACGGTTGGCGGAACGTCCCGTGCGCCGCCGAGGGTGGGGAAGCTTCCGTGCTGCCTCAGGTTCAGCGAAAGGGGCCCCGGCGGGTCCCGCACCCGGAGGGCGACCGGCCAGGTGACTTCTTCCTCCGTACGGCCCCGGCCGGTGTGGGTGTCCGGCTCCCGTCAGGCCCCTGTCGTCACGGTCCGCTCCGCCGACCAGCCGCCCCAGGTGCCGTCGGGCAGCCGGGCCCGGAGCCGCACTTGGTGCCGGACCCCACGGCCCCGGCCCACATAGAAGCTGTAGGCCGACCGTCCCTTCGGCGGGGTGCCGCCCCAGACCAGGGAGGTGGCCGTACCGCCGTCGAGGCGGATCTGGTACTCCGTGACCACACCGTCCACCTGCGGCGGGTCCCAGGCCAGATCGAGGTAGTAGGCCCCGCTCTCCTCGTGGGTCCGCGCCGTGAACGCGGTCGGCGCGGTGTCCTGGCCGTCGCCGCTGCCCGGTGTGGTGAGGCGCACCGCCGCACTCGGGGGCGAGAGGTTGTCGGCCGCGTCCCGGGCCCGGACGGTGAAGACATAGCGGGTGCCCGGCCGCAGCCCCATGACCACGGCCGCGGTCTGGTTGCCGCCGACACTGTGGATCTTGGCGCCGCCCTGCCAGATGTCGTACGACACCACGGCCCGGTCGTCCGTCGAGGCGCCCCAGGACAGCTGCACGGCACGGCTGCCCACGGCCCGGCCCACCGGTCGCGCGGGCCGGGCCGGCGCCGAGCGGTCGGCGGCGACCATCGCGGGGGTGGTCGCCCGCACCGCACGGCTGCGCGGCCCGAGGCTGCCGTCACCGCCCCGGGCTCGGACGGTGAACACGTACGCCGTGGACGGCGTGAGCCTGGTGACGTCCACCATGTGCTGGGAGCCGGGCACTTCCTCGACCTTCGTGGTGCCGCGATACACCTCATAGGTGCGGATCCCGGAACCCTCCGGCAGCTCGTTCCACATGACGTGCACGCTGGTGGCGCTCCCGGCGGCCGCGGTCACCCCCGTCGGCGCCCCCGGCAGCCGGGCGCTGTCGCCGGCGGCGGCCCCGCCCCGGCCGCAGGACGACACGAACAGCAGGGCGCAGACCACGACGGAAACTCGGCGCACGGTTCCGCCTCCCCGGGACCGGCAGCACGGCAATGGTCCGGACCAATATGGCTGGCTGCGATGCGGACATCAAGAGGGCCGTATTGCAGTCGCCGGGGGAGTGTTACGTATGCTGAGGGTCCTGTGGTCGAACTTCCCAGGAGAACAGGGGAGTTCGCGCCTGTGGCGCGGAACGCTGTCGTCGCTGATCCCGCGCCGGCACGGGCGGCCGGGGCGGACTGGGCCGGCACCGGCTCAGCGCCCCGGCCCTCGGCCACCGCTCACGAAGTGTCAGTTTCGTTGCGCCGAACGGCCCTGTACGGCCCTCACGTGCTGGCCCGGCCGCCGGACCCGCACCATCTTGTTCCGGGTGATTCCATGTCCCCCACGAAAAGGGTCCCTCATCGTGCGTGTCCAGTCGCTGACGCTGGCCGCGGCCGGCGCCGCCCTGCTCGCCCCGGCCACTCTGCCCACCCCGGCCGCCTCGTACGCGGCCCCCGGTGACCGGCACCGGATCACCGCCACCGAACTGCTGGCCCGGGTGCGGGAGTGCACGCAGGTCTCCAGAGGCCGCTACCGCTCCGATGCCGACACCGCCGCCACCGTCCCCGTGTGCGGCACCCGGCAGGCCGTCTTCTGGAAGGCCGACCTCGACATCGACTGCGACGGCCAGCGAACCTCCCACTGCAACCGCAGGGCCGACCCGGCGTTCACCGCCACCACCGCCTACCAGCAGTCCAACGGCCGTCAGCTCAACGCCGAGAAGCTGCCCTACGTCGTCGTGCCCGGTCCCAGCGGCCGCTGGAACCACTGGGCGGCCGGCATCCGGGGCGGCGCGATCGCCGCGGTGATCTACAAGGACCGGGTGCAGTACGCGGTCGTCGGCGACACCGGACCCCGCGACATCATCGGCGAGGCCTCCTACGCCACCGCGAAGGCGCTCGGCGTGAACCCCGACCCGCGGGTCGGCGGGGTGCCGTCCGGCGTCACCTACATCGTCTTCAAGGACTCCGGGGTCCGGCCCATCGAGGACCGCGCGGCGGCGGAGGCGGAGGGGGAGCGGCTGGCGGAACAGTTCGCCGAGGACGACTGACCGGCAGGCCGGCCGCCCCCGGCGGTGCGGGTCAGACGGCCGCCCAGCCGTTGTCCACCGGCAGGATCGCGCCGTTGATGTTGCTCGCCGCGTCCGAGGCCAGGAACACGATCGCCGCCGCCTGCTCCTCGGGCTCGGAGACCTGGCCGACGTTGCCGAAGTACGGGCCGAGCGCGGCCGGCCCGTGCGCGCCGTCCTCCAGGTCGATCTGGATGCCGGTCCTGGTGCCGCCGGGTGCGATCGCGTTGGCCCGGATGCCCTGGTTGCGGTACATCACCGCCAGGTTCTTGGTCAGGCCGACGACACCGTGCTTCGAGGCCGTGTAGGCGGCGCCCGCCGCGCTGCCGCGCAGGCCGGCCTCGGAGGCGGTGTTGACGATGGCGCCCCGGCCCGCCGCCAGCATGTGCGGCAGCACCGCCCGGGTGAGCAGGAACGGCGCGGTGAGGTTGACCCGTATCACCCGCTCCCACTCCGCGTCGCTGACATCCGCCAGCGCCGACATCCGGTCCATGATCCCGGCGTTGTTCACCAGGACGTCCACTCCGCCGAACCGCTCCACGGCGGTCGCCACCACCTCGTCCACCACGGACTGCTCGCCGAGGTCACCGGTGACGGCCACGGCCGTACCGCCCGCCTTCTCGATCTCCGCCACGGCCGTGCCCGCGGCCTCGGCGTTCAGGTCGGCGACCAGGACCCGTGCCCCCTCCCTGGCGAAGGCCAGGGCGGCGGCGCGCCCGATTCCCGATCCCGCGCCGGTGACGATGACGCCGCGCCCTTCGAGTCCGCTGGCCATGTGGTGCTCCCATCAGGTGGTTCGAGGGCGCTCGGCGCCCGGTGCGGTCACACCATACGACTTAATGTCGTAGAGTGACATAAAGTCGGGGCCTGAATTTTCCGTCACACCGCTGCCTCGGGGACAATCCCGGTGCAGCAGCCACCGGCACGGGAGGGACAGATGACCGCAGGGGGACGCACGGGACGGCCGCCCCTGACCGAGGAGCGCAAGGCCGAGATCAGACTGGAGATCGCCCGCGCCGCGGTGGACCTGTTCGTCGCCCAGGGGGTGGCCGCGACCACCGGCGAGCAGATCGGGCAGGCGGTCGGCGTCTCGGCGCGCACGGTGTGGCGCTACTTCCCGAGCAAGGAGGCCTGCGTGCGCCCGCTGTTCGCGGCCGGCATCGAAGCCGTCGCCGACTGCCTGCGCGCCTGGCGCCCCGGCCAGCCGCTGGAGGAGGCCTTCGAGCACGCGGTACCGACCGACAGCCGGCTGGTGCGCAGCTCGGACCGCGCCACCATGGCCGCCCTGGTCCGGCTGACCCGTGTCGAACCTGGACTGCGCGCGGAGTGGCTGCAGTCCTACGACGAGGCCGAACCGGCGTTCGCCCGCGCCCTCGCCGATCGTTGCGGGCTGGCCGCCGACGGCCTGCGGCCCACCATCCAGGCGGCCATGCTCAACGCGGCCCTGCGCGCGGCCGTCGAGCACTACGCCTGGCGCGTCGCCGACGAGACCGTGGACCCCGTCACGGCGGAGGCCGAGCTCACGGCGACCATGCGCTCGGCCCTCGCGGTGGCGGCGGAGGGGCTCGCCTAGGGACGGCTGTTGTACGCCTGCGCCCGCAGCGCCGGACGGCCCGCGGAGAGGGCCCGCGCCGGCCAGGACACGCCGACGGTCCGGGACTCGCCGGGCAGCAGCCACAGATAGTTGTGGCTGTAGAGCGTCGGCAGTACGCGCCGGCCGTCGGCCTCGTCCACCAGGGACAGCCGGACCATGGCGGCGACGGCCGACCCGCGGTTGCGGACGGTGGCCGTCAGGGAGTGACGGTCCCCGGAACGGGACACCCGCCCGGCCGAGACGGACACGTTCACCCGTGGGATTTCGCCGAGCGCCTGGAGGGCGGCGGGGTCGCGGTGGCGCCAGTACGTGTTGCGGGACAGCTCCCTGCCGGCCGTGTCCGCCAGGGTCAGCCGGAGCAGGTGCAGGTCCGGCAGGTCGTCGGCCCAGCCGGCGGTGAACGCCTCGGCGGTGGCGGACCGTGCCACGTCCACCTTCGCCGTCCGGCCGCTGCCGAACTGCCGCCCGGTCAGGTCGTACAGCCGGGCGGTGACGGTGGCGCCCCGGAGCTCCGCGCGGGTGTGGTTGACCGCGAGGACCCGCCACTTCACCGGATCGGCCTGGACGTGCAGCGGCTCGCAGGCGGAACGGGCGCCGTAGTAGGCGCCGTTGACGTCGAAGTCGTAGTCGTAGGTCTGCCAGACGGTGCTGTGCCAGGCCGGGTGGGACATCCACAGCATCAGACCGCTGGCGTTGTCCCAGAGGTTGGCGTTCCAGGCCTCGAACATGGCGCGGGTGTTCTCGAAGTTGACGAACTGCGCCTTGCGGGCGAAGTCGTCCAGGCCGGTGGCAGCGCCCAGACGGGTCTCGATGGCCGCCTTGTAGTTCTGCGGCGCCTGGTTCCCGTGCTCGCTCCAGTCGTGGTAGTACCAGGCGCCGCCGATGGGCCACTCCGGCTCGTCGCCCGTCAGGTTGCGCAGGCTCGCCGCCGTGGAGACGACCGGCATGCCGATCTCGGTGTGGAAGCCGAAGTCCTTGCTGCCGTAGGTGGCGGGGTCGAAGTACTTCTCCGGCTCCACCCAGCCGTAGGGGCCGCCGCCCGTGACGATGCCGCCCGCCGAGTTGTTCTGGTACAGCAGCCCGGGGGCCTGCTGCTCGACCGCCTCGCGCATGCCCTTGTCGATCGCGGCCGGCGGGTTGCCCTCGTTCGCCCCGCACCAGACGGCCACACAGGGATGGATGCGGTAACGCAGCACGGTGTCCCGGGCGATCGCGTTGAAGGCGTCGTGGTCCGGCGGGTCCATGCCCCAGGCGTTCGGGAAGTCGTTCCAGACGAGGATGCCGTGCCGGTCGCAGGCGGCGAAGAACTCCTCCCGGTCGCTGCTGCCGACCCAGTTGCGGATCATGGTGAAGTTCATGTCGCGGTGCATGCGCACCGCCGCGTCCATCCGCTCCGGCCCCATGCGGCGCAGCAGCTCGTCCCAGCCCCAGTTGCCGCCGCGGGCCAGCACCCGCACACCGTTGACGGTGATCTTCAGCGGATCGGGGGCGTTCGACACGGACTTGACGTCGGTCCACCGCTCGCCGTCGGAGGACACCCGGACGACGTACGTCTTCGGGTAGGCCGTCTCCCAGACGATCGCCACCCGGTCGAAGGCCCGTGCGGAGCCCAGGTCCACCTGGATCCACTGGTGGTCCTCGTACTGCGAGGACCAGCGGGTGCCCGCATCGCCGTCGGTGGCGTTCGAGGCGGGGTGGTCGGACTCCTCGGTGGAGGCCGTCGCCGTCCGGTGCAGGGCGAGGTCGGTGCCGGGGTCGGTGCTGTCGACGACGGCGAGGGACCACAGCGAGTTGCCCCAACTGGTGTTGCGCAGGCCGCAGTCGATACGGACGTAGCGGGCGGTCTGCCGGTCGAAGTCCTCGACCTGGAGGCTCGCGTTGCCGTCGTTGAAGGGCAGCGGCACGGCCGAGTTGTCCACCGCCCGCACATCGGTCCACTCGGTGCCGTCGGCGGAGACCTGCACCACGAACGTCCTCGCGTACGCCCGCTCCCAGGTGAGGTCGACCCGGTCGAAGGACTGCACCGAGCCCAGGTCGACGCTGACCCACTGGTCGTCCTCGTACGCGGAGGACCACCGGGTGTCCGGATCGCCGTCCGTCACGTTGGCCGGGCCGTGGTCGTCGCCGTCCGTGCTGGAGGCGTCGGCGGGCGCGTGCAGGGCGAGGTCGGTGGCCTGCCGGGCGCTGTCCCGTACCGCCAGGGTCCACAGCGAACTGCCCCAGGAGGTGGCCCGGGTACGGCAGTTGATGCGGACGTGCCGTGCCTGCTGCCGGTCGAAGGTGACGGACTGGGTGTACGCGTCACCGGACGCGGTGAACGGCAGCGGCACCTGGTACTCGTAGCCGAACTGGCGGATGCCGAAGCGGGTGGTGCGCCGGTCGCTCTCGGTGCCGTCGACCGACGCGGTGAGCGTGAGGTCGTGCAGCTCCGGCTCGCCCAGACCGTTCGGCCACCACAGCCGGGGCTCGCGCAGCCGCAACTGCCGGAAGGCGTCGGGCGCGAAGACGACGTCGACGGCGCCGCCGGCCGGCACCGCGACCGCCTTGGAGACCCGGACGTCGCCGAACGCCGCGGTCACCGTCGCCGTACGGTCCGTGGAATCCGCGTTGCGGACGGGTACGACGACGGTCAGTTCGGCGACGGAGACGTCCGGCAGGTTCGGCAGGACCGTGTCCACGCGCGGGTCGCCGATGACGACCTGCCCGGTGGATCTGAGCCGGACGTGGTTCCAGATGCCCGCCGCCCGGTCGCGGACCGCAGGCATCCAGTCCCAGCCCGAAGCGGCCAGATAGGTGGGCGAGTTGAGGTTCATCTGCCCGGCGCCCGCGTCCACCCACGACTCGCCCAGGGGGCCCTTGTCGCCGGGGCTGCCGGGCACGGGCATCGGGGTGATCCGCACGGCCAGCGCGTTCGCGCCGTCGGCGGCGAGCAGCCGGGTCACGTCGTGGGAGGAGCGGGCGAACGGATAGGTCAGGTCGCCGACATGCTCGCCGTTCAGCCAGATCTCGGCCTTGTGGTTGACGCCGTCGAACTCCAGCCAGATGCGGCGGCCGGCCCCGGTACGCAGACCCCGCGGCAGCTCGAAGTCCCGCTTGTACCACCAGGAGTGCCGGGACAGCGCCTCGGGGATGCGCAGGTTGTTCAGGCCGGACACCGGGTCGGGCAGCATGCCTTGGTCCACGAGGGAACCGAGGACCGTGCCGGGGACGGCGGCGGGCAGCCAACCGCTGGTGTCGGCACCGGCCTTCGACAGACCCGAACCGTCCGCGCCCGCCCAGTCGTCGAGGGTGAGACGCCAGCCGGACTCCACCGGCACGGTGCCGTCGTCGGCCACGGTCAGCCCGGGCGCCGCGCCGTGCCGGACGCCCCAGTCGGTCCAGCCCGTCGCCGGGGGCCGGTGGCCCTCAGGGATGCCGTACACCTCGAAGCCGTTGAGGCCCAGCGGCAGGGGACTGGAACGCTTGCGGCACGTCATCCGCACCCAGCGCGCCGACGCCGGGCGGGGCAGCTGGACGTCCACCACGCCGCCGGTGCCGGCGGTCGTGCGGTGGACGCTCGTCCAGGACTTCTCGTCGAGGGACGTCTCGACCACGAAGTCGAGCGCGTAGCTCGACAGGATCTCCTTGCCGGTGGTGCCGTCGGCCGGATTCCCGGTGGCCGGAGGCGTGAACACCGGGTCGGCGGTGTCGGCTTCGAAGGTCAGGCGGATCCGGGTGACCTCGCAGGCCGCCTGCAGGTCCACGGCGATCCACTGCGGGTCGCCGTCCCCGGCCCGCCAGCCGCTGCCCCGCACGCCGGGCGCGGTGAGGCTGTCGACGGCGAAGGACCCCGGGGTGGCGGCGTAGGCGGTCGAGGAGACCGAGACGGGCCGGTAGAGGGCGAGTTCACGGGGCGTGGCGGCCTTGGCCGGGGTCCCGGTGGGGGTGGCGGCCGCGGCCGGCACCGGGAGCACCGAGCCGAGTCCGAACCCGGCCAGCAGGGTGGAGCCCGTGGCGACTATGGAACGCCGCGACGGATTGCGCGACGGAACCGGCTGATCTGTCATGATTCTGACGTCCCATCAGGGATCGGCGGAGCGTGCCGAATCGGCTCCGGGCACCCCGCTTCGAGCACAATGACAACGTTGCCAAAGGCTGTGTCGCCGGGGGCTTCCTGTCAAGACCTGATGCGTGGATCGACAGCTGTGCGGCAGGTCCGCGGGTGGTGGGTGTGGTTCGGAATTCATGTACGCGAAGTGCACACCGGGCGGCGGCGCGCAGGCGTGTCTCGGTCGCGCCCGGTGTGCTGCGGGCCCGAAGGCGGAGTGGGGACGTCGCCGGATCGCCCGATGGGACGGTGGTCACCGGCGTGACGGCGCGGCAGTGCGCGAAACGCGTACCGCGAACCGAGGCGACGGACTGCGTACGGCCCCGGCGGGGGTCTCGGCGATGGCGGTTACAGACGTGAAGGAGTGCGGCCGCCGGTCGAACCGGCACGTCGTGCCATCCGCATGCCGTGCGGTGGGCTCCGCGACGGACCCGCTGGAGGTGCGCACGCGGTACCTGGCCGCGGCCGGCGACCCGCCACGGCTCCTTCCCGCACGCCGGTGGATGGCCCGCACCCCCGGGTTCCCCGGCCCCGGCCTGTAGGTGACGACCGCCGTGACGACCGCCGTGACGACCGCCGTGGCGATCGTCACGGGGCTCGCCGGTCTTCCCCTCCTGCGCGCTCCTTCTCCTGCTTGCCGGAAGAGGACGGCTCCGGCCGGCATCGCAGGAGGGTGTATCGGGCCCGTCGCCCCGCGATGCCCGGACCCGGCCCGGCTTTCCCCGGGGCCCGCCGGACACCGCTGCGACCAGGGGGTTCTCAGACCTTCCGGTAGGTGTACGCCTCGGCTGCCGCCGCTTCCACGGCGTCGAGGTCGGCCCCGGTGGCCGCCGTGACGACCGCGGCGATCGCGCCCTCGACGAACGGGGCGTCCACCAGACGGGTGCCGTCCGGGAGTTCGTCGCCCTCGGCGAGCAGCGCCTTCACGGTGAGCACCGCGCTGCCCAGGTCGGTGAGGACGGCGACCCCCGCGCCCCGGTCCACGGACGCGGCAGCGGCGGCGATCAGCTCGGCGCTGGTGCCGAGCCCGCCGCCCTCGGTGCCGCCCGCCGGGGCGACCGGCACCGCCGTGGCACCGCCCGACAGCCCCTTGGCCAGCTCCGCGACCGACGCCGCGACCTCCGCGCTGTGCGACACCAGTACGATCCCGACCAGCTTGCCGTCACTCACCGGCCGCCTCCGCGAGTCCCGCGACGAGCAGCGCCGACGAGGTGGCCCCCGGGTCCTGATGGCCGATGCTGCGCTCGCCGAGATAGCTCGCCCGGCCCTTGCGGGCCTGCAGCGGGATCGTCGCCTCGGCGCCCTGCTCGGCGGCGGCCCGCGCCGCGCCGAAGCCGTCGCCGAGCGCGTCGACCGCCGGCACCAGGGCGTCGATCATCGTCTTGTCCCCGGGCGCGGCCCCGCCGAGCGCCATGACCTTGTCCACCCCGGCCCGCAGCGCCTCGGCGAGCTGGGCCTCATCGACCTCGGCCGTGTCGCCGAGCGCCTTGCCGGTACTGCGCAGCAGCGTGCCGTACAGCGGCCCGGAGGCTCCGCCGACCGTGGAGATCAGCTGGCGTCCGGCCAGCGTCAGGACGGCACCCGGGGTGGCGGGCGCCTCCTTCTCCAGCGCGGCGATCACCGCCTTGAACCCACGCTGGAGGTTGCTGCCGTGGTCGGCGTCCCCGATGGGGGAGTCGAGGGCGGTGAGCCGCTCCGCCTCACGGTCGACGGAGGCGGCGGTCGCCGCCATCCAGCGGCGGAAGAAGTCGGCGTCGAGCACTGGATCTCCTTGCGTAGCGGTACGGACGCGGGTCGGTGCCGGTCGGTGTCGTCTCCCTCCTCACATGCCCCAGCGCAGCGCCGGTGTCTTCACCGGCGCGTCCCACAGCCGCAGCAGTTCCTCGTCGACCTGGCAGAGCGTGACCGAGGCACCGGCCATGTCCAGGGAGGTGACGTAGTTGCCGACCAGTGTGCGGGCCACGCTCACCCCGCGCTCGGCGAGCACCCGCTGGACCTCGGCGTTGAATCCGTACAGTTCGAGGAGCGGGGTCGCGCCCATGCCGTTGACCAGGACGAGGACCGGACTGCGTGGCGGCATGTCCTCCAGGACGGCGTTGACGGCGAAGTCGGCGATCTCGCCGGACGTCATCATGGCCCGCCGCTCCCGGCCCGGCTCGCCGTGGATGCCGATGCCCAACTCCAGCTCGCCGGGCGGCAGATCGAAGGTCGGGGTACCCTTGGCCGGGGTGGTGACGGCGCTCAGCGCGACACCGAAGCTGCGGGAGTTCTCGTTCACCTGGCGCCCGACGGCCTCCACCCGCTCCAGCGGCTGCCCCTCGGCGGCGGCCGCCCCGGCGATCTTCTCGACGAACAGGGTGGCGCCGGTGCCGCGCCGGCCCGCGGTGTAGAGACTGTCGGTGACGGCCACGTCGTCGTTGACCAGCACCTTCGCCACCTGGATGCCCTCGTCCTCGGCGAGCTCGGCGGCCATGTCGAAGTTGAGCACGTCACCGGTGTAGTTCTTCACGATGAACAGCACACCGGCCCCGCTGTCCACGGCCGCGGCGGCCCGGGCCATCTGGTCGGGCACGGGGGAGGTGAACACCTCGCCCGGACAGGCGGCCGACAGCATCCCGGGGCCCACGAAACCACCGTGCAGCGGCTCGTGCCCGGAACCGCCGCCCGAGATCAGCGCGACCTGGCCCGCCACCGGGGCGTCCCGCCGGACGATCACCCGGTTCTCCACGTCCACGGTGAGCTCGGGATGGGCCGTCGCCATGCCGCGCAGCGCGTCCGCCACCACGGTCTCCGGGACGTTGATCAGCATCTTCATGTGATACTCCCAGCGAGATTACCAGTCTAGCCTCTGGCCTGCTTCTTTCCAGGTCAGAGGAGGCTTCGTCAGTTCTCGGTCTTGACGCTCTGCAGCGGTCGGAGGCGGGCTGTGGCGAGGCTGGTGCTGACTCAATGCTGACTTCGGTGACGACTTTTCAGGTTCGGGCAGAGGGTGTGACCGCGAGCGGCGTAGTTCTCCTGACGGCAGTATCGACCTTGCGAGCCCGAAGGTCACGTTCGCGGGCCGGCGGAGGGTGCTTGAACGCCGGGCGACGCGATGGCCCGAACGGCCCGTCGAGAACTGACCACCTGCTGTCCGCAGGCGACGGCGACGGACTGGCACCGGCGGAGACGAACCGGTCCAGGCGGGCTCGTAGGGGCGCGTCGCGCGGAAGCCGCGCACCCTCTCAGCGCCCGCACGCCTCTACCCGGGGTTGCAGAAGTCCGTTAATACGGACTTCTGACCTAGAGGGGGATGTAAGTGACAGACACTGATACGGGGTCCACTGATGACACTGCGGCGCCGGATTCGCCAGGTGACGGAAGGGAGGGCCGTGGCGGAAGGACCAAGATCCTGATCGCTCTTATCGGCGGCTTGGCGGGCGTGGCGGCAACCGTCATCCCTGTGGTGCTGAGCCAGAAAGGAGGCGACCCGCCGGTGTCGCCGAGCAACACACCGTCCGATGTCGTGACCGGTTCGGATGCGAAAGACGATGATCCGTGCGATCTCGACCGACTCGGTGACTCCTGGAATCAGCCGCCGGCCCAGCGCTACAACGAGACCCTCTTCGCCAGTCGACTGAGGCCCAGGGTCTATTCGACCGTGACCCCGGACAGCAACCCGGAAGTCAGCGTGAAAGGGCAGCTCAGCCTTGACGTGCCCGCCGGTCAGGTCCTCTACCTCGTCAGACGTCCCGACCCCGAGACCAGGGACTCATTCGGTAACTCCGGAAACAACCGGTACTACCCGGCCACGCCCTTGACGCCCACCTCGGCGGGTTGCTGGGAAGACGACAACCGGCCGGTCGGCTATCCGGGCGTCAAGGGAATCGGGCAGATCTACATGCTCGTCCTCGTGGGCCGGGACCAGGCCGCCAAGTTCCCGGCGGATCGCAAAGCCAAGGACTGGGACGGCTTCAGCCCGGACCAGTGGCGGGCGATCAACAGCATCGACGTCATGACCTTCGACGTCTCTACGGCCTAGCCCTGGCCCTGCGCCGGCGACGTCGACGACCGAGAGGCCGGCCGTGCCCGCTCCCAGGGCGATGCAGAGGGTGCTGCCCAGTGCACGCCGGGACGCCGACGGGGTGCGCGACGGAATCCGCTGTTCCCCACCTGCGTGTCCCCGTGAGCCGGGGCCGTGGCTCGGCCGTCCCCTGGACGGTGGGTGCTCCTCCGACCGGGTGACCGGCCGGGACCGTGGCAAGGGTCCGGGCACCGGCGAACACCCTGCCGGGCCGGCCCTGCGGTCGTCGACTACTTGACGTCGACGTAGTCCCCGGCGGCCGTCGAGGCGGCGGTCGAACTGTCCGTGCCCTGCCAGAGGAAGGCTTCGGTGAGGGCGACCCCGCTCGAACTGGTCGCCGTGTACGTCACGGTGACGGACTGCTTGGTGGTGGTTCACAGCACGATGTCCTTGCCGCCGTTGATGACCGCCTTGGAGAACTTCATGCTGCCCAGCGAGGTGTCGGGGTGGACAGAACGGGCGGCGAAGGAGGCGGGCCCTGCCGCCGTCCCCGGACGCTCCGCCGCCTGGGCGGCTGCCGGAAGGCAGAGCGCGGACACAGCGAGGGCGCCGGGAAGGGCTACCGATAGGGCACGTATACGCATGTGACACCCCGTGAGGTCGAGTGGAGCCCGCCGGAGGTCTCCGAGCAGGTATGCCGGGCGCGTGCGGCGCACAGGCCTCATGCGCACCGTACGTCGCGCGGCCCGTGGCTCGGCATCCGTGAAACCACGCAGTTCACCACGGGTGCGGCGGCAGGCCTCGCCGTGGCTCTTGCGGGCTTTCGCCCGCCCATGCCCACGGCGGGGCGCCGTCAGGGGGTGTGTCCGCCCTGGGTGAGGAGGACATGGGTGAGGGACGCCCGGTTCGCGACGCCCAGCTTCCGGTAGATCTGGCTCAGGTGGGTCTCCACGGTACGCACGCTGAGGAACAGCGCCTCCGCCACCCGGTGGTTGGTCATGCCCTTGCTGACCAGGTGGGCGATCTCCCGTTCCCGGTCCGACAGCAGGGCCCAGGGCCCCTGCGGCGCGGGCGACCGGGTCTGGTCCGCGAGCTCCTGGCGCCGCCGCGCGACCGTGCCGGCGAGCCGTGCCGAGCCGCACCGGTCGGCCAGTGCCCCGGCCCGGTCCAGCCAGTCGGCCACGTCCTGCGTGCGTCCCGCGGCGAGGGCGACTCCGGCCGCGTCGAGCAGCGTGCGGCAGAGCTCGATGCGTTCCCCTCCGGAGGCGAATCCCTCGACGGCCTCCCGCGCGCGGCGCAGCGCTCCGCCGACGTCGCCCCGTACGGCGTGGTCCCACATCCGTGCACCCGATGCGCGAAGGCCCGTCGGCCCGCCGACGGCAGCTGCCCGGCACAGGACTCGGCCAGCTCCGCCCAGTGCGCGGTGCCGGCCGGGTCGGAGGCGGCGGCGGCCGCTCTGGCCAGCGCGTCGCACCAGCGCGGCTTGCGCCAGCCCGCCACCCGGGAGAGTTCATCGCCCCCGGCCGCGTCCAGCAGCAGCCAGCGGGCGTGTGCCGGGTCCGACGTGCCCGCGTGCAGGGCGAGTTCGGCGTGGAAGCAGCTCACGGAGACGGCCCAGGCGGCCTGCGAGCCGTCCACGATCTCCAGTGCCCGGGCGGCCGACGCCTGCCAGGTGTGCGGGCCGTCCGTTCCACCTTGCCAGAACAGTGTCTCGGCACGGACCATCGCGATGATCGCCTCCGTCACCGGGGCACCGCCGCCCGCCAGGACCGCGTCGGCCCGGTCGAGCGTGGCCAGTGCGGCGCGCAGCCGCCCGGAACGCAGCTGGGTGTTGGACAGTACCGTGAGGACGTCGGGCTCGACGTAGACCTGACCGGTGCGCAGGCACAGCGCGGCGGCCCGCTTCAGATGGCGTTCTGCGTCATCGAGTCGTTCCAGTATCCCTTCGGTCATGCCCAGTTGGAGCAGCGCGTCCAGGTTCGTCGACAGCAGGGAATCGCCGGCCGCGTCCACGAGATCGGCCGCGGTCGTCGCCTGCCGGCGTGCCTCGTGCTGGTCGCCCAGGAACAGGGAGGCGAGGGCCGCCTGGGCCAGGGCGTGGGACTCGCCGACCTGGTCGCGGTGGTCTCGGGCCAGCGCGGCGGCCGTCTCGGCATGCCGGCGGGACGACTCGTAGTTGCGCACCGTGTAGGCGTGGTCGGCGAGTTCGACATGCAGGGCGGCGGCGACGGCGCCGTCGTGTTCGGTCAGGGCGGCCAGCCCGGCCCGGGCCATGGACCCCGCCTCCAGGTGCCGGCCGCGGTGGCGTTCCAGCCGGCTCGAATCGGCGAGTGCGGCCGCCTCGTCGGAGCCGGTGATGGTGGACCGCAACGTGTCCAGCAGCGCGCGGGCGTCGGCCGCGCGTGTACGACGGTGAGCGCGTTTTCGTCGAGCCCGGCCAGTTCGCCCAGGATCGCTGTCACGGCCTGGTCGTGTGCCGGGCTGCCTTGAGCGCTCAGCGCCTTGAGGTACAGCGGATTGCCCAGGGCATCGTCGTAGAGGGTGTCGGCGTGCGGACGACCGCCGAGCAGTTCCGCCGCCTCCTCCCGGGAGAGCGGACCGAGGTGCACGGTGGTGAGGAGACCTGCTGCCGCCGCGCGCGTCAGCAACTCGGCGCTCGCGGAGGGCAGCTGGCGGGGACGGTAGCCGAGGAGACAGAGCGACGGGATGGTGGCGGCGGACCGCAGGGCCTGCTCCGCCAGGGCTGTCCCTTCCTCGTGCAGGGCATGCAGATCGTCGACCACGACCACCACGGGCGTGCCCGGACGAGGTGTCGTGCCGGCGACCGCCGCCGCGGACACGACCGGGATTCCGTCGGCCCGGGCCAGGGCCGCCACAGCAGCCAGGAGGGTGCTCTTGCCGATGCCGGGCTCGCCGGTCACCGCGACGGCCCGCCCGAAACCGGCCCGCAACTCGACGACGGCCTGCAGGAGTTCGCCGGTCTCGGCGGTGCGGCCCACGAACGCGGACATCTCCTCGCTCGCCCGGCCGGACGCGGACAGACCGCCGTACTTCGGATCATCAGCCATGACCGCAGCGTAGTGACACCGACGGGCCTGGTCCCGCCCGGCCGTCACTCCGTCTTCGCGCCCGCGTCCCGTGCCTGCCGGGGAAGGGCGCCACCACAGCCGCCCAAGTTACGTGCTTTCACGGATGTCCAGGGCGATCACCCCGCTGGAATGCTGACTTCGGCACACCGCTTCACCCGCGTGCCGTCGCGTGCGCGGCATGGGCCCCTGCCCGCAGGACGCCCGACGCCGCACCAGGGCCGGTGACGGCACGGACTTCCGAAGCAGGCGCGGGCGATGTCGCATGTCCGCCGGGCCGTCCCGCCGGACACGCGTGCCATGAAGCTTCGGGAGGAACGGGAATGAGGGCACGGCAGGCCGTGCGGTGGGGAGTTGGGCGCCGGTGAACACGTCCCGCAGGGCCGCGGCCCGCTGGCCGGGGATCGCCGCGTGCGCGGTGGTCGCGGTGCTCGCGACCGGTTGCACCGACCGCGGCACCGCTGCCGGAGCCGATGTGCCGGCCAGTCCCTCCACCGGCGTGCCATCGGTCCGTCCCACACCGTCGGCCACTCCCAGCCCGTCGCCCACGCCGCCCTACCCGGTCAACGCCCACGGCTGCCATCCCGACAAGGGCTGGAGCCGAAAGCAGGCCGCTGCCTGGCTGCAGCAGGAGGAAGACCCGACCGGCAAAGTGGGGTTCGTGAGGAGCACGGCCGGATTCAACGGTCCGCTCTGTGAACCGATCACCGTCCAGGTCCAGTTCTGGCGGCTCACCTACCGGTCCGCGGCCGGAGCCCTTGCCGACGGCTCGGAGAGTTCGGCCCCCGACTACTACTTCACCATGGCGCCCATGAAACACGTCGAAGTGCGCGTCGACGGCCGCCGGGACGTGGCCGTGTCCCCGCCGAAGGGCCACTACTCGAGTCACCGCAGCCCCTGCGTCGGCGGCCTCGTGGCGTTCTACACCGGCGGTCCCCTCACCGAGAAGGAACTGCCGAGCAAGATCGTGTCGGGCGACAGCATCCTGACGTTCGACTCGGTGGAGTTCCACACGAATCGTGTGCTGGACAGCAAGGTGGACAGCCCCGCCGACCCTGCCGTGTGCGATGCCGACGGGAAACCGACCGCGGCGCCGGCCCCGCGTGGGGCGAGCTCCTGTGCCGGGTGCCGTGGGAACGCGTACACCATTTCGCAGGCCGCGGCCCGCGCCCGCTCGCTCCCGTCCGCGAGACGGATCGGAGCGCTCGACGGCCGGCAGTCGAGCCGCCGTGTCCAGCGGCACACGAAGTCACCAGGCTCGGCGTCTCCTCCCGGGCGGCGCTGCCGCGCGCGCTCGGCCGGGTGACCCAGCGCCCGACCGTCTGACCGGTCGCCGTGACCGTGCCTCCTGGAGCACAGGGCCGAAGGCTCACCGGAGCGCTGCGTCCGCTGCACTCCCACCACCAGGCCTGTGCGGCCGGAGCGTCAGACGGCGGACTCCTCGTGCAGCGGCGGGCGACCGGCTCGCCGCCGGACGGCGGGTGCACGACCAGACCCTCCAGAACATCGTGAGCATGAGGCGGTCGAAGGCGTGCGCGGCGGACACCGCCCACCCGAGGCGCTTCGGCGCGAACGCGCCCTGGAGCGCCCCAGCCGATGGCGGGCGGCAAGGTCGACCTCGGGCGGCCTCGGGGCCGCGGAGGTCAGGCGCCCGGCGGGTCCGCAGGCGAGGGCGGTGCCAGGGCCTGGAGTGCGGACAGCGCGCCGGCGGCGACCGGGGACGGCGGGGCCGACTCGGGCGGCAGCTTGCGGAAAGCGCTCGGCGACATGCCGTAGACCGCACGGAACCGGCGCGAGAAGTGGTAGGCGTCGGGGAAGCCGCACCGTACGGCTATGGCGCGGAGCGAGAGATTGCTCAGCCACAGCAGTGGCTCGGCCCTCGCCAGGCGTAGCCTCTCCAGTCCGGCGACGGGGCTGACGCCCAGGTGCCGTCGGCAGATCCGGGACAGCGTGCTCGCCGAGACGCCGGCCGCCCGCGCCAGCCGCTCCAGGGGGAGCGGGCGGGCTACGCCGTCCGACCAGTGGCCGCGGACCGCGGCCATCATGGCGAGCAGCGGTTCCGGGAGCGCCGGTGGGCCGGTGCCGGTGCCGTCCACGAAGGTGAGGAGCAGCAGCCGCAGCGTCTCCTCGGCGTGCCGCTCCCAGTCCGGCGGCCGGGTCGCGCCGAGCGTCAGCAGGTACCGGCAGAGCGCGGCCGTCGGATCGCTCCGGCCTGTCAGGTCCCGGACGACCGGCCAGCCGGTGTCGTCCAGGGGCTCCGTGCCCCCCGCGGCCGCGGGCAGCCGGAAGTGCGTGTAGGCGTGCCGGGTGGGCCGGTGGCCGTCCCAGTGGAACATGTCGCGCATACCGGGGCGCACCAGCAGCAGCGTGCCGGGCGTCAGGGGTACGGTCAGGTCGCCGCAGACCCAGCGGGCGCTGCCGTGCAGCAGCCAGACGAATTCGTACGATCCGGCGTCCCTGGGGCCGAAGACCGCGCCGGCCGGGTAGTCGGCGACCGCGGGACCGAGCCGGGACAGCAGCGTGGGGGTCGGAGGCGGGACGTGTGCCGTCACGGCCTCACCGGTCGCAGCCCCCGGACCGGTCGCGCCGCACCCGGGGCCTGCGCACGTCGGCGGTGCCCTTGTAGGCGTACGGGTCCCGGCCGGCGACCAGCACGATGTCCCGGAAGTCGGCCTGGGCCATGGGCACTTCGGCTTCCGGCGGCGCCCAGGGGAGGAGGGACGAGGCGCTCATGTAGTGGTTGACCAGAGCCCGGCGGAAGCCCTGGCGGCCGGTGTTGGGCAGTGACTTGTGCAGCAGGTAGCCGCTGAAGAGCAGCACCGATCCGGCCGGGATCTCGACGGGGACGGCCTGTGCCTCGTCGTACGGGAAGGCGTAGGACTCGACCGTGCAGTCGTAACGGGGGTCCTGGTGCTGCCGGTTGGGGTAGATGACGCCGGCGCGGTGCGAGCCCGGCAGGACCCAGAGGCAGCCGTTGTCGACGGTGGCGTCGTCGAGGGCCAGCCAGGCGGCGGTCAGCGACCGGTCCCGGGTGGGGATGAACATCTCGTCCTGGTGCCACGCCTGGCCGGGCTTCCCCTCGGACTTGACGAACAGCATCGACTGCATCGCCTTGACGTCGGGGCCGATCACCTCGGTCAGCGGTCCGACGACGGCGGGGTGGCGCATGGTGTCCAGCATGAGCGGCGACAGCTTGTGCGGATAGTGCACGCACAGGAACCGCCGTACCCTCTCGTCGTCGCTCTCGCCCGCGACCGGTGGCGGCGCGCCCTCGACGGCGCCCCGCCGGCCGCGGCAGATCCGCACGGTCTCCGCCCGCAGCTCCGCCACCTCGTCCGGTGTCAGGGCGCCCGGCAGCACCGCGTAACCGTCCCGGCCGAAGCGGGACGCGAGGTCGTCGTCGACGGTGTTCTCGGCCATGGTCCCGATGTTCCTGGACATCGCGTCCGCGTGCCATGGCTCAGCCGTGCACGGGATGGCGAATCCGGTCACTCCGCAAGATCGGATCATCTGTCAGAAACAAGCCGGACAAAGGGCGTTCACGTGCCTTGACGGCTTTCGCCGGGCCCCGGTACCGTCATTCGGCACTTGCTGATACGTATTAACTGGGAGCGCTCATGGCCCCTCCCGAACGACGTAGACGCACCACCCAACGGGACATCGCCCGGCGCGCCGGAGTCTCCCAGGCGACGGTGTCGCTGGTGATCAGCGGAGGCGCGGCGAGTGCGCAGATCGCGGAACCGACCCGGCAGGCCGTGCTGGCGGCTGCCGAGGAACTCGGTTACACGGCCAATGTCGCCGCGCGCAGCCTGAAAGGCGGCCGGAACCGGCTGCTCGGGCTCTACACCTTCGAGTCGGTGTTCCCGACCGACCAACGCGACTTCTACTACCCCTTCCTGCTCGGCGTGGAGGAGGAGACGGCACGGCAGGGCTACGACCTGCTGCTCTTCTGCTCCGGCGGGAGCGCGTCCAGCACGGTGACGGCCGAGCGGTCCATCTACGCCGGTGGCACCAACCGGCTGAAGATCGCGGACGGTTGTGTCCTGCTCGGCCGGAACGTCCGCCGCGAGGACCTGTCCGCGCTGGTCCGGGAGGACTTCCCGTTCGTCTTCGTCGGACGCCGCGAGGTGGACGGCGGTGAACTCTCCTACGTGGCCGCCGACTACGTCTCGGCGACCGCGGCACTCGTCGCGGAACTGGCGCGGCTCGGTCACCGCCGGATCCTGCATCTGCGGGCCCCGGAGGACAGCGAGCCCACCAGGGACCGCGAGGAGGGATACCGGCGCGGACTGGCCGACGCCGGTATCGCCGTGGACGAGGCGCTGATCCGGAGCCTGGCCGATCCGGCGGACCTGACGGTCGACCGGCTGACGGCGTGGACCGACGGACTCGGGATCACCGCGCTGCTGGTCGAGCCGGCCGAGGACAACCGGCTCACCGAGGCGCTGGCGGCCATGGCCGGCACGGAACGGGTCCGGTTCCCTGAGGACTGCTCGCTGGCCCTGCTGGGCGATCCGCCGTCCTGGACACCCCGGTCGCGGAACTGGACACGGTTCTCGCTGCCCCGCGCCCAGATGGCCGGGGAAGCCGTACGGGTGCTGATCGAGCTGCTCGACCAGGAGACCCCCGAGCCGCGACAACTCACGGTGCCCTGCGCCTTCGTACCGGGCGACTCGATCGGCCCGGTACCGACCGGTCGTACCGCCGGCAGGGGGCCGAGGACATGATCCGGATGATCGTGCACCGGCTGCTCGTCGGGGTCTTCGTGATGTGGGGCGCCGCCTCGCTCATCTTCCTCATCGTCCGGGCCGCGCCGGGCGACCCCGCGACGGTACTGCTCGGCCCGGACGCCACCCGCAGCCAGATCGACCAGCTGCGCTCCTCGCTCGGCCTCGACCGGCCGCTCGGCGCGCAGTACCTCAGCTACCTCGGCGACGTCTGCCGACTCGACTTCGGCCAGTCGCACTGGCTCGGCAGGTCGGCGATGGGCGCGGTCCTCGACCGGCTGCCCGCCACCGTCGACCTCACCGTGACGGCCACCGCGATCGCGGTGATCGCCGGACTGACGCTCGGCATGCTGGCCGGCGCGCGGCCCGGCGGGCTCATGGACCGGGTGGTCTCGGCCTGCACGATCGCCCTCCAGTCGTTCCCGACGTTCTGGATCGGCATCATGCTGGTGCTGGTCTTCGCCCTGACCCTGCGCCTGCTGCCCAGTTCCGGGGTCGGCACGCCCCAGCACCTGGTGCTGCCCGCCGTCACCCTCTCGTTCCCGTTCGTCGCGATCATCGCCCGGCTGACCCGGACCAGCGTCGCGGAGACGATGGGCGAGAGCTACATCCGGACGGCACGCGCCAAGGGCCTGACCGAGCGTCAGGTGCTGTTCGGCCACGCCCTGCGCAACTCGCTGATCCCGGTGGTGACCGTGGTGGGAGTCCAGGTCGGGGCGCTGGTCGGCGGCGCCGTGATCGTCGAGAACGTGTTCGCGTGGCCCGGTCTGGGATCGCTGGTGGTGGAGGCGGTCGCCAATCGCGACTACACGGTCGTCCAGGGCGCGACCCTGCTCATCGCCGGGATCGTGGTCGTGCTCAACCTGATGGCCGATCTGCTCATCGCCCAGCTGGATCCGCGGATCCGGACGGGAGCCGTCTGATGGCCGACCTCACCTTCGCCGTCGAGCAGTCGATGACGGCTCCGCGGCGGACCCGGCGCCCGCTCCTGTCCCGTGTCCCCGCCGTGGTGGTGGGCTGCTACCTGCTGGTGGCCGTCGCAGGGCCCCTGCTGATCCACTACGACCCGGTGCACACCTCCCTGGACGACCGGCTGCTCGCCCCCGGTTCCAGGGTGTCCACCGGGGGCACGGCCTGGCTCGGCACCGACGGACTCGGCCGCGACATGCTCGCCCAGATCGTCTACGGGGCCCGGACGGCGGTACTCATCGGCGTGTCCACGGTCGCGCTGTCCTGTCTGGTCGGGGTCCTCCTCGGTGCCGTCGCCGGTTACTTCCGGGGTGTCGCCGACGCCGTACTGGCCCGGATCTTCGACGTCCTGCTGGCCTTCCCCGCGATCCTGCTGGCGATCGTGATCGCGGGCGCCTTCGAGCGCAGTGTCCTGCTGGTCGTCGTCGCGCTCTCGGCGACCGGCTGGATCGGCTTCGCCCGTGTCACCCGGGGCATCGCGCTCTCGCTCAGGGAACGGCCGTGGGTCGACGCCGCCCGGGTGCTGGGAGTGCCCGGCCGGACCGTCCTCGCCCGGCACGTGCTCCCGTTCACGGCCGGACCGATCGTCGCCCTCGCCACGCTCGAGTTCGCACTGGTGGTGCTGGCGGAGGCGGGACTCAGCTTCCTCGGCATCGGGCTGCCCCTGTCGGCCGTGTCGTGGGGGCAGAGCATCGCCAACGGCAAGGAGTACCTGGAAACGCAATGGTGGATCTCCACCCTGCCGGGCATCGCCCTGTCCCTCCTGATCGTCAACGTGGGCATCCTCGGCGACCAGCTCACCGCCCGCTACGGGCGCGGCCGCCCCTACTAGGACCCACGCCACGACCGGAACCCCCGGCCCGTCGTACGACGGCACAGCGACGCACAGCGCCTCACCCACCGGCTGACTCCGACCGACCCTCGATCGAGAGGAGCACCATCATGACCAGGACGCGTGAGCACGGGCGGAGCCGGCTGATCCGGCTCGCCTCCACCGCCACGGCGGGCGCGGCGCTCCTCGCCGCCTGCTCGACGACCACCGGCGGCGACGGCAACGGGGGCGGTTCCGCCTCGGGAGACGTGACGGTCGCCGGCACCTACCCGATTGAGAGCCTGGACCCGCACGGAGCCCAGGGCGCCTCCACGGGCACCCAGCTGGCCGCCCAGGAGATCTTCGGCAGACTCGTGAAACCCGACGCGGACGGCACCCTCGAAGGCGACCTCGCCGCGTCCTGGAAGCCCAACAAGGACGTCACCGCCTGGACGTTCACGCTGCGCTCCGGCGTCACCTTCTCCGACGGCTCCGCCCTCGACGCCGACGACGTGGTCGCCTCCTTCCAGCGGATGATCAGCCTGAACGGCCCCAACGCGGGCAACTTCCCCGGCGACACCATGACCAAGGTCTCCGCCACCGAGGTGGTCCTGCACAGCCCCACGCCCGACGCGTCCGTCCCCGGCAAGCTCGGCACCTTCTACGTCCTCCCGTCGGGCGTCGGCAAGGACGACACCGCCTTCTTCAACCACCCCGTCGGCTCGGGGCCGTTCACCGTCGACGCGTTCACCCCGAGCGGGTCGCTGGTCCTGGTGCCCAACAAGAAGTACCGGGGCACGAAGCCCACGCTCGGCAAGGTCACCATCCGGAACATCCCCGAACTCGCGGCCCGCATGACCGCCCTGCGCACCGGCGAGGTGGACGTCGTCTGGGGCATCCCCGACGACCAACTGGCCTCGCTGAAAGGCCAGAAGGGCCTCACCGTGCAGACCGTGCCGAGCAGCGCCGAGTTCACCATGTGGTTCAACTCCTCGGTCCCCGCCCTCAAGGACGCGAAGGTCCGCCGGGCCATCTGGCAGGCCGTCGACTTCCGCACCATCATCGGCAAGCTCTACCCCGACACCGGCAAGGCGGCCGACGCGCCCGTCACGAGCGTCGTCCTCGGCCACGTGCCGCAGCCCGCCGTCGCCTACGACCCGGCAGCCGCCAAGGCGGCCCTCACCGCCGCCGGGTTCGACTTCTCGAAGAAGCTCCGGCTGCAGTTCGCCAACGACGAGTTCAAGCCCTTCATCCAGGCCGTCGTCTCGGACCTGCAGAAGGTCGGCGTGCAGGTGGAACCGCTGGAGAAGGAGCAGGCCGTCTTCACGGAGGACCTGCTCGCGCTCAGGTGGGACATCAACTTCCAGCAGCTGGCCACCCCCAGCTACGACGCGGCCAGCAACCTCGGCCGCCTCTACACCTGCGCGGCCAAGCGCATGGGCTACTGCAACAAGAAGCTGGACGGTCTCCTGGCGTCGGCCGGCGCGACGGCCGACAAGGCGAAGCGCACCGACCTCTACGGCCGGGCCGGCGACATCATCTGGCGGGACGCGGTCGGCATGTACCCGATGTCCGTGAGCATCGCCTACGCCTGGAACAGCGACCTGAAGGGCTTCGTCCCCGACGCCAGCGGGCTGCCGGACTTCGCCGGCGTACGGACCGGCGGCTCGTGAGCCCCGCCGGAACCGCGCGCGAACACGGGGCCGGGAAGGCGCCGGCCACGACGGACGGGCCGGTCCTGCGGATCGAGGACCTGGTGGTGGAACTTCCCGGCCCGCGCGGCACCCGGACCCGCGTGCTGGACGGCGTCTCCTTCGACGTGCCGCGGGCCACCACCGTGGGGCTGATCGGCGAGTCCGGCAGCGGGAAGACCATGACCGCCCAGGCGGTCCTGGGCCTGCCACCCGAGGGCGCCACGCTCGCCGGCCGGCTGCTGTGGCACGGCGAGGACCTGCTCGCCGCCGGCCCGGCACGGCGCCGCGCGGTACGCGGCCGGGAGATCGCCATGATCTTCCAGGACCCGCTCGCCGCCCTCAACCCGACCCAGCGGATCGGCCGTCAGGTCGGCGAGATACCGCGCCGCGACCGGCTGCCGCGTGCCGAGGTGAACCGCCGGGTCGTCGAACTCCTCGACCGGGTCGGCGTGCCGGAGCCGGAGCGGCGGATGCGCGCCTACCCGCACGAACTCTCCGGAGGATTGCGCCAACGCGCCGTGATCGCGATGGCGCTGGCGGGAAACCCCGCGCTGCTGCTCGCCGACGAGCCCACGACGGCGCTCGACGTCACCGTGCAGTCCCGGATCCTGCGGCTGCTGGCCGGCATCCAGGCGGCGGACGGCCTGGCGATGCTGCTGGTCAGCCACGACCTGCGGGTCGTGTCACACGTCGGCGGACAGGTGGTGGTGATGTACGCCGGGCGGGTCTGCGAACGCGGGCCCGCCCGTGACGTCCTGCGGCGGCCCTGCCACCCGTACACCGCCGCCCTGGTGCGCAGCGTGCCCGCCGTCCGGACCCGCACCGCACTGGCCGACCCGCTGCCCGGGGCCCCGGCGACCCCCGCGAACCGGCCGGCCGGCTGCGCCTTCCATCCGCGCTGCCCACTGGCCCGCGCCCGCTGCCGCGCCGAGCGGCCGGAGGTACGGGAGGTGGCGCCGGGCCGCTGGAGCGCCTGCCACTTCGCGGAGGAGGTGCCACAGTCGTGAGCACGGGCGAACGGGCCCTCCTCGACGTGCGTGACCTGCGCGTCCGTTACGGAGGGCGGCGAAGTGGTCAGGTCGCCGTGGACGGGGTGAGCCTGTCGGTGGCACCCGAGGAGACGCTCGGGCTGGTCGGCGAGTCGGGCTCCGGCAAGACGACCGTCGCCCGGTGCGTGGCCGGCCTCCTGCGGCCCGGCGCCGGGACCGTCACCTTCGAGGGACGGCCGCTCGGCCGCGCGGGGCGCCGGCCGCCCGAACTGCAGCGTGCGGTGCAGATGGTGATCCAGGACCCGCGGTCCTCGCTCAACCCGCGCATGACGGTCGCCTCGATCATCGCCGAGGTCTGGAGCACGCACCCGGTCACCGCACCCGAGGGCGACCGCACCGCGGCACTGCACCGGCTCCTCGCCGACATGGGGCTCGACCCCGAGGTGGCGGCCCGGCGCGCGGGGGACCTGTCGGGCGGCCAGTGCCAGCGGGTCAGCATCGCCAGGGCGCTGGCGGTGCGGCCCCGGCTGCTGGTGTGCGACGAGGCGGTGTCGGCGCTCGACGTCTCGGTGCAGGCCCAGATCCTGCGCCTGCTGGCCGACCTGCGCGGCCGGCACCGGCTCGCGATGCTGTTCATCTCGCACGACCTGGGAGTGGTGCACCAGATCGCCGACCGGGTGGCGGTGATGCGCCGGGGCGTGATCGTGGAGGAGGGCCGCACCGGCGAGGTGCTGACCGCACCGCGCCACGCGTACACGCAGGCGCTGCTGGACGCGGCCCTGGACCTGGACGACTCGGTGCCGGGGGACGGCACCGCCGACGGCAAGGCGGTCGTATGAACGAGGGGCGGCGCGCCGTGACTCCGGCGCCGACCGGCTGGAACACCTGGGATGTCCGAACGCACACCGGCATGAACAGGCTGCCGCACGGGCCGCGGGTACGGTTCGGCGTCCTTGGCCCGGAAGGCCCGGTACTGGACGGATTCACCTGGCGCGACGGACTCGAGCGGCTCGGCCCGCACACCGTGGACGGCAGCTACGCCGAGGTGACGGTACGGGCGGGCGGCCACCGGTTGCGGCTGGAGTTCGCGGGCGGTCCCGGGGACGTGCTGGATGCCCTGGCCGAGAGCACGGGGGCGATCGTGCTGTCGGTGGAGGGCCTGGACGACATCGAGCAGCAGACGGACCTGGCCGCCACCGTCGGCGCAGGCGGCATCCGTTGGACGGTCGTCACTTCGACACCGGGCCGCAGGATCGAGGGCCCGGCGACTGCGCTGGTGCTGGCGTTCGACACCGAAGCCGACGTGGATCTGCGGATCGCGCCGGCCGCATCAGCGCCCCGAAGGGGCGCGGCGCTGCATCGATGTGCGGCTCCGCCGCGGGGCGCGGCCAGCCACAACGGCGCGGCAGCCGAAAGACGACACCGCGCGGCCCGCGCAGCGGAACGCACCTCGCTTCGTTCAAGTGGCTGGCTGGGCGACGCCGCCGACGCCCTGACCCGGGCCGTCACCTGGAACACCGTCTACGCCCCGGACATCGGCCGCGTCCTGACGCCCACCTCACGGGACTTCGTGTGCGCCGAACGCAAGGGCTTCTACGGCACCTGGGCGCTGCACGCCTGGGACACGTTCTTCACCGGACTCACCGCCTCGGCCGTCGACCGGGACTACGCGCGCGGCATCTTCCGGCAGATCCTCCCGTACGCGGACGAGGCCGGCATGATCCCGAACCGGGTCTCGGACGACAGGGGCCGCACCGGCGACCGCTCACAGCCCCCGGTGGGGGCGCTGACGGTGTATCAGGCGTATCTGGCGGGCGGTCTCTCGCCCGGGACCCGTGACACGGCGCTGCTCGACACCACCTTCCCGGCCCTGCTGGCCTGGCACGACTGGTGGCCCAGGGCCCGCCGCGGGCCGCACGGGCTGCTCGCCTGGGGCTCCGACCCGGTCGCGGGCGACCCCGCGTCCGCGACCCTGGACCGGGCCAGACGCGAGTCGGGCCTGGACGATTCGCCCATGTACGACGAGGCCCGGTACGACCCGGCGACCCGCACCATGGACCTCGCCGACGTCGGCCTGAACGCGCTGCACATCGCCGACGCCGAGGCGCTGGCGGACATCGCCGGCCTCCTGGGGGAGCGCACGACGGCCGACCGCCTGCACGCCGAGGCCGCCGCGGCCGGGGCGGCCGCCGACCGGCTGCTGTGGGACGACGAGCGCGGCGGCTACCGCAACCTCACCTCGGCGGGCACGCACGATCCGCACGTCTCGCCGACGATGCTGTACGCGCTGCTGGGCGGCTTGCCGGACCCAGACCGTGCGGCGACGACGGCAGCGGATCTGCTGAGGCCCGAAGTGCTGGGCGGCGTACGGCCCTTGCCCAGCGTGGCCCGCGACGACCCGGGTTTCGCCGCGACGTACTGGCGCGGCCGGATCTGGGCACCGATGGCCTATCTCGCCGTACGCGGGCTGCGGAGGTACGGGCTGACCGGGCTGTGCCGGCCGGTGGTGGGGGACCTGCTGCGGCTGTTCCTCCACGAGTGGCACGAGCACGGCCACGTCCGGGAGAACTATCCGGCCGTCGACGGCGAGAACCTGACGAGCTTTCGGAAGAGATCGGACGGGTTGATGGCCTGGGGCGGCCTGCTGGCGTACCTCGCCTTCGGCGAACTGGCCGACGCACGCCCGGACGGCTGGCGGTTCGCGCACCCGGGCGAACCGGCCGAACTGTGCAACCTGCCCCTGGGCGAGGGCCGCCTCGACGTCCGGGCGGCCGACCGGCTCACCGTCCGCCTCGAAGGACGGGTCCTGCTGGACATGGCGCCCGGCGTCGTCGTACGGGGCTACCGGCGGACCGCTCGGTGCGTGACCGGGACCGCCGAGGGCGTCGGCGACCTGCTCGTCACGCCGCCGGGCGGCGGCCCGCCCGTGCCGGTGGACGTAGGGGGCGCACCCCGGAGCTTCGCCTTCGGTCCGCACGGCGCGGGTGACGTACAGGAAGGGAGCGGTGTATGAGCGCGCCGACATCGGCGGCCACGGACATCCTCGTCGTGGGCGGGGGACTCGGCGGGGTGGCCGCGGCGCTGGCCGCCCTCGACCGGGGGCGGTCGGTGCTGCTCACCGAGGAGACCGACTGGATCGGCGGTCAGCTCACCAGCCAGGGCGTACCGCCCGACGAGCACGCCTGGATCGAGCAGTTCGGCGCCACCCGCACCTACCGCGCGCTGCGCGAGGCGGTCCGCGAGCACTACCGGACCTGGTACCCGCTCACCGAGGAGGCCAGACGGCGCCGGTATCTCAACCCGGGCGAGGGCCGGGTGAGCCCGTTGTGCCACGAACCGCGGGTCGGCGCCGCCGTCCTGACGGCCATGGTCGCGCCCTACCTGGCCGCAGGCCGGCTGCGGATCCTGTACCGGCACCGGCCGGTGGCCGCTTCCGTGGACGGTGACCGGGTACGGTCCGTGGCCGTCGAAGGCCCGGACGGCACGCGGGTCGAGGTGTCGGCGCCGTACGTCCTGGACGCCACGGAACTGGGCGACCTGCTGCCGCTGACCGGCACCGAGCATGTGACGGGCTTCGAGTCGCGGGGGGACACCGGCGAGCCGAGTGCGCCCGACGCGGCCCAGCCGGCCAACATGCAGGCGTTCTCATGGGTGTTCGCCGTCGACCACGTGGCCGGAGAGGACCACACCGTCGACAGGCCGGCCGGCTACGACCGCTGGGCCGCCTACCGCCCCCCGCAGTGGCCGAACCGGCTGCTGAGCCTGAACGCGCCCGACCCGCGGACACTGGAGACCGTACCGCGCGCCTTCACCCCGAACGCCGAGTCGGGGCCGGTCGTCGCCGACCAGAGCAAGGATGCGGGCGACAAGGAACTGTGGGAGTTCCGCCGGGTGTTCTCCCGGAAGCTGTACCGGCCGGGGTTCGCCGCGAGCGACGTGACCATCGTCAACTGGCCCATGATCGACTACCTGCCAGGTCCGCTGATCGGGGTGGACGACAAGGAACGGGATCGGCACCTGGCCGGAGCCCGCGAGCTGAGCCTGAGCATGCTCCACTGGCTCCAGACCGAGGCCCCCCGCCCGGACGGCGGCACCGGCTGGCCCGGTCTGCGGCTCCGCGGCGACGTGCTGGGCACGGCCGACGGGCTGGCCAAGGCGCCGTACATCCGGGAGTCACGCCGGATCGTCGCCCGGCGCCGGATCGTCGAACAGGACCTGTCCCTCGCCGTGCGCGGCGAGCACGGCGCGGTGCGCTACCCGGACTCGGTCGGCATCGGGATGTACCGGATCGACCTGCATCCCTCCACCGGCGGCGACACCTACATCGACGTGGCCAGCAGCCCCTTCCAGATCCCGCTGGGCGCCCTGCTGCCCGTGCGGATGCGGAACCTGCTGCCGGTGTGCAAGAACATCGGCACCACCCACATCACCAACGGCTGTTACCGGCTGCACCCCGTCGAGTGGAACATCGGCGAGGCGGCCGGGTCGCTGGCCGCGTACTGCCTCGACAACCGGCTGGAGGTCGAGCAGGTGTACGAGGATGGCGAGGTGTTGCGCCGCTTCCAGGACGAACTCACCCGCGCCGGCGTCGAACTGGCCTGGCCCGAGGTCAAGGGGTACTGATGGGTGGTCAGGCGAACGAAGCGCCCCGAAGGGGCGCGGGGCTGCATCGATGTGCGGCTCCGCCGCGGGGCGCGGCCGACCACGACGCGGCCGCAGCGAAACAACGGCAGACGACGGTCGAGCACTTGCCCAGCGAAGAGAGGGGGCAGATCGACGGACGCGCGCTACTGAGTGGTGTGATCGTGCCGCTGGTCACCCCGATGGACCGCCCCGGACACCCCTCGGCCCCGGCCGCCGACGCCCTGCTCCGTGCACTCGCGGCAGCCGGCGCCCGCGGTCTCATGCTCTTCGGCAGCAACGGCGAGGGTCCGCTGCTGCCCACGGCGGAACTCGGCACGTTCGCCGTCGGGGTGGCCCGGCGCTGGCGTGAACTCACCGGCGGCGGGCCGGTGCTGGTGAACGTCACGGCAGCCGGCACCGCCGAGGCGCTGGCCCGCGCGGCGGCCGTGCGCCCCGCCGCGCCGGACGCGCTGGTGCTCAGCCCGCCGCTCTACTTCCACCACCGGCACGACGAGATCGTCACCCACTACGCCGCCTTCGCCGGCCTCGGTGCTCCCGTCGTCGCCTACCACGCGCCCCGCTACGGCAACCCGCTGACCCCCGCCCTGCTCGACGAACTGACCGGACTGCCGCACCTGGTGGGCATGAAGGACAGCTCGGGCGACCCCGCACTGTTCGGCCACGCCCTCGCGGCGGCCCGGCGGCGCGACGACTTCGGGGTCAGCCAGGGCGCGGAGCGGCAGGCACTCGACGCGCTGCGGCTCGGGGCCGACGGAGTCGTCCTCGGGGTGGCCAACCTGGCGCCCGCGGTGACCGCCGAGCTCTTCCGGGCGCACCGCGACGGCAGGGCCGAGGACGCCCGGCGTGCGCAGCAACTGCTCGACGCGGTACTGGAGTTGCACACCGTACGCCCCGGCGTGCCGGCGGTGAAGGCCGTCCTGGCCGCACGCGGACTGTGCCCGCCGTATGCCGCGGCGCCCTTCACACCGTGCTCCGCGGGGGAGCGGAAGGCGCTGCACGACCTGCTCGCCCCCCTCGACGCGCACCTCGTACGCGCCTGATCCCGTGTCCCCACCGGTGCCCTCTCCCGTCGTACCCCCTCCGTTCCGCCCGAAAGGGGTGGCCCCATGTCCGACGACAGACCGGACCGCACCGCCATGAACCGCAGATCCTTCGCCCTGGGCGTCGTCGGCGCCACGGCCACCGCCGCACTGGGGCCCGCGGCCCTCGCAGCCTCGGCACAGGCCGCCGACCGCACGTCCCGGCCCGACCGGCACGGCGCCTTCTTCGAGGAGCAGACCCTCTGGGACTCCGTGGCCGGCCCGTTGGTGAGCTACCACGTCCACGCGCTCGCCGTGCTGCCCGACGACACGGTGCTGGCCGTGACCGAGGGGCGCCACGAGGTGTGCGACGCCGGTCCGCGTGACCTGCTGCTGCGCCGCAGCACCGACGGCGGCCGGACCTGGGAGGCGAGCCGCACCCTGGTCGCCTCCGTCGACGGCGAGTCCTGGGGCAACCCGGCGCTGGTCGTGGACCGTGGGACCCGGGAGGTCTTCCTCTTCTACATGCTCTCGCTCCGGCTCCCGCAGAACACCTCCTGCTCGGGCGACTCCGGCGAGCTCTGTGTGATCTCCAGCCGGGACAGCGGCCGGACCTGGGGCGAACCACGCAGCCTGGCAGGCCTGTTCGACGCCTTCCCCTGCAACTGGGCGCTGCACGGCCCCGGCCCGGGCCACGGACTCCAGCTGCGCTCGGGCCGTCTGCTGCTCAACTGCCTGCACCGCAGAGTGATCGTCGGCAACACGGTGGCCCAGCGGTACTACGGCGTCGCCCCGATCTACAGCGACGACCACGGCGCGACCTGGCAGGCGACCGGCGAGGTGCCCGTACAGGTCGCGTACCCCATCAACGAGGCGCGGCTGGTGCAGCGCTCCGACGGCACCGTGCTCGTCAACGGCCGCTTCGCATCGGGCGGTGAGAACCAGCGCATCGTCTCCGTCAGCACGGACGACGGCACGACCTGGTCGCAGCCGGCGCTCGACGGAAGCACCGGCTCGTTCAACGCGGTGGACGCAGGTCTGCTGCGCTACACCGGCGGCCCGGGCAGCCGTCAGCCGGGGCGGGTCCTGTTCAGCCGTCCCGACTCGCCCGTCAGGTACAACATGACGGTGGCCGTCAGCTACGACGAGGGCTTCTCGTACCGGTACCAGCGGGTCGTCAACCAGAACCGCTCCTTCTACTCGGATCTCGCCCGGCTGTCCGACGGCACGATCGTGCTGCTCTACGGCTGCGACGGTGGCATGGCGAGTGTCCCGCAGCGGGTCGACGTCTGCTGCTTCTCGCTCGACTGGCTGACCCGGGGCCGCGACAGCCTGCGCCACGGCCCCCACTACCGGGAGTGCGTCGTCCCGTTGGCCGAAGCGGACCGCGAGGTCACGGGCGGCCTGGTGCAGACCGTCGCCGATCCCCTCGCGCGCCGTGGCGAGCGGCTGGTCCTCACTCCCGAACAGGAGGGCGGCGCCGTGGAGTTCTCCTTCCGGGCGCCGCGCACCGGCGACTACGAGCTGCTCCTGCGCCACTACCGCTCGGCGGACGGCGCCCTGGCCACCGTCACGGTGGAGGGCACCGGGCTCCCCGCGCACGCCGTCGACACCACGGCCCAGACGGCCGACGGCTTCGACCTGGCCCACCTCGGCACCACCCGGCTGCGCGCCGGACGGCACACCCTGCGCTGCGCGGTCACGGCACCCGGCCGGGGCGGCGGCACCCGGCTCGGCCTCGACTCGCTCAGCCTGATCGAGGCACCGGGCTCCGCCGACGTACGTGCCGAGGTGGTCGTGGAAAACGACCGGCTGGGCTTCACCGTGGTCAGCGGGAGCTGGCCGGCCGCGACGGCGGACCCCGGCTTCTGGTCGGGCAACTACCGTACGGCGCCCGCCGGTTCGGGCGAGCGGAAGGTGCGCTGGCAGCCGGCGGTGCCGCAGGACGGACGGTACGAGATCCAGGCGTCCTACCCCCCGGCCGCCAACCGGGCGGGCAACGCCCCGTACACCGTCGTCCAGGCGGACGGCACCACCACGACCGTACGCATCGACCAGCGGGCCGCGGGCACCACCGATCCGCGCGGCGGTACCTGGGTCTCGCTCGGCGCGTTCCGGCTCCAGGCCGGTCTCGGCACGTCGGTCGAACTGACCAACGACGCCGACGGCGTGGTGGCCGCGGACGCGATCCGCCTGCTGGGTCCCCAGGGCTGAGCTCGGGCCTCACGCCCGGGAAGCCGTGAGGGTCGCGAGGCGGCCGTCGGCCACCCGTGCGACGGTCCTCGCCGTCGCCGAGGCGGTCTAGCCCGCTACACCCCGGATGCGGGAGGGCGCTCCCTCATGCGTGCCGGCGGCCCGCGCAAGGCTGGGGCACAGCGGCGGACCCCTCCCCGGACCGGCCGCGACCAGGGCGGATCTCCCACGTGGAGCGTGGAGCGGCTCCTCGTCGTCGCGCCCTTTGCGAAGCGCTGATGTGGAGGCTTGTCCCGCCATGCCAACTGCCTTCATCACCCGGGCCGTGCGGCCTTCCGCCGGCGATGGTTCGTCACCGTCCTGTGGGCCGCGGTCCTGGGCGCCGTGGGATTCGCCACGTCCCGATCAGGCCTGTGGCGTGTGGGCCAGGTGGGCGAGGACGGCCAGCACCCGCCGGTGGCCGCTGTCGCTCGGCGGCAGGTTGAGCTTGAGGAACACGTTGCCGATGTGCTTGTGCACCGCGCGCTCGGTGACCACGAGCGTGGCGGCGATGGTCGCGTTGTCGTGGCCCTCGGCCATCAGACCCAGCACCTCCCGCTCGCGGGGCGTGAGCGAGTCGATCGGCGAGTCCTTGCGGCGGGTGAGGAGCTCGGTGACGACCTCGGGGTCCAGCGCGGTTCCCCCGGCGGCCACCCGCTCCAGCGCGTCGAGGAACTCGTCGACCCGGCCGACCCGGTCCTTGAGCAGATACCCGGTCCCGCTGGTCCCGCCGCCCAGCAGCTCACTCGCGTACGACTCCTCGACGTACTGCGAGAGCACCAGGACCGGCAGCCCGGGTATCCGCTCCCGGGCCGCCAGCGCCGCCCGCAGCCCCTCGTCCCGGAAGCCCGGGGGCATCCGCACGTCGAGGACGGCCACGTCCGGCCGGTGCTCCAGGAGCGCGGGCATGATCTCGGGCCCGCTGCCGGCGACGGCCACGACCTCGTGCCCGGCCGAGGTCAGCAGCAGGACCAGTCCCTCCCGCAGGAGGGCGTTGTCCTCGGCGATCACCACACGCACGGCAACTCCACTTCGATCACGGTCGGCCCGCCGACCGGGCTGGACACTTCCAGGGTTCCGTCGAGGGCGGCGACCCGCCGCCGCATACCGAGCAGCCCGGAGCCGCCGGCCTCGTCCGCGCCGCCGCGCCCCTCGTCCCGGACCAGCACCCTGAGGCCGCGGCGGACCCGGACCAGCCGGACCTCGGCCCGGGGCACCCCGCTGTACTTGGCGACGTTGGTCAGCGACTCGGCCACCGCGAAGTAGGCGGCCGCCTCCACCGCCGCGGGCGCCCGGGCCCCCTGGCCCAGGCCGTCGTCGTCCAAGGTCACCTCGAGGCCGCTGCCCGCCGCCAGCGCCCGCACGGCGCCGGTCAGGCCGCGGTCGCTGAGGATCGGCGGATGGATGCCGCGCACCACCTGCCGCAGTTCCACCAGCGCCTTCTCGGCCTGTTCCTGGGCCTCGTCGAGGAGCCGCCGGCCGGTCTCGCGGTCCCCGCCGTAGGCGCGCCGGGCCAGCCCGATGCGCATGGACAGCGCCACCAGCTGCGCCTGCGTGCCGTCGTGCAGGTCCCGCTCGATGCGGCGCAGCTCCGCCTCGTGCGCGGCGATGGCGTCGGCGCGGGTCGCGGCCAGTTCCTCGACCCGGGCCGTCAGCTGCGCCTGCGGGGACGGCTTGAGCAGCGCGGTCGACCAGTCGGCCTCCAGGTCCGCGAGCCGCACGATCAGCGGCAGGACGAGCGCCTCGCGGCGCAGCAGCCCGCACCACAGGCCGTCGACGACCAGCCCCAGCGGCCACAGCGGCACGGCGAGGGCGAGCAGCGCGCCGTAGAACCAGTACGCGGCCATCCAGCGCGCGTCGGTACGGGTGCCGGGATCCCGCACGGCCCTGACGATCCGCTCGCGCATCGTCCCGGTCAGCGGCTGGTACACCTCGGGGATCTTCACCCCGGTCCAGGTGGCGGTCAGGCTCCGCTTGGCCCCCGCGATCCGCCGGACCAGCAGCACGGTCTCGGGCAGCAGCCAGGCACCGACGACCGCCAGCATGCCGATCGCGGTGATCAGCAGGACGGTGACGAAGATCCACATACCGAAGGCCATCGCGGCGGCCAGGAAGAGATGGGCCGTGGCCCACGCGGCGCGCCGCACCGATTTCCACATGGACGACGCTAGAGCTCGGGCGGGCCTACGCCCGAGGCGTCCGCTCGGTGCGCATCGCCACCCACTGCACCGAGGCGGACGTGGCGGCCCAGCACATCGCCACCGCACGGGAGTTGGGCATGGACGTCGCGGGCTCCCTGGTGATGGCCCACATGGCGCCCTCGCCCGTCCTCGCCGAGCAGGCCAGGCTGATGGAGTCCTACGGCGCGCACTGCGTCTACGTCACCGACTCCGGAGGCCGGCTCACCATGGACGGCGTCCGCGACCGGATCCGCGCCTACCGGGACGTGCTCGACCCGGGGACCCAGATCGGCATCCACGCCCACGAGAACCTCTCCCTCTCGGTCGCCCACTCCGTGGTGGCGGTGGGGTACGCCGCACAGCATCGGCCGCCTCGACCAGCTGCACCGCGAACTCCGCCTGGTGAGGCGCCGCAACGGACTGGCGATCGACCGGGGCGAGTGCTTCCCTGACCTCGGGTGCGTCCGTCTCGCGCTGCGCGGGCCCGAGGGCCGGTCGGGGCGACATCGGTGGTCGGGGACGGCCGCTCCCCGCTGGAACTCGTGGCCCGCTGGTGGTGGACGCGGTCCGGGCGGTGTCCGAGGAACTCTTCGAACCCCCGCGCGGGGCGGGCGCCGGGGTTGACCTCAAGTCCGGTTGAGTTTCTACGGTGGGCGGTGCCGATACCGACCCGCCGGAGAGGAAACGACCATGAGGACACTGGTGCTCGGAAGGACGCCCGCGAGGGTGACGGCCGTACTCGCCACGCTGCACGCGGACGGCTTCGACGCGGAGGGGGTGAGCACCGACGAGGAGGCCCTGAAGCTCCTGGCGACCGAGGAGTTCGGCGTACTGATCATCGGCGGCGGCGTGGGACCCGGATCCCGCGCGGCGATCAAGGACTTCGCGGCGGAACACCGGGTACGGCACGTCATCGACGGCGCGCTGTCCGAGCCGTTCGACGTCTACGTGCGGCGGGAGTTCGAGCCGCGGATCCGCAGGGCCGCCGCCGAGGGGTGACGGCCGCCGCGTGCCGCCGGGCCCTGTGAGCGGTGCAGATGCGTGCTCGCAGCGCGTCCGGCCGCCGCACGGGCGGCTGTCGGGTGGGCTGCCGTCGGGTGGGCTCCGGGACCCACCCGACGGGCCTGTGCGGTCACCGCGCTAGATGTGCTGTCCCGGGACGTTGGTGACACGCGGGCTGGGTGCTTGAACAGGTGAGGGCCTTCTGGGTTCGGTGTGGATTGCGACATCTACGCCCGACCGCAGGAGGCCCTCATGTCCCACCGTAATGCCCCGCTGACGCCG
>NZ_JAEKKT010000468.1 GCF_019510245.1 Streptomyces sp. | reverse complement strand
GGCGACGCCGACGAGCCGTAGCGTCCCGGTGGCCGCGACCGCGTCGGCGACCGCCGCGCACTCCGCCTCCGTACGGACACCGGTGCGGGCGCCCTCGCCGGCGGCGAGTTCGACGACGACGTCCAGCGGGCGGGCGGTGCCCTGCAGGGCCGCGTCCATCAGCTCGACTCCGCGCACCGAGTCGACGTAGCAGACGAAGCGGAAGTCCTCGTCGCCGGCGAGTTCCCCGGCGATCCAGCGCAGCGCCGCCGGGTCCACGAGTTCGTTGGCGAGGAAGATCCGCTCGATGCCGAAGGCGCGGGCGACGCGTACCTGATGGGGGACGGCGAGGGTGATGCCCCAGGCGCCGTGCTCGATCTGGCGCCGGAAGAGCTGGGGGGCCATGGTCGTCTTGCCGTGCGGGGCGAAGGCGAGGCCGTGGCGGGCGGCGTACGTCTCCATGAGCGCGAGGTTGTGCTCCAGGCGCTCGGCGGAGAGGGCCAGCACGGGGGTCGTGAAGCCGCCGGTGAAGAGGTTGCGGCGCTGGGCGGTCAACTCGGCGACGGACAGGCCCTCCGCGTCCGGGGGAAGGCCCTTGAAACGGTGGTCGACGCGGTCCTCTGCGAGGCGGGCGAGGGACACGGGGCCTCCCTGATCAGGTGGGTTGCGGTATCTGCAACGGCCATTGCGTATATCGCTTACTGCTGTCTAACATCCACGCCAATGCCGGGTCAATCAAGGGAGCTACGACCATCGTGAATGCCCCCGACGTCGTGGACGTCGTCGCGCTCGGCGAGTCCATGGTCACGTTCCTGCCCACGCGTGCGGGGCGGCTCGCCGACGTGCCGTCCTTCGACCGGTCGATCGGTGGGGCGGAGTCCAACGTGGCGTGCGGGTTGGCCGCCGCCGGCCACACCGTGCGGTGGGTCAGCCGGGTCGGCGCCGACGGGTTCGGGGACCATCTGGTCGAGACGGTCGCGGGGCACGGGGTCGATGTCTCCGCCGTGCGGCGGGACTCCTCGCGTCCCACGGGGGTGTACTTCCGTACGGCGGGGGACCGGGCGACGGACGCGCATGAGGTCGCGTACTACCGGGCGGGGTCGGCCGCGTCGGCGATGACGGCGGAGAACGTGGACCTGGCGTCGGTGCGGGCGGCCCGGGTGCTGCATCTGTCGGGGATCACGGCGGCGTTGTCGCAGGGGTGTCTGGCGCTGCTGCGTGCGCTGCTGGCGCCGGGTGAGGACCGGCCGCTGGTGTCCTTCGACGTCAACCACCGGGCCGGCCTGTGGCGGGACGCCGAAGGCCCGCGCGTGCTGCTGGAGTTGGCGCGGGGTGCCGACATCGTGTTCGTGGGGGAGGACGAGGCGGAGGAGGCGTGGGGGATGTCGGGCGGACCGTCGGCGATCCGGGCCGCGCTGCCCGAGCCGGGGGTGCTGGTGGTCAAGCAGGGAGGGGTCGGGGCCACGGCGTTCGTGTCGGCTGCCGGCCGGTCGGGGCCGGTAGCGCCCCGCGGCGGAGCCGCATACGCACACAGCCCCGCGCCCAGCCGGCCTGCGGGCAGTCGTGCCGCTGGGGCGGCCCCCGCCCCAGAGGCAGGCGGCACCCCGCAAGCGCGGGCGAGCGACACCCACCCCCGGCCGCAAGGTGTCGGCCCTTCACTCGGTTCCACGCAGCCTGCGGGCGGCTCCGGTCCTGCGGAGAACGGCACTTCGCAGGCGTGGGTGGGCGACACCGATCCTCGGCCGCAAGGTGTCGGCGCTTCACTCGGTTCCACGCAGTCTGCGGGCGGCTCCGGTCCTGCGGGGAGCGGCACTTCGCAGGCGGGGGCGAGCGACACCCACCCCCGGTCGGCCCCGGAGCCCGGCACCTTCGTCCCGGCCCCGCACGTGGACGTCGTAGCGACCACAGGCGCCGGTGACGCCTTCGCCGCCGGGTTCCTCTCCGCCACGCTCCGCGGCCTTCCCCTGAAGACCCGCCTCCGCCACGGCCACCTCCACGCCGCGGCAGCCCTCACCACCCCTGGCGACCTCGCGACGCCCCCCACCCGTGACACCGCCGACCGACTGGCCGCCGTCGGGGACGACGTGTGGGGGACACTTCGACTCGGCCCCGGCTGGACGCAAGCCGGTACGGCCCCGGAGGAGGTACGCACCCCATGAGTCAGACCGTCGACCGCGCACTCAGCATCCTGCCGCTGCTCGCCGAGGGCCCCGCCGACCTCGGTCAGGTCGCCGACCGCCTCGGCGTCCACAAGTCCACCGCGCTGCGACTCCTGCGCACCCTCCACGAACACGGCATGGTCTACCGCCAGTCCGACCAGCGCTACCGCCTCGGCGCCCGCC
>NZ_JAEKKT010000467.1 GCF_019510245.1 Streptomyces sp. | reverse complement strand
GCGGCGGAGCTGGGCGTCGCGCCCGCCGACTGCATCGTCTTCGAGGACTCCGGGGCGGGAATCGCCGCCGGGAAGGCGGCCGGGATGAGGGTGGTGGGAGTCGGCGCGCGAGCCGCGGTGCACGGGCCGGACGTGGTGGTGGCGGATCTGACGCAGGTGCGGATCGAGGCCGGGGAGGACGGCACCATCCGGCTCTCCGTCGGGTGAATCCCCTCCCGGCTTTCCGGCGCGGGATTCCCCCCTCGGATCTTCGTCGGGTCAATTCCCCTTCGGGTGGATTCCCCGGGTCTCCGTCGGGTGGCCCCCCAGGTCTCCGCCAGGTGGACCCATCCCGGCGCTCCGTCGAGTGGATCCCCAGGACTCCGTCCGCCAGACCCCCAGCCGGCCCCCGCCGGGCCCGCACCCGGAGAACGGCCTACGGCTCCTTCGTCTCCGACTCCAGCCGCTGCCGGGTCACCAGGTCGTACACCCCGTGCTCCGCCCCCTGGATCCCCCGCTGCCACTGATACGCGGAGACCGCGTCCTCGACCCCCTCGTTGTAGTGCCCGCTCGCCTTGCGCGAGTACAGCCCGACCTGGGTGAGCCGCAGCTCCAGCTCGACGACCTCAGGGCCCTCGGCCCCGCGCCGCAGAACCTGCGGAGCCGCCTCGCGTGCCGCGTCCGACCCGGCCGCCGAATCCGTCGCGGCGGAGGCCGTCGGGGTCGCCGAGGGCTCGGCGGACAGCGACGGGCTCGGCGAGGCGCTGGTCCTCGACGGGGACGGGGAGGCCGACGGGCTCGCGCTCGCCGTGGCGGGCGGGGGTGCCGAGGACGGCCGTACGGACGCCGCGGCCGTGGACGGAGACGCCGTCGCCGCGGTAGTCGTCGCATCGGGGACCGCCGGCCGTACGTCACCCCGTGCCGCCTCGTCCCGCACCGGTGACTCGTACGTGAACAGGCCGCCGGCGAAGGCGGCCGCGGCGGCCACCGTCACGACGGCTCCGGCGGTGGCGAGGAGGACGGTACGGCGTCGGGTGCGGCGCGGCGGCCCGTCGGGGGTCCGGCCGGGCGCGGAGGGAGCGGCCTCCACCTCGAACAGGTTCAGATCCGTGCGGCTCGGGGTGGCCGGCGGCGGTGCCGGCACGCGCAGCGGCATCGTGACGTCCGGCGCGGGCGCATTCGGCACCGGTGCGGTCTCGTCGTCCAGTTCCACGTACGGCCGTATGCGTAGCGGATCGAAGTCCTCCGCCGCGGCCGCCTCCGCCGTACGTGTGTCCCGCAATGCGTCCGACGCGCGCTGGGTGCACCCGCAGGACGGGGTGTTGTCGGCCCCTCTCGGTGCCCGGCACTCCGGGCACAGATGGCCGTTCGACTCCGCCATGTGTTCGTCCCTCCCCTCACAAACTCCAGCGATTATGCAGACTCCCTCCACACCCGACTGTCGGAAGCCCCCGGAATACCGGCTTCCAACAGGACTCAACAGGCCATAACCGGCCACACCGATCACGATGGAGACGTAACGAGAGCCCCAGGAGGTCTTCATGGCCGCGCACGCGCACGGTATGACGGGGAATGTGAGAGACGGGCAGGAACAACACGTCTCCGGCAACGTCCTCGTCTCGATCGGGGCCCTGTTGCTCGGAATGCTGCTCGCCGCGCTCGACCAGACGATCGTGTCCACCGCGCTGCCCACGATCGTCAGCGATCTCGGCGGTATGGAGCATCTGTCGTGGGTGGTGACCGCGTATCTGCTGGCGTCCACGGCCGCCACGCCGCTGTGGGGCAAGCTCGGGGACCAGTACGGGCGCAAGCGGCTGTTCCAGACCGCGATCGTGATCTTCCTGATCGGGTCCGCCCTGTGCGGCATGGCCCAGGACATGCCCCAGCTGATCGCCTTCCGGGCCCTGCAGGGGCTGGGCGGCGGCGGCTTGATGGTGTTGTCGATGGCGATCGTCGGCGACCTCGTTCCGCCGCGTGAACGAGGGCGCTATCAGGGGCTTTTCGGAGCGGTGTTCGGGGCGACGAGTGTGCTCGGGCCGCTGCTGGGCGGGCTGTTCACCGAGCATCTGAGCTGGCGGTGGGTGTTCTACGTCAACCTTCCGGTGGGCGTGGTCGCGCTGGCCGTGATCGCCGTGGTGCTGCGGATTCCCCGTAAGTCGAGGAAGCACGTCATCGACTACCTGGGGACCTTCCTCATTGCCGCCGTCGCCACCAGTCTGGTGCTGGTGGCCTCGCTGGGCGGGAACACCTGGGCGTGGGGATCGCCCCAGATCGTCGGGCTCGCGGTGCTGGGGGTGCTGCTGGCGGTCGTGTTCGTGGGGGTCGAGCGGCGGGCCGCCGAGCCCGTGCTGCC
>NZ_JAEKKT010000211.1 GCF_019510245.1 Streptomyces sp. | reverse complement strand
TCGTCCCCAGCTGCACGATCGCTTCAGTGATGCCATGTGTCAGCACCCATCCACTGAAGAAGAAGGCTGCGAAGTGCGTACGTACAGCCCCAAGCCCGGCGATGTGACTCGCCAGTGGCACGTCATTGACGCTCAGGACGTCGTCCTGGGCCGTCTCGCCTCCACCGCCGCGTCCCTTCTCCGCGGCAAGCACAAGCCGATCTACGCGCCCCACGTCGACACCGGTGACTTCGTCATCATCATCAACGCCGACAAGGTGCACCTGTCCGGCAACAAGCGGACCCAGAAGATGGCGTACCGCCACTCCGGCTACCCGGGCGGTCTGCGCTCCGTCCGCTACGACGAGCTGCTGGACAAGAACCCCGAGAAGGCCATCGAGAAGGCCGTCAAGGGCATGCTCCCCAAGAACACCCTGGGCCGTCAGATGCTCACGAAGCTGAAGGTCTACCGAGGCGAGAACCACCCGCACGCTGCGCAGCAGCCGGTTCCGTTCGAGATCACCCAGGTCGCGCAGTAAGTCCGGCCACCCCCTAAGACTGAAGAGAATCTGAGGAGCATCGTGGCCGAGACCACTGCCGAGCAGCCGCTCGAAGAGCTTGACATCGACAGCTACACCACGGAGTCGGACGTCCCCGTCGAGGGCGAGTACACCTCCGAGTCCCTCGCGTCCCGCTTCGGCGACCCGCAGCCGGCCGCCGGCCTGGGCCGTCGCAAGAACGCCATCGCCCGCGTCCGGATCGTCCCGGGCACCGGCAAGTGGAAGATCAACGGCCGCACCCTCGAGGACTACTTCCCGAACAAGGTGCACCAGCAGGAAGTCAACGAGCCCTTCAAGGTGCTCGAGCTCGAGGGCCGTTACGACGTCGTCGCCCGCATCGCCGGTGGCGGTGTCTCCGGTCAGGCCGGTGCGCTCCGTCTCGGTGTCGCCCGCGCGCTGAACGAGGCCGACGTGGACAACAACCGCGGCCCGCTCAAGAAGGCCGGCTTCCTCAAGCGCGACGACCGCGCGGTCGAGCGCAAGAAGGCCGGTCTGAAGAAGGCCCGCAAGGCCCCGCAGTACAGCAAGCGCTAATCACCAGCTGCCTGCACGTACTCCGAACGCCCCGGCGGCACGCCACATGTGCCGTCGGGGCGTTCGTTTATCCCGGTCAAGGGCGTATAACGACACAAGACGCTCAAAGGCTGGTGTGATCGCATGACTAAGCGCCTGCCATCATTTCCTGGCAGCAAGGACGCTTCTTCAGGAGGACAAGTGGGACGACTCTTCGGCACGGACGGCGTGCGCGGTGTCGCCAACGCGGACCTGACCGCCGAGATGGCGCTCGGGCTGTCCGTCGCGGCGGCGCACGTGCTCGCCGAGGCGGGGACGTTCGAGGGCCACCGCCCGACGGCGGTCGTCGGACGGGATCCGCGCGCGTCCGGGGAGTTCCTGGAGGCGGCCGTGGTCGCCGGCCTGGCGAGCGCCGGCGTCGACGTCCTGAGCGTCGGTGTCCTGCCGACCCCCGCCGTCGCCTACCTGACCGGCGAGCTCGGCGCCGACCTCGGTGTCATGCTCTCCGCCAGCCACAACGCCATGCCCGACAACGGCATCAAGTTCCTCGCCCGCGGCGGCCACAAGCTCGACGACGAGCTGGAGGACCGGATCGAGGCGGTCTACGAGTCCCACCGGCACGGCGAGCCGTGGGAGCGGCCGACGGGCGCGGGCGTGGGCCGGGTACGGCCGTACGACCAGGGCGCCGAGCAGTACATCGCGCACCTCCTATCCGTCCTGCCGAACCGGCTCGACGGCCTGAAGATCGTTCTCGACGAGGCGCACGGCGCGGCCGCGGGGGTCTCGCCGGAGGCGTTCCGCCGGGCCGGTGCCCAGATCGTCACGATCGGCGCGGAGCCGGACGGGCTCAACATCAACGCCGGCTGCGGGTCGACCCACCTGGACAAGCTGAAGGCCGCGGTGGTCGAACAGGGCGCGGACTTCGGTATCGCGCACGACGGGGACGCGGACCGGTGCCTCGCGGTCGACCACACCGGCGAGGAGGTCGACGGCGACCAGATCATGGCCGTACTCGCGCTCGCCATGCGGGAGCGGGGCGTGCTGCGCGCCGACACCGTCGTCGCCACCGTCATGTCCAACCTCGGCTTCAAGCTGGCGCTGGAGCGGGAGGGGCTGCACCTCGTGCAGACTGCCGTCGGCGACCGGTACGTGCTGGAGGAGATGAAGGAGCACGGGTACGCCCTCGGCGGCGAACAGTCCGGCCACGTCATCATCCTCGACCACGCGACGACCGGCGACGGCACGCTCACCGGCCTGCTGCTGGCGGCACGGGTCGCAGAGACCGGGCGGTCGCTGCGGGAGCTGGCGGGCGTGATGGAGCGGCTGCCGCAGGTGCTGATCAATGTGCCGGACGTGGACAGGTCACGGGTGAAGACGTCCGCGGACCTGGCGGCGGCGGTCGCGGAGGCGGAGCGGGAGCTCGGGGAGACCGGGCGCGTGCTGCTTCGCCCTTCGGGCACGGAGCCCCTGGTGCGGGTGATGGTGGAGGCGGCCGACATCGAGCAGGCCCGGTCGGTGGCGGGGCGGCTGGCCGACGCGGTGAAGTCGGCACTCGGTTGAGCCTCAAGGCGTAGCAGAAAGTGCGTGACCGATCACTGACTGTTTTTCTTGCGTCGAGGCCGCTGTGCGCGGCGCCCCCTCGACGGAAGAGAAACACAGCATGGAGATCGTGAGCACAATCCTGAAGCGAGCGGCCGGTCCGGTTCTGGTGGCGGGTCTCGTCGTGGCCTCGTCCGCCACCCCGGCCGCCGCCGCCCCGGCGCCGGGCTCCACGGCGTTCCGTATCCTCGGCGGTCTGGTCGTACTCCAGGCGCGCGCCGGAGTGAACAACCAGGTCACGGCCGACAGTTCCACCGGCCGGCTGATCCTCACGGACACCACGGGCATCGCGATCGGCCCGGGCTGCACCCGGCTGAGCGCCACCAGCGCGGACTGCGGCAGCGCCGCCACGGTCACCCGGCTCGCGGTCCAGCTGAGCGACGGGAACGACACCTTCAACGGCTCCGCCGCCGCCGTCAGCACCACCGTCGATGCCGGCACGGGCATCGACCAGGTGACCACCGACGGCCGCAACGATGTCATCAGCGTGCAGGACAACGCCGGCGGTGACACGGTCGACTGCGGCGCCGGCGTCGACACGGTGTTCGCCGACCCCGGCGACAACGTCGTGAACTGCGAGCGGCGGGTCTAGGAGCCACCGGAGTCGCCCCGGACGAGCGCTGCCTGGCCCGGAGCAACTTCTGGGCCGGCAGCGGCACTTGGGCGCCCTACAGCTTGCGGAGCCGCAGCCGCTGCACCTTGTGGTCCGGTCCCTTGCGGACGACCAGGGTGGCGCGGCCGCGGGTCGGGGCGATGTTCTCCACCAGGTTGGGCTTGTTGATGGTCCGCCAGAGACCGCGGGCGTAGTCGACCGCCTCCTCCTCGGACACCTGGGTGTACTTCCTGAAGTACGAGTCCGGGTTCTGGAAGGCGGTCTGGCGGAGCTTCTTGAAGCGGTTGAGGTACCAGCGCTCGATGTCCTCCGCGTTCGCGTCGACGTACACGCTGAAGTCGAAGTAGTCGGCCAGGCCGACGCGGGTACGGCCGTCCTGGCCGGGGAGAGCGGGTTGCAGGACGTTGAGGCCCTCGACGATGAGGATGTCGGGGCGGCGGACCGTGAGCTTGCGGTCCGGGACGATGTCGTAGATGAGGTGGGAGTAGACGGGGGCGGTGACCTCGTCCTTGCCGGCCTTGATGTCGGCGACGAAGCGGGTCAGGGCCCGGCGGTCGTACGACTCGGGGAAGCCCTTGCGCGACATCAGGCCGCGCGCCTCGAGCTCCTTGGTCGGGAGCAGGAAGCCGTCCGTCGTCACCAGCTCGACGCGCGGGTGCTCGGGCCAGCGGGAGAGCAGTGCCTGGAGCAGACGGGAGACGGTCGACTTGCCGCAGGCCACGGAGCCGGCGACGCCTATCACGAACGGGGTGCCGGACTGGGAGCCCTGCTCGCCGAGGAAGGTGTTCAGGGCGCCTCTGAGGCCGTCCGTGGCGCCGACGTAGAGGTTGAGCAGTCGCGACAGCGGGAGATAGACGTCCCGCACCTCGTCGAGGTCGATGACGTCGCCGAGACCACGCAGCTTCTCGACCTCCTCGGCGGTGAGTGGCAGCGGCGTCTTGTCACGCAGCGCGCTCCACTCGGCACGGGTGAGATCGACGTAGGGAGTCGCCTCCGGCCTGTGCCGGTGGGCGCTCCGGGGCATCGGGGAGACCGGAGAGATCACATTCCATTGTTAACGGAGTTTGAACGGGGTGGGGGGTGGGGTCGGTCACGTGGGGTTCTGATCATGTGAAGGGGCCGATGATTTCCGATTTCGGGCACGCTGAGCCCGGTTCGGGCGGGGGGTGGCACTTAGGCTGCCGCTCATGTGCGGAATCGTGGGATACGTGGGGGCGCAGTCGGCGCTCGATGTGGTGGTCGCCGGGCTCAAGCGGCTGGAGTACCGGGGGTACGACTCGGCGGGTGTCGCCGTCCTCGCGGACGGTGGGCTGGCCTCGGCGAAGCGGGCCGGGAAACTGGTCAACCTGGAGAAGGAGCTGACGGAGCGGCCGCTGCCGGCCGGTGCCACCGGCATCGGGCACACCCGCTGGGCCACGCACGGCGGGCCGACGGACGCCAACGCGCATCCGCACCTCGACAACGCGGGCCGGGTCGCCGTCGTCCACAACGGGATCATCGAGAACTTCGCCGCGCTGCGGGGGGAGTTGGCCGAACGCGGGCACGACCTCGCCTCCGAGACGGACACCGAGGTGGTCGCGCACCTGCTCGCCGAGGAGTTCTCCGCCACCGCCGACCTCGCCGAGGCGATGCGGCTGGTGTGCCGGCGGCTGGAGGGCGCGTTCACGCTGGTCGCGGTGCACGCCGACGAACCGGACGTGGTCGTGGGCGCGCGCCGGAACTCCCCGCTCGTGGTGGGCGTCGGAGCGGGCGAGGCCTTTCTCGCCTCGGACGTCGCCGCGTTCATCGCCCACACACGGTCGGCGATCGAGCTGGGCCAGGACCAGGTGGTGGAGCTGCGCCGGGACGGTGTGACGGTGACCGGCTTCGACGGCGCCCCCGCGGACGTCCGCTCGTACCACGTCGACTGGGACGCGTCGGCGGCGGAGAAGGGCGGCTACGACTACTTCATGCTCAAGGAGATCGCCGAGCAGCCCAAGGCGGTCGCCGACACCCTCCTCGGCCGCATCGACGCGAACGGCTCGCTGACCCTGGACGAGGTCCGGATCGGCGCCGCCGAACTCCGGGAGGTCGACAAGGTCGTCATCGTCGCCTGCGGTACGGCCTTCCACGCCGGCCTGATCGCCAAGTACGCCATCGAGCACTGGACGCGCATCCCGTGCGAGGTGGAGCTGGCGAGCGAGTTCCGGTACCGGGACCCGATCCTGGACTCGCGCAGCCTCGTCATCGCCATCTCCCAGTCCGGCGAGACCATGGACACGCTGATGGCGCTGCGGCACGCCCGTGAGCAGGGCTCGAAGGTCCTCGCGATCTGCAACACCAACGGCTCGACGATCCCGCGCGAATCGGACGCGGTGCTGTACACCCACGCCGGTCCCGAGGTCGCGGTCGCCTCGACCAAGGCGTTCCTCACCCAGCTGGTGGCCTGCTACCTGGTGGCGCTCTACCTCGGCCAGGTGCGGGGCACCAAGTGGGGCGACGAGATCAGCGCGGTGATCCGGGACCTCTCGCACATCTCCGGCGAGGTCGAGCGGGTCCTGGAGACCATGGAGCCGGTACGGGCGCTGGCGCGGTCGCTGGCGGACAAGAAGACCGTGCTGTTCCTCGGCCGGCACGTCGGCTACCCGGTCGCCCTCGAAGGCGCCCTGAAGCTCAAGGAACTCGCGTACATGCACGCCGAGGGCTTCGCGGCGGGCGAGCTGAAGCACGGTCCGATCGCGCTGATCGAGGAGGACCTGCCGGTGGTGGTCGTGGTCCCGTCCCCGCGCGGTCGCTCGGTGCTCCACGACAAGATCGTGTCCAACATCCAGGAGATCCGGGCCCGCGGCGCCCGCACCATCGTGATCGCGGAGGAGGGCGACGAGGCGGTCGTACCGTACGCCGACCACCTGATCCGGATCCCCGCCACCCCGACCCTGCTCCAGCCGCTGGTCGCCACGGTCCCGCTCCAGGTCTTCGCCTGCGAACTGGCCACCGCCCGCGGCAACGAGGTGGACCAGCCGAGGAACCTGGCGAAGTCGGTCACGGTGGAGTGAGGAGACCGGCGGGCACTCGGCGCGACGCGGCCCGGCCCGTGGCCGCCTGACGGGTCGTAAGGTGCATCGGTGAGCATCATCGGAGTGGGTATCGACGTCGCCGAGATCGACCGGTTCCGGGAGTCACTGGAGCGGACCCCCGGGCTGGCCGGGCGGCTCTTCGTCGAGCGGGAGTTGTATCTGCCGGGCGGGGAGCGGCGCGGCGTCGCCTCGCTCGCGGCGCGGTTCGCGGCCAAGGAGGCGCTGGCCAAGGCCCTCGGAGCGCCACCGGGGCTGCTGTGGACGGACGCGGAGGTGGTCGTCGAGGACAACGGACGGCCGCGGCTGCGGGTGAAGGGGAGCGTGGCCGCCTGCGCGGCGGAACTCGGCGTGCGGTCGTGGCATGTGTCGCTCAGTCACGACGCCGGGGTGGCGTCGGCGGTGGTGATCGCCGAGGGGTGAGCGGGGTGAAGGGGGTGATGCGGGCGGGGCGGATGCGCGTCCCGCGGGTTCCGGGGCAGACTCGGGGCATGCGGACTGCTTACAGCGTGGAGACGGTACGGGCGGCCGAGCGGGAGCTGATGGCGCGGCTGCCGGAAGGGGCGCTGATGCAGCGGGCCGCCGCCGGGCTGGCCGCCGCCTGCGCCGACTTGCTCGGACGGGTGTACGGCAGCCGGGTGGTCCTGCTGGTCGGCAGCGGCGACAACGGCGGGGACGCGCTGTACGCCGGGGCGCGGCTGGCACGCAGAGGGGCGGGGGTCGCGGCCGTGCTGCTCGCGCCGGAGCGCGCGCACGAGGGCGGGCTGGCGGAGCTGCGCCGGGCCGGAGGAACCGTCGTACGGGACGGCGGCGCCGAGGAGTTGCTCCTGCGGGCCGACCTCGTCGTCGACGGGATCGTGGGGATCGGCGGGAAGGGCGGGCTGCGGCCCGAGGCGGCCGCGCTGGTGGCGGTCGTGGAGCGGTCCCGGGCCGCCGTCGTCGCCGTGGACCTGCCGAGCGGGGTGGAGGCGGACAGCGGCGAGGTGCGCGGGGCGGCCGTTCGGGCGGACCTGACCGTGACCTTCGGGACACACAAGCCGGGGCTGCTGATCGATCCGGCGCGGGAGTACGCCGGTTCGGTACGGCTGGTCGACATCGGGCTCGAACTGCCCGAGGAGGCCGAGCTGGAGGCGTTGCAGGACGCGGACGTGGCGCGGCTGCTGCCGGTGCCGTCGGCGGAGAGCGACAAGTACCGGCGGGGAGTGGTGGGCATCGTGGCCGGCTCGGCGCGCTATCCGGGGGCAGCCGTGCTGGCCGTCGCGGGGGCGTTGCGGGGCGGGGCCGGGGCCGTACGGTACGTCGGGCCGGCCAAGGACGAGGTGCTGGCCCGCTTTCCCGAGACGCTGGTGTCGGACGGGGGGCCGCGCAAGGCCGGACGGGTCCAGGCGTGGGTGGCCGGACCGGGGGTCGGGGACGACGCCGACGCCGTCGCCGAGGTGCTGGAGGCGGACGTGCCGGTGCTGGTCGACGCGGACGGGCTGCGGCTCGCCGACCGGGACGCGGTGCGCGGTCGTACGGCGCCGACGCTGATGACGCCGCACGCCGGGGAGGCGGCGGCCCTGCTGGGGGTAGGGCGTGAGGAGGTCGAGGCCGGCCGGCTCGCGGCGGTGCGGGAGCTGGCGGCGGCGTATCGGGCGACGGTGCTGCTGAAGGGGTCGACGACGCTGGTGGCGGCGGCCGGGGGAGGGTCCGCCGTCCGGGTGAACGCGACGGGGACGCCCTGGCTCGCCACCGCCGGGAGCGGGGATGTGCTGTCGGGGCTGGCGGGGTCGTTGCTGGCGGCCGGGTTGGACGGGCGGGACGCGGGGAGCGTGGCGGCGTATCTGCACGGGCTCGCGGGGCGGTTCGCGGCGGCGGGGGCACCGACGGTGGCCCATGCGGTGGCTGCGGAGCTGGGGGCGGCGTGGCGGGGGGTTTTCCCGGCCGCCCGCCCGACTCGGTAGGACAGAAGCGCACCGTCGCGGGGCTCCGCCCCGGACCCTGTCGGCAGGTGGGCCGGGTGAGGGGTGGTGGGGGTTGGTCGCGCAGTTCCTCCCCCGGCCTTCGGCCGCGGGTACCCCCAGCGCCCCTTACGGGGCGCTGCCCTGGGCCCTTGCGGGGCGGTGCGCGTGGCCCCTGCATCCCACGGGTGACCTCGCCGCGCGGCTTCCCGGAATTTTGGGGGCTCCGGGGTTGTCTGATCGCATGATTAGTGGACGAATCGTGTGCAAGCGGGGCCGTCTTGCGCGGGGTGCCGCGGGAACTCTCGTTGCTGCCGTGGCCGTTCTCTGCCTCGGCGCCGGGACCGGGGTCGCGGACGGTGCCGTTCCCGGACCGGGCGCTGCCGTCCCCGAGTCGGAGCTGGTGCCGGGGGTCGCGCCGGGGCCCTCGCAGCCCTGGCAGATCGACACCCCTGACCAGATGCTGGCGCCGAAGGTGTACACGCCCAGCGCCAAGGAGGACGCCGTCGAGCCGAAGGCGGCGGCGCCGGGGACGTACGACCTCATCGAGTACGTGCCGCTGAGCGACGCCGTCTCCAAGGTGAGTTGCTCGAAGCTCACCGGGCCGTACCAGAAGCAGATCGAGCAGTGGCTGAAGCTGAAGGTGGACGGGAAGCAGTCCGCCGCCGACTGCAAGGCCATCCAGAAGTTCCAGAAGAAGTACAAGATCAAGCCGGCCATCGGGTTCGCGGGACCCGTGACCTGGTACCAGATGATGCTCCTGTCGGCGAAGAAGAACCCGAACGCCGCCGGGAACTGCCCCGTGAAGTCGTACCGGGTCGCCTGTGTCGACCTCAACCGGCAGGTCACCTGGGTGCAGAAGGGCAGCAAGGTGGTCTACGGGCCGGTGCAGATGCGCAGCGGGCGCAAGGGCTACGCGACCCGGGCCGGATGGCACACCGTCTACTGGCGGCACAAGAACCACTGGTCGACCCTGTACAACTCGCCCATGCCGTACGCCCAGTTCTTCGACGGCGGACAGGCCTTCCACGCCGTCTACGGCTCCATCTACACCACCGTCGGCTCCTGGGGCTGCGTGAACCTCAAGCTCGGCGACGCGAAGAAGCTGTGGGGCGTGCTGAAGAAGGGCGACAAGGTATACGTGTGGGGGCACCGGACCGGTACGTGAGTCCGTGGTCGGCGGGTACCCGAGGGGTGGCCGGTGCCCTACCAGGGGCTGTGCCGGAGGGCTGTCAGAGGCCTCTGAGACACTGGGGGCGCGATGAGTGAGACACCGACTGCGCAGACTGCACCGACCGCGCCCCTGCGCGCCCGCGCCGAGATCGACCTGGCCGCCCTGCGGGCCAACGCGCGGACCCTGCGCGCCGTCGCGCCGGACGCGGCCCTGATGGCCGTGGTCAAGTCCGACGCGTACGGCCACGGGGCCCTCCGCTGTGCCCGTGCGGCGGTCGAGGCGGGCGCGAGCTGGCTGGGCACGGCCACCCCGGAGGAGGCGCTGGCGCTGCGCGCGGACCCGGGGCTGCCCGCGGACGTGCGGATCATGTGCTGGCTGTGGACCCCGGGCGGGCCCTGGCGGGAGGCCGTCGAGGCCGACCTCGACGTGTCGGTGAGCGACCTGTGGGCCCTGGGCGAGGTGACCGAGGCCGCCCGGGCGGCCGGCCGCCCGGCCCGTGTGCAGCTCAAGGCCGACACCGGGCTCGGGCGCAACGGCTGCCAGCCCGCCGACTGGCCCGAACTGGTCCGCGAGGCGCTGCGCGCCGAGGCGGCGGGACTGCTCCGGATCACCGGGCTGTGGTCGCACTTCGCCTGCGCCGACGAGCCCGGCCATCCCTCCATCGCCGCCCAGCTCACCCTCTTCCGCGAGCTGCTCGGGTACGCCGAGGAGCAGGGCGTGCGCCCCGAGGTACGGCACATCGCCAACTCGCCGGCCACCCTCACCCTCCCCGAGACCCACTTCGACCTCGTCCGCACGGGCATCGCGCTCTACGGCCTCTCGCCCAGCCCCGAGCTGGGCAGCGCGGCCGACTTCGGCCTGCGCCCCGTGATGACGCTGTCCGCCTCCCTCGCCCTGGTGAAGCGCGTACCGGCCGGGCACGGGGTCAGCTACGGGCACCACTACGTCACGCCCGGCGAGACCACCCTCGGACTCGTCCCCGTCGGCTACGCGGACGGCATCCCGCGGCACGCCTCCGGCACCGGCCCGGTGCTGGTCGGCGGCAAGTGGCGGACCGCCGCCGGGCGCATCGCCATGGACCAGTTCGTCGTGGACCTCGGCGGCGACCAGCCCGAAGTCGGCACGGAGGCCGTGCTGTTCGGCCCGGGCGACCGGGGCGAGCCCACCGCCGAGGACTGGGCCCAGGCCGCGGGCACGATCGCATACGAAATCGTCACCCGCATCGGAACCCGGGTACCCCGCGTCTATGTGAACGGGGAACCGACTGGGCAAGAACCAGGGGACGGCGCCTGACCCCCGGGGTTCGGCGGCGGTACGACCCGGTTACACCTGTATCAACAGCAACAACAGCAACAGGCATCGCGTCAGCATCATCCGTGTCACCCGTGTCATCCCTGTCACCCGTGTCACCTGAGCAGCGAACTGCAGTACGGCGAAGAGGAGCGGTACGTGAGCGAGAGCAGTGCGGAGGCCGTAGCGGAAGCCGCCGCCGCGGCCGTCGTCGCCTCGGCCACGGGGGCGGCCTCCGGCAGCTGGCGCAAGGTGACGGGCGTCGCCGGAGCCGCCATAGGAGTGCTCGCTGCCGGAGCGGCCGCCGGCGTCGCCGTGGAGCGGATGACCGTCGGCCGCGGGATGCGCCGCAAGGCCCGGCTGGCGCTGGACTCGGCAGGCCCGTACGGCACCCTGCGCGGCACCCCCGGCAAGGCCTGCGCCGACGACGGCACCGAGCTGTACTACGAGGTCGACGAGGTGGAACCCGACACCGGCCCCGCCGTCTCGCCGCGCCGAAGGCGGCTCTTCGGCCGCAAGGCGCCCGCGCCCGTCACCGTCGTCTTCAGCCACGGCTACTGCCTCAACCAGGACTCCTGGCACTTCCAGCGGGCGGCCCTGCGCGGGGTCGTGCGCACCGTGCACTGGGACCAGCGCAGCCACGGCCGCTCCGGGCGGGGCGTCGCCCAGCACGAGGACGGGGTGCCGCTCACCATTGACCAGCTGGGCCGGGACCTGAAGGCCGTCCTGGACGCGGCCGTGCCGCAGGGGCCGATCGTGCTGGTCGGGCACTCCATGGGCGGCATGACGGTGATGGCGCTGGCCGCGCAGTATCCGGACCTGATCCGGGAGCGGGTGGTCGCCACCGCCTTCGTCGGTACCTCGTCCGGGCGGCTCGGCGAGGTCAACTTCGGGCTGCCGGTCGCCGGGGTCAACGTGGTGCGCCGGGTGCTGCCCGGGGTGCTGAAGGCGCTGGGCACACAGGCCGCGCTGGTGGAGAAGGGGCGCCGGGTCACCGCCGATCTCTTCGCCGGGATCATCAAGCGGTACTCGTTCGCGTCCAAGGACGTCGACCCGGCGGTGGAGCGGTTCGCGGAGCGGATGATCGAGTCGACGCCGATCGACGTCGTCGCCGAGTTCTATCCGGCCTTCACCGACCACGACAAGACCGCCGCGCTCGCCTACTTCCAGAACCTGCCGGTGCTGGTGCTGGCCGGGGTGCAGGACCTCGTCACGCCCAGCGAGCACAGCGAGGTCATCGCCGACCTGCTGCCCGACGCCGAACTGGTGCTCGTCGCGGACGCCGGGCACCTGGTCATGCTGGAACACCCGGAGGTGGTCACCGACCGCCTCGCCGACCTGCTCACCCGCGCGGGAGCGGTGCCGGCAGGGGCTACGGTAAGTGGCTATGGAAGCACCAGCAGCACGGCACAGCCAGGCTGAGACCGAGTTGATCGTCACCTCCCCCGAGCAGATGGGGGAGCTGGGCCGCCGACTGGCGAAGTTGCTGCGCGCCGGTGACCTCGTGATGCTCAGCGGGGAACTCGGCGCCGGCAAGACCACGCTGACGCGCGGGCTCGGGGAAGGGCTCGGTGTGCGCGGGGCCGTCACGTCGCCGACGTTCGTCATCGCCCGCGTCCATCCGTCCCTGGGGGGCGGGCCGCCGCTCCTCCACGTGGACGCCTATCGCCTGGGCGGCGGGCTCGACGAGATGGAGGACCTGGACCTCGACGTCTCGCTGCCCGAGTCCGTGGTCGTCGTGGAGTGGGGCGAGGGCAAGGTCGAGGAGCTGACCGACGACCGGCTCGTGGTCCGGATCCACCGGGCGGTCGGCGACACCACCGACGAGGTACGGCACGTGGCCCTGGCGGGGCTGGGGGAGCGGTGGGACGGGGTGGATCTCGGGGTGCTGTCGGCCTGAGGACCGTGTGAACGTTCCGACAAGGCGTCGGCAAGATATTGCGCCGGACGTATCGGACGTGGTCACATGGTACCCAGCCCGTGGTTAGGTCTACCTAACTACGTCCGCCCCCGCACCTCAGGAGGCGCCCGTGTCCGTGTCCCGGTCCGAGGAACGGCGACCCGTCGTGGTCGCAGGGGTTTCCATGCGTGAGCTTCTGGCGTCCTGTGCGGCGGCTGACGCGGTGTCCCGGCCGCCGAAAGCGCCGGAGCCGGTGTCGAGGCCGGCTGTGCAGGACCGTAGAGCTGCCTAGGAGGGTTCGGCCGGTGGGTCCGTGCGGGTGCGTGGGGGCTCGTCGCGCAGTTCCTCCCCCAGCCTTCGGCCGGGGGTACCCCCAGCGCCCTCAGCGGCGGCTGCCCCGCCGGCTGGTCGCGCCCGCGCGGCGCGGGGGTCGCACGACAGGCACAACCCCGTGCCCCCAACGGCGGCTGCGCCGCCGATCACGGGTGCGTCCGGTCAGCGGATCACGATCACCTTCACGCCGATCGTCGCGAAGTTCCACATCGCGTTGCCGTCCTGGCGGGTCTCGCGGATGCCGCCCGTCTTCACCGTGGGGTCGGGGGGTGCCGCGGCGCGCCGGGCGGTGACGGCGCTGAAGCCGATGGCCGAGCCGTCCTTCGTGGTGGTGAAGCGGACGACGTGTTCGATGGGGAGGCCGTCCGTGCCCGTGACGGCCTTCGAGCGGGACGTCACCCAGTACGCGCCGAGCGGCGGGTCGACGGTGCCGGGGCTCACCTTGAAGGTGCGCTCGACGCGGCCCCGCTCGTTGACGAGCCAGACCCGGTCGTCGTCCACCGAGTACACCACCCGTTCACCCGTCCCGGAAGTGTTCGGCAGCGCGGTGGGGTGACGGCGGTCCCGGGGTGCCTTGGCGCCCGGCGCTCCGGGCGCCGGGCTCGCCGACGACCGGCTGCCGAGACCGGGCGGGACGGTGGCCGAGGCCTGGTAGGCGAGGAAACCGACCGCCCCGACGGCCGCCGCGGTGAGGCCGGCCACGACTCCCGAGCTGGTCCCTGCCACGTGTGCCACCTCTGCCTGCCGTAGAGCCTCACGGGGAGCTCGCGGGGAGTCTCGCCGTATATGTCGTACTTCGTACAGACCGTAGCAGTCAGTGACCGTCCGACCCGGCCGGGCGTGCTCGCGGCGCCGGAGCCGTAGGCTGTTCGCGTGCTCTTGCTCGCTCTGGATACCGCCACCCCCGCCGTCACCGTCGCCCTGCACGACGGTACGGCCGTCATCGCCTCGTCGAGCCAGGTGGACGCGCGCCGGCACGGCGAGCTGCTGCTGCCGGCCGTCGACCGCGTCCTCGCCGAGGCCGGGGTCCCGTTGGACGCCGTCACCGAGATCGTCACCGGCATCGGTCCCGGCCCCTACACCGGCCTGCGGGTCGGGCTGATGACCGCGGACACCTTCGGGCTCGCGCTCGGCGTGCCCGTCCACGGCCTGTGCACGCTCGACGGGCTCGCCTACGCGGCCGACATCGAGAAGGGCCCGTTCGTCGTCGCGACCGACGCCCGCCGCAAGGAGGTCTACTGGGCGGTGTACGAGGACTCGCGCACCCGGCGCACGGACCCCGCTGTCGACCGGCCCGCCGACATCGCCGAGAAGGTGGCCGGGCTGCCCGCCGTCGGCGCAGGGGCGCTCCTCTACCCCGACACCTTCCCGGTCGCGCACGAGCCCGAGCACGTCTCCGCCGCGGCCCTCGCGTCGCTGGCCGTCGCGAAGCTGGCCGCGGGCGAGGAACTGCCCGCGCCCCGGCCGCTGTACCTGCGCCGGCCGGACGCCCAGGTGCCCAAGAACTACAAGGTGGTCACCCCGAAGTGACCGCACAGCTGCGCGAGATGCGCTGGTGGGACATCGATGCGGTCCTGGAGCTGGAGAAGGACCTGTTCCCCGAGGACGCCTGGTCGCGGGGGATGTTCTGGTCCGAACTGGCACACGCGAGGGGACCCGGGGCGACCCGCCGGTACCTGGTGGCCCTGGAGGGTGACCGGATCGTGGGGTACGGGGGCCTCGCCGCCCAGGGCGCCACCTCCGACGACAGCGGCTCCGCCGCGGTCGGCGACATCCAGACCATCGCCGTACGCCGTGACCAGTGGGGCACCGGGCTCGGCGCGGAGCTGCTCACCGAGCTGCTGCGGGCCGCGACCGCCTTCGAGTGTGCCGAGGTCATGCTGGAGTGCCGGGTCGACAACATCCGCGCCCAGAAGCTCTACGAGCGGTTCGGCTTCGAGCCCATCGGGTTCAGACGCGGCTACTACCAGCCGGGGAACGTGGACGCCCTGGTGATGCGCCTGACGACCGGGCAGCCCGGCAGTGGCTCCGCCACCGGGCCCACCTCCGAACAAGGAACCGAGATCAATGGCTGACGAACCCCTGGTGCTGGGGATCGAGACCTCCTGCGACGAGACCGGCGTCGGCATCGTCCGGGGCACCACCCTGCTCGCCGACGCCGTCGCCTCCTCCGTCGACGAGCACGCCCGCTTCGGCGGGGTCGTCCCCGAGGTGGCGTCCCGGGCGCACCTGGAGGCCATGGTCCCGACCATCCAGCGTGCGCTGAAGGACGCGGGCGTGACCGCGAAGGACCTCGACGGCATCGCGGTCACGGCGGGCCCCGGCCTGGCCGGCGCGCTGCTGGTCGGCGTCTCGGCGGCGAAGGCGTACGCGTACGCGCTCGGCAAGCCGCTCTACGGCGTGAACCACCTCGCCTCCCACATCTGCGTCGACCAGCTGGAACACGGCCCGCTCCCCGAGCCGACGATGGCCCTGCTGGTCTCCGGCGGCCACTCCTCGCTGCTCCTCTCCTCGGACATCACCTCCGACGTACGGCCGCTCGGCGCGACCATCGACGACGCGGCCGGCGAGGCCTTCGACAAGATCGCGCGCGTGCTGAACCTGGGCTTCCCGGGGGGCCCGGTCATCGACCGGTACGCGAAGGAGGGCGACCCGCAGGCCATCGCCTTCCCGCGCGGCCTCACCGGCCCCCGCGACCCGGCGTACGACTTCTCCTTCTCCGGTCTCAAGACGGCGGTGGCCCGCTGGATCGAGGCGAAGCGGGCGGCGGGCGAGGAGGTCCCGGTCCGGGACGTGTCCGCCTCCTTCCAGGAGGCGGTCGTGGACGTCCTGACCCGCAAGGCCGTCCGGGCCTGCCGTGACGAGGGCGTCGACCACCTGATGATCGGTGGCGGGGTCGCCGCCAACTCCCGGCTCCGCGCCCTCGCGCAGGAGCGCTGCGAGGCGGCCGGCATCCGGCTTCGGGTGCCGCGCATGAAGTTGTGCACGGACAACGGCGCGATGGTGGCCGCGCTCGGCGCGGAGATGGTCGCGCGCAACCGCACCCCGTCCGGCTGGGACCTCTCGGCGGACAGCTCCCTGCCGGTGACTGACCCGCACGTCCCCGGCCACCATCACCACGACCACGTGCACGAGGTCAGCAAGGAGAACCTCTACTCGTGACGGTCGCGTTGATGTGGGAGGCGCGGGCGGCGGAGGGCCGGGGCGCCGAACTCCTCGCGTGGGCACGGGAGCAGGGGCTCACGCGGGAGCCGGTGCGCCGGGAGACCTTCCGCGCACCGCAGGACCGGGTGCTGGTGATCACGTGGTGGGAGGCGTCGTACGACGCCCCGGACCTCCCCGAACTCCCGGAGCCGCCCGGCGGCCTGGTGACCCGGCCGGTCCACCGCTGGCGCTTCGAGGCCGTCGGCGAGGGCTAGGGCCGGGGTTCGCGCCGCTCTCCGAGGCGGGGGCCGCCGACCTGCTCGTCCGGTCCGTGGGCGAGGGCGGTGACCGGGAGCTCGGCGGTTAGCTCACCTCCGTCTCGCAGCGCAGTACCCGGTCCGGGCCCAGCCGGCGCACCGGGCCGGTCAGTTGGAGCCGGGTCACGGTGTGTACCTCCGCGCTCGACGCGCCCACCCGCAGCTCCAGGGCCCCCGGCTCCACCACCCGCGCCCCCTCCCGGTCCGTGAACGCCGAGAGGTCCGCGTGGAAGTGGAAGGTCACCCGGCGGGATTCGCCGGGGGCGAGGTCCACGCGCCGGTAGCCGATGAGGCGGACGTCCGGGCGGGTCACCGAGGCCACCGGGTCGTGGAGATAGAGCTGGACGACCTCCGCGCCAGCCCGGTCGCCCGTGTTGCGGACCGTCACCGTCACGTCGTACGAGCCGTCCGTGCCGATCCCGGCCGTGTCCGGCGAGACGAGGTCCCACGCGAACGTCGTGTACGAGCGGCCGTGCCCGAAGGCGTACAGCGGTGTCGGGTCCAGGTTGCTGACCTCGCCCGCGAGGCCCAGCGGGGGCTGGAGGTAGGTCCAGGGCTGGCCGCCCGGCACGCGCGGGACGCTGACCGGGAGGCGGCCCGACGGGTTGACACGGCCCGACAGCACTCCCGCCACCGCCGGGCCGCCCTCCTCGCCGGGGAAGAACGCCTGCACGACCGCGCCGAGCCTGCCGTGCCAGCGGCCCAGTGCGTACGGGCGTCCGGTGAGGAGGACGAGGACCACCGGCACGCCCGTCGTGACCAGTGCGTCCAGCAGGTCGGCCTGAACGCCGGGCAGGTCCAGGTCCGTCACGTCGCAGCCCTCGCCCGACGTGCCCCGTCCGAAGAGGCCCGCCCGGTCGCCCAGGACCGCCACGCACACGTCCGCCTCCGCGGCACGCGCCACCGCCTCCTCGAAGCCGGCGGTGTCGGGGTCCGAGACGTCGCAGCCCTCGGCGAACGTCACCTTCGCGTCCGGGAGTTCGGTGCGGAGGGAGTCGAGGACGGTCGGGATGGCGATCCCCAGGGCGACCTCGGGGTGGTGGGTCAGGACGTGGGACGGGAAGGAGTAGCAGCCGAGCATGGCGAGGGCGTCGGCGGCACGCGGGCCCACCACCGCTATGCGGGTGTCGGGGGCGAGGGGGAGCGCGCCGTTCGGATTGTCCAGCAGGACCACCGACTCCTCGGCCAGCCGGCGGGCCAGCGCGCGGTTCGCCGTCGAGTCGAGGTCGATCGGGCCCTCCCGTGCGGGCTCCGGGGTCCAGCCCTCGTCCAGCATCCCCAGTGCGCATTTCTGGAGCAGGACCCGGCGGGCCGCGCGGTCGACGAGTGACTCCGGGATCGCGCCGTCCCGGACCGCCGACACCAGCGGGCGGCCGTAGCACTTCAGCGTCGGGAGTTCGACGTCGATGCCGGCGGTCAGAGCGAGACGGGCCGCCTCCGCCTCCGTACCGGCGACGCGGTGCAGTGTCTGGAGGAAGCCGATGCCGAAGTAGTCGGCGACGACCGTGCCGTCGAAGCCCCAGTCCGTACGGAGGAGTTCGGTCAGCAGGCGGGGGTCCGCGGAGACCGGGACGCCGTCCGTCTCGTTGTACGCCGCCATCACCGAGCGGGCCCCGCCCTCCCGGAGCGCCATCTCGAACGGGGGGAGGGTGACGTCCGCGTACTCCCGTACCCCGGCGCGGACCGGGGCCAGGTTGCGGGCGCCCGCGGAGGAGGCGTAGCCGGCGAAGTGCTTGAGGGTCGCGATCACCCCGGCCGACTCCAGGCCCCGGACGTAGGCGGAGCCGACGGTGCCGACGAGGTAGGGGTCCTCGCCGATCGTCTCCTCGACCCGGCCCCAGCGCGGGTCGCGGACCACGTCCAGGACGGGGGCCAGGCCCTGGTGGACGCCGACCGAGCGCAGGTCCTCGCCGATGCGCCGGCCCAGTTCCTCGACGAGCGGCGGGTCGAAGGCGGCACCCCAGGCGAGCGGGACCGGATAGGCCGTCGCCTGCCAGGCCGTGAAGCCGGCCAGGCACTCCTCGTGGGCGATCGCCGGGATGCCGAAGCGGCCGGCCGCGGTGATCCGGCGCTGGGCGCGGGCCAGTGCTCGCGCGCCCAGCGCCGGGTCCACCGGGGCGGTGCCGAAGGAACGGGTCAGCTGGCCGAGGCCGAGGGTGATCAGCTCTTCCCAGTCGTAGTCGACGGTCATCTCGCGTTGCAGCGGGGCGACCCCGTCGCCGTCCGTGGCGGCGCCCACCCAGACGCCGTACAGCTGCGCGGTCTTCTCCTCCAGCGTCATCCGGGTGAGCAGATCGTCGACACGGGTGGCGGCGGGCAGTGCGGGGTCGCGCCAAGGAGCGGTGGTCATGAAACTCCCGTCTCTGTCCTCTGCTACGAACGCTGCTACGAATGTTTCGTACCACACACCGAATGTTCCGGGAACCTATGGCGTGCGAGGGTCTTCGTCAAGGGGGACTGCAGGGATACGATCGCGGGCATGACGCCTCCGAAGCCCGCAGAACCGCAGACGGCGACGCTCGCCGAAATCGCCCGTGAGGCCGGTGTGTCCGCTCCGACTGTTTCGAAGGTCCTCAACGGGCGCGCCGACGTCGCCCCGGCCACCCGCACCCGGGTCGAGGAACTGCTGCGCGCCTACGGCTACCGGCGGCGCCGCGCCGAGGCCTCCCGGTCGCCGCTGATCGACCTGGTCTTCCACGAGCTGGAGAGCGCCTGGGCGATGGAGGTCATCCGGGGGGTGGAGAACGTGGCCCGGGACGCCGGGCTGAGCGTGGTGCTCAGCGAGAGCGCCGGGCGGCTCACCCCGGGGCGGACCTGGGCGGACCAGGTGGCGGCGCGGCGCCCGCACGGGGTGGTGCTGGTGCTGTCGGGGCTGGACGAGTCGCAGCGGGCGCTGCTGCTGAGCCGCTCCATCCCGTTCGTGGTGATGGATCCGGCGGGGGATCCGGGGCCGGACGTGCCGTCCATCGGGGCCACCAACTGGCAGGGCGGGCTCGCCGCCACCCGCCACCTCGTCGAGCTGGGCCACCGGCGCATCGGGGCGATCAGCGGGCCGTCCCGGATGATGTGCAGCCGGGCCCGGGTGGACGGGTACCGGGCCGCGCTGGAGACCGCCGGGCTGCCGGTGGACCAGGCCCTGATCAAGGTGGGCGACTTCCACCACGACGCGGGCTACCGGCTCGGCCTGGAGCTGCTGCGCATGCCCGGCCGGCCCACCGCGATCTTCACCGGCAACGACCTCCAGGCCCTCGGGCTCTACGAGGCCGCGCGTGAGCTGGGGCTGCGCATCCCGGAGGACGTGAGCGTCGTCGGGTTCGACGACCTGCCGGTTGCCCGCTGGGTGGGGCCGCCGCTGACGACCGTACGGCAGCCGCTGACCGAGATGGCCGAGGCGGCGGCGCGGCTGGTGCTCGAGATGGGGCGGGCGGAGGAGGCGACGACCGCGACCCGGGTGGAGCTGGCGACCAGCCTGGTGGTGCGGTCGAGCACGGCGGCGCCCGCTGCCGCGTGAGGCGGGCCTGGCCGGAAGTTGACGTATTGACGGGTGGTGCGGGCGTCTCCACACTCCTCCGAAGCCAATCGGTTGTACGACCGAAAGTTTCGGAGGTACCCGCAATGAGATCTCTGAGAACAGGCTCCTCCCTGGCGGCACTGGTGACCGGCGCCGCGCTGCTGCTCACGGCGCCCGCGGCGCACGCCGCCGACACCCCGCTGCGCGACCTCGCCGCCGCCAAGGGCAAGGTCATCGGCACCGCGGTCACCGGATCCAAGCTCACCGGCACCTACGGCGACCTCGCCGGCAGCCAGTTCAGCTCGCTGACCCCAGGCAACGCCATGAAGTGGGGGACGGTCGAGCCCAGCCAGGGCACCTTCAACTGGACCGAGGCCGACCAGATCGTCGCCTTCGCCCAGGCCCACAACCAGCAGGTGCGTGGCCACACCCTGGTCTGGCACAACCAGAACCCCGGCTGGCTCACGAACGGCACCTGGACCTCCGCCCAGCTCGGCAGCCTGCTGCAGAACCACATCAGTACCGAGGTCGGCCGCTACAAGGGGAAGATCGCCGCCTGGGACGTCGTCAACGAACCCTTCAACGAGGACGGCACCTACCGGTCGACGATCTGGTACAACGGCCTCGGCTCCGACTACATCGCCAACGCCCTGACCTGGGCACACGCGGCCGATCCGGCCGCCAAGCTGTACATCAACGACTACAACGTCGAGGGCGTCAACGCGAAGAGCACCGCCCTGTACAACCTGGTCAAGGACCTCAAGAGCCGGGGCGTCCCGATCGACGGGCTCGGGCTGCAGGCCCACCTGGTCCTCGGCCAGGTGCCCGCCACCCTCCAGCAGAACATCCAGCGCTTCGCCGACCTGGGCGTCGACGTGGCGATCACCGAGCTGGACATCCGGATGGCGCTGCCCGCCGACAGCGCCGAACTCGCCCAGCAGAAGGCCGACTTCAAGTCGGTGGTGGCCGCGTGCGCGGCGGTGAGCCGCTGCGTCAACGTCACCGTGTGGGGCTTCACCGACTCCGACTCCTGGGTGGACAGCACCTTCCCGGGCTACGGCGCGGCGACCCCGTACGACGCGAACTACGCGCCGAAACCCGCGTACTACGGCATCGCGGAGGCACTCGGCGGCACCACGACCACCCCGCCGCCGACCGGCGCCTGCACCGCCGCCTACGGCGTGACCAGCCAGTGGAACACCGGATTCACGGGCCAGGTGACGATCTCCTGTTCAGGGGCCGCACTGAGCTCCTGGAAGGTGAGCTGGACGTACGGCGCGGGACAGCAGATCACCCAGGCCTGGAACGCCACGTGCACCCAGTCGGGCGCGGCCGTCTCCTGTGCGAACGCCCCCTACAACGGGACGGTGCCGGACGGGAGTTCGGTCACCTTCGGGTTCAACGCGTCCTGGAGCGGCAGCAATCCGGTGCCCGCGGTCACCCTGAGCTGAAGCCCGAGTGAGAAGGGTGAGATTTTCCGAAGAAAACCGCTTCGCGGTGCTCGTGCTAACAGTCCCCTAATAATTCGGACTTACGTTCCTGCCTTGTGACGGGACACGAGGAGCAAGGCGGCGCGGGCAGACGGGTGGGCCGGCGGTCGAGAACGCTGAAGATCGTCGGCCTCACCCTGGCGGGGGTCATGACGCTCGGCGTCGCCGGCGCGGGGTGGGTCTACTGGCACCTCAACGACAACATCAAGAGCGTCGACATCAACAGCGCGCTCGGGGACGACCGCCCGGCGAAGGCGGTGACGACACCGACGGCCTCCGCGTCCGCCTCGGCCGCCGCGTCCCCGCTGCCCACCGGCTCGTTGAACATCCTGGTGCTGGGCTCGGACTCGCGCAGCGGCAAGGAGAACAAGAAGCTCGGCGGCGGCAGCAGCTCGGGTGCCCGCTCCGACACCGCGATGGTCGTCCACGTCGACGCCGGCCGGACCTCCGCCACGATCGTCAGCATCCCGCGCGACACCCTGGTCACCCGGCCCTCCTGCCCGCTCTCCTCCGGCGGCTCGACGTCCGTGGCGTACAACGCGATGTTCAACAGCGCCTACTCGGTGGGCGGGGCGGTGTGTGCGGTCAAGACGGTCGAGTCGATCACCGGCGTCCGCATGGACCACTACCTGGAGATCGACTTCTCGGGCTTCGCGAAGCTGGTCGGCGCGCTCGGCGGGGTGACCGTGACCACCGACCAGGACATCGACGACGACGACAGCCACCTGCACCTGAAGAAGGGCACCCACCACCTCGACGGCACCCAGGCCCTGGCGCTCGCCCGCACCCGGCACGGCATAGGCGACGGCAGCGACCTGGGCCGGATAGGCCTCCAGCAGAAACTGGTGAAGGCCCTCCTGGACCAGATGGCCTCCATCAGCCTGCTCACCGACCCGGCCAGGCTCTACGAGGTCGCCGACGCGGTCACCTCCAGCCTCACCACCGACACCGGCCTGGACTCGCTCAGCGAGCTGATGCGGCTCGGGCAGAGCCTGAAGGGACTGACCTCCGACCACACGAAGACGGTGATGATGCCGGTGGTGACCGCGCCCTCCGACCCCAACCGGGTGATCGCCAAGGAGCCGGCGGCGAGCGAGCTGTGGGACTCGCTGAAGTAGCCGGAACGACGTGCCCGAAGCAGCGGGCACGAGGAGCCCGAACCCCGCCGGAAAAAAACTTCGGGAAATGTCGGCGGGCGTGTCGATCCCGGCGCCCCCCGTTCGACGCAAGGGTGAGATGCGGGGAGAGACCCCGCCGGAACCCGAGGAGCCACCATGCCCCGTTACCTGTCGCTCGTGCGCATCGACGAGACCACCGCCCCCGCCGAGGGCCCCAGCGAGGCGCTGATGCAGCGCATGGGCGAACTGATCGAGGAGATCACCAAGGCCGGCGTGATGCTGGACACCGCGGGCCTGACGCCGACCGCCGACGGCACCCGGGTGCACTGGGAGGGCGGGAAGATCTCCGTCACCGACGGCCCGTTCACCGAGTCCAAGGAGGTCGTCGGCGGCTACGCGATCATGCAGTGCAAGGACAAGGCCGAGGCTCTGGAGTGGACCAAGCGGTTCCTCAAGGTGCACGAGGAGTTCTGGACCGTGACCTGCGAGGTCCGGGAGATCGCGGAGGGCTGACCCTCCTGGCGTACGTCCGGTGGTGGGTGTTGCATGGGGGGCTGTGAGCACACAGCCCCCCGCCGACGCCCCCGCCGACGCCCGGACGGACCCCCGCCACGCCATCGAGACCGTCTTCCGGCTCGAGTCGCCCCGCGTGATCGCCGGCGTCGCCCGGATCGTCCGGGACGTCGGCATCGCGGAGGAACTGGCGCAGGACGCGCTGGTCGCCGCCCTGGAGCAGTGGCCCCGGGACGGCGTGCCCGACAACCCGGGCGCCTGGCTCATGGCGACCGCCCGCCACCGCGCCGTCGACCTGGTCCGGCGCCGGGAGAACTACGCCCGCAAGCTCGCCGAGATCGGCCGCAGCACCGTGACGACGGCCCCGCAGGAGGAGCCCGCCGACCCGGAGGACATCGACGACGACCTGCTCCGGCTCGTCTTCACCACCTGCCACCCGGTGCTCTCGCCCGAGGCTCGCACGGCCCTCACCCTGCGCCTGCTCGGCGGCCTGACCACGGCCGAGATCGCCCGCGCCTTCCTCGTCCCCGAGCCGACGGTCGCCCAGCGCATCGTCCGCGCCAAGCGCACCCTCGCGACGAGGAACGTCGCCTTCGAGGTGCCGTACGGGCCCGACCGCGAGGCCCGGCTCGGATCGGTCCTGGACGTCATCTACCTGATCTACAACGAGGGGTACGCGGCCACGGCGGGCGACGACTGGCTGCGCCCGTCGCTCTGCGAGGACGCGCTGCGGCTGGCGCGCGTCTTGGCGGGGCTGATGCCGAAGGAACCGGAGGTGCACGCCCTCGCCTCCCTCCTGGAGTTCCAGTCCTCCCGCACGGCCGCCCGCACCGGCCCCGACGGCGAACCGGTCCTGCTCAGGGACCAGAACCGCCGCCGCTGGAACCGCATGCTCATCGCCCGCGGCATCAGGGCCCTGGCCCGCGCGGACGCCACCGCGACCGGTGCCCCGGGGCCCTACGCCCTCCAGGCGGCCATCGCGGCCTGCCACGCGCACGCGTACACGTACGAGGAGACCGACTGGAGGTCCATCGCCACCCTCTACGGGCTGCTGGCGGCCCGCTCCCCGTCCCCGGTCGTCGAGCTGAACCGGGCGGTGGCCGTGTCCATGGCCGAGGGCCCGGCGGCCGCGCTGGAGATCGTGGACCCGCTGACCGCCGAACCGGCCCTCAGCGGCTACCACCTGCTGCCGAGCGTCCGCGGCGACCTGCTGGCCCGCCTCGGGCGTACGGCCGAGGCCCGCGCGGAGTTCGAACGGGCCGCGGGTCTCGCCCGCAACGAGCGGGAACGGGAGCTGCTGCTGGCCCGGGCCCGGGAGTGCGCTCCGTAACGTCTCGGCAGACTCCGTTCATTGAGGGGTACCACGCCGGCCCGGGGCGCGCTCGCCCACGCCGGCAGCCGGCCGTGCGGGGGCGCCGACGAGCATGGTGGGCGCCCCCGCCACCCGGGTGAGGAACACGGTCGCCGCGTTCGGTCCCTGCGGCTTGACCTTCCTGCGCAGTTCCTCCGGCTCCACCGCGGACCCGCGCTTCTTCACCGTCAGGTTCCCGACCTCGCGCTCGCGCAGCAGGGCCTTCAGCTTCTTGACGTTGAAGGGGAGTCGGTCGGTGATCTCGTACGCCGTCGCGTAGGCGGTGGCGTGGAGGCCGTCGGCCGTGATGTACGCGATCGTCGGGTCGATCAGGCCGCCGTCCAGTTCCTCGGCGACCTCGGCGACCAGGTGGGCGCGGATGACGGCGCCGTCCGGCTCGTAGAGGTAACGGCCGACCGGGCGGACGGCGGGGTCGGAAAGGCCGCGGCCGGGCAGGGTGCGCGGGCCGGGGAGGAGGGTGGCGCGGACGGCCCCCGGGGCGCCGGTGCCGAACCAGAGGACGGCTTCCTTCACGTCACCGTGGTCCGAGATCCACTCGGCCTCGGCCTGCGCCGGGACCGCCTCGTGCGGGATGCCGGGGGCGATCTTCAGCGCGGCCACCCGGGCGGCCGACGCGGCGGCGACCGCCCAGGACAGCGGCGGTGAGTAGGCCTCGGGGTCGAAGATGCGGCCACGGCCGCCGCGCCGGGCCGGGTCGACGAAGACGGCGTCGTGGCCGGCCGTGTCCACCTGCTGCACGTCCGCCTCCCGTACCTCGATCAGGCCGGCGAGCCCGAGCGCCTCGGCGTTCGCGCGGGCGGTGGCCGCCGTCACCGGATCCCGGTCCACGGCGAGGACGCGGATACCGGCCCGCGCGAGCGCGATCGCGTCGCCCCCGATCCCGCAGCACAGGTCGGCCACCGAGGTCACCCCGAGCGCCTTCAGCCGCCCCGCCCGGTACGCGGCGACACTCGCCCGCGTCGACTGCTCGACTCCGTTCGGCGTGAAGAACATGCGGTCCGCGTCCGCCTCCCCGAACTTCGCCGCCGCCCGCTGCCGCAGCCGGGCCTGGGCCAGCGCCGCCGACACCAGTTCGGCGGGGTGCTCGCGGCGCAGCCGGGTGGCCACGGCCAGCTCGTCGGCGGGCGCGGTGCCGCGCACCTCGTCGAGGAGGGCGCGGCCCTCGGGGGTGAGGAGGGGGGAGAGGAGGTCGTTCACCGGGTCATTGTCGGCCAGTCGGTGGATGGTTCGCCCGCGGCCGCGGTGTCTGCCGGGGTTCCGGGGAGAGGGCTGGAAAGATCCGAGGCCATGCGAGCAGTCGTACAAAATGACAAAAATAGGGTGGTTATGGCCATGGCCGCCCTCGCCGCCGTAGCGGCCGTCACCGTCGTCTCCGGCTGCGCCGGACCGGGGGACCAGGCCGAGGTCCGTCCGGCCGCGGGCCAGCAGGCGCACCGGGCCGCCGCCGCCCCCGACGACCACGCCGCCCTGGTCGCCGCCGCCCGGCGCTGGGGGCTGGACGCGGTCCCGCTGCGGCCCCCGGACCCGCCGAAGCACAAGCCGAGGATCACCGCTCGCGACGGCTTCGAGGTGGACGGCCAGGTGGAGGACGACCTGCCCCCGGTCTTCACCACCGTCCCGACCCGGAAGAAGGTCGTCTTCCTCACCATCGACGACGGCGCCGAGAAGGACCCCGACTTCCTGCGGATGATGAGCGAACTGCGGATCCCCTACACCGCGTTCCTCAGCAACTACCTGGTCAAGGACGACTACGGCTACTTCCGCCGGATGCAGGCCGAGGGCCACACCCTCAACAACCACACCCTCACCCACCCCTACATGCCCGGTCTGACCTACGACGAGCAGAAGCACGAGATCTGCGGCATGCAGGACATCATGAAGCGGCAGTTCGGCAAGGCGCCGACGGTCTTCCGGCCGCCCTACGGCAACTACAACGGCGACACCCTGCGCGCCGCCAAGGCCTGCGGCATCAAGTACGCGCCGATCTGGGACGAGGAGGTGTTCGTCGACCACTGGGAGTACCGCGAGTGGGACCGCGGACTGCACCCCGGTGACATCGTCCTCACGCACTTCCGGGGCCGGAACGACTGGGACGGCACCATGGTCGACGACATGCGCCGTTTCCTGAACAAGGTCACCCGCGACGGCTACGCGGTGGCGCGCCTGGAGGACTACCTGTGAGCCGACCGAGGGCGACGGCCGCCGTTCTGGCCGCCGCCCTCCTCCTGTCGGCCTGCGCGCCGTCCGTCGACCCCATCGAGCGCCTCGGCAGGAAGGCCGCCGACCGGGTGCACCCGCACGGCCCGTCCGGCGAGCCGCCGTACCGCCGCTGGGGCCTGACCGCGCCCCTGTCCCCGGCCCCCCGCCCGCCGCTGCACCCGCTGTCCCTCCATACCGCCCTCCCCCCGGTCGTCGACCACGTCCCCACCTCCGACCGGGTGGTCTTCCTGACCTACGACGACGGCGCCGAGAAGGACCCCCGCTTCGTCGACATGGTCCGCGAACTGCGGCTGCCGGTGAGCATGTTCCTCACGGACAGCGTGGTCGGCCCCGGCTACGGCCACTTCGCGGGCCTCCAGTCGGTCGGCGCGAGCGTCCAGAACCACACCCTCGACCACCCGGCCATGCCCGGCCTCCCGTACGCCGGCCAGCGCGCCGAGATCTGCGGCCAGCAGGAGAAGCTGAAGTCCCGCTTCGGCATCCGCCCCCGCCTCTTCCGCCCGCCCTACGGCATCTACGACACCACCACCCTGCGCGCGGCGGCCGACTGCGGGGTCACCGCGGTGGTCCTGTGGCGCGCGGCGATGACCCCCGACGGCGTCACCTACCGCACCGCCGACAGGCAACTCCGCCCCGGCGACATCATCCTCGTGGGCCCCGACGAGGCCCTCGGCCCCACCCTCAGAACCCGCACCGCCCGCCTCCTGCGCCAAGTCCAGGCATCCGGCCTGACGGTGGGCCGGCTGGAGGACTACCTGTAGACGGGGTCTGTCCGGCGTTAGGGGAGGGTGTTCGGCCGCACATCCGGTCGGTCGGTGTTCGGGGACGGAGCTCGGCCGCAGATCCAGCCCGTCCGGCGTTCGAGGACGAGGCCGAAGGCCGAAACGGGGGTCTGGGGGCGCAGCCCCCAGGGACGGTCACCACGGCACCGCGCACCCGTTTTTTTCGGCGCCGCGCCGCAGGCAATTGGCACTCCGCTTGACCGAGTGCTAATCGCGGTCATAGTCTCGGCTCTGGCACTCGGCAGATGAGAGTGCCAACAACGCGACGGGCAGGTCCGGCACCCGCGACGACGGATCGACCTGGTCGCCACCTCAGACAGTTAACCCCGTGAGATCTCCGAAGGGGGAGGTCGGATCGTGACGACCGCCAGCTCCAAGGTTGCCATCAAGCCGCTTGAGGACCGCATCGTGGTCCAGCCGCTCGACGCCGAACAGACCACGGCCTCCGGCCTGGTCATCCCGGACACCGCGAAGGAGAAGCCCCAGGAGGGCGCCGTCCTCGCCGTGGGCCCGGGCCGGTTCGAGAACGGCGAGCGCCTGCCGCTCGACGTCAAGGTCGGCGACGTCGTGCTCTACAGCAAGTACGGCGGCACCGAGGTGAAGTACAACGGCGACGAGTACCTCGTCCTCTCGGCTCGCGACGTGCTCGCGATCATCGAGAAGTAAGCCTGCGACTCACACCTCAAGCACTCCGCTTGAAGCTGCGCCCCTGGCCCCCGCGATCCTCCGAGAAGCCGGGCGCCGGGGGCGCAGTCTTGTTCACCCCAGATTTCCGAGAGGGCATCCGCTGCCATGGCGAAGATCCTGAAGTTCGACGAGGACGCCCGTCGCGCCCTTGAGCGCGGCGTCAACAAGCTTGCCGACACGGTGAAGGTGACGATCGGCCCCAAGGGGCGCAACGTCGTCATCGACAAGAAGTTCGGCGCCCCCACCATCACCAACGACGGTGTCACGATCGCCCGCGAGGTCGAGATCGAGGACCCGTACGAGAACCTCGGCGCCCAGCTGGTGAAGGAGGTGGCGACCAAGACCAACGACATCGCGGGTGACGGTACGACCACCGCCACCGTGCTGGCCCAGGCGCTCGTCCGCGAGGGCCTGAAGAACGTCGCCGCCGGTGCCTCCCCGGCCGCCCTGAAGAAGGGCATTGACGCCGCGGTCGCCGCCGTCTCCGAGGACCTGCTCGCGTCGGCCCGCCCGATCGACGAGAAGTCCGACATCGCCGCCGTCGCCGCGCTGTCCGCCCAGGACCAGCAGGTCGGCGAGCTCATCGCCGAGGCGATGGACAAGGTCGGCAAGGACGGTGTCATCACCGTCGAGGAGTCCAACACCTTCGGTCTGGAGCTGGACTTCACCGAGGGCATGGCCTTCGACAAGGGCTACCTCTCGCCGTACTTCGTGACCGACCAGGAGCGGATGGAGGCCGTCCTCGACGACCCGTACATCCTCATCCACCAGGGCAAGATCTCCGC
>NZ_JAEKKT010000082.1 GCF_019510245.1 Streptomyces sp. | reverse complement strand
GGCCGTCGCCTCCTACGTCGCCAAGTACGCCACCAAAGCGGCCGAGAACACCGGCACCCTCGACCGCCGCATCGGCGAACTCTCCGAACTGGACCGCCACGGCGTCCCCGACCACACCCGCCGTCTGATCGAAGCCTGCAAGCTGCTCGACCCGTTCTATCCGGACCGGCGCCTGTGGGCCTGGGCGCACATGCTCGGCTTCCGAGGCCACTTCTCCTCCAAGTCCCGTCGCTACTCGACCACCCTCGGCGCTCTCCGCCAGGCCCGCGCCGACTACCGCGCCGCCCAGGAGCACGCCGCCCTCGGTCTCGACGGCCAGGAGCCGGACACCGTCCTGGTCCTCGCCGACTGGCAGTACGCGGGCCATGGCCACTCCCCTGGCGAATCCGTCCTGGCCGCCACCATCGCCCGCGGCCTCCAGCTCAACCGCGAAACCGCCCGGGAAGCACTGCGGGACCTGGTCCTGGAAGGAGCCGCTGCATGACCGTTCGCACGCTTCCGGAGCGGTACCTGACCCCGGCCGACGTCGCCGAGCTGCTCGGTGTTCCAGTCGAGACGCTGTATCAGTGGCGGCGCAAGCGCACAGGTCCTCCGGCCTTCCGCGTCGGCCGGCACCTGCGCTACGACCCTGTCCGGCTTCGCCAGTGGGTCGACGGGCTGACCGAGGTGGCCGCCTGATGCCGGGTCACGTGCAGGATCTCTGGTACAAGACCGAGCCGGGCCCGGACGGCAAGCCGGTGAAGGTGAAGACCGACCGCTATGGCAAGGGCCTTCGCTACCGGGCCCGGTACGTCGGGCCGGACGGCACCGAGAAGAGCCGATCGTTTCCCGACCGTCAGAAGCGTCGTGCGGAAGAGTGGCTGGCCGAGACGGCTGCTGACATGTCTCGTGGCCAGTACGTCGACCCCAAGGCCGCCCGGATCACCTTCCAGCAGTACGCGGAACGCTGGATCGCCGGACAGACCACTGACTTGAACACGCGTATCGGAGTGGAGACCCGGCTTCGGCTGCACGCTTTCCCGCGCATCGGGGCGCGTCCGCTCGGGTCCTTCCGTCCGGTCCACATCCGCGAGTTCGTGCGCGACCTGGAGAACGACTCGATGGGCGGGAGCTACGCCCGCAACATCTACGCCAACGTCCGCGCGGTGCTGTCGGCCGCTGTGGATGACGGCCATCTCGCCCGGAATCCATGCTCGGCTGCATCTGTCCGCCCACCCGCCGCATCGGCCTCCCGAGTCGTGCCGTGGCTCCCCTCCCAGGTGCTCGCGGTCCGCGACGCGCTGCCCGAGCGCTACCGAGCCATGGTCGACGTGGGCAGCGGCTGCGGCCTCCGACAGGGCGAGATCATCGGCCTGGCCGAAGACACCTTGCAGCTCGGCGGCGACACCCTGCGGGTGACCACTCAGGTCAAGTTGATCCGGGGCACTGCCGTCTTCGCTCCTCCGAAGGGCAACAAGGAGCGGGACGTACCGCTGCCGTCCTCGGTTGCCTCAGCCCTGCGCCGGCATATGAAGAGTCACCCGCCCGTGGCAATCAAACTGCCCTGGATGCGGCCGGACGGCCCGCTCACCGAGCGGCGCCTCATCTTCACCAACACGGCCGACGGAATCGTCTGGCGGAGCAACTTCAACATCCAGGAGTGGAAGCCCGCTCTTGCGGCGGCCGGCCTAATCCCAACTCCGGAACCCGGCAAGCCGTACGCCTCCGCCCGGCAGCACGGGATGCACGCCCTTCGCCACTTCTACGCCTCGGTCCTCCTGGACGCGGGCGAGAGCATCAAGGCCGTGAGTGAGTACCTCGGGCACTCCGACCCAGCGATGACGCTGCGGGTGTACGCCCACCTGATGCCCAGCAGCAGCGAGCGAGCCCGGCGGGCCCTGGACGGGGTCTTCAACATGGGCCAGGAGCCCTGACGGCCCGGAGACGGCCCAGCGGGTACAGGGCAGCCCCCTACTGGCGAGAACATCGCTGGTGGGGGGCTTCTCCGTGCCCGGAGCACAACAGTTCTCCGGGATTAGGCATGGCCTTATCAGTGTCGCAGATCAACTGAGGTGGCCTGCGACGGAAGTCCGGCGGGGAGCCTGGGCTCAGCCCCTGGCCGTCGTGATGACGGCGAAGAGGGCGCCGGAGGGGTCGAGGAACATGGCGAAGCGGCCGATGCCGGGTGCCTCGGTGACCGGGATGAGGACGGTGGCTCCGGCCTCGGTGGCCCTGGCGGACGTGGCGTCGCAGTCGCTCACCTCGAAGTAGGGATGCCATTCCGGCGTCGATCCTGCGTCGAGGTTGGCCTGGGGCAGTTGCATCAGCCCGCCGTGGGCCGCCGCCGGGCCGCCGCCTGCCGGGGTGAGGATCGTGTAGGTCAGTCCCGGGCCCATCGGCACGTCCCGCGTCTGCCAGGAGAAGACCGCCGCGTAGAACGCCTTCGCCGCGTTCGCGTCGGTGGTGTAGAGCTCCGTCCTGGACAGGCTGCCGGGCACCGCGACGAGGTCCAGGCCCGGGGTCTCGCCCGGCTGCCAGACCGCGAAGTGCGCGCCGGCGGGGTCGATGAAGGCGGCCGCCCGCCCGAAGGCGAAGACGTCCGCCGGGGCGATCCGGACGCTGCCGCCCGCCTGCTCCACGGCCTTGGCGGTGGCGTCGGCGTCCGGGGTGTGGAAGTACACCCTCCAGGACGGCGTCGCGCCCTCCTCGGTGAGCGGGCCGATCCCGGCGACCGTTTCGCCGTCCTGCTCGAAGAAGCCGTAGCCGCCCGCCTCCGGTCCCGCCGACCGGTGCTCCCAGCCGAAGACGGCCGCGTAGAAGGCGGCGCTCGCGTGGGTGTCCGTGGTGCCCAGGTCGAGCCAGTTCGGGGCGCCGGGGACGTAGGTGGTCGTCAGCATGGTGGGGTTCTCCTCGGTCCTTGCCAGTCACCAGGTCACGGGCAGCGTACGCGGTCCGCGGATCAGGCCCTGGCGCTGGAACTCGACCTCCTCGGGGGGCACGGCCAGCCGGATGCCGGGGAAGCGGGAGAGGACCGCGCCGATCATGGTCTCGGCCTCCATGCGGGCCATGATCGCGGCCATGCAGTGGTGGGGTCCGTGACCGAAGGCCAGGTGGGGACCGCCCGCGCGGTCGAAGTCCAGGTCGTCGGGGTCGCTGAAGACGACGGGGTCCCGGTTGGCGGCGACGTAGGCGTTGTAGACGACGTCACCGGCCCGGATCAGCCGGCCGCCGACCTCGACGTCCTCGACGGCGACCCGCGGGATGCCGACGCCGTTGCGGTGCGGGACGTAGCGGAACAGTTCGTCCACCGCCCTGGGGAGCAGCTCCGGCTCGCGGCGCAGCCGGTCCAGGTGGCCGGGGCGGGTGAGCAGCGCGTACATCATCGAGCCGCTGTTGTTGCGGACCGCGTGGCCGCCGCTGACCTGGACGGCGGTGGCCAGGGAGATCGCCTCGTCGTCGGTGATCTCGCCGTCCTCGGTGGCCCGGGCCAGCACTCCGGCGAGGTCCTCGCGGGGCTCCTCGCGGCGGCTCCGCAGCAGCTCGGCGATCCGGGCCCGGGTGGTCCGGGCGGCCTCCCGGGCGCGTTCCTCTGCGTCGGGGCCGGCGGAGAGCAGCGCCTCGCCGGTCTCCGCCCAGCGGTGCCAGTCCTTCTCGTCGATGCCGAGGAAGTCACGGATCACGGCGATCGGGAACGGGCCGTGCAGATGCTCCATGAGGTCGGCCGGCGGGCCCGCGGCCTCCATCGTGTCGAGGAGTTCACCGGCCCTGCGCTCCGCCATCGGCCGCAGCCGCTGCATGGCCCGCCCGGTGAAGGCACGGGCGACGACCCGGCGCAGCCGGTTGTGCGCGGGCGGGTCGATGTACTGAAGGCCGGCCGTCTGGGAGGCCACGGGGGCCGGGCGCATGCTGGTGACCTCACGGCCGACGACCAGCTCCCGGGAGAAACGCGGGTCGGAGGTGACGAAGCGGACGTCCTCGTACCGGGTGACCAGCCAGGCCTCCCCCTCGCCGTACGCGAGCCGGATCCGGGTGACCGGCTCCTCGCGCATCACCTCGTCCAGGAAGGGGTCCGGGTCGAGCGCGGGCAGATCACCGACCGGCCAGAACCGGACCGGCGGAGGAGGCGGGGTGGCGGCCGGAGCCGGGTCGAGGGGCATGGGCACACTCCCTGCGCGTCGGAGGAGACAGCGTCCTCACAGGGAGTCTGCCGCCCGCCGGAACGACCCTGCGATTTCTGCTGCGTCATCCGGGGCCGGCATGCCACCGAGCCCCCGCCCTGCGACGGGGGCTCGCCTTGCCGCTGCCGCGGCGGGGCGCCGTGGCCCGGTGTCAGGCGCTGCCGACGAACAGCACCATCAGCAGCCACACCACCGGAGCGGTGGGCAGCAGGGAGTCCAGTCGGTCCATGATGCCGCCGTGGCCCGGGAGCAGGGTGCCCATGTCCTTGATACCCAGGTCCCGCTTGATCATGGACTCGCCGAGGTCGCCGAGCGTGGCGCTGGCCGCGACCGCGAGGCCCAGCAGCAGGCCCTGCCACCAGGTGCCGTCGTCGATCAGGAACTCCATGCACAACGCGCCCGCGACCATCGCGAACAGCACCGCGCCGACCAGGCCCTCGCGGGTCTTGCCGGGGCTGATGCGCGGGGCGAGCTTGTGGGTGCCGAAGCGCCAGCCGACCGCGTAGGCGCCGGTGTCGCTGACCACCGTGAGGAGCAGGAAGGTCAGCACCCGCAAGGGGCCGTCCTCGGCGGTGAGCATCATCGCCACGAACGTCGCCAGGAACGGGACGTAGAACGCGGCGAAGAGACCCGCCGTGACGTCCTTGAGGTAGCCCTCCGGCGGTTCCGTCATGCGCCAGACGAGGACCGCGAGGCCGGTGAGCGCCAGGGCGACCCAGGCGCCCTCGGCCCCCCGCGCGTACCCGGCGACCACCATCGCCGCGCCGCCCAGCGCCAGCGGGACCAGGGGCGCCTTGATGCCCTTGCGCTCCTGGAGCCGGCTGGTCAGTTCCCACAGGCCCACCACGACCGCGATCGCCACGACACCGACGAAGACGGCCTTGACGACGAACAGGGACGCCACGATCACGACGCCCAGTCCGACGCCGACCCCTATGGCCGCACCCAGGTCGCGTCCCGCGCTCTTCTTCTGCGGCGCGGGCGCCGGCTGTGGGGCGTCGGGCATGGGCTCCGGATTCTGCGGCGCCGCCGCGTGAGGCAGGGGCTGCGCCGACGGTTTGTCGTTGCGGAACGTCTCGTCTCGGTACCGGGGACCGCCCAGCCGGGCGGCCCCCCTGTCACCGTCCTGGTCCGAGCCGTACGGGGGTACGTCGTCGGGCACGATGGGCATGGGGCGAGTCTGCTGCGCGTTCTGCGCATCGTACGCGGGAGCCGCCGGGGCGGCTCCCCGGACCTGCCCCTGGTCGTAGCCGTGGGCGCGACCGGGACCGTACCCCTGGCCGGGACCCTGGGCAGGGCCTGCGCCGTACCCCTGACCGGAGCCGTGGGCGGGGCCGTATCCCTGGCCGGAGCCGGGGTCGTACGCCTGGCCGGGACCCTGATCGGTCGGTTCCCAGTACCCGGCCGGTGGTCCGGCCTGCCCGGGCTGCGGCCCGGCGTGCGGCGGGGCTCCCCAGGATGAGTCGTTCATCAGACTTCGAGAAGCTCCGCTTCCTTGTGCTTGAGGAGCTCGTCCACCTGTGCGACGTACTTCGCGGTGGTGTCGTCGAGCTCCTTCTCGGCGCGGCGGCCCTCGTCCTCGCCGACCTCGCCGTCCTTGATCAGCTTGTCGATGGCGTCCTTGGCCTTGCGGCGCACGGAACGGATCGACACCCGCGAGTCCTCCGCCTTGCCCTTGGCGACCTTGATGTAGTCGCGGCGGCGCTCCTCGGTGAGCTCCGGGAACACCACCCGGATGATGTTGCCGTCGTTGCTCGGGTTGACGCCCAGGTCCGAGTCGCGGATGGCCTGCTCGATGTTGCGCAGGGCCGTCTTGTCGAACGGGGTCACGACCGCCATGCGCGGTTCCGGTACGGAGAACGAGGCCAGCTGGTTGATCGGCGTCGGCGCGCCGTAGTAGTCGGCCACGATCTTGTTGAACATCGCCGGGTGCGCACGACCGGTGCGGATCGCGGCGAAGTCCTCCTTGGCGACCACGACGGCTTTCTCCATCTTCTCCTCGGCTTCGAGGAGGGTCTCTTCGATCACCACTTGCTCCTGCGTGTCTTGAGTAAGGCCCGGCTGCGGTTCCGTTTCGGGGCGCCGGCCGGCTGCGTCGCGTCTTCTTTCCCCGACGGTTCCCGACCGGCAGGACATTGTCCATCCCCCGGTCAGGGTCCGTCAGGCGGTGCCGGTCAGTCCCGGCTGCCCTGGTCACCCACCAGCGTGCCGATCTTCTCACCCTTGACGGCGCGCGCGATATTGCCCTCCACCAGCAGCTCGAACACCAGGATCGGCAGCTTGTTGTCACGGCAGAGCGTGATCGCGGTGGCGTCGGCGACCTTGAGCTCGCGGGTGATGACCTCGCCGTAGCCGAGGGAGTCGAACTTGACGGCGTCGGGGTTGGCCTTGGGGTCGGAGTCGTAGACCCCGTCCACGCCGTTCTTGCCCATGAGCAGCGCCTCGGCGTCGATCTCCAGGGCGCGCTGGGCGGCCGTGGTGTCGGTGGAGAAGTACGGCATGCCCATACCGGCGCCGAAGATGACCACGCGGCCCTTCTCCAGGTGGCGCACGGCGCGCAGCGGGATGTACGGCTCGGCGACCTGTCCCATGGTGATCGCGGTCTGCACGCGCGAGTCGATGCCCTCCTTCTCCAGGAAGTCCTGGAGGGCGAGGCAGTTCATCACGGTGCCGAGCATGCCCATGTAGTCGGAGCGGGCCCGGTCCATGCCCCGCTGCTGGAGTTCGGCGCCGCGGAAGAAGTTGCCGCCGCCGATGACGACGGCGACCTCGGCGCCGTCGCGGACGACGGCCGCGATCTCACGGGCGATCTTGTGCACCACGTCGGGGTCCACGCCCAGGCCGCCGCCACCGGAGAACGCCTCTCCGGACAGCTTCAGCAGAAACCGGCCGCGCACTTTGCCGTCGTCGCTCTTCTGGGCCTTGGTGGTCATGGAGATCCCGCCTCTTTCACGTGGTGCACATACAAAGAAGGCCATTGCCGATGGGGTCGCTTTTCGCTGCCCATGCGCGGCAATGGCCTCCTCGTCAGATCTGCCGCCGTCCGTCACGTCCCTGGGTGTGGCGGGTGTACGGACGACTGCTGTCGACCGACCCTATCGGGATTTACCCGCGGGTCGCGCGTCGATCGCGGTACGGACTCAGATGCCGACCTTGATGCGCGTGAAGCGCTTCAGGGTGACACCGGCCTCGTCCAGGACCTTCTGGACCGACTTCTTGTTGTCGAGCGCGTACGGCTGGCCGAGCAGCGTGGCGTCCTTGAAGAAGCCGTTGAGGCGACCCTCGACGATCTTCGGCAGGGCGGCCTCGGGCTTGCCCTCGGCGCGGGTGGTCTCCTCGGCGATGCGGCGCTCGGACTCGACGACGTCGGCCGGCACGTCCTCCTTGGCGAGGTACTTCGGCGCGAAGGCGGCGATGTGCTGGGCGACGCCCTTGGCGATCTCGGCGTTCGGCTTGTCGAGCTCGATGAGGACACCGATCTGCGGGGGCAGGTCGGGCATCGTGCGGTGCATGTAGGCGGTCACGTAGCCGTCGGCGTACTGCGCGAAGCGGTCCAGGACGATCTTCTCGCCGAGGTTGGCGTTGGCCTCGTCGACGTACGCCTGGACGGTCTTGCCGGGCTCGATCTCGGAGGCGAGCAGGGCCTCCAGGTCCGCCGGGGCGGTCTTGGCGACGTGCTCGGCGATGGTGTTGGCGACGGCCTGGAACCGCTCACCCTTGGCGACGAAGTCCGTCTCGCACTTCAGCTCGACGAGAACGCCGGAGGAGTTGTCGTCGGCGATGATCGAGACCACGGCGCCGTTCTCGGCGGAGCGGCCCTCGCGCTTGGCGACGCCCTTCTGGCCCTTGATGCGGAGCGCCTCGACAGCCTTGCCGACGTCGCCCTCGGCCTCGTCCAGGGCCTTCTTGCAGTCCATCATGCCGGCGCCGGTGAGCTCGCGGAGCTTCTTGACGTCAGCGGCGGTGTAGTTCGCCATGAGTCGTTAAGTCTTTCTCGAAGTCGGGAGATCTGCCCGATCCACGATCTACACGTAGATGTAGAGCGCGAATCTATGGGTGAACGGCGGGGGCGTACGGGATGTCGCCGCCCCCGCCGTCAACGCTGACGGGTCAGGCCTGCTCGGCGTCCTCGGCCGGAGCCTCGGCGGCGGCCGGAGCCTCGGCGGCGTCCTCGACGGCGGCCGGAGCCTCGGCAGCGGCCTCGGCGGCCGGAGCCTCCGCCTGCTCGGCGTCGGCGACCTTCTCGGTCTCGGCGGAGGCCTGGACCTCGGCGTCGTCCGCCTTCTTCTCGCCCTCGAGCAGGTCGCGCTCCCACTCGGCGAGCGGCTCGCCGGCGGCCTTCTCGCCCTTGTCACCGGTGGCGACGCGCGAGCGGCTGATGAGGCCCTCGGCGACGGCGTCGGCGATCACGCGGGTGAGCAGGGTGACGGAGCGGATCGCGTCGTCGTTGCCCGGGATCTTGTAGTCGACCTCGTCGGGGTCGCAGTTGGTGTCGAGGATCGCGACGACCGGGATGTTGAGCTTCCGGGCCTCACCGACCGCGATGTGCTCCTTCTTGGTGTCCACGATCCAGACGGCGCTGGG
>NZ_JAEKKT010000123.1 GCF_019510245.1 Streptomyces sp. | reverse complement strand
TGTTTCAAACTCTATCAGTGTTTTTCCGTCTCTCTGACCACCCTCCCGCAGACATGCGGAAGGTGATCCCGAGTTCAGGATCTGACGAGTTTGGGTGCTGCTGAGCAAGGACGCTTTTGGTCGCGCCGCTCGGTCTCAAGCAGGAGTACGACTGTACACGGGGCCTCGAAGGGCATGCAAATCGATTAGGCTGGTGGTCTAGACCACTACCTGGTAGCTTCCATGCGGAACCGCCACTTCATATGACATACGCTGCTGCTCAGTGCCGTCCGGGACACCCAGTGACGGCCCGTAAGCAGCTCCACTTCTGGGAGGCTTCCCATGACCACCGTGACGTCCCCGCTCGCAGGACGTGCCATCGGACTGGCCGCCGTGCCGGATCCGGTCTTCGCCGGGGCCATGGTCGGCCCGGGCACAGCGATCGACCCCCTGCGTGAGCCTTCCGAGGTCGTGGCGCCCGTGGACGGCGTCATCGTCTCTCTGCACCCGCATGCGTTCGTCGTCGTGGACGAGAGCGGCCACGGCGTGCTCACCCACCTCGGTATCGACACCGTGCAGCTCAACGGTCAGGGCTTCGAGCTGCTCGTGAACAAGGGCGACACCGTCACCCGCGGGCAAGGCGTCGTCCGCTGGAACCCGGCCGAGGTCGAGGCCGCCGGCAAGTCCCCGGTGTGCCCCGTCGTGGCCCTGGAGGCGACGGCCGACGCCCTGTCCGGACTCCGCGAGGACGGCGACGTGAAGGCCGGCGAGAGCCTCTTCGCCTGGAACTGACTCCTTGGTGGCTACGGGTTCCTCTGTAGCTGATGTAGCTGATGTAGCTGACGACCACGACAACCACCGCGGCGGCGGGACCCGCCGCACTATCGGAGACGGGTGAGATGGAGACAACGCTGCGAGGCGTCGGCGTGAGCCACGGTGTGGCGATCGGCGAGGTTCGGCACATGGGAACGGCGGTGCTGGAGCCGCCTGCCAAGCAGATCCCCGCGGAAGAGGCGGAGCGGGAGCAGGGGCGCGCCCGTCAGGCAGTGGATGCCGTGGCGGCCGACCTGGTGGCCCGCGGCAATCTGGCGGGCGGCGAGGCCCAGGCGGTGCTCGAGGCGCAGGCCATGATGGCGCAGGACCCCGAGCTGATGTCCGACGTGGACCGCCGGATCGCCGTCGGCAGCACCGCCGAGCGCGCCGTGTACGACGCGTTCGCCGCGTACCGCGAGCTGCTGGCCGGAGCGGGCGAGTACCTCGCCGGCCGGGTCGCCGACCTGGACGATGTGCGGAATCGTATCGTCGCCCGGCTGCTGGGCGTTCCGATGCCGGGTGTCCCGGACAGTGACGAGCCGTACGTGCTGGTGGCCCGGGATCTCGCGCCTGCTGACACCGCCCTTCTCGACCCTGCTCTGGTGCTCGGTTTCGTGACCGAGGAGGGCGGGCCGACGAGCCACAGCGCGATCCTGGCGCGGGCCCTCGGTGTGCCGGCCGTGGTGGCGCTGCCGGGTGCCGGGGAGCTTGCCGAGGGCACCGTGGTCGCCGTCGACGGCAGCACCGGCGACATCTTCGTGAACCCCAGTGCGGAGAAGAAGGCGGCGCTGACGGCGGCGGCCGCCGAGCGGAAGGCGGCGCTGTCCGCCTCGACCGGCCCGGGCGCGACCGCGGACGGGCACAAGGTGCCGCTGCTCGCCAATGTGGGCGGTCCGGCGGACGTGCCGGCTGCCGTGGAGGCCGGTGCCGAGGGCGTCGGTCTGTTCCGTACCGAGTTCCTGTTCCTCGACGACAGCAAGAGCGCTCCTTCCGAGGAGAAGCAGGTCGAGGCCTACCGTCAGGTGCTCGAGGCCTTCCCCGAGGGCCGGGTCGTCGTGCGGGTGCTGGACGCGGGCGCGGACAAGCCGCTGGACTTCCTGACGCCGGCGGACGAGCCGAACCCGGCGCTGGGCGTGCGTGGTCTGCGCACCCTGCTCGACCACCCCGAAGTGCTGCGTACCCAGCTGACGGCGTTGGCGAAGGCCGCCGAAGGGCTGCCCGTCCACCTTGAGGTCATGGCACCGATGGTGGCGGACCGCGCCGACGCGAAGGCGTTCGCGGACGCCTGCCGGGAGGCGGGGCTGCGGGCCAAGTTCGGGGCGATGGTGGAGATCCCGTCGGCCGCGCTGCGGGCGCGCTCGGTCCTCCAGGAGGTCGAGTTCCTGTCGCTGGGCACCAACGACCTGGCTCAGTACACGTTCGCCGCCGACCGTCAGGTCGGTGCGGTGTCCCGGTTGCAGGATCCGTGGCAGCCCGCGCTGCTCGACCTGGTCGCGCTGTCGGCGGAGGCAGCGCGCGCCGAGGGCAAGAGCTGTGGCGTGTGCGGTGAGGCCGCGTCGGATCCGCTGCTGGCCTGTGTGCTGACGGGTCTGGGTGTCACCTCCCTCTCCATGGGCGCGGCGTCGATTCCTTATGTCCGGGCGATGCTGGCCAAGTACACGCTGGCTCAGTGCGAGCGGGCCGCGGCGGCGGCGCGTGCCACCGACAGCGCGGTCGAGGCCCGTGCGGCGGCTCAGGCGGTGCTGTCCGGCGAGTAGCCGGCACGGCTGTGACCGGCTGTCTTTCCGGGGGCGCTCCACCTGTGGGTGGGGCGCCCCCGGTGTTGTCAGTGGTGGTGGCCGGGGATGGTCCGCTGGTCGCCCAGGTCGGGCGGCGCGCAGTAGTCGACGTCCGATTCCGGTGAGATGAGGTCGCCCGATTCGACGTCGGTGCAGTACGCGTCGAACACCTCGCCGGCGGTGAGGGGACCGAGTTCGTTGCCCCGCAGCCGCCAGCCGTAGACGCGGTCGGGGGTGCCGGCGGCGCTGGTGCGCATGACGAGTCCGCCGGGACTGCTGGTGGCGAGGCCGAGGGCGAGGACGCTGGTGAATTCGAGGGCTTCGGCCTCGTCGAGGTGGGTGGTGCCGTCGCTGTTCCGGTCGGCGTGCAGGACGGTGACGAGGGTTTCGGGTGATCCGGAGACGCTGCACACGAGGTGCCGGATGCCTGCCGGGGCGGTGTCGAGGATGCGGGTCAGGAGGTGGGAGGCGCGGGTGAAGGCGGCGCGTCCGATGTCTTCACCACAAGTGGGGCAGGGTCCGAGGCGGGCGAGGAGGGTGCTGGCGTACTCCCAGGTGGCCTGTCGTACGGCCTCGTCGACGAGGGCGGGGACGAGATCGGTGAGGGGCCGGCCGTCGTAGGGGACGGTGGCGCCGGTGGCCGCGAGTTCGGCGGTGAAGCGCGTGCGGCTGGCCGGGTCGTCCGGGGGGAGGCCGGTGGTTGTGCAGAACTCGGCGTATTCCTCCGGGTCGAACAAGGCGAGTGTGGTGTGGGTGCCCTCGGCGGCGCGGGCCCTGAGGAGGGCTTCGATCTGGCGCAGGTAGGTGAGGTGGTCGTCGAAGGTGAAGGTGCGGTAACGCCGCATGGCGCGGAAGTCGTGTTCGTCGGTGAGCAGGCCGATGGTGCCGGCGATCTCGCGGCGCAGGACGCGTCGCATGGTCCGGTGGTCGGTGTGCGCCATGGTTCCCCCTGTGAGCGGTCGATCAATGCTCACTCACAGTAACCGGCGCCACTGACAACGGGGGATGCGGACATCAGGCGCGCTTGCGGGCGAGGTCCTCGAAGTGGATCAGCAGGTCGAGGTTGTCGATGGAGCCGGGGTTGACGGCCTTTTCCAGGGGCGCGCCCTGGAGGAGGCGCTTGACGGGTACCTCGATGCGCTTTCCGGTGAGGGTGTGCGGGACGCCGGGGACCTCGATGACCTCGTCCGGGACGTGACGGGGCGAGAGCTGTTCCCGGATGGCCTGCTTGATGCGGTTCAGCAGGGCCTCGTCGAGGACCGCGCCCGGTGCCAGGTGGACGAAGAGGGGCATCCAGTAGCCGCCGTCGGGCTGTTCGACGCCGATGACGAGGGACTCCTTGATCTCGGGGAGGCGCTCGACGACCTCGTAGATGTCGGCCGAGCCCATCCGTACGCCCTGGCGGTTGAGCGTGGAGTCGGAGCGGCCGTGGATGATCACCGTGTCGCGTGCGGTGACGGTGATCCAGTCGCCATGGCGCCAGACGCCGGGGTAGGTGTCGAAGTAGCTCTCGTGGTAGCGGCTGCCGTCGGGGTCGTTCCAGAAGCGGATCGGCATGGAGGGCATGGGGTTGGTGACGACCAGTTCGCCCACTTCGTCGATGACGGGGTGGCCGGCCGGGTCCCAGGCCTGGAGGTCGGTGCCGAGGCCGGGTGCCTGCAGTTCGCCGGTGTAGACCGGCAGGGTGGGCACGGCGCCGGCGAAACAGGAGCAGACGTCGGTGCCACCGCTGACGGAGGCGATCCAGAGGTCGTCGCGGACCGCGTCGTGCAGCCAGCGGAAGCCGTCGGGGGGCAGCGGCGAGCCGGTGGTGGCGACGCACTTCACCCGGGAGAGGTCGTAGTCCCGGGAGGGGTGCACCCCGGCCTTGCGGCAGGCCATCACGTACGCGGCGGAGGTGCCGTAGAGGGTGGCTCCGGTGCGTTCGGCGACGCGCCACTGGGCGCCGGTGTCGGGATAGCCGGGGCTGCCGTCGTACAGGACGATCGTGGTGCCGGTGAGGAGGCCGGAGACGAGGAAGTTCCACATCATCCAGCCGGTCGAGGTGTACCAGAAGAAGCGGTCCTCGGGGCCCAGGTCGCAGTGCAGTCCGAGTTGTTTGAGGTGTTCGACCAGGATGCCGCCCTGGGACTGGACGATGGCCTTGGGCAGGCCGGTGGTCCCCGAGGAGTAGAGCACCCAGAGCGGGTGGTCGAAGGGGACCTGTTCGAACTCGGGCTGGGCGTCGGCCGAGGTGAGCGCCGACCACTCCAGGGCGCCCTCGGGAGCCGGGGTGCCGAGCAGTGGGATGTGCACGACGGCGCGCAGGGTGGGCAGGTCGCGGCGGAGTTCGGCGACGGTCTCGCGCCGGTCGTGCTCCTTGCCGCCGTAGCGGTAGCCGTCGACGGTGAACAGGACGACGGGCTCGACCTGCTGGAAGCGGTCCAGGACGCTGCGGGCGCCGAAGTCGGGGGCGCAGGAGGTCCAGACGGCGCCCACGGCGGCGGTGGCGAGCAGGGCGACCACGGCCTGCGGGACGTTCGGGAGGTAGCCGCTGACGCTGTCGCCGGGGCGGACGCCGAGGGCGCGGAGTTCGGCGGCCAGGGAGCCCACCTGTCGGCGCAGCTCCGCCCAGGTGACCGGTCGGGGTTCGTGGGTCTCGTCGACGTACAGGAGGGCGGGTTCGTCCGCGCGGGTGGCGGCGGCCCGCAGGGCGTGCTCGGCGTAGTTCAGCCTCGCGCCGGGGAACCACTCGGCGCCGGGCATGGCGCGGTCGCCGAGCACGCGCGCGTAGGGCGTCGAGAACCGCACGTCGAAGTATTCCGTGACGGCTTTCCAGAAGGTGTCCAGGTGGTCGACGGACCAGCGGTGCAGGGCCGGGTAGCCGCCGTCGGCGGGGGCTTGGTGGTGTTCCGCCGCCCAGGACTGGAACCTGGTGATGCGTGCCTGGGCGATCCGCTGCGGATCGGGCTGCCAGAGCGGCTGGGGATTCGCGGTCGACATGGGAGGCTCCCGGGCTTCTGCGCTTTGTGTGCGTGGGACGCGCACGGGCTGGGGTGTGCGCGTGACGCGGCTGACAGGGACGATGCCATGTGATCGACTTCTACACCAGGGCGCGCTCCACATAGTCCGTGTCATGAAGATGTGGTCCCGGCACGGGTGAACGGCAGTTGAACGGCACACGCGTGTGGGGCGCTGAGTGGCAGGGTGAGCAGCATGGACGGTCGTGACCTGGTGCGTTCGGTGAGAGTGGTCGGTTCGAGCAAGGCGGCTCAGGGGTTGCGTACCGTGCGGGCCGCGTGGCGCAGAAAGCGGATCGATGCCGCCGGGCTGCCCGCGCGCGGGGCGGAGCGGGCCCGGGTGCCGGGGCCGGTGCAGGGCGCGGAGCCGGGGCCGGGCGGCGGTGTGATCCGGTTCAGCCGGTCCGAGCTGCGGATCACGGTCGCCGTGAACGGGGCCGTTTTCTGGGGCTGGGACGGGGCCGGTCCCGAGCCGTCGTACGCGCTTGCAGGGCGCTGTCCTGAGCCGGATCCGCGCGCGGTTCTCGAACCGGACACGAACGGCGGCTGGCGGGTCGTGGCGGAGCGGGTGACGGTCAGCGTCTCGCGGCACGGTGCGGTGGAGGTGTGCACGCCCGGTGGCGTGATGCTGCGGCGGGATCTGCCGCCGCGCTGGTGGGAGCCGGTGGGCGGGGGTGAGGCGCGCTGGGTGCAGCGGTCGGAGGTGGCCGCGGACGCGCGGTTCTTCGGTCTTGGCGGCCGTCCCTCGGGGCCGCGGCTGCGGGACGGCACGTACCGGTTGTGGAACACCGATCCCGGCCGTGCCTTCGGGCCCGGTGACGATCCGCTGTACATCACCATGCCGGTGCAGTTCGTGGTGGCGGACGCGGCGGCGCATCTGGTGTTCCACGACAGCTCCTGGGACGGGTCCGTGACACTCCGGGAGGGCGAGGAGGGCGCCGGTTCCGGGCACGACCGGGCCGGGCGCTGCGAGCTGCGGATGGACGGCGGTCCGCTGCGCTGCTGGGTGATGGTGGGCACCCCCGCGCGCGTGTTGCACACGTGGGCCTCGCTCACGGGCGCGCCCGCGCTGCCGCCGGCGTGGGCGCTGGGTCATCAGCACGCGCGGTGGGGCTTCGGCAGCGAGCAGGAGGTGCGGCGGATCGTCGCCGGTTACCAGGAGCGCGGTCTGCCACTGGACGCCGTCCACCTGGACATCGACCACTACGACGGCAACCAGGTGTTCACGGTCGACCACGAGCGCTTCCCGAAGCTGCCGACGCTGGCGGAGGAGCTGCGGCGGGACGGGATCCGGCTGGTGTCGATCGTCGACCCGGCGGTCAAGGCGGAACCGGGCAATGCCGTCTACGACAGCGGAACGGCGGTCGACGCCTTCGTCCGTGATCCGTCGGGGCGGACGGTGCAGGGGGTGGTGTGGTCCGGGGAGGCGGTCTTCCCCGACTTCACGGACGCGCGCGTGCGCGCGTGGTGGGGCGGGCTGTACGAGGAGCGGCTGGCGCAGGGCTTCGCCGGGTTCTGGCACGACATGAACGAGCCGACGTCCTTCAGCGCGTTCGGCGAGTCGACGCTGCCGCGTTCGGCGCGGCACGCCCTGGAGGGGCGCGGCGGCGACCACCGGGAGGCGCACAACGTCTACGCGCTCTGCATGGCGCGGGCGGCCTACCAGGGTCTGCGTCAACTCGCGCCCGGGGATCGTCCTTTCCTGTTCTCCCGCTCGGGCTGGGCCGGTGTGCAGCGTTATGGCGGCACCTGGTCCGGTGACGTCGCCACTGGCTGGCCGGGGCTGCGTGCCTCTCTGTCGCTGGTGCTGGGGCTGGGGCTGTGCGGGGTGCCGTACTCCGGGCCGGACGTGGGCGGATTCGACGGGAGCCCGTCGCCGGAGCTGTTTCTGCGCTGGTTCCAGCTGGGCGCGTACCTGCCGCTGTTCCGCACGCACGCGAGCATGCGGGCGGGGCGCCGGGAACCGTGGGAGTTCGGGGGCGAGGTGCTGGAGCACGCGCGCGTGGCGCTTCTCGACCGGCGGCGCCTGCTGCCGTACTTCATGACGCTGGCGCAGCTGGCCCGGCGGACCGGTGCACCGTACGTGCGGCCGGTGTGGTGGGGGGCGCCGGAGGACCGGGCGCTGCGCGACTGCGAGGACGCGTTCCTGCTGGGCGACGCCCTGCTGGTGGCTCCGGTGCTGGATCCGGGGGGCGACCGGCGTGCGGTGCAGCTGCCTCGCGGGCGCTGGTACGACACGGTGACCGAGCAGGCGTACGAGGGTCCCGGGCAGGTGCTCGTCGATGCCCCGCTGTCGCGGATCCCGGTGCTGGCGCGCGCGGGCGCCGTCCTGCCCGTGCGGGACGAGGACGGCGGGACGCGGCTGGAGGTGTGGGCGCCCGCCCGGGGGCGGACGGGAGGCGGGCTGTTCGTGCCGGACGCGGGCGACGGCTGGGAGGAGCCGGAGATCGAGCGGTACGTCGCCCGCTGGGAGGGCCGGCGTGTGGTGGTCGCACGCGAGGACGAGACGGGCGTGAGTGAGCCGTCCCGGCCCGTCCGGGTCCGGGGGCTGCAATGAGCCGCAGGGCTCAGTAGCGGCCCTCGAACCACGCGCGTACGGCCACGCTGTGCAGCGGGAAGGCGAGTTCCTCGGGGCGGCGCAGCAGGTGCCAGCCCTCCGTCTCGTCGGTCGCGCCCGACGGCGGGAGGCCTTCGGCCGGGCGTTCCGGGAGGAGGCCGAACAGCAGCAGGTGCCCGTCGGGTGAGCTGATGGCGTCGACGAGCCGTACGTCGCGGGCGGCCGCGTCGATGCCCGTCTCCTCCTTGAGTTCGCGGACGACGGCGTGCCGCCAGTCCTCACGGTCGTCGACGTAGCCCCCGGGCAGCGCGATGCCCCCGCGCGCGGGGGCCACCGTGCGGGTGATGACGACCAGGGCGGTGCCCTTCGTGTCGTAGACGGGCTGGAGGGCGATCGCCACCGGCAGCGGGTTGCGGTAGACGACGTGGCCGCAGGCCGGGCAGGTACGGGGCCAGCCGGAGATTCCCTCTCCGTAGGCCGCTCCGCAGCTCGAACAGTGCGAGTCCGGAGCGGAGTTGGCAATTGGGTGCTGATTTTCGGACACGCGCGGACTTTATCCGATCAGGAGAACGACGTCTCACGGTCAAGGGAACGTCTCCTTCCGGAAGTGAACGGACATCCGCCGGTCCGGAGCCGGGAGGGGGCGGCGCGGCGGGATCCGCCCGCGCGGCCTGCCCAATCCCGGCGGTCCGTGGCACACTTCTGACGTTCCGTCAGCTCTCGTGTCCTGGAGGAGCTTTGGCGCGCACACGCAAGCCGGCGGTCGACGGCTGGTTCACGGGTGAGGGGGACGGTTTCCGGCTTCTGGGAACCCGCTGTGCGGCCTGCGGCTCGGTCTTCTTCCCGCGCGAGGACGTCCACTGCCGCAACCCCGGCTGCGCGGGCGGCGACCTCGAGGAGGTCCCGCTCTCCCAGCGCGGACGGATCTGGTCGTACACCGACAGCAGGTACCGTCCCCCGTCACCCTATGTGAGCGACGCGGAACTTCCGTGGGAACCGTACGCGTTGATCGCTGTGGAGCTGGCGTCCGAGCGGATCGTGGTGCTGGGACAGGCGGTTCCCGGGATCACCGCCGCCGATCTGACGGTGGGCATGGAGGTCGAGGTCGTCCCCGGAGTCCTGGGCGAGGACGCGCAGACGACGTGGACGACCTGGCACTGGCGGCCGACGGGGGTGGCGGCATGACGGCGGACGTGGCGGTGCTCGGCGTGGGCATGCACCCCTGGGGCAAGTGGGGCCGGAACTTCGTCGAGTACGGGACGGCGGCCGCCCGCGCGGCGCTCGCGGACGCCGGACTCGAGTGGCGGGACATCGGCTCGGTCGTGGGCGCCGACACGGTCCGTGGCGGATACCCCGGCTATGTGGCGGGCGCGACCTTCGCGAAGGCGCTGGGCTGGCAGGGGGCGCGGGTCGCGAGCGTGTACGCGGCGTGCGCGTCCGGGGCGCAGGCGGTCGCCGCGGCGCGGGCACAGATCCTGGCGGGCCTCGCGGACGCGGTGCTCGTGGTGGGTGCGGACGCGGCACCCAAGGGCTTCTTCCGGCCCGCCGGAGGAGAGCGCCCCGACGATCCCGACTGGCTGCGCTTCCGGCTGCTGGGGGCGACGAATCCGACGTACTTCGGGCTGTACGCGCGCCGCCGGATGGCCCTGTTCGGGGACACCCCCGAGGACTTCGCCCTGGTCAAGGTGAAGAACGCGGCCCTCGGGGCGCTCAACCCGTACGCCCGCTACCGCAAGCGGGTCACCGCCGAGGAGGTCGCCGCCTCCCAGGTGGTCGCCGATCCGCTGCGGCTGCTGGACATCTGCGCCACCTCCGACGGCGGGGCCGCACTGGTCCTGTCCAGCCTGGAGTTCGCACGCCGGCACGGAGCGGCGCGGCCGGTGCGGATCCGCGCGGTCTCCACGGTCACGCCCCGGTACCCGAACACGGTGCTGGACCTCCCGGACATCGCCACGGACTCGGCGGCTGCCGTGGATCCACCGCCGGAGAGTTTCCGCGCCTCGATCGCGCGGGCCGCCTACGAAGAGGCCGGCATCTGCCCCGAGGACTTGTCGCTCGCCGAGGTGTACGACCTCTCCACCGCGCTGGAGTTGCAGTGGTACGAGGATCTGGGGCTGTGCGCCGAGGGTGAGGCGGCGAAGCTGCTGCGCGAGGGCGTGACGGCCCCGGGCGGCCGTATACCGGTCAACGCCAGCGGCGGGCTCGCCTCGTTCGGGGAGGCGGTGCCGGCCCAGGCGATCGCCCAGGTGTGCGAGCTGGCCTGGCAGTTGCGGGACGCGGCGGGCGACCGCCAGGTGGCACACGCGCGTGTGGGGATCACGGCCAATCAGGGGCTGTTCGGGCACGGCTCGTCCGTGATAGCGGTGCGCTGACGGGACGGGTGCCCACCAGAGGGTGCATACCCTGCGTGAGCATCCCGAAATGGTGCGTGAACGTCTCATGAACTGCCCATGGGCGTGCGCCGGTAACGTCATCATGCTCCCGTGCGCACCTGGACGGATGCTCTCCGTTTCGCCTTCCAGCCGGTGGTCAATCTGACGACCGGCGGGATCACCGCACTGGAGATCCTCGCCCGCCCCGAGACCGGGGACATCCTCGCCGAAGCCCGCCGGAACCCCGAACTCGACAGCAGACTTGCCGTGTTGGCCCTCCGCGCGGCGGCCCGCAAGGAGACACTGCTGCCGCTGCACCTCAACGTCTTCGCGGCCACCCTCGCCGACCTGGGCGGCATCGGACCGCTGCCCGAGGCCGTCCGCGAGGCCGGACGGATGCCCTGGGAAGTCACCCTGGACATCGTCCCGCCGTACACCCACGTACCGCAGCGGGCCCTGCTGGAGGCCGTGGCGGTGCTGCGCGGCCAGGGCTTCCGGATCAGCGCGGACGGCATCGGGGACGGGGACGTGCCGCTGCGGCTGCTCACCGACCTCTCCCCCGACCTGGTCAAGCTCGACGCCTCGCTGCTCGCCCGGCCGGCCGCGGTGCGTGCGATGCGGACCCTCTGCGAGGAACTCGGCGCCCTGGTCGCCGTCGAGGGCGTGGAGACCGAACTCCAGCACGCGACCGCGCTGTCCGCCGGGGCACAGCTGGCCCAGGGCGAGCTGTTCGCGCCCCCGGCCCGGATCCCGGTCGCGGAGGTATACGTTCCGCCGCCCTCCCCCGCCGTCGTACCGCCACCGCGCTCCGGGCCGTCCGTGCGCGAGTTCGTCCGGCCCGCCGCGCTCCTGCCGGTCACCGCGTCCGCGTTGCAGGTGCGGGCGCTGCTGACCGGCTCCCCGGACGTCTCCGGCGTGCTCCTGGTCGACCAGACCGGCGCCCCCGTCCGGTCGGTGCACCGCTCCCGGTTCCTGCTGTCGATGTCCGGCCGCTACGGGCACGCCCTGTACGCGGACCGCCCGGCCTTCAAGCTGGGCGACGCCCCGCGCACCGTCGGCGTCGACGCGACCGCCTGGGAGGTGCTGGACGTGGTGGCCGGCGGCGGACCGGACCGCACCTCGGACGATGTGACGGTCGTCGACCGCTTCGGTCGCTGCGTGGGCGTCGTGCGCCTCGCCGACCTGGTGCGGGCGCTCGCCGAGACCCGGGTAGAGGAGGCGGCCGGGCTCAATCCGCTGACCAGGCTGCCCGGTTCGGACGCCATCACGGGCGAGGTGGACCGGTGGCTCGCACACGGCCGCGCCTTCGCGCTGAGCTGGCTGGACATCGACCACTTCAAGCAGGTGAACGACGGTGCCGGGTTCGCCGCGGGCGACGAGCTGATCCGTTCGGTGGGGTGGGCGCTGCAGGAGGCCGCCGTCGGGCACGCGCGCGTGGGGCACATCGGCGGGGACGACTTCCTGGTGCTCGCCGACGAGGCGGGGCTGGACCAGGTCGCCGCCCTGCTCGACGCGCCCTGGTCCGCGGGCGGGCGTCCCGTCACGCTGTCCCTGGCCACCGTCGTGTGCGGTCCGGGCAGCGTGGCCGACCACCGGCAGGCGGCCGCCTGTCTGGCACCGCTCAAGAAGGCCGCCAAGGCGCTGCACGGGGCGAGCTGGGTGCTGGGGCGGGCGGGACTGCCCGGACACGAGATCCGGCGCGGCTCGGACGCGTACCCGGCCCAGGCCGGATACGCCTCGGTGGAGCCGTGACAGCTGCCCTGCGACGAGTTGCCTGTCATCGTTGACGTCGACGACCTTGACGCCCCCTGAGTGCCGGTGAAAACTTCCGGTGTCGGTCGACATCGCCGTACATTCTCGGCGTATTCAGGCACTGCGCCATGGCCCGCTCCTGTCTCCAGGCTCTTTCCCCCATGGGCGATTCGGCCGCTACGGCACGCTCGTCACAGACGCCGGGCGGGGCGCGGGACCTTCCCTGCCTTCGGCTGACGTCGCCAAGGGAACCGTTCCTGCTCAATGCGCCGGGGTCCGTCCCCCGGCCAGCGCCCTAGGAGCCGCCATGAGCAACGGAGACATCTTCGTCGGCGAAGTCATCGGCACGGCCATCCTGATCCTGTTCGGCGCCGGTGTCTGCGCCGCGGTCACCCTCAGACACTCCAAGGCCCGGGCCGCGGGGTGGGTGGTGATCGCGTTCGGCTGGGGGTTCGGCGTCCTCGCCGGCGCCTACACCGCCGCTCCCCTCTCCGGCGGGCAGCTGAACCCCGCGGTCACCATCGGCATCGCCGTCGACACCGGGGCGTGGGGCAAGGTCTGGGTGTACCTGCTCGGGCAGTTCGTCGGGGCGGTGCTCGGGGCCGTGCTGACCTACCTGGTCTACCTGGCCCAGTTCCAGGCCAACGTGCGCGACGAGGAGTCGGGAGAGGAGCCGACGCCGACGCTCGGCATCTTCTCCACCATCCCGGAGATCCGGAACCCGGTCGCCAACCTGATCACCGAGATCATCGCCACGATCGCGCTGGTCCTGCCGATCCTCGCCTTCGGACTGACCAAGGGACTCGGCGAGTCCGGCACCACCGTGCTCATCGTCTCGCTGCTCGTCGTCGGCATCGGGCTGTCGCTCGGCGGCCCCACCGGCTACGCCATCAACCCGACGCGCGACCTCGGCCCGCGGATCGTGCACGCCTTCCTGCCGATTCCCAACAAGGGCACGTCGGACTGGGGTTACGCCTGGATCCCGGTCGCCGGCCCCCTGATCGGCGGGGCGCTCGCGGGCCTCATCTACAACGTGGCCTTCTGACTCGACGCGGACCTCCCACCAACGCAGCCTTCCGACCCAGCGACCAAGGGGTAGCCATGCCGGACACCGCCGAGAAGTACGTCGCCGCAATCGACCAGGGCACCACGTCGAGCCGCTGCATCATCTTCGACCACTCCGGCGCGATCGTCGCCGTCGACCAGCGCGAGCACCGCCAGATCTTCCCCAAGCCCGGCTGGGTGGAGCACGACGCCACCGAGATCTGGTCCAAGGTGCAGGCCGTGGTGGCCGGGGCGCTCGCCAACGCGGGACTGCGCCCCGACCAGTTGAGCGCGCTGGGCATCACCAACCAGCGCGAGACGACCGTGCTGTGGGACCGCGCCACCGGCAAGCCCGTGCACAACGCGATCGTCTGGCAGGACACCCGCACCGCGGCCCTGTGTCACGAACTCGGCGGCAGCGACGGGCAGGACCGCTTCCGCGAGCAGACCGGGCTGCCGCTGGCCAGCTACTTCTCCGGGCCCAAGGCGGCCTGGCTGCTGGACAACGTGCCCGGGCTGCGGGACCGGGCCGAGCGCGGCGAGATCGCCTTCGGCACCATCGACTCCTGGCTCATCTGGAACCTCACCGGCGGCACCGACGGCGGCCGGCACGTCACCGACGTCACCAACGCCGGGCGCACCATGCTGATGAACCTGGAGACCCTCCAGTGGGACCCGGCCATCCTCGCCGCGATGAACGTGCCCGAGGCTGTGCTGCCCGAGATCAGGTCGTCCGCCGAGGTGTACGGCACCGCGGTCGGCCAGCTCGCCGGGGTGCCGGTGGCGTCCGCGCTGGGCGACCAGCAGGCGGCGGTCTTCGGGCAGGCCTGCTACGACGTCGGCACGGCGAAGAACACCTACGGGACGGGCAGCTTCCTGCTGCTCAACACCGGCAACCGGCCGGTGCCGTCCAAGAGCGGGCTGCTGACGACGATGGGGTACCGGATCGGGACCGAGGCGCCGGTCTACTGCCTGGAGGGTTCGATCGCGATCACGGGCGCGCTCGTCCAGTGGTTCCGCGACCAGCTCGGCATCATCCGCACCGCAGACGAGATCGAGACGCTGGCGGCGAGCGTCGACGACAACGGCGGCGCCTACATCGTGCCGGCCTTCTCCGGCCTGTTCGCGCCCTACTGGCGCTCCGACGCGCGCGGGGTCGTCACCGGGCTGACCCGGTACGTCACCAAGGCGCACCTCGCCCGCGCGGTCCTGGAGGCGACGAGCTGGCAGACCCGGGAGGTCGTGGACGCGATGTACCAGGACTCCGGGGTGCCGATCACCACCCTGAAGGTGGACGGCGGCATGACCGGGAACAACCTCCTGATGCAGCACCAGGCCGACGTCCTCGGCGTACCGGTGATCCGGCCCCGGGTCGCCGAGACGACCTGCCTGGGCGCCGCCTACGCGGCCGGCCTGGCCACCGGCGTGTGGAACGACCTGGACGAGCTCAGGTCCCACTGGCAGAAGGACGCGGAGTGGACGCCCGCCATGGCGGCGTCGGTGCGCGACCGCGAGTACGCGAACTGGCGCAAGGCGGTGGAGAAGAGCTTCGGCTGGCTGGAGGACGGCGAGTGACCCACCCCTGACCACGGCCCGTACCCCGGTCGGCGGGGGTACGGGCCGTGCCGCCGCCGCTCACGTGGTGACGGCCTGCCGGTGGGCCGCCGCGTACGCCATCGCGTGCCGGACCACGCCGATGAGCACCTCCTTGACCGACTCGCGGTCCCGGGCGTCGCAGAACACGACCGGTACGTCCGCGTCGAGGTCGAGGGCCTTGCGCACGGACTCCACCGGGTAGCGGACCGCGTCCTCGAAACAGTTGACGCCCACGAGGAAGGGGATGGAACGCCGCTCGAAGTAGTCGACGGCGGCGAAGCAGTCCTCCAGCCGACGCGTGTCGGCGAGCACCACGGCTCCCAGCGCGCCCTCGGCCAGCTCGTCCCACATGAACCAGAACCGCTCCTGCCCGGGCGTGCCGAACAGGTACAGCACCAGGTCCTCGCGCAGGGTGATGCGGCCGAAGTCCATGGCGACGGTGGTGGTGTGCTTGCCCTCCACGCCGGAGGTGTCGTCGACCGGTCGCCCGGCCTCGGTGAGCAACTCCTCGGTGCGCAGCGGCCGGATCTCGCTGACCGCGCCGACCAGGGTCGTCTTGCCCACGCCGAAGCCGCCGGCCACGAGGATCTTGAGCGTGACGGGCTCGACCGGGGGCTTGCCGCGCTCAGATCGCCCGAAGATCATCGTTTTCTTCTCCTGCTTGCTGGTGTCGTTGGGGGGTTCGGGTGCCGGGTGCCGGGCGTCCGTATCCGCCGCCCCCCGGGGTTTCGACGACGAGTACGTCGTCGGGGCCGACGTCCGCGGCGTCGCTGCCGCCGAGTTCGGTGACCGTGCCGTCGGCCCGCTCCACCCGGTTGGCGCCGAGCGCCCCGGGTTCGCCCCCGGCCATGCCGTACGGCGGCACACGGCGGTGCTGGGAGAGGGTGGAGACGGTCATGGGTTCGAGGAAGCGGACGCGGCGGACCGCGCCGTCCCCGCCGTGCCAGCGGCCCGCGCCGCCACTGCCCGTCCGTACGGCGAACTCGTCGAGGCGGACGGGCAGCCGCCACTCCAGGACTTCCGGGTCGGTGAGCCGGGAGTTGGTCATGTGGGTCTGGACGACACTCGCACCGGAGAAGCCGTCGCCGGCTCCGGATCCGGAGGCGACGGTCTCGTAGTACTGGTGGCGTTCGTTGCCGAAGGTGACGTTGTTCATGGTCCCGGAGCCCTCGGCCTGGACGCCGAGCGCCGCGTAGAGGGCACCGGTGATGGCCTGCGAGGTCTCGACGTTGCCCGCGACCACGGCGGCCGGCGGCTCGGGGGCCAGCATCGAACCGGGCGGCACAACGATGTCGAGCGGGCGCAGGCAGCCGTCGTTGAGCGGGATGTCGTCGGCGACGAGGGTGCGGAAGACGTACAGCACGGCCGCGTTGACGACGGCGAACGGGGCGTTGAAGTTGGTGGCGAGCTGGGCGGAGGTGCCGCTGAAGTCGATGGTGGCGCGCCGGTTGCCGCGGTCCACGCGCACGCGGACCCGGATGACCGCGCCGGAGTCGGTCTCGTAGGCGTACGCACCGTCGTCGAGGGCGTCGATGACCCGGCGGACCGCTTCCTCGGCGTTGTCCTGGACGTGCCGCATGTAGGCCTGGACGACGTCCAGGCCGAACTCCTCGATCATGCTGCCGACTTCGTCGACGCCCTTGTGGTTGGCGGCGATCTGGGCGCGCAGGTCGGCGAGGTTGGTCGGGATGTTGCGGGAGGGGTAGCGGGCCTCGGCCAGCAGCCGGTGCGTCTCGGCCTCCCGGAAGCGGCCGTTCTCGGCGAGCAGCCAGTTGTCGAAGAGGACGCCCTCCTCGTCGATGGTGCGGCTGTTCGCCGGCATCGAGCCCGGCGCGATGCCACCGATCTCGGCGTGGTGGCCGCGGGAGGCGACGTAGAAGAGGATCCGGTCACCCTCCGTGGCGAAGACCGGTGTGATCACGGTGACGTCGGGCAGGTGCGTGCCACCGTGATAGGGATCGTTGACGGCGTAGGTGTCGCCGGGGCGCATCGAGGTGCCGCGGCGGCGGATGACCTCCTTGACGCTGGTGCCCATGGAGCCCAGGTGGACGGGGATGTGCGGGGCGTTGGCCACCAGGTTCCCGTCCGGATCGAACAGGGCGCAGGAGAAGTCGAGACGTTCCTTGATGTTGACGGACTGGGCCGTCGACTCCAGCCGGGCGCCCATCTGCTCGGCGATCGACATGAAGAGGTTGTTGAAGACCTCGAGCAGGACCGGGTCGGCTTCCGTGTCGAGATCGGAACTCTGCGTGACCGTCGCGCGTTCCATGACCAGATGCCCGTCGTCGGTCGTCGCGGCCCGCCAGCCGTCGTCGACGACGGTCGTGGCACTGGCCTCGGTGATGATCGCCGGGCCGGTGACGGATGCGCCGGGGGGCAGGTCCTCGCGGCGGTGCAGGGGTACGTCCCGCCAGGCGCCGCCGGTGTGGAGACGGACTGTCTGCGGGGCGGCGGGGGTGCCTTCGTAAGGGGCGAGGGCGGAGAGATCGGGGGGTCGGGTGATGCCGGTGGCTTCCACGGAGAGCGCTTCGACGACGACCGGGCGGTCGAGCGTGAAGGAGTACGTGGCGCGATGACGTTCTTCGAAGGCGTGTTTCATCGCGTCGGGCTCCGTGAGCTCGACGGTGAGGGTGGTGTCGGTGCCGTCGTAGCGGAGCTGAGCGCGGCGGGTGACTTCGATGCGGTCCTCGGGTACGTCCTCGGCGAGGAGTTCGCCGCGGGCCGCGGCCTCCAGGTCGTCGGCGGTCTTGCGGATGCCGGCCATGGCGGCGGGCTCCAGGGGCGCCTCGACGGACTGTTCGCGCATGGCGGTCGTGTCGGCGAGCCCGATGCCGAGCGCGGACAGGACCCCCGCCATGGGCGGCACCAGGACGGTGCGGATGCCGAGCGAGTCGGCGACCATGCACGCGTGCTGCCCGCCGGCCCCGCCGAAGGTGGTGAGGGTGTAGCGGGTGACGTCGTGGCCCTTCTGGACGGAGATCCGCTTCACGGCGCCCGCGATGTTGGCGACGGCGATGCTCAGGTAGCCCTCGGCGACCTGTTCGGGGGTGCGGTCGTCGCCGGTCTGCTCGTGGATCTTTCGGGCGAGCCCGGTGAAGCGGTCGAGGACGAGGCCGGCGTCCAGCGGCTGGTCCCCGTCCGGCCCGAAGACCTGGGGGAAGTGGGCCGGCTGGATCCGGCCGAGCATGACGTTGGCGTCGGTGACGGCCAGCGGGCCGCCGCCCCGGTAGCAGGCCGGGCCCGGGTCGGCGCCGGCCGAGTCCGGGCCGACGCGGTAGCGGGAGCCGTCGAAGTGGAGTACCGAGCCGCCGCCCGCGGCGACGGTGTGGATGTCCAGCATGGGGGCGCGCAGCCGGATGCCCGCGATCTGTGTGGTGAAGACCCGTTCGTAGCCGCCCGCGAAGTGGGAGACGTCGGTGGAGGTGCCGCCCATGTCGAAGCCGATCACCCGGTCGAAGCCGGCGAGCTGCGACATCCGGGCCATGCCGACGATCCCGCCGGCCGGTCCGGAGAGGACGGCGTCCTTGCCGCGGAACTGCCCGGCCTCGGCGAGCCCGCCGTTGGACTGCATGAACATCAGCCGCACGCCTTCCAGCTCGTCGGCGACCTGGCGGACGTAGCGGCGCAGCACGGGCGACAGGTAGGCGTCGACGACGGCGGTGTCGCCGCGCGGGACGAGCTTCATCAGCGGGCTGACCTCGCTGGACAGCGAGATCTGCGGGAAGCCGGTCGAGGCGGCCAGCTCACCGATCGCCCGCTCGTGGGCGGGGTGGAGGTGGCTGTGCATGCAGACGACGGCGACCGCGCGGATCCCGTCGTCGTAGGCCTCCCGGAGCGGGCCCGCCAGGGCGTCCAGGTCAGGTGCGCGCAGCACGGTGCCGTCGGCGGCGATCCGCTCGTCGGCCTCGACGACGCGTTCGTACAGCAGCTCGGGCAGGTCGATGCGGCGGGCGAAGATGCGGGGGCGGTTCTGGTACGCGATGCGCAGGGCGTCGCGGAAGCCGCGGGTGATGACGAGGAGGGTGCGCTCGCCCTTGCGTTCGAGAAGCGCGTTGGTTGCGACCGTGGTGCCCATCCGGACGGCGTCGACGGGGGCGCCGGAGCCGTCGAGGAGTTCGTGTACGGCGGCGACGGCCGCGTCGGCGTACCGGGCGGGGTTGTCGGAGAGCAGCTTGTGGGTGAGCAGCCGGCCGTCCGGGCGCCGTGCGACGACGTCGGTGAACGTACCGCCACGGTCGACCCAGAACTGCCAGCCTGTCACGTCACTACTCCGCTTCCGCGCCGGTCACAGCGCCCGGAGGCCGTTGATCACGTCGCGCAGAATACTCTCGTCCACCAGCTCGGCCGGGGGTACCGGCCGGTTGACATGGACGAGTTCCCCGTCGACGAGGTCGCCGATGAGGACCCGGACCACGCCGATGGGGAGGTCGAGTTCCGAGGCCAGCTCGGCGACCGACTGCGGGGCGTCACGGCAGAGCTCGACGATGTCCACGTGCTCCGGGGACAGCGTCCGGTCGTCGTCCGGGTCGTCCACGTGCGGCTCGGTGACGACCACCGCGATCAGGTCGAGCCGGTGCTGGCCCGCACTGGTGGTGCGGCCGCGTGTCATGGCGTAGGGACGGACGACCGGTCCGGCCTCGTCGTCGAACCAGTGGCTTCTTCCCTGACCGTCTCCGCTCATGTCATCCCACTACCCGCCCGAGGGCAGATCGGTGCGCGGAGCGGACCCCAGATGTACGCCGACCCTCTTGACCAGGAGCGTCATCTCGTACGCGACCTGGCCGACGTCGGAGTCGGCGTCGGAGAGGACGGCGAGGCAGCTGCCGTCGCCGGCGGCCGTGACGAACAGGAAGGCGTCGTCGAGCTCGACGACGGTCTGCCGGACACTGCCCGCCTCGAAGTGCCGGCCCACGCCCTTGGCGAGGCTGTGGAAGCCGGAGGCGACGGCGGCCAGGTGCTCGCTGTCCTCTCTGGTGAGGTCCTTGGAGACGCCGGTGGGCAGGCCGTCGCCGGAGAGCACGACCGCCTTGCGGATGCTGGCGACCCGGTCCACGAGGTCGTCCAGCAGCCAGTTCAGCTCGCCCTTGTTCGTCGCCGTGTGGCCGGTCGCCTTCGGATCGGTCATCGACCGTCCCCCTTAGTCGTTCCTTGTGCTGTGCTGTCCCGGGAGCCGTCGCCCTCGGCGTTCTCCGCTCGGCCGCGCTGCCAGCCGCGCTGGAGCGAGCCCATGCGGCTGCGGACCTCGTCGGCGTCACGCTCGACCAGTTCCGGCTCGCGCGCGGCGGATGATGCGGGTTCCTGTCGCAGCTGTGGGGCCAGGTTGGCCTGCCGTACCCGCCTGGGCAGCGGCCGGGTGCCGGACGCGGCCTCCGGGGGTGTGCTGCCTTGGGGCGGGACGGAGTCTTCGGTGCCGCCGCCGGAGGCGCTCGCGGAGCGGCGGGTGCGCTGGGGCAGGGCAGGGGGGCCGGAGGGGTCGGTGCGGCGGCGGGAGGGCAGCGGGGCGAGTCCGCCCGGTTCGGGGCGGCCCTGACCGGCCGGGTCCCGCTCCTCCGGGTCGACGCGGCGGGAGCGCTGCTCGGGGACCGGCCTGCCGTGCGAGCTGACCAGCTTGGGCGTACGCCGTGCGGGCAGTGTCACGGGGCTGCCGGGGTGCTCCTCGCCGAAGCGGTCGGCGGTCTCGCGGGCCGGGTGACGCAGTTCGGTCACGGCGGGCGCCGCCGGGTCGTCGGCGTCGGCGAGAGAGCGGCGGGGACGGAACAGGCCGCCGCGCTCGCTGTCGTCGTCGGTGAGGGCACCCGGGAAGTCGTCGAGCGCGTCCAGATCGACGGGTGCCTCCAGCTCGACCGGGCCGTCCAGCAGCGCGGCCGGCAGTCCGGGCCGCTGCCCCGGCACCTGGTCCAGGGAGGCGGCGCGGCTCTCCTCGGGTTCGGCCTCCCGGGCCGGGCGGCCGCGGTCGAGGCGGAAGCCGACGCCGTTGGTGTCGGGGACGTCGTCGGTCAGCAGTACGTCGGGGATGAAGACGACGGCGGTGGTGCCGCCGTAGGGGGACGGCTGGAGGGAGACACGGACGTTCTGACGCTGGGCGAGGCGGCTGACCACGAACAGGCCGAGCCGGTCGGTGTCGGAGAGCTCGAACTCGGGCGTCTCGGCGAGCCGCAGGTTGGCGTCCAGGAGCGCCTCGGCCGCCATGCCGAGGCCCCGGTCGTGGATCTCCAGGGTGAAGCCGTTGGCGACGCGTTCGCCGAGCACCTGCACGGCGGTGTGCGGCGGCGAGAACACCGTGGCGTTCTCCAGGAGTTCCGCCACCAGGTGGGTGAGGTCGGCGACGGCCGGGCCGGTGACGGCGACGCGGGGCAGCCGGCGGACCTCGATGCGCTCGTAGTCCTCGACCTCGGCCACGGCGGCGCGCACCACGTCCATCAGCTGGACGGGCCGGCGCCACTGCCGCGAGGGTGCGGCTCCGGAGAGGATGACCAGGCCCTCGGCGTGCCGGCGCATACGGGTGGTGAGGTGGTCGAGCCGGAAGAGGTCGGCGAGTTCGTCGGTGTCCTCGGTCCTGCGCTCCATGGTGTCGAGCAGGGTGAGCTGCTTGTGCAGCAGGACCTGGCTGCGGCGGGCGAGGTTGACGAAGACCTCGGAGACGCCGGCGCGCAGCTCGGCCTGCTTGACGGCGGCCTCGACGGCGGCGCGCTGCAGGGTGTTGAGGGCCTGGCCGACCTCGCCGATCTCGTTCCTGTCGTACTCCAGGCGCGGGACCTCGGTCTCCACGTCGACCTGTTCGCCCGCGGACAGCCGGCGCATCACGCTCGGCAGCCGGACCCCGGAGGCCTCGTGCGCCTCCTGGCCGAGCGCCCGCAGGTCGCGGATGAGGCTGCGGCCGACGCGGACCGACACGACCAGCGAGAACACCACGGCGACCAGGCCGAGGACGCCGACGACGGCCGCCTGGACGATCACGGTGACGGAGACGGGCCGGACGCGGTCCTGGAAGCGGTCGCCGACCTGGTCGTCGAGGGTGCGCAGTTCGTCCAGCACCGTGCCCGCGGTGGCGTCCCAGCTCTTGGCGCTGACGTCGTTCGGCATGCCGGACCCGGCGGCGAGGACGGACTTCTCGGCGGCCAGCAGCGGGGCGGTGGTGGCGCCCCTCCAGAAGCGGTCGAAGCGGTCGCGTTCGCCGGCCGGCAGCAGCGGGAGGCTGATGTCGTAGAGGAGGGTGCGCTGGGCGATGAGGTCGGAGATCTCGCGGGTCTCCTGGGAGGTGACCTTCCCGACCACGAGGGCGGAGCCGAGCAGGGCGTCCTCGCGGGAGACGAGCTCACGGGCCCGGGCGATGTTGACGAGGGCGCGGGCCTGCTTGTCCACCTCGACGTCGTCGATTCCGTCGAGGGAGCCGAGCAGCGCGTAGCAGGGCTCGACGACGGCGTTGTAGAGGCTCAGTGCCTGGGCGCGGTCCACGGTGCCCTGCTCGACGCTGCGGCGCAGGGGGGCGATGCCGTCGAGCCCGTCGAGTTCGGCGGTGAGGCGGTCGCTGTCGTCCGCGTCCAGGCCGTCGCGTACGTGCTGTTCCCCGGCGTTCTTGCGGAGCCTCGCCACGGTCTCGTCGGTGGCGGTGCGTGTGCGGTTCAGGGCGGCGAGCGCGTCGGAGGCGCGCGGGTCGGCGAGGTAGACCAGGGTCTGCCGGCGTTCCTGCTGGAGGGCGCGGACCGCGTCCTCGGTGGGGTAGCCGATGTCCTCGACGATCGCCGACACCTCGAACAGGTGGGTGACCTCGCGTCCCGTGAGCACGGCCGCGAATCCCCAGACGGCCGTCAGGGACACCAGCGGCACGAGGAGCAGCGCCACGATCTTCCGGCGGATGGACTTCCCGCGAAAGCGCATGGCCTCCCCCAGCTCGACCCCCTCGGGTGGGGGTACACATGTACGTCAACAAACGGCGCGAGCCTACTACCGTCACAGGGATAACTCGAAGAACTGTCCGGACGGTGAACTTCCGCCCCGACGAACGGACATGACGGACGGATGGGACGAGTTGTCCGGGCATTGCGGGAGATTGCCACCGCGATCGCGTCGACTTCAGTCGACTTCACGCGAGTGGGGCGGGAACGCCACGAAGGATCAGTTGGCCGGAATTTTTCCCTGGTTGGGAATCATCGGGCGAGTTCGTTCGTCCTTGTAGACAGGTGATGAGTGCGGATTCGGCCACAGGAGCCGCATCTCTCGTCCGGGCAGCGTAAAACAGCGCAAGCCGGGCAGCCACTGGGGAGCCGGGGTCGTCGGACACCGGTGCGAGGGCTTGCCGGCGGTGGGGAGTGACACGTTGATGGGGACGGCTGAGCGGCTGGCGGTGTCGGAGGACGGCGCGGCGACGCACTCGACGGTGCGGCAACAGCAGGCGCAGTACCGGACGTTGTGGATCGAGGAGCCGGCCAAGCGGTACCGGATGCCGGATCCGGTGCGGACGGCGGCGGTGCGGTCGGTGATCATCATCGCTGTCACGCTGATCCTGGCCATGGTGGCGTTCTTCTGCACGATGGCGGAGTCCTGGCTGGCGTTCCCCATGGTGATCAGCAGCGTGGTGAGCACGGTGGTGGCCACCTGGAGCGCGGTCGACGTCCTGGTGACCCGTCAGGTGTGGAGCCAGCGCCACGGCGTGGTCTCGGAGCCGAGCAGCACGGCCCGCACCCTCCGCCGGGAGCGGCGCGCGGCCAGGCGGCAGCAGCGGGCCGCCGAGCGCGAACAGGAGCGGATACGGCGGCGGGGCGGCCAGGCGGGGCAGCTGACGCACCCCTGAGGCGCGCCCCGGTCCGTACGGGGATCGTCCGTCAGGCTGACGGCTTCCTGAACATCCGCGTGGCGGTGATCTCGCTGTGCACGGCCTCTCCCGCCTGCGGCTGCTGAGGCAGCCCGGGCCGGAGATGTTCCTCCACACTGATGTACTTGAGGCCGGCCCGCAGGTCCGCGTCGTTCCGCAACCGGATGACCAGCGGGAACTCGGCCAGTGCCGTGGTGTCGAAGAGCCCGGTCGTGTACAGCAGTTGCACGCCCAGCGCGTCCGACACGGCCCGCTGGAGCTCCAGCAGGTACGTCGCGTTGGCGCGCCCGATGGGGTTGTCGAGGAACAGCGTCCCCGCGTGCCGGTGCTTGTCCCGCCCCCGGTCGTTGGAGCGCAGTGCGGCCATCGTGCAGTACAGGGCGATGGCGGCGGTCAGCAGCTGTCCGCCGGAGAACACGTCCCCCATCTGCCCCACCGGCACCCGCTCGGCGCGCAGTACCGCGTCCGGCTTGAGGATCTCCACGGCGACGCCCTTCGGCTGAAGAGCGGCCGCGACTCCGCGCAGCAGCAAGGACATTCCGTCCCGCCGGAGATCGGAGTTCTTCTTCACGGCGGCCCGGGTCGCCTCGTCGACGACCTCGCCGAGCCGCTCGGTGAGCGTGGCCTGGTCGGGCTCCTCGAAGCGGATGCGGAGGAACTCCTGCCCGGACCACTCGCCGAGCCCCTCAGGCAGCCGGGAGAGCCGCTGGGCTGAGCGCAGGGTGGCCAGCGCGGACTCGACGAGCCCTCGCAGCCGGTCCACGATCGAGTCCCGGTTCCGCTCCAGCTGGGCCAGTTCGTCGGTCAGCACGCGCAGCCGCGGCGCGAAGGCGTCCGCCCACTTCTGGGCGTGCTCGGGCAGGGCGGAGGCGGGCAGTTCCCGGATCTGCTGACGCGCGGGGGTCCGCACCGCCTCGTACCGGGTGGCGTTGGCGTGCCGTACGAGGACGTCGCTCGCCTCACGGACGGCGGACTCGGCGGCGGACAGGTCACCGGCGCAGCCGCGCAGCGACCTGCGGGCCTCGGCGGCGGACTGCCGGGCTTCCTCCAGGCTGCCGGGGTACGGCTCGGGCTCCTCCTGTTCCTCGTCGGCGGTGTGCTCGCGCAGCAGGTCGCGGAGCATGGCGGCGATCTCCTCGAAGCCGCCCGCCGCGTCCTCGGCCGCGCGGTGGGTGTCCAGCAGTTCGGCGTGCGCCTCCCGGGCCTGGGCCAGCGCCTCGGTGCGCGCAGCGAGTTCGGCCGTCGCGGTGCGCAGGAGTGCCTGGGCGTGCTCGGCGTCGCGCGGCTGGAGCTCCTCGGGCAGTTCGGTGTGCGCCTCGCCGTCCTCGGGGGCGTGCCGCTCGGCCTCGCCGCGGAGCCGCCCGAGCTGCTCGCTCGCGGTGGACATGCGGGTCTCCAGGAGCTGCATCAGTTCCTCCGCGCGGGCGGCGGCGGCCTGCCGGGAGGGCCCGTCGGAGCCGTCGGGCGACTGCAGCAGCTGCTCCGCCCGGGTGCGGACCTTGTTGCTCAGCCGCTCCAGCTCCGTGAGCGCGGCGCTCTCGTCGCTCTCCGCACGGGCCTGCTCGGCGCGCAGATCGGCGCCGACACCGACCTTCTCGTACACCTGCGAGGCGGCCCGGTAGGCCTCGCGCAGGGCGGGCAGCGGGGACGTGACCCCGAGGGCGTCCTCGTCGGTCTCGGGGATGTCGTCGGGTGCTCCGGCGATCTCGGAGCGCTCGGCGCGCAGCGCACGGGCGGTGCGGCGGGCGTCGTCGGCGGCGCGCTGGGCGGCGCGCCGGTCCTCGTCGGCGACACGGGCGCTTTCCAGGCAGGACTGGGCGCGGGCCTCCGACTCGGCGGCTTCGTCGGCGAGTTCGCGCAGCCTGACCTGCCAGCCGGCCCGCTCGCGCAGCCGGAACGCGAGGCCGGCGAGGGCGTCGGCCGCGCGCCGGGCCCGCTGGGCGGCCTCCTGCCGTTCGTCGCGCACCTGCGCGGCCTCGGCGGCGGCCTCCTCGGCCTCGGCCCGCACGGTCCGGGCCTCGGTCAGCTCGGCCTCCGACTCGTCGGCGAACGCCCGTGCGTCCCGGGCCTCCTGCGCCAGCTCCACGAGCCGCCCGGCCGGGCAGCCGGTGCGCCAGGAGGCGAGCCGCGCGGCCAGTTCGCGGTCCTTGCCGAGCCGCGCGGCGAGGGTGCGGATCTCCTCGTCCCGCTCGGTGGCCCGCGCGCGCAGCGCCTGCCGCTCCTCGTCGGCGGCGTGCTCGTCGTGCATGGCCGGGTTCGGCGGTACGAGGAACACGTCGCCCGGGGTGGCGTCCGCGGCCGGGGTGGGCGCGAGCAGGGCGGCGGCGGTGCCGACGGCCACGGCGGAGCGGGGCAGCAGGGCCGCCTCGCTGAGCGCCTCGCGGGCGCGGGCGTGCGTGTCGGGGTCGGTGATGACGACACCGTCGACGAGTTCGGGACGGGCGGCCAGCACACGCGCGTGGTCGGCGGGGTCGACGGCCTGGGCTAGGTAGCGCCAGCCGGGCAGTGCGGGGATGCCGTGCTCGCCGAGGAACTCGACGGTGGCCAGCACGTCGGGGCCGGGCGGCAGCAGTCCGCCGTCGCCGAGGGCGCCGAGGATCCGGGAGTCGTCGGCGGCGGCGGTCCGCAGCTCGAACAGGTGCCGCTCGGCGGACCCCACGGCGTCGTCGAGCAGCTCCCGCAACTCGTCCGCGAACCGGTCGAGTTCCTCGGGCACGAGGGGCGTGAGGGTGTCGTCGCCGCCCTCGTGGCGGGGCCGCGGAATGGCGGGACGGGAGCCGGTGAGGCCCAGCAGCTCGGTGAGTCGCTCCTCCGCCGCGAGACTCTCGGCCAGGCGTTTCTCGGCGTCGTAGGTCCGCTCGGCCGCTGTCGCGGCGTCCGCGGCGCGGGCGGCGGTGAGTTCGGCGCGGGACTCGGCGGCGGCCGCCTCGCGCGCGTGCTCGCTCGCTCGGCGGGAGGCCTCACGGGCGGTGTCCCAGGCGGCCACGGCCGTCTTCTCGGCGTCGCTCGCCGCGAGGGCGGCGCGGGCCGGGTCGGCGTCCGGGGCGCTGTCGTCGAGCCAGCCCGCGCGGACCGCCTCGGCGGTCTCCTGCTCGACCTCGCCGAGCCGCTGCCTGAGGTGCCCCGCCTCGCTGCGGGCGCGCTGTGCCTCGGTGGCGGCGGAGGTCGAGTCCCGGTACGCGCGGTCGCTGACCCCCTGGAGCGCGGCGGACCGCTCCTCCTCCTCGTTGGCGAGGCTCTCGGCACGCTCGGCGGCCCCGTGCAGGGCCCGCACGAGTGCGGCGGCGGCCTTGGCACGGGCGGCGAGCGCGGGCGCCGCGTCCCGCTCGGCCTCCTGGATGGCGGCGGCCACGCGCGCGACCCGGTCGGTGGCCGTGCGGTGGCGGAGCACGGCTTCGGCGGCCTGCCAGGCCGCGTGCAGGGTGCGTGCGTCGGCCAGCTCGCGCTTCTGCGCGGCGGCGGACTTCTCGCCGACGGCGAGCGCCAGGGAGGCGTGCCGGTAGGCGAGTTCGGCGGCGATCAGCGCGCTGCGCTCGCGGGCGCCGTCGGAGTGCGTGACGGCGTAGGCGGCGGCCGTGACCCGCTGGGCGAGGTCGGCGGCGCGCACCCGCTCCTGCACGCCCCGCGCGGACAGCCGGCGCGCCAGCGTACGCGTACGGCGTTCGGCGCCCGCGTGGATGTCACGCGCGCGTGACCGGGCCTCCGCGGCCTCCACGATCCGCCCCAGCAGGTCCACCGACCCGGCGGTGAAGTCCCGTTCGGCGATCAGCTCGGCGCGCCGCCCGAGTTTGTTGCCGAAGCCGCCGACCAGGTCGGCGAGTCCGTCGGTGTCCCTGGTGTCGGTCACGGCCCGCAGCAGCAGGTCGGTGAAGTCCGAGTCCTTCTTCACCGCGAACAGGCCTGCGGCCTCGCCCTCGTCGGCGTTCATCTCGCGCTGGTAGCGGAAGAGTTCGGGGTCGAGGCCCAGGTCGCCGAGGTGCTCGATCCAGCGGTCGTGGATCTCCTCCCAGTACACGTCCAGGTGCGGGTACGCCTTGCCCGCCTCGGTGATGGCGTCCCGGAAGCCCTTCATGGTGCGCCGTCGCCCCTGTGCCCCCGAGGTGCCCTCCACGGGCTGCCGGACGGCGGTGGACTCGGCGACCGGCAGATTGTCCAGCGACAGCCCCGGGCCGGGCCGGAACGAGTACCAGGCCTCGGCGAACTTCCGCGGGTCGTTGGAGACCTGCCGCCCCCGCCACTCGCTCGCCTTGCCGACGACCACGCACTCGCCGGTGAGCGTGTGCTGCCACTCCAGGGCGACATGGCCGCAGTCGTCGGCGAGCAGGAACTTGCGCAGCACGCCCGAGCTCGCCCCACCGAGGGTGTTCCGGTGCCCTGGCAGCATCACCGAGAAGATCAGCTTGAGCAGCACCGACTTGCCGCCGCCGTTCTCCAGGAAGAGGACGCCTGCGGGCGCGGGCCGGCGCGGCGGCCCGACCGGCTCCTCCTCGAAGAACTCCGCCTGGGTGGGGGCGGGATCGGGCACGGGCTCCCCGACACCGCGCAGGTCCAGCACGGTGTCGGCGTAGCGCGCACCGGCGGGCCCGATGGAGTAGAGGCGGACCCGGGACAGCTCGTACATGGCGGACTCTCGTAAGACGTGGGAAGGCGGTGGTGACGGCCCGGAAAGGGCTTCGGGAACGGCTCAGGAGTGGAACGGCAGACCGGCGTCGGCGACCAGGTCCAGGTCCTCGGTGGCGTCGGCGGGCAGCAGGCTGGCCGTGCCGTCCGTGACCGGGACGACGCCGAGCTCCAGCAGCTCGGCCATGGCGGCGCTGCCGGCCAGGTCCCGCACCTGGAGCTGGTAGCGGGCCGTCGTGCGGTACGTGCCGCCCTGGTCGTCGCCGGTGCGCTGGAGGAACCCGGAGTCGGTGAGGAAGGCGACCGCCTTGCCGATGATGCCGGTGGTGGAACCGGCCAGCCGGCGGGCGTCCTTGGTGGCGCCGGTCGCGCTGCGTCTGGCCCAGATCCGCCAGGCGGCCTCCAGGCCGGGCGCGTCGGTGGCCGGGTCGGTGTTCTCCCCCGCCTCCTCGGCCCGCTCCTCCAGCCGCCGGCAGGCCTGCCGGACGAAGGCGTCGACGCCGTTGACCGTGATCCGCCCGATGTAGCCGTCGTCGGCCAGGTCCTCGGGGCGCGGGAACGCCAGCGCGGCGACGGCGAGGTGGGCGAGGCCGTGCAGGAACCGGTCGCTGCCGTCCGCGGACGTACGGCGCGCGTAGTCGCCCATGCGCACGGCGAACACCGAGTCCTCTGCGGCGGCCACGGCCATGCCCGCGCGGGGCGACACCTCGAGGACCACCAGCCCGAGCCCGGCGGCCACGGCATCGGCGAGCCGCGCGAATGGCGGGTCCTCCCGGTAGCGCCGCAGCAGCTCGGTGTACTCCTGATCACGCGCGGGCTGCAGCTTGGGCTGCAACCCGAAGGCGACGAGCCGAGCGGCGTCGGCGGCATCGGCGGGCGTGACGGCGGCGGGCGCCGCCCCAGCAGACACCTCGACCTCGACGTACTCGCTCACGACTACAACTCCTCGATCTTGAAAACAGAGGCCTGCGCAAGCGCCCCTTCTGGGCGCTGGGGGTACCCCCGGCCGAAGGCTGGGGGAGGAACTGCGCGATCAGCCCCCACCGGTCCGCACCCGGCACACGACATCACGCGGCCTCGGTCCGATCCGCAGCCATCCCCACCGCGTCCAGCAAGGCCGTCCCGACGATGAGATCGGCACCGCCGAAGCCGGGGTCGTCCAGCTGCGTGCCGTCGTCCACCGCGAACAGCAGCTTCTCCTCGCCCTGCCGGTAGGCCGTGCCCACGGCCGGGCTCGCGGCGTGCACCGCCAGCAAGGCGACCAGGTAGGCCAGCTCCTCGCCGCCCACGCGCCGTGCCTCCGCCAGCAGCCCGGACAAGCGCCGAGGCGCGTCGGCCGGAAGGTCCAGCAGCCGCATGGCGTCCGCCAGCTGATTCTCGCTGAACCGGCTGTCGTCCGGCGTGGCGACGAGGTCCGGCTCCGGCATCTCCGCACCCAGGTGCTCCCGCTCCACCGGCGGCGTCAGCAGTATGTCGACGAGGTCGCCGACCCGCACCGACACCGGCGTCCGCAGCCCGGTCCCACGCGCGAAGAACGCCCCCGTGACCCGGCCCGCCTGCTCCAGCGGCAACGGGAGCAGCGGCGCGAGGAGGTGCCCGTACAGGTCCGTCCCCGACGTCGTCATGGGCGTCGCGAACGCCTGCCGGTCCTGCTCCGCACGGAACAGCGGCCCCGCCTCCAGCAGCCGTGACTGCAACTGGGTGTGCCGGCGGATGCAGTCCTTGACGATGTCGACGAGCTCGGCGGCGCGCCGCTTGTTCTCGGGCTCCTCGGTCTCGTCGCGGGCCTTGCGGATGTTGGTGAGGATCGCGTTCTCGTGCCGGTACCGGTCGGCGACGTGGTCCAGGGCCTCGGCGATCATGTCGGGGACGGCGTTGAGCCAGTCCACCGCGCGGACGTTGCGCCGGGTGGCCTCCAGGGCCCGGCGCAGGCTCTCCGAGTACTGCACGGTCCGGTAGCGGGCCTGCTCCGCGGCGAGTTGGGCGTCGGCGAGCCGGCCGCGGTTGATCAGCACCTCCAGCTTCACCTCGGCCGCGATCTGGGCGCTGGTGACATCCGTGTCGAGGGCGCCGACGAGGACGTTGACCGCCTCGTCGGTGGTCCGGAGGTACACCGTGCCGCCCGGGCCGGGCACCTCCTCGATGAGCTTGAAGTCGTAGTCCCGGCGGACGTACGAGCCGTCCGGCGCGAAGGTGCCGTACACCGCGCGGAAGCCGCGGTCGACGCTGCCGACGTTGATCAGGTTCTCCAGGATCCAGCGGGCCACGCGCTCGTGCTCGGCGACGGGGCGGTGCGGGGCCTGGGCGGAGATGCGCGGGATCAGCCGGGCGACGATCTGCTCGTGGTCGGCACCGGTGTCGAAGTCCATGTTCAGGGTGACCAGGTCGATGGCGGAGAGGGCCACCTCGGCCATGCCGTACACCGAGTACTCGCCGGCCAGGTTCGCCTTGCGTGCGTCGAGGTCGTGCAGCGGCGCCGTGCAGGCGAGCGCGCGCAGCCGCCGCGCCAGCCCCTCGTCGGCGGCCGGGCCCGGTGCCGGGCGCGGCCCCGCGCTGAGCTGGGGCGGAACGCTGTCCGTCGATGCAGGCGAAGTCACGGTGCACAGACTAGGTCCTGGGTCCGACATCGGCCCAAACGACGCGGAGCGGCTCCGCCGGTGGGGCCGGGTACTGCAGGGCGGTTGTCAGCGTGCGGGCTGGCGGGGGCCGCTCGCGCAGTTCCTCCCCCAGCCTTCGGCCGGGGGGTACCCCCAGCGCCCCTGAAGGGGCGCTGCAGCCTACGAGGTGCTGTCGACGCGGCGGCGGTAGACCTCGACCACCCGTTCCAGGGAGTCCGTGAGATACGTCTCCAGGAGCCGCTCGGCGGCGCGCCTGTCGCCGCGTTCCAGCGATTCCAGGATCTCCCGGTTGCGGGCCAGGTACGGCTCGTGCAGGGCGTGGGGGTCGTCGGCCACGTGGAAGGCGAGGCGGAGTTCCGCGAAGACGCTGCGCATCAGTTCGTCGGTGCGTTCGCTGGCGGCCAGGGCGACCAGTTCCCGGTGGAAGTGGATGTTGGCCGTACCCACTGCTTTCCAGTCATCCGCGGTGGCCGCCGACTGCCCCTCGGCGACTGCCGCCGACAGGCTCTCCAGGGCGTACGGCGGGTCACCGAGGCCGCGTACGACCGCGCACTCGACGAGGGCGCGGGTGCGGTAGATGTCCTCGACGTCCTCCACGGTCAGAACCCGGACGAAGACGCCCCGGTTGAGTTCGTGGACCAGCAGGCGTTCGTGGGTGAGCAGGCGGAACGCCTCGCGCAGGGTGTTGCGGGAGACGCCGAGCGCGCCGCCGATGCCGTCCTCCGACAGGCGGGTGCCTGGCGGGAAGTAACCGTCCGCGATGCGGCTCCTGAGGATGTCGGAGACCCGTTCCGCGGTGCTGGTCCGCCCGAGGAGGGCGCGGTCGTCGGCCAGTCCCGTCAGCTGCTCTGCCATGACGGAATTCAACCGCAGACACAGGAACGAAACAACGCGGGTATTGAAGGATCGTTGAACGATCCTCTACGGTGCTCATCACGCTCACCGTACGACGCCCCTCGGTGGGCCGCCCGCTACGACCCTTCGCACGGCCCCGCACTGCTCAGTCCCCGCACCCTCCGTCCCTCAACTGCGAGGTGCCCATGAGCACGACTCCTCCACCGCAGGCCCTGTCCTCCGACGCGCGATCGGGCAGGGGTGAACGCACCGCCGAGGACGGCGCGTTCGGCTGGCTGCGCGCCCTCGGTCCGCGCGGCCGACGCGCGTTCGCCGGAGCTTTCGGCGGATATGCCCTGGATTCGTACGACTACTTCACCCTGCCGCTGAGCATGGTCGCGCTCGCGGCGTACTTCGGCCTGGACAGCGGCCAGACCGGCCTGTTCACCACCGTCACCCTGGTGGTCTCCGCGGTCGGCGGCGCCGCGGCGGGCGTGTTCGCGGACCGGGTCGGCCGGGTCCGCGCGCTGATGATCACCGTGATCACCTACGCGGTCTTCACGGTGGCCTGCGGCTTCGCCCCCAACTACGAGACCCTGCTGGTGTTCCGCGCGTTCCAGGGCCTCGGCTTCGGCGGCGAGTGGGCGGTCGGCGCGATCCTGGTCGCCGAGTACGCGAGCGCCCGCCACCGTGGCCGCACGCTGGGGGCCGTCCAGAGCTCCTGGGCCGTCGGCTGGGCGCTCGCCGCGATCGTGTACACGCTGGTCTTCTCGTTCGCCGGCGACGACCTGGCCTGGCGGGTGATGTTCTGGACCGGCGCGCTGCCCGCGCTCCTCGTGGTGTGGCTGCGCCGCCGGGTGCACGACGCCCCGCAGGCGGTCGCGGTACGCGAACAGAGCCCGCAGCGCGGCTCGTTCGTCACCATCTTCCGGCCGGGCACGGCCGACGCGCCCGGGCTGCTGCGCACCACGGTCTTCGCCGGCCTGCTGTCCACGGGTGTGCAGGGCGGCTACTACACGCTGGCGACCTGGATCCCGACGTACCTGAAGACCGAGCGCGGTCTGTCGGTCGTCGGTACCGGCGGCTATCTGACCTTCCTGATCTCGGGGGCCTTCCTCGGCTATCTGACCGGCGGCTACCTCACCGACCGGCTGGGCCGGCGGCGCAACATCTGGCTGTTCGCGGTGCTGTCGGCGGTGTGCGTGCTGGCGTACGCGAACATCCCGGGTGGCGCCAACACGCTGCTCCTCGTGCTCGGTTTCCCGCTCGGCTTCTGCATGTCGGCCATCTTCAGCGGCTTCGGTTCGTACCTGAGTGAGCTGTACCCGACGGCGGTGCGCGGCACCGGCCAGGGCTTCACGTACAACGCGGGCCGCGCGGTGGGCGCGGTCTTCCCGACCCTGGTGGGCTTCCTCGCCGACAGCTGGGGCCTGGGCGGCGCGCTGGTCTTCGGCGCGGCCGGCTACGCGCTCGCCGCCGCGGCGCTGTTCGGACTGCCCGAGACGCGCGGGAAGGAACTGGCGTGAACCCTGCGGAAGACCACGTCCTCACCCTGGCCACGGAGGACCGTCCGGTCGTCCTCGTCGACGAGCACGCGCACGCGTGGAGCCCGAGAAGCGCCCGGGCCCGTTTCCGGGACGGTCTCACGGGCCCCACGGCCGGGGTCGCGGCGGGTCACACCCAGGCCAACCTGATCTCGGTGCCCGCCGACTGGGCGTACGACATGCTGCTGTTCTGCCAGCGCAATCCGAAGCCCTGCCCGGTGCTCGACGTCACCGACGCCGGTGCGACCGGCACCGAACTGGCGGAGGGCGCGGACCTGCGTACCGACCTGCCACGCTACCGGGTGTGGCGGGACGGGGAGTTGGTGGACGAGCCGACGGACGTGCGCGCGTACTGGCGCGGCGACCTGGTGTCGTTCCTGCTCGGGTGCAGCTTCACCTTCGAGTGGGCGCTGGCCGGGGCCGGGGTGCCGATACGCCACGTCGAGCAGGGCCGGAACGTGCCCATGTACGTGACCAGCCGGCCGTGCCGTCCGGCGGGACGGCTGCGCGGGCCGATGGTGGTGTCCATGCGCCCGGTACCGCCGCAGCATCTGTCGACCGCGATCCGGGAGAGCAGTCTGCTCCCGGCGGTGCACGGCGGCCCCGTGCACTGCGGCGATCCCGCCGCGCTCGGCATCGCCGACCTCGGCCGGCCCGACTTCGGCGACCCGGTGGACGCCGACCCGGACGACATCCCGGTGTTCTGGGCCTGCGGGGTGACTCCGCAGGCGGCGGTCATGGCCTCCCGGCCGCCGTTCGCCATCACCCACGCACCGGGCCAGATGTTCATCAGCGACGCCCGCGACGAGCAGTACCGCGTGGCCTGACAGGAGAGACAGCGCATCCATGACCTCGATCGACCTGAACGCCGACCTGGGCGAGGGTTTCGGCCGCTGGCGGCTCACCGACGACGAGCAACTGCTGTCCGTCGTGACCAGCGCCAATGTGGCCTGCGGCTTCCACGCGGGGGACGCGGCCACCATGCGGCGGGTGTGCGAGCTGGCGGCCGCGCAGGGGGTGACGATCGGCGCCCAGGTGTCCTACCGGGACCTGGCGGGGTTCGGGCGGCGCGCGATGGACGTGCCGCCCGCCGAGCTGGCGGCCGAGGTGGCCTACCAGATCGGCGCCCTGGAGGTCTTCGCCCGGGCCGCCGGCGCGCGCGTGGCGTACGTGAAGCCGCACGGCGCGCTCTACAACCGGGTCGTGCACGACGAGGAGCAGGCCGCCGCGGTGGTCGACGGCGTGCTTCTCGCGGACGCCTCGCTTCCGGTTCTGGGGCTGCCTGGTTCCCGGCTGCTCACGCTGGCGGGGAAGGCGGGGCTGCCGACGGTCACCGAGGCCTTCGCGGACCGCGCGTACACCGACGAAGGGACGCTTGTCCCGCGCGGGCGCGAGGGCGCGGTGGTGAGCGACCCGGAGGCGGTCGTGAAGCGCTCGGTGGAACTGGCGCGCTCCGGCGCGGTCACCTCGCACTCCGGAGCGCGCATCGCGGTGCGCGCCCGCTCGCTCTGTCTGCACGGCGACACCCCGGGCGCCGTGGAGCTGGCGCGGCGGGTGCGCGCGCGGCTCACGGCGGCGGGCGTGACCGTGGCGGCCTTCGCATGAGCGCGGGCACGAACGTGGGCGCAGGTGTGAGCGTGAGCACGAGCCCACGGTCGGAGGCGCCCGAAGCCACGCCCCTGACGGTCCACCCGGTCGGCGACGACGCCCTCCTCGTCGAGGTCGGCTCCGGCACGCAGGCCCAGGCCCTGCACGTCGAGTTGCTGCGCCGCCGCGCGGAGGGCTCGCTGACGGTCCGCGAGATCGTGCCCGCCGCCCGCACGGTCCTGCTCGACGGCCTCGACGACCCGGCCCGCCTGGCCACCGAACTGGCCACCACCGCGATCCCGCCCGCTCCCCCACGCGCGCGTGCGGCGATCGAGCTGCCCGTGCGCTACGACGGCCCGGACCTCGCCGAGGTCGCCGCCCACTGGCGGGTTCCCGAGCGCGAGGTGGCCCGCATCCACGCGGGCGCCGAGTTCACGGTCGCCTTCTGCGGCTTCGCGCCCGGCTTCGGGTACCTCACCGGGCTGCCCGCCCGCTACGACGTGCCGCGCCGGGCCACCCCGCGCACCGCCGTGCCCGCGGGCGCGGTGGCGCTGGCCGGTCCGTACACCGGTGTGTACCCGCGTTCCTCGCCGGGCGGCTGGCAGCTCATCGGGACGACGGAGGCGGTGCTGTGGGACCACGCACGCATGCCGGCCGCGCTGCTGACGCCGGGGACGCGCGTGCGGTTCGTTCCGGTGGAGGACGTATGACCGACCGCGCGCTCGTCGTCGTACGGGCCGGTGCGCTGACCACCGTGCAGGACCGCGGGCGGCCCGGGCACGCGCATCTGGGGGTGCCCCGCTCCGGGGCGCTCGATCCGCCCGCCGCGGCGCTCGTCAACCGGCTGGCCGGGAACGCACCGGACGCGGCCGTTCTGGAGACCACGCTCAACGGGTGTGCCCTGCGGCCGCGTTCGACGGTCGTGGTGGCGGTCGGCGGCGCGCCGTGCCCCGTCACGGTGGGCGGGCGTCCGGCAGCCTGGGGCGCGCCCGTCGTGGTTCCGGCCGGGGAACTGCTGGACGTGGGAGCTGCCCGCTCCGGCGTACGGAGTTACGTGGCCGTCGCCGGTGGGATCGCCGTGGAGCCGGTGCTCGGCAGCCGGTCCACGGACCTGCTCTCCGGGCTCGGTCCCGCTCCGCTGGCGGACGGCACGGTGCTGCCGTTGGGCACCCCTGTGGGGCCGCACGCGCGCGTGGACGTCGTACCGCAGCCGTCCCCGCCGGCGGAGCTCGTGCTGCGGGTGACGCTCGGTCCGCGGGCCGGCTGGTTCACGCCGGAGGCCGTCCGGGCGTTCGCCTCGCGCGCGTACCGCGTGTCGTCGGCGAGCAACCGGATCGGGCTGCGCACGCAAGGGCCCGCCCTGGAGCGGGCCCGTACCGGTGAACTCCCCAGCGAGGGCATGGTTCTCGGTGCCGTGCAGGTGCCGCCGGACGGCCGTCCGGTGGTGTTCCTGGCCGACCATCCGACCACCGGCGGCTATCCGGTGATCGCGGTGGTCCGCGCCGCAGACCTCCCGGCGGCGGCCCAGGCGGTCCCGGGCATCCCGGTCCGCTTCGTGGCCGTACGCCGTCGCTGATCCGCCGGGGCGGCATCGCCCGGCGGTCTCGCCCGGTGCCGTCGTCCGTGCGCACCTCGTCGTCCTCACGCGGCATCGGCGGGCCGCTCCGGCGGCTGGAGGGCGGCCAGCGCGGCGGAGACCGCGGCGGACGCGCTCAGGTCCAGGCGGCCGCTGGTGCCCCTGCGGCGGTGCCGCATCTCGTCGACGGCCAGCCGCAGCAGCTGGGGCAGCAGGTCGCGGCAGCGCCTGATCACCCAGGCGGTGCCGGCCGTGGCCAGCCAGAGGAGACTCGCCTTCTTCGTCGGCGGCGGGAACTCGGGCTCGGGGGACGGCGCCGTCCCCGTCGCCATGCCCAGCGGGGCGAGCAGGGCGTGGAAGCGGACGGCGAGCTGCCGGTGGCCGCGCTCGCACGGATGCAGCCGGTCCGCGCTCCACATCTCGCGGTCGGTGAGCCAGGCGCCCTCCGACGCGTGCAGGTGGACGGCCCCGTACCGCTCGGACAGCGCGTGCACCACCGCGTTGACCGCCCGCCCCCGGCGGGCCAGCGGACGGGCCAGCGCGCCCGGAAGCCCCCACATCGAACCGGGGTCGGGCAGGCACGCCGTGAGCAGGATCGCGCCCTGCGCGGTCAGGGCCGCGTAGACCTTGTCGAGCCGTTCGGCCACCGCGTGGATGTCGAAGGTGCAGCGCAAGGTGTCGTTGACCCCTATGACGACGGCGACGATGTCGGGGCGCAGTTCCAGTGCGGCCGGGGTCTGGCGCTCCAGCACGTCCCGGGTCTGGGCCCCGCTGACCGCGAGGTTGGTGAACTCCACCTCCTTCGCGGCGAGTCCGCCGGCCAGCAGCGCGGCCCAGCCGCGCCACCCGTCGCCGGCGGGGTCGCCCACGCCCTCGGTCAGGGAGTCCCCGAGCGCCACGAAACGAACCGTTCTCATGCCACGCCCTCCGGCACGACACGACGGACCGGTGCCGTCGCTCCGCTCTCGTCACGACGGGACAGCACCGGCGCGTCGTGCGCGGCGAGGAACGCCTCCACCGCCGTGCCCCAGCCGAAGCACTCGGCACGCGCGCGTGCGACCTCCCTGCGCTCGGCGCCGGGACGCCCCAGGAGCATCTCCACGGCGTCGGCGAACGCCTCCCCACGGTCGGCCGCGGTGGCCCCCGCGGCGCCGATCACCTCGGGGAGCGCGGAGGAGGCGCTGGCGACCACGGGCGTCCCGCAGGCCATGGCCTCCAGGGCGGCCAGCCCGAAGGTCTCCGCGGGTCCCGGCGCCAGGGCGACGTCGGCGGACGCCTGCAGCGCGCCCAGGCTGTCCCGGTCGGAGACGTGCCCCAGGAAGGTCACCGGCAGCCTGCGCTCCCGCACCCGCTGCTCCAGACGCTCCCGCAGCGGCCCGTCGCCGGCCACGACCAGGATCACCCGGCGGCCGCGCCGTACCAGCGTCTCCACGGCGTCGATGGCGGTGCCGGGCCGCTTCTCCACGGACAGCCGCGAGCACATGACGAGCAGCGCCTCGTCCTCGCGCGCGTACCGGGCCCGCAGCTCGAGGTCGCGCAGCGAGGGATGGCGGCCCACCAGGTCGACGCCCAGCGGGGCCCGTACGACGTTGCGCGCGCCGATGCGGACGAACTCGCGCTCGGCGAACTCGGTGGTGCACACCACGCGCGCGTACGTGTGCGCCGTACGGATGTTGAGCGCGTCGGCGGTGCGCCGGGACATGTTCTCGGACATGCCCCAGGTGCGCAGCACCCCGTCGGCGGTCTCGTGGGAGACCATCACGGCGGGGACCCGGGCGCGCCGGGCCCAGCGGCCGGTCCAGCGCAGGGTCGTGCGGTCGGACACCTCCAGGCGGTCCGGGGCCAGGTGCTCCAGGAGGGTCTGGACCCGCTTCCTGTCGACGAGGACGCGGTAGCCGCCGGTGCCGGGGAGCAGCGGGCCGGGCAGCGTGATGACCCGGCCCTGCTCCTCGTACCGGTCCGAGTAGCGCTCGCCCGGCACGATCAGGACCGACTCGTGCCCGGCCGCCACGAAGCCCTTGCCGAGTTCGCGCAGGGCGGTGCGCAGACCGCCGGAGGCGGGGGCGACGAAGTTGGCCAGCCGGACGATGCGCAGCGGGCCCGGCGAGGTGACGCTCATGCCGCCACCACCGGCCGGCGTGCCGCGAGGACGTCCTCGTAGTGGCCGATCAGCTGGTCGCCGACCGCGGCCCAGGTACGGCCCTCGACGGTGGCGCGGGCGGCGTGGCCGAACGCGGCCCGCATCCCGGCGTCGGCGACGAGGGAGGCCACGGCCTCCCGGACGGCACCGGCGTCGCGCGGCGGCACCAGGAACCCGGTGCGGCCGTGGTCGACCAGGTCGATCGGGCCGCCGACGGCGGGCGCGACCACCGGGACCCCGCTGGCCATGGCCTCCTGGACGGTCTGGCAGAACGTCTCGAAGGGGCCGGTGTGCGCGAAGACGTCGAACGAGGCGAAGATCCGGGCGAGGTCGTCACCGGTGCGGCGGCCGAGGAAGACAGCGCCGGGCAGCGCCTCGGTGAGGTGGGCCTGGGCCGGTCCGTCGCCCACGATCACGACCTTCACGCCCTCCAGGCCGCAGACCCCGGCGAGGAGTTCGACCTGCTTCTCGGGGGCGAGGCGGCCGACGTAGCCGACGATGAGCTCGCCGTTGGGGGCGATCTCGCGGCGCAGGGACTCGTCGCGGAACTCGGGGCGGAAGCGGACGGTGTCCACGCCGCGCTGCCACAGCTGGATCCGGGGCACCCCGTGCGCCTCCAGGTCGCTGATCGAGGCGGTGGACGGGGCGAGGGTGCGGTCGGCGGCGCCGTGCACCGACCGGATCCGCCGCCAGGCGGCGGCCTCGCCGGCGCCCACGTAGGTGCGGGCGTATCCGGCCAGGTCGGTCTGGTAGACGGCGACGGCGGGGATGCCGAGCCGGGCGGCGGCGGCCATGCCGCGGACGCCGAGGATGAAGGGGCTGGCCAGGTGCACCACGTCGGGGCGGTGCTCGATCAGGGCGGCGGCGAGCTTGCGGCTGGGGAGAGCCACGCGGACCTGGGGATAGCCCGGGAGCGGAAGGGAGGGGACGTGGACGACAGGGCAGGGCGCGGCGGCCGCGGCGAGCCTGTTTCCGGGGGCGGGGGCCGGAGCGACGACGAGGGGAGCGTGACCGCGATCGACGAGGTGTCGGGCGGTCTGGAGCGCGCAGTGGGCCACGCCGTTCACATCGGGGGGAAAGGATTCGGTCACGATGACGACACGCATACCGGTGTTGTCGCCGCGCTGGACGTGGCCGCGTCAAAGTGGATCTTTCCGGTTGTTAAACGTCCCATGAGCGTTGCCCTGCACACCCGAGCGGGCCAACCGGCGTCCATGCTCGGCCGCCCCGGCGGTCACCGGTTGTTCACCCGGCGGGCGGTCGGCCGCGTAGGGGACTTGTGCGGGATCCCCCGTGGTTCCCGTGGTGCAGCAGTTCCCGGTCGCAGTGAGGTGTCACATGGCGGCCGTGTCCGGTCCGATGCGGCTGCGTACGGCCGTCTGCACCTCCGCCTCCTCGGCGGGGTCGGCGGCGAGCCGGCGGAGTTGTTCGACGACCCGGGCGTCACCGGTCTCGGCGTGCCGGGCGGCGAGTTCACGGGTGGTCTCCTCGCAGTCCCACAGGCATTCGACGGCGAAGCCGGTGGCGAAGGAGGGGTCGGTGGCGGCGAGGGCGCGGGCGGCGCGGCCACGGAGGTGGGACGAGGCGGTCTCGCGGTAGACGTGGCGCAGGACGGGGGCGGCGCAGACGATGCCGAGGCGTCCGGTGCCGTCGACGAGTGTCCACAGGGTCGGCGCGTCGGGGCCTTCGCCGCGTACGGCCTCCCGCAGCGCGGCGAGGACCAGGTCGCTGTCCTTGGTCCCGCCGCGGCAGGCCAGCATCCGGCCGGCGGCGGCGCCGAGGGCGTCGGGCCGTCGGGCCCAGCCGCGCGCGCGGTCGACGGCGGCGACACTGCGCATGCGTTCGAAGGCGTCGACGGCGGCCTCCACGACGGTCACCGTGCCGTCGGTCACCGCGGCCTCGATCAAGTTCAGCGCGTCCGGGTCGTTGCTGTCGGCGAGATAGCGCAGGGCGGTGCAGCGGGCTCCGTCGGTGCCGTCCTTGGCGGCCTGGACGATCTCCGGCCGGTCCTCGGGGCCGGCGACGGCGACCAGACAGCGGGCGGCCGGCACGTGGAGGGCCGCGCCCCGCTCGAGGCCTTGCTGGGCCCATTCGAAGACGGCGCGCACGCTCCACCCCGGACGGGGCCCGGCAGGTCGCATCTGGCGCTGCCAGCGGTCGAAACAGCCGGTCTCCTGCGCGGCACGCACACGCGTGGCGATCGTTTCGCGCGGATCCTCGGCCCACAGCCGCCAGGGCCGTGGCTCGAACGCGTCCCGTACGGCGGCGGCCAGTTCGGCCTCGCCCTCGGCGTCCGTGGTGAAACGCGCCAGCACCGGGGCGGCGAGGGCGCGCAGGCCCGCGTCGTCGTCGCGCAGCGCCAGCTCGTCCAGGGCCCAGGCCCAGTTGGCGCCGGTCGCGGCGTACCTGCGCAGCAGGTCGAGCGCGTCCCGCCTGCCGTAGGAGGCGAGGTGCCCGAGCACGGCCAGCGCGAGGCCGGTGCGGGACTCCTCGGTGTCGAGGACGTCCTCGGGCTCGAAGAGGTGTGCCTCGATGGCGTCCAGCTCGCCGTTCAGGTCGAGGTAGAGCCGGGCGTAGTACAGCGAGCGGTTCTCCACCTGCCAGTCGTGGCGGGGGTCGTGGAGCACACAGTGGTTCAGCGCCGCGAGCGCCTCGGCGCGCGGGGCGGTGAGCGCGTGCAGCGTGCCGTCGCCTCGGCCCCGCTGAAGCAGGCCGAGCAGCGTACCGCTGGGCGCTATGACCGGATCGAACATGGGAAACAGCCTCACATCAAGCGTCGACGCAACCGGAGAACACGCACTACCTGGCCGCGTGACACAACGTCGGAGCGCCCGCCGTCTCTTGCTTGCTGTAGACCATTTCTCTCTGCCTCTCGTCAGTGGCCCATGCGGGCCGCATCACGGCCCGCGCGGTGCGGCAACACCTGCCCGGCCATCGCGTCCGTGAATCACGACGTCATGATGACTCGGCACTTCGACCTGCCGCGACCGAAATTTCGGCGGCCCTGTACCGCCTCCCCCGTTTTGTGTGCTTTAGCTGGTCAGAACAGATGGGTCAGGAGGTACCGAACAGTTCCAGAACCTCCACCTTGCCGAACATCCGTGCGGTGTCGACGGCTGACGGAGTGCCCGCCGCCGGGTCCGCGCCGGCCTCCACCAGCACCTTGACCACGTCCGTCTCGCCCTTGAAGACCGCTCCGGCGAGTGGCGTCTGGCCGCGGTCGTTGACCCGGTCCGCCTCGGCGCCCCGGGCGAGCAGCTCACGCACCGCTCCGGCGTGACCGTGATAGGCGGCGAGCATCACGAGGGAGTCGCCGCGGTCGTTGGTGAGGTTGGCCGGAACGCCCGCGTCGAGGTACGCCACGAGCTCTTCGGTCCGCCCCTGCCGGGCCAGATCGAAGATCTTGGTCGCCAGCTCCACGACCTCGGGGTCGAGGGCTTCGCTCATCGGCCGGACCGCCTCTCCTGTGCGCTGCGGGGACTATCGCGGACTGGGGGAGCGTACGGCAACGGGCGGGCCGCAGAGCCGTACGAGTGAATCGCCAGCGTACTGGCTCCGGGTGCACATGACCGGATCTGCCCGAGGTAAAGATCACCGCAACCCCGCCGAACGATCACATTCCCGCGCCGGGAGACGACCGATCCGGCCGACGCGGAACACGGAGCGATACGCCAAATAGGTGAAATAAGGCGAGTTTCACCCATTTACACCTTTAATAATATGGATACGTGCTGTGATCCTGGAAGAACTCATGGTGACTGTCCCCCCTTCGACACCAGGAGATCTCAAATGATCCTCTCCATCTCAGGCGTCATCGTGCTCGGCATCGTCGTCTTCCTCTTCTTCCGCAAGGACGGACTGAAGCCGTCGCACGCCACGGTCTCGGCGCTCTTCGGCTTCTATCTCGCCAGCACGGCCATCGCACCGAGCATCAAGGCAGGCGGCGAGAGCCTGGCGAGCCTGCTCGGCGGCATCAAGTTCTGATGCCGCGCCAGCCCGTACGCACCGTGAGGAGACAGCAGTGGCCCGGCGCCCTCTCCCCCGCATTCTGAGCAACGGCGGCGCGCAGCTCGCCCGGAGCCGGGAGCTGGCCCGGACGGCCGCCGACAACGCCACCGACGTCCTCCACCCGCTCATCACCGTGACCCGCGGGCTGAGCCGGCTGGCCTCGGCCGGGCGGCGCCGCTGGGCGGAGACTCCCAAGGACAAGCGCGGGCCGCTGCTGTTCCTGGTGGCCTCCGTCGTCCTGGTCATGGCGCTGGTGCCGTACGGGCCGCTGCTCGCCGTCATCACCCTGATGGCGGCGAGCGCCTGGCAGGGCCGCGACCGCGCCCCGTCCCCGCCGGAGGGCCCCGACGAGTCGCAGACCCAGCGGCTCCAGTCCCTGTACGAGGCCCTGGTGCCGTACTTCTCGGCCGCCGAGGACCCGGCGCCGCTGTACGCACACGGCGGGGAGTGGGACAAGGCCTTCCTCGCCCACGAGTTCGACGACGCGGGCCGCCTCGGCCAGCTGCTGCTCCGCTATCCCGCGTACTTCCCGGACGGCGAGCCCCAGGCCCGCGCACGGATCGAGAACCTGCTCACCGCGAAGTCCGGGCGAGGCCGCGAGTACCACTTCGCGTGGGACGAGGAGGGCAACCGGCTCACGGTGACCGTCCTCGCCCCGCTGCCCACCGACATCGCCGCCCAGCGCTTCGTCACCGCGCCGGGCGAGACGGTCCTGGGGTTCACCGACCCCAGCGAGGTCCAGCGCACGCTCCCGCTCGGGTACGGCGACGAGCAGCGTGACGTGCCGCCGGTCGTCTGGCGCACCGGCGCCCGCTCCACCGAGCCGCACCTGCTGGTCATGGGCCGCCCCGGCAGCGGTACCTCGACCCTGCTGCGCTCCATCGCCCTGCAGGCCCTCCAGTACGGCGACGTCCTCATCGTCGAGGGCGGCGGCACCGGCGAGTACATGTGCCTCGCCGGACGGGACGGGGTCCTGGCCGTGGAGTGCGGGCTCGCCGGGGCACTGGCCAGCCTGGAGTGGGCCGCGAACGAGACGGAGCGGCGGCTCATCGCCCTGAGCCGCGCGCGCCAGGCGGGCCATCCGCCGCCGGACGACTGCCGGCGCCCCCTGTGGATCCTCGTCGACCGCCCGAGCGCCTTCGTCCACCTGGCCTCGGCGGACGGCCACAAGGACCCGCAGGCCCTCCTCCAGGCCCCCCTCCGGCACGGCCGCGCGGCCAACGTCACCGTGGTGGTCGCCGAGCAGCTCGACAGCGCGGACGTGCTGAGCGAGGCGGTACGACAGCACGCGTGCGCGCGCGTCGTGCTCGGACCGGCGCTGCCGGACGAGCTGGCCGCGGCGCTGGGAGCCCCGCCGCACACGACACCGCTGGCCCAGGTGCCGCCGGGGCGGGGGTACGCGCGGCTGGGGCGCGGGCCGGTGCTGCGGCTCCAGGTGCCGGCGACTCCCGATCCGTACGACGACGCGACGAGCGAGGTCGACCGCGAGGCGGTACTGGCGCTGCTGCCGCCGCGGAGCGGGGTGGTGGAGCAGGCGGCACCGTTGGAAGCCGCGGTCGCCGAGGGCTGAGGCCGGGGGCGGGGACGCTCACCGCCGCTTGCCGGGCGCCGCCCGCGCCCACCCGCCGCCCTGGGGGCACCTCCCAGGCCCTTAAGGCACTGGGGGAGGCACGACTGCCCGCAGCTGTGCGCCCTGAAGGGGCGCTGGGGGGGCACCCCCGGCCGAAGGCTGGGGAGGAACTGCGTGACCGGCCCCACCGGCCCGCAGCCGACGAACCGCCCCGCCGCTACGCCACGAAAGTCCGCGGCGCCTCGCCGTTCCCCCCGCTCGCCCCCGACTCCACCCACCGCGCCGCCGCCGCCAACCGCGCCGCCGCTTCGTCCGCCACCGCTCCCCCGACGGTGAACGGAAGGCGCACATAGCCCTCGAAAGCCCCGTCGACCCCGAACCGCGGCCCCGAGGGCACCCGCACTCCCACCCGCTCCCCCGCCTCCGCCAGCCGCGAGCCGGACAGTCCCCCCGCACGGACCCACAAGGTCAGCCCGCCCTTCGGCACCTCGAACTCCCAGTCCGGCAGCTCCCGTCGGATCGCTGTCAGCAGGTCGTCCCGGTTCTCGCGCGCCTGCGCCCGGCGCAGTTCGACAGCCTGCTCCCAACCGCCCGTGCTGAACAGCCAGTTCACCGCCAGTTGCTCCAGCACCGGCGTCCCCAGGTCGGCATAGGCCCGCGCGGCGACCAGGCTGCGGATCACATCGGGAGCCGCCCGCACCCAGCCGATGCGCATGCCCGCCCAGAAGGCCTTGCTCGCCGAGCCGACCGTGATGACGGTCGAGCCCGCCGGGTCGAAGCCGCAGACCGGGCGGGGCATCTCCACGTCGTCCAGCCACAGCTCGGTCATCGTCTCGTCGGCGACCAGCACCGTGCCCGCCGAGCGGGCCGCGTCCACCAGCCGCCGGCGCTGGTCCTCGTCGGCGAGCGCCCCCGTGGGGTTGTGGAAGTCGGCGACGACGTACGCGATCCGGGGCGCCGCCTCGCGCAGGACCTGGCGCCAGCGGTCCATGTCCCAGCCCGAGAGCCCCTCGGCCATCGCGACGGGGACGAGCCGGGCACCCGCCTCCCGCATCAGCTGGAGGATGTTGGCGTACGACGGTGACTCGACGGCGATGCGTTCACCGCGCCCGCCGAAGAGATGGCAGATCGCGTCGATCGCACCCATCGCACCCGTCGTGACCATGATCTGCTCGGGCATGGTCGGGATCCCGCGCGCGGTGTAGCGCTCCGCGATCATCGAGCGCAGGACCGGGAGGCCGGCCGGGTAGTCGCCGTGGGTGTGGGCGTACGGCGTGAGCTCCTCCAAGGCGCCCTGGACCGCACGGGTCAGCCAGGGTTCGGGCGCCGGGAGGGCGGCGGTGCCGAGGTCGATCAGCGAGCCGAGGGCCTCGGGGGGCAGTGGTTCGAGGCCGCGGGCGGGAAGCGGGTTGCCCGCCGGAACGGCGGTCCAGCTGCCGGCGCCCCGCCGGGACTCCAGGAACCCCTCCGCGCGCAGCGCCTCGTACGCCGCCGCCACGGTCGTACGGCTCACGGACAGGGAGAGCGCCAGTTCGCGTTCGGCGGGCAGCCGGGCGGCGACCGGGACGCGCCCCTCGAGCACCAGCAGCCGGACCCCGTCGGCGAGCGCGCGGTAGGCGGGCGGACGGCGGGTGCCGGGACCGGCCGGGCGCTCCTGCTGGGAGCTGAGCAACCGGGCAAGCTGCGCGGCGCCCACTACCGAGGTCCACTGCGCCATGAGAATCAGTCCACCTTCCCCGGATTGGCCATGGATGGCTTCCTCCTCCGAGCCACAGAGTGACACGGGTCAGGCCACCTTCACCATCGGGGGGTATCTCTTGTCCACGCAAGGCCGTCTCGGGCGACGGTTGGTCCAGCTCTACGCGGGGCTCACGCTGTACGGCGTGAGTTCCGCGCTCCTCGTGGAGGCCGGCCTCGGGCTGGAACCCTGGGGCGTGCTGCACCAGGGGCTCGCCGGGCACACCGGGCTGAGCATCGGCACGGTGTCCATCGTCGTGGGGGCGGCCGTGCTGCTCCTGTGGGTCCCGCTGCGCCAGCGGCCGGGCCTCGGCACGGTCTCCAACGTCTTCGTCATCGGCCTCGCCATGAACGCCGCACTCGCCGTGGTTCCCGCGGTGCACGCGTTCGCGGTGCGGATTCCGCTGATGGCCGCCGGCATCGTGCTCAACGGGGCGGCGACCGGGCTCTACATCGCGGCGAGCTTCGGGCCCGGCCCCCGGGACGGTCTGATGACGGGGCTGCACCGGCGTACCGGCCGTTCGATCCGGCTCATCCGGACGGCGATCGAGGTCGCGGTAGTCGTCACCGGATTCGCGCTCGGCGGCACGGTCGGCGTCGGCACCCTGCTCTACGCGGTGTCCATCGGCCCCCTCGCACAGCTGTTCCTGAAGGTGTTCGCCGTCCCGGCGGCACCCGGCCGCAGCACGGTCGTTGCCACGGGGTCACCCGGGCGCGCGATACTGCGCAAGTGAGCACGCTGACACGCCACCCGTACCTGGACCACCCCGGCCCCATCGCCTTCGCCCATCGAGGCGGAGCCGCGGACGGCCTGGAGAACACCGTGGCGCAGTTCCGGCGCGCGGTCCGACTCGGCTACCGGTACATCGAGACCGATGTGCACGCCACGGCCGACGGCAGGCTGGTCGCCTTCCACGACGACACCCTGGACCGGGTCACCGACGGGGCCGGCCGGATCGCCGACCTGCTGTGGGAGGACGTACGGCACGCGCGCGTGGCGGGCCGGGAGCCGCTGCCCCTCTTCGAGGAGCTGCTCGAGGAGTTCCCGGACGTCCGCTGGAACGTGGACGCCAAGGCGGAGCCGGCCCTGCGGCCGCTCCTCGACCTGATCGAGAAGACGGACTCCTACGACCGGGTGTGCGTCGGCTCGTTCTCGGAGGCGCGGGTGCTGCGGGCGCAGCGGCTGGCCGGACCGCGGCTGGCCACCTCGTTCGGCACCCGGGGTGTGGTCGGGCTGCGGCTGCGCTCCTGGGGACTGCCCGCGTCGGTGCGCCGGTCGGCGGTGGCGGCGCAGGTCCCCGAGTCGCAGTCGGGGGTCCCCGTGGTCGACCGGCGCTTCGTGCGCGCAGCCCACGCGCTCGGGCTGCACGTCCACGTGTGGACCATCAACGAACCCGAGCGGATGCACCGGCTCCTGGACCTGGGCGTCGATGGCATCATGACCGATCACATCGACACGTTGCGTGAGGTCATGCAGAAACGCGGCGTCTGGTTCTGAGGCGCGCGCGGTACCGCTGCGGGAAAGGCGAGGGCACGGGTGGGCACCGAAACCGTGCGGACGGGGGTCTTCGACGAGGCCACCGAGCTGCGGCGCGAACAGCGCGGCTGGTACTTCTACGACTGGGCGTGCTCGGTCTACTCGACGAGCGTCCTCACCGTGTTCCTCGGCCCCTACCTCACGTCGGTCGCCGACCACGCGGCGGACGCGGACGGCTATGTGCACCCGCTCGGCATCCCGGTCCGGGCGGGCTCCTTCTTCGCCTACTCGGTCTCCCTGTCGGTGATCCTGGCGGTCGTGCTCATGCCCCTGGTGGGCAGCGCGGCCGACCGTACCGGCCGCAAGAAGCAGCTGCTCGGCGTGGCCGCGTACACCGGGGCCGCGGCGACGACGGGCATGTTCTTCCTGGACGGCGACCGCTACCTGCTCGGCGGGCTGCTGCTGGTCGTCGCCAACGCCGCCCAGTCAGTAGCCCTGATGCTCTACAACTCCTACCTCCCCCAGATCGCCCCGCCCGAGGAGCGCGACGCCATCTCCTCCCGGGGCTGGGCCTTCGGCTACGCGTCGGGCTCCCTGGTACTGATCGTCAACCTGGTCCTCTACTCCGCACACGACTCCTTCGGCCTCTCCGAGACGGAGGCGGTCCGCGTCTGCCTGGCCGCGGCGGGCCTGTGGTGGGGCGCCTTCACCCTCGTACCGCTGCGACGGCTGCGCGACCGGGGCGGCCGGGCGGCCGGGGCGACGGCGCCAGGGCTGCGTCAACTGGTGGCGACCGCCCGGGACATGCGCCGCCGTCCGCTGACGCTCTCCTTCCTGCTGGCGTACCTCATCTACAACGACGGCATCCAGACCGTGATCTCCCAGGCGTCGGTCTACGGCTCCGAGGAGCTCGGGCTCGGCCAGTCGACGCTCATCGGCGCGGTCCTGATGGTGCAGGTGCTGGCCGTGGCGGGCGCTTTGACGATGGGACGACTGGCCAGGACGTACGGGGCGAAACGCACGATCCTGGGGTCGCTGGTGGCGTGGACGGTGACGCTGGCGGCCGGGTACTTCCTGCCGGCCGGGGCACCCGTGTGGTTCTTCGCCCTGGCGGCCGGCATCGGTCTCGTGCTCGGCGGCAGCCAGGCCCTGTCCCGGTCCCTGTTCTCCCATCTCGTACCGCCCGGAAAAGAAGCCGAGTACTTCGCGGCGTACGAGATGAGCGATCGGGGGATGAGCTGGCTGGGACCACTGTTGTTCGGGATCACCTACCAGCTGACCGGGAGCTACCGCTCGGCGATCATCTCGCTGGTGGCCTTCTTCGTCATCGGCTTCGCGCTGCTCGCGCGGGTGCCGGTGCGGCAGGCGATCAGTGAGGCCGGCAACCCGGTTCCGCAGAAGATTTAGCGTTCAACGCGGAAGGGCGGTAGTGTACGCGTTTGGCCTGCCAGGCGTACCGTTACTGCGCGTCAAAGATACCGAAACGCTGGGTGACATCTGCTAGCAGATGTGACAAACCGGGCGCCGGTGGGTACAACAAGGGGCGGCTACGACGGCGACGCATGACCCGGAACGGGAATCTTTACCGCCGACCGGACGTTGACCGGATGACGACGACAGCGACACCTGTCCTGTGGGCGACAAGCCCGGGAGGCACGATTCATGAGTGAGCGAGCTCTTCGCGGTACGCGCCTCGTGGTGACCAGCTACGAGACGGACCGCGGTATCGACCTGGCCCCGCGCCAGGCCGTGGAGTACGCATGCGAGAAGGGGCACCGGTTCGAAATGCCCTTCTCGGTCGAGGCGGAGATCCCGCCGGAGTGGGAGTGCAAGGTCTGCGGGGCCCAGGCACTCCTGGTGGACGGCGACGGCCCTGAAGAGAAGAAGGCCAAGCCCGCGCGTACCCACTGGGACATGCTGATGGAGCGGCGCACCCGTGAGGAGCTCGAAGAGGTCCTTGAGGAGCGTCTGGCGGTTCTGCGTTCCGGGGCGATGAACATCGCGATTCATCCCAGGGACAGCCGCAAGTCCGCATAGTTCCGTCCAACGGAAGCCGACACAACAACCGAGGGCGCCGCACGTTCACAGAACGTGCGGCGCCCTCGGTTGTTGCGGGTCGCTCACCGCGTCAGCGGCGGCCGCTCCCCCGCCGGCTCGTCCCCCGGCCGGGGCACGTCGTTGCGGATGACCTCGCCCTGGACGACCTTTCCGTCCGGGCGGTGCATGCGGGCCTGCTGGAACGCGTCGCCCAGGGTGCCGGGGGCGGCGGCGCGGAGCCTGCGGTCGAGGGTGCGTTCCGCGACGCGCGAGACCGCCTTCTGCACGGGGGGCAGCAAGAGCAGCAGGCCGAGGGCGTCGGATACCAGGCCGGGGATCATGAGGAGCAGGCCGCCCAGCATCATCAGGCCGTTGCCACCGCCGCGCTCCGGGGAGCCGCCGCGCTGGATCGCCTCGTTGAGGCTACGGAAGGCACGCCGACCGGCCCGCTTGATGACCACGGAACCGGCGACGAAACCGGCCACCAGCAGCAGGAACACGGTCATGCCGCCCGCCGCGCCCGCGACCACCGTCAGCAGCCAGATCTCCAGGACCAGCCACACCGCGAGACCCAGCGGCAGGTATCTGCCGAGCCGGGAGCGGCGGGGCCGGGTGGTGTACGGAGGGGTCTGCGCACCAGTCGTCATGCACCCAGTGTGCCTGGACCCGGCTCAGTGCGGCATAAGAGGATGATCAACCGGAACCATGAGCTTCCCGGGCGTCCGCTAGGAAGGCCTGCCCTTGCCGGTCAGCCGGCCCACCCGGTCGGTGACGCCCCAGGAGGTGACCCGCCACAGCGCCTCGACAAGGATGTCGCGGCTCATCTTGGAGTCCCCGAACTCCCGCTCGACGAACGTGATGGGCACCTCGACGACCTGGTAGCCGGCCTTGACCGCGCGGCGGGCCAGATCGACCTGGAAGCAGTAGCCCTGCGAGGCGACCTCGTCGAGCCCGAGACCCTCCAGGGTCTCGCGGCGGAAGGCGCGGTAGCCGCCGGTGATGTCCCGCAGCGGGAGATCGAGCGCGAGCCGCGAGTACAGGGAGCCGCCGCGGGAGATGAACTCACGGGACTTGGGCCAGTTGACCACCCGGCCGCCGGCCACCCAGCGGGAGCCGAGCACCAGGTCGGCGCCCTTCAGCGCGGTCAGCAGCCGGGGCAGCTCCTCCGGCTGGTGGGAGCCGTCGGCGTCCATCTCGACGAGCACGCCGTAGCCGTTGTCCATGCCCCAGCGGAAGCCCGCGAGGTAGGCGGCGCCGAGCCCCTCCTTGCCCTTGCGGTGCAGTACCTGGACGTGGTCGTCCTCGGCGGCCAGTTCGTCGGCGAGCTTGCCCGTGCCGTCGGGGCTGTTGTCGTCCGCCACCAGCACGTGCGCCTCGGGGACGGCCCGGCGCACCCGGCCGACGATGGACTTGACGTTCTCCGCCTCGTTGTACGTGGGAATGATCACCAAGACCGTGCCGAGCGGGCCGAACCGCCGCCCCTGGGCCTTGGCCGCGAGGGTCCCGTCGCCGTCGTTCACTGCTGCCCCTTCATGTCGTACGCAGGGGACCACCATAGTGGCCGCGGCCTGCACTGACGCGACAACTCATTCGTATGGTGGTGTCGATTCCGCAAGAGCGGGGTAAGGATGCCCGTTTCGGGTGCCGTCCATCCGTACTTTCGCCAAGGTGTTCCCCCGCGACGCCACTCTGTTCCCCTGCGGGGCGACGCTGCCGGTCCTGCGGATGGGGGCCCGGTGCCCTTCGGGCCGACCTGGGACCCGCTGGCTGCGGGTCGACCGAAAGCCGTTGTCTACTGAGCGTCCGGGCCCCACCCGGGTCACACCTCCCGACCGGCCGGAACGTTCCCTCGACGGCGCGGGCGCTGAGCCTGGCTCCCAGTGACGGTGCCCCGGTGCGGCACACCGTCCCTGACCCAGCGGCGCTGCGACGAGTGCGCGAACTGCTCCCTGGTCGGGCGTCCGGTGGTGGACTCCGCCGAACCTACCGGCCCGCTGCCGCTGGCTGTCAACAGCCGTTTGACCTGCGGAAACACCCTCAAACCGCTGGTCAGAGCAGAGGATGCGCAGGTCGCGCGACGGGGCGGCGGCCGTCGATCACGGCCGCGCCACCCCGGGAGATCACTCGCCCGGCCGTACGAATGCGGCGGGTCACTCGCCCGGTCGTACGAACACGGTCCGGCCGCCCACCACGGTGCGCAGACAGACCGGCAGTTCGCGGCCCGGGGTCAGGTCGGGCAGGCCCGGGGTGCCGGAGCGCGGGTCGGTGGACCAGCGGGCGACCCGGTCGTCCGGCGCCTGCACCACCAGTTCGCCGGTACGCCAGACCGCGTAGTCGGCGGGCGCGCCCGGCACCAGGACACCCGCGTCGTCCCTGCCGATCGCGCGCCAGCCGCCGCGGGTGTGCGCGGTGAACGCGGCGCGGACGGAGACCCGGTGCTCGGGTGTGTGGTGGAAGGCGGCGGCCCGGACGGTCCCCCAGGGGTCGAGCGGGGTGACGGGGCTGTCGGAGCCGAAGGCGAGCGGGACCCCGGCCTTGAGGAGGGCGGCGAACGGGTTGAGGGTGCGGGCCCGCTCGGCGCCGAGCCGCTGGGCGTACATCCCGTCCGCGCCGCCCCACAGCGCGTCGAAGGCGGGCTGCACCGAGGCGATCAGGCCGAGTTCGGCGAAGCCGGCGATGTGCTCGGGCGTGAGCATCTCGGCGTGCTCGACGCGGTGCCGGGCGGCGCGGACGCGGGCCAGGCCGACCTTCTCGGCGGCGGCCCGGACGCCCTCCACGACGGCGGTCACGGCGGCGTCGCCGATGGCGTGGAAACCGGCCTGCAGACCAGCCTCGGTGCAGGCGGTGACATGAGCGGCGACGGCGTCCGCGTCCAGGTAGGCGGCGCCGGTGTGACCTGCGTCGGCGTAGGGCTCGTGCAGGCAGGCGGTGTGGGAGCCGAGGGCGCCGTCGACGAACAGGTCTCCGGCGGCGCCGAGCGCGCCCAGCCGGCGGGCCTTCTCGGCGTCCTCCTCGGCCCAGTAGCCGAGGACCCGCGGTCCGGGCAGTTCGGCGGCGAGCCGCAGCAGTCCGGTGAAGTCGTCCTCGGAGGAGATCTTCGGCCCGCCGCACTCGTGCACGGTGCCGATACCGAGGGAGGCCGCGTGCGCGAGCGCGGTGCGCTGGGCCGCCGCACGCTGGGCGGACGTCACGGCCGCGAACGCTGCGGCACGTACGGCGTGGTGGGCGTCGCCGGTGAGCGGGGCGTCCTGGCGCGGGACGGCGCCCGGCACCAGATCGAGCAGGGCCGTGGTGACGACCGCCGAGTGGACGTCGATACGGGAGAGATAGAGCGGGCGGCCGCCGGTGGCCGCGTCCAGCTCGGCGCGGGTCGGCGGGCGGCCGCCGGTCCAGCGGGCGGCGTCCCAGCCGTGCCCGAGCAGGACCCGGTCGTCGGGGCGGGCGGCGGCGAAGTCCCTGACCAGCGCCAGGGCGGCGGCCGGGGAACCGGCGCCGGACAGGTCGAGGCCGGTCAGGGCGAGCCCGGTGGACGTGGTGTGGACGTGGGCGTCCGTGAAGGCGGGGGTGACCAGGGCCCCGTCCAGGTCGACGACCTCGTCGACCCCGTCCGCGAACGCGTCGGCGGCGCCCTCGGAACCGACCCAGGCGACCTGCCCCCGCTCCACGACCATCGCGGTCGCGAACGGATCGGCGGGACTGTGGACCTCTCCACGACGGAGAAGGACGGTCTTGGGCTCGGGGGCGCGCTCACTCATGGGAACCAGTCTCGCCCCTCCCACCGATCACTCCGAACGAGGGGCACCCGAACGCGCCTCTCCAGGGGCGCGGAGGCCTGCCCGACCAGCCACGACGTACCCGCAGTCGCACTCGGACCACGCTCCAAGGCACCCGGCGCTGTCGGCCGTGCCCACCCGTTCCGCCCTTCGGAACGACTGCCCAGGGCGGTATCCGTCGCAGCCACGGCGAGGACGGCAGCGGCACCGGACGCGACGGCGGGGAGCACGACCGCGGCGGGCGCAGCAGCAGGCGCGACAGCGGAGAGCACGAGGGCAGCGGCGAGCGCGGCAGCGGGTGGCGGCAGCAGGCGCGACGCGGCGCCTGGCGCAGCAGCGGGCGGCGGCAGGCGCGACAGCGGTGGGCGTGGGGTCAGATTTTGGGTGGGCGGGCCTCGTACGGTGTGGAGAGCACCACCGTCGTGCGCGTCGAGACCCCCGCCAGGCTGCGCAGCCTGGCCAGCAGTTCCTCGAGTTCGTGCGGGGTCGCCACCCGCACCTTGAGGATGTAGTTCTCGTCGCCCGCCACGCTGTGGCACGCCTCGATCTCGGGGACGCCCGCCAGGCGGTCCGCGATGTCGTCGGGGGCGCTGGGGTCGAACGGTTTCACCGAGATGAACGCCGTCATCGGCAGCCCGACGGCCTCGGGGTCGACGACCGCGGCATAGCCGCGGATGACGCCACGCTGCTCCAGCCGACGCACCCGCTGGTGCACGGCCGACGTGGACAGACCCGTGGCCTTGCCCAGGTCCGTGTAGCTCATCCGCCCGTCCTTGACGAGCAGCTGCACGATTTGACGGTCCAGCTCCTCCATGGCGCAAAAACTACAGTGCGCCTGATCTCCACGGATAGCTCAGCGGACCAGGTCATGGCCGGTTCGTGATGTCACGGAGCGTCGGCCGCGAGCCGTCCCACCGAAATAACCGCCGCAGCGGGCACCTGCGTACGGCATGTGACGAACGCCACAGCCCTCGAACGGGCTCCGTGATGGTCTCGCGATTACCGCCGAGAGCGGACGGGAAGTGCTTGCTGTGGTCGAGGCCGCAGCGCCGTAACGGCCCAGCCCGAGGGGGAGTTACCCATGCAGAGTCTTAAGCGCCCTGGTCGTACCACGCCCAAGCGCCCGCAGTTGGTGGTCGAGCCCGAGCCGGAGGGCGTCGAACCCGACGTCTACGAGGCCGAGGAACTGGACGCCTACGACACCTTCGAGATGTTCCGGGTGATCTGCCCGGACTGCGCGCAGTCCATCGCGCTCCTGGCGGACGAGGAGTTCCTGCCGGAGCACGCGCTGTGCGCCTCGCCGTGGAATCCGTTCGGCCTCACGGTCTGCGCCGGCACGGGCCGCGCCGCGGACGACGCCCCGTCCGCGGACGAGTCGGCCGAGCCGCAGGAGCAGGACACCGCCCTCCTGCTCACCCTCCCGCAGGGTCTGAACTGGCGGACGCAGCCCTTCTCGCACGTCGGCGGCCCGGGCTCGCGCCCGATGCGCGTACCGGCGATCCGCCCGGGCGGCTACCCCGCCGTCCGTCAGGCTGCCTGAGTCAGCGCACCGCGTCCCAGTAACTGCCCTGCACCATGGCACGCAGACTGCCGTGGTGCAGGATCAGTGTGTCCGGATCCGCGGGGACGGCGACCTCACCGAAGTACACCTGCCGATAGGCGACGCGCAGCATGACGATCGCGTGCCGCAGGGCGGCGTACAGGGTGTAGAAGTCCATGTCCCGCGGGGTGCGGCCGGTCAGGCGGGCGTAGCGGGCCTCGACCCGGTCGCGGCGCAGGAACGCGGGCAGTCTGATCGCTCACCCCTGACCGAGGCGGCCTTCGACCGGCTGGCGGACCTGTGGCCGCGCAAGCCCGGCCCTTCCGTCCTCAACTGGGGCGACGCCCGGATCGGGAACGTCGTCCGCGACGGCTTCGACCCCGTCGCCGTCCTCGACTGGGAGATGGCGGCCCCGGCCCCGCGCGGGGTGGACCTCGGCCGGACCGTCTACCTGCACCGCTTCTTCCAGGACCTGACGGCCGCCTCCGGACAGCGGGGAGGCTGTCCACCACCCAGCCGTAGTAGAAGGGCGAGGAACTCGGTCTCCGCCAGGGGCACTTGGTCGTGCAGCCGGGCCAACAGGCCGACGGAGGCGGCCTCGAGGTGCTCACGTTCCGCGTTCGAGGATGTGGAAGACGCAGCGGTCGTAGGCGTTCCGGCCCCCGGTGGCGACGTGCTTCATGGAGAGCGGGACCTGGTGCACGGGGTACTCGTCGAGCGGTACGGGACGGTCGTCGGCCATGGCAGGCCTCCCCGGCGGCTGGAGACGGTCTGGCTGACGGTACGTCAGAAAAAGGACGGAGGCCAGATCCGGGAGCGGACGTCCACGAACTCACGCACGATTCGGGGCATCGGTGACCAGGGCGGCCGCCTCCGCGTTGGCCGGACATGACGACCACCTACACCGTCCTCGGCCGTCAGCGCCGGATCTTCGTACCCCCGCCCGCGGCGTCGCTGCCGCCGCCCCTGCCGCAGGATCCGCCCATCTACCGCGATCTGATGCGGACCTGGGCCGACCGGGGCCGCGCCCTGCCGGGCCGCCACGACCCGGAGTGGGTCAGGCTGGCGGCGCCGACGGTCACCCGCGGGCAGTTCAGCGAGCTCAGCGACTTTCCGGCCCCGCCACGTGACGGGCGATGACCATCCGCTGGATCTGGTTGGTGCCCTCGACGATCTGCAGGACCTTGGCCTCGCGCATGTAGCGCTCGACCGGGAAGTCCGCGGTGTAGCCGTACCCGCCGAGTATCTGGACGGCGTCCGTGGCGACCTTCATCGCGGTGTCGGTGCAGTGCAGCTTGGCCATGGCGGCCTGCCTGGCGAACGGCCGGCCCGCGTCGCGCAGCCGGGCCGCCGCGAGGTAGAGGGCCCGGCCGGCCTCGATCTGGGTGGCCATGTCCGCGATCATGAAGCGCAGGCCCTGGAAGTCGGCGATGGGGTGGCCGAACTGCCGTCGCCCGGTGGCGTAGCCGACCGCCTCGTCCAGGGCGGCCTGGGCCAGGCCGATCGCGCACGCGGCGATGCCGAGCCGTCCGGAGTCCAGCGCGGAGAGGGCGATGGCGAAGCCCTGGCCCTCCTCGCCGAGGCGGCGCTCGTCGGGGACCCGGACGTCGTCGAAGTGGACCTGGGCGGTGGGCGAGCCCTTCATGCCCATCTTCTTCTCGGGCACCGCGCCGCTGAGGCCCTCGGCGTCGCCGGGGACCAGGAAGGCGGTGATCCCGTGCGAGCCCTCGGCGCCGGTGCGGGCCATGACCGTGTAGAAGTCGGCGATGCCGCCGTGCGTGATCCAGGCCTTGGTGCCGTTGATCACCCAGGAGTCGCCGTCCCGCACGGCCCTGGTGCGCAGGGAGGCGGCATCCGAACCGGAGGCCGGCTCGGAGAGGCAGTAGGCGCCGAGCAGGCCGCCGCCGAGTATCGCGGGCAGGTGCTCGACCTGCTGCTGCTTGGTGCCGTAGGCGGCGAGCGCGTAGCTCGCGAGGGTGTGCACGCTGACGCCGAGACCGACGGTGAGGCGGGCCGCGGCCAGTTCCTCCAGGACCTGGAGGTAGACCTCGTAGGGCTGGTCGCCGCCGCCGTACTCGGCGTCGTAGGGCAGACCGAGCAGGCCTGACTCGGAGAGCAGGGTGAAGACCTCGCGCGGGAAGCGCCCGGCGTCCTCCTCCTCGGCCGCCTTCGGCGCGATCTCACGGCGGGCGATCTCCCGGACCAGCGCGAGCAGGTCCCTCGCCTCGTCCGTGGGCAGTTGACGCTCCACCGGCTGCGGGTCGCGGTCGGACATGGCGTCGGTCTCCTCCCTGTCGGGCAACGGCGGCCACAGCCCGTGGGATAGGGGCGGCTCCGCCTGTCGTGCGGGTGCGGCCGAGGCCGGCGTTCCGGGTCTCGGAAGCTGCTGACCTGCGGCTGCGCAGTGAGTATGCCCGATCGGGGACCTCCCGTCACCAGTTAACGACCGCTTACTTCAGGAAATCCAGGCCAACATTCGAAACCCGCGAAATTGGTCCGAACCATTGACCCGACTGGTCTAGTCCTCCTAGGGTTCATGACCAACGCTTTACCGCGTTCATGCCAATCGGCGCGCGTCCCCCTCTCCCCCAGGAGGAGACACCCGATGCACACCTCCCACCGCTCCCGGTTCCGGGCGCTGCTCTCCGCGGCCTGTTGCGCCGTCCTCGGCGCCGGGCTGCTGGCCGGCGCGGGCACCGCGTCCGCGGCCGCCCCGGCCGCCCCGGCCGCTCCCCAGGGGCAGGCCGGCTCCAAGGTCGTCGGCTACTTCACGGAGTGGGGCACCTACGACCGCAAGTACCTGGTCAAGAACGTCGAGACCTCCGGCTCGGCGGCGAAGCTCACCCACATCAACTACGCCTTCGGCAACGTCACCGGCGGCAAGTGCGCGATGGGCGACTCCTACGCGGCGACCGACCGCACCTACACAGCCGCCGAGTCCGTGGACGGCGTGGCGGACACCTGGGACCAGCCGCTGCGCGGCAACTTCAACCAGCTGCTGAAGCTGAAGAAGAAGCACCCGAACCTCAGGATCCTCTGGTCCTTCGGCGGCTGGACCTGGTCGAGCGGCTTCGGCGAGGCCGCCGGGAACCCCGCCGCCTTCGCGCAGTCCTGCTACGACCTGGTCAGGAACTCCAAGTGGGCCGGCCTCTTCGACGGCATCGACATCGACTGGGAGTACCCGAACGCCTGCGGCAACACCTGTGACACCAGCGGCCGGGACGCGTTCCGGAAGGTGATGGCCGCGCTGCGCGCGAAGTTCGGCAGCACCTCACTCGTCACGGCGGCGATCACCGCCGACGCCACCAGCGGCGGGAAGATCGACGCGGCCGACTACGCGGGGGCGGCGCAGTACGTCGACTGGTACAACCCGATGACGTACGACTACTTCGGCGCCTGGGCCCCGACCGGTCCGACGGCCCCGCACTCACCGCTGAACTCCTACTCGGGCATCCCGACGGCGAACTTCTCCACCTCGGCCACCATCGCCAAGCTCAGGGGACTCGGCATCCCGGCCGCCAAGCTGCTGCTCGGCATCGGCTTCTACGGCCGCGGCTGGACCGGGGTCACCCAGGCGGCGCCCGGCGGCTCCGCGACCGGGCCGGCGGCGGGGACGTACGAGCAGGGCATCGACGACTACAAGGTGCTCAGGACCAAGTGCCCGCCGACCGGCACGGTGGGCGGGACGGCGTACGCCAAGTGCGGCAGCGACTGGTGGAGCTACGACACCCCGGCGACCATCGCGACCAAGATGACGTACAAGAACCAGCAGGGCCTGGGCGGCACCTTCTTCTGGGAGCTGAGCGGCGACACCGCGAACGGTGAGCTGATCAAGGCCATCAAATAAACCCCGGTCACGGGGGCCTGGGGCGGGGGAACCACGAGTCCTCCGCCCCAGGGGCCTGTCCGGCGGGTGCCGTGGACGGACAGGCCCGTGCGTCAGGCGTCCCGGCGGGCCGGGGCCGGGGCGCGGTAGGACGGGTCGAGTTCCTCGATGGCGCGCAGGGTGCCGCCGAGCGTCTTGACCAGCAGCTCGCACATGGTCTCGCGGGAGAGTTCGGGCCGGTCGATCCAGTCGAGGGTCGCGCCCTCCACGCTGCACAGCCAGGCGAGCAGGCCGACCCTGGCGAGCGGGGCGATGTCGGTGCGGCCGTAGGCGCCCTCGGCGATGGTCGCGACGATCGCCTCGCGCACCCCGTCCCGGATGGCGTGCACCTCGGTGTCGAAGCCGACACCGCCGCTGACGATCGTGCGGTACGCGGCCTGGTGGTGCTCGGCGTAGCGCAGGTAGCTGTCGATGGTCCGGTGGACGCGGTCCACCTGGGGCAGCTCCAGGCCGCTCGCGGCATAGGTGACCAGATCGGCGACGGAGTCCTGGATGATCGCCAGATAGTAGCCGCGCTTCGACTGGAAGTAGTAGTAGATCAGCCCTTTGGCGACATGCGCCTGCTTGGCGATGTCGTCCATGGAGAGCGCGTCGTACGAGGTGTCGGCGAACAACTTCCGCCCGATGGCGATGAGCTCGGCACGACGAGCGACGGAACGCTCGGTGCCGCGCGCCCTTGGGCGGGCGGCGGCACGTTGTTGACTGACATTCAATTTCGACCCTGGTCTCAACGGGCTGCGGGACATCCGCAGTATGTCAGTTCAGGTCACAGCAGGCCGAGTTGAGTCACCAACATGGCGATGACCATTACAAGAGTCCAGCCCATGACATGTTCCAGAACCTTCGGTCCGTCGTCCTTGGGACCGCCGGTACGGGCGCGGGCGGCGGTGGCTGAGTGCGTGGTCATGAAGTCCACCATGCCATTGGTTGCGGCTTTTGCGGTGGAGAGCTTGGTCACAGGAGAGCGGCCCCCGGGATGCCCGGGGGCCGCTGTCGTGCCAGGTCAGCGCACGCCGACCGCCGCGAGCGCCTTGAGCTGGGCCGGGTTCGGGCAGGCCGGGAAGTACAGGTAGCAGACGCCTCCGGTGCCGGAGACGACCTTGCCACTGGCGTTGTACCGCTTGGTCCGCAGCCAGATGTTCTCGAACTCCCGGCGCAGATAGACCCGCCGCACCGCGTCGTCGTCGGCCGAGCACGGGTCGTTGGCGATCACGTCGCCGTCCGCGGTGAAGCCGATGACGGTCATCAGGTGCCCGGAGGTGCCGTAACCGGCTCCCGTCAGCTCCGACGCGAGGAACGACTGTGAGGTTATGGCCGGGATGCCGGCCGCGATCAGGGTCTCCAGGTCGGTGAGCGAGGCCAGTCGCGTTATCACGCCCTGCAGGCCCCGGTACGTCGAGGCGTAGGCGGCGTTGAACGGCCAGTTGCCGCAGCCCTCGTACTGGTAGTCGTACGTGTAGCGGGCCGCGTAGCAGACCTGCGGGTCGGCGAAGGACGGGTCCACCCAGGCCAGCTGCTCCGCGGTGGGCCGGGCGCCCCAGTACTCGACGATCATCTGCGAGGAGGTGGGGCTGCACCAGGCCTCGCCGCCGTTGTCGTACTCGGGGTACTGGCCCTTGTGGATCTCCTGGGAGTAGCGCGGGACCTTGAGTTCCTGGGCCAGGCCCGGGGTGGAGGCCGGGACGGTGAAGCGGTCGGGGATGTCGGAGCCCATGGCGCCGAGCCGCCAGACGGTCGGGGTGAGCTTGGTGCCCGGCTTGCGGTAGAGGGTCAGGCGCAGCTGGTACGAGGTGAGGCGCAGGCCGGTGGTCGCGTCGTCGACGGCGAAGGTGTCGGTCCAGATGGTGCTCTTGCCGTCGGTCTGGCCGTCCACCGAGGTCCGCTTGATGTCCTGGTCGCCGGCCGCCCAGCGGCCCATGACGTACCAGGGGGTCGTGGTGCCGTCGGAGTAGGTGCCGTGCAGTTCGACCTGGATCCAGGTGCCGGCCGGGGTGTCCGCGTTCCAGGAGGCGATGGTCTCGGTGGCGGGGACGGCGAGCCGGTGCACCGGGCCGGTCCAGGTGGCGTACTCCCAGGTGGCGGTGGTGCCGGTGTGGGGGTCGGTGTAGGAGGTGGTGCCGGCCGGGGTGCCGATCACTACGCCGGGGCGGTCCCCGGCGACGGCGCGGGCGCCCTTGGCGGTGCCGGTCTTCCAGTCGCTGTGGGTCGTCCAGGAGCGGTAGTCGATCGGGCGGGTCCCGTCCCGGCCGTGGCCGGGACGGCCGTTCCCGGCCCGGCGGGTCTCGGTCCTCGCGGTGTCGTCGGCGTCGGTCTCCGTCGCGGCGGCCGCCGGCACCGCGGGGACCACGCCCTGGGCCACGGCCGCCGCCGCGACGGAGGCGGCGGCTGCCAGAAGGGTTCTGCGGGACGGCTGTTCGGCTCTGCTCATGGGTGGAAGACCCCCAGGTGTGCGCGTCACGGCTGATCCGGAGCAAGGGCTGTGCGCCCACTATGGAGCAGGCGCCATGCCCCTGCCAGCTCTTCCGCCCATGCCACGCCCATCAATATTGGTCTGGTCCAACGAAAAGGGCCCCGGGTGCGGTCGCCAGGGCCCCTTCGTGCGGGTCTTCGTGCGGGTCTTCGCGCAGGTCCCCGCCGGATCAGATGAGGTCCATCGCGGCGACCTCGTCGGGACGGCCGTAGCTGACCGGGCCCTGGAAGCGGCGGCGGGCGGTGGCGAACCACCAGCCCGTCGCCACGGCCAGGACGACGGCCAGTGCGATCGGGGCGTAGTTGAAGGAGTCGACGGTGATCGGCGAGGCCTGCGGCAGCATGAACAGGACGCTGCTGAGCAGGATCCAGACCACCGCCAGCCAGCCGACCGGCCTGCTCCAGCGGCCCAGGTTCCACGGCCCCGGCTGGAAGTCGTCGCCCAGGCGCAGCCGCAGGAACACCGGGACGGCGTAGGCGAGGAACAGGCCGACGACGTTGACGCTGACGATCGCGGTGAACGCCGTGTGCGACCACCAGCCCGGCACCACCAGGGCGAGCGAGCAGGCCACCGCGAGCCAGACGGCCTTGACGGGGGTCCGGGTGCGGGGCGAGACGGAGTGCCACAGGCGGGAGCCGGGCATCGCGCCGTCCCGGGAGAAGGCGAAGATCTGCCGGGTGTTGCTGGTGAGGTTGGCGAGGCCGCAGAAGAGCATGGCGCCGATGACGACGAGCAGCATCGCCTTGGCCCAGCCCATGCCGAGTCCGTCGATGAGGATCTGGACCGGCGGGGCGGAGGAGCTCGCCACCTTGGCGTAGTTGCCGATGCTGTACACCAGGGCGAGCATCAGGACCAGGCCGGTGATCGCCGAATACCCGATGGACCGGATGATCCCTCTGGGTGCGTTGACGGTCGCATGGACGGTTTCCTCGGACATGTGGAAGCTGCCATCGAAGCCGGTGAAGGTCCAGCTGGTGACGAGCAGCCCGAGGAGGCCGCCGTAAAGGCCGTTGGTGAAGCCGGTGTTGTTCACGAAATGCGTCACGAAGGACGCCGACTGGTGGTGGTCCGGCATCACGATCAGTGTGGTCACGATCACCACGAGTCCGATCAGCAGCCACCAGACGGAAATCCGGTTCAGTACGGCGACGAGCTGGACGGTGTAGGTGTTGGCGAGCCCCTGGACCACGATGATCAGGGCCGTGATCAGGACCGTCTGGTGGGCGGTCGGGGTGTACGAGGGCCACTGCAGGGCGACGAACGCCTGGATGAAGGTGGCCGCCGCGTATCCGGTGGCGGCCGTGCCGCCGATCTGGCCCACGAAGTTCAGCCAGCCCGTGTACCAGGACCAGGCACCCTTGTGCCGCTTGGCGAGTTTGCCGGCGGAGAAATACAGGGCGCCGCTCGTCGGATAGGCGGAGGCGACTTCCGCCATGGCGGCGCCGATGCAGAGCACCATCACACAGACGCCGATCCAGCCGAACACCAGAATGCGGGGGCCACCCGCGTTCATACCGAATCCGAAGGACGAGAAGATCCCGGAGAGAATATTGATGATGGTGAAGGAGATGGCGAAATTGTCGAAGGCCTGGAATCGGCGGGTGAGTTTCCGCGGATAACCCATCGCGTGCAGGGTCGCGTCGTCGTCGAGCGTGACGGGGTCCGCTGTGCGTTCTGACACGTGCCGGCCTTTCTCTGGGATCTAGGAGGGGATGGGCAGGCCGCAGGCGCGGCGGGCCCGGGAGAGCTGGTCGGCCGGTTCGCCGAAGACGCTCCAGGGCATGCGTGAGGCGTACGGCCCCATGACCGTGAAGACCGCGCGCGCCTCGAACACGCACTGGGCCATGACCAGCGCGTGCGCGAGGTAGGCCAGGTCGAGCACCGGGGTGAAGCGGTGTCCGGCGACCGTGGGCAGCCAGTTGAGGTAGATCGACAGTGCGGTGCTGCGCCACTGCGGCTGTTCCCAGACCCGCTCGGCGAGCAGCTGGGTGGGGTTGTGGCTCTCCACCAGCGCGACCAGCGGCAGCAGCCGCAGTGCGGAGTCGGCGGGGGCCCGCTGGGCGAGGAAGGCTGCGACGTCCCAGGCGGCGTTGACCGAGCCGCCGTACCGGGTGAAGAAGAAGGACAGGAAGCGGTGGTGTGCCTCGCGGTGCCAGGGGTCGAGGGCGAGGGTGTGCGCGAACAGCCGCCAGGGTCCGGGCGGAGAGGTCAGCAGGCCGCCCGGGGCGGGGTCGTGCGGGCGGTGCAGCCGGGCCATGGCCAGTTTGGCGGCCCAGGGCGTGGGGTCGGCGGGGTTCATGGCGCTGGCCCGGTCGCAGGCGGCGAGCGCGATCCGCTCCAGCGCCTCGGCCCGCTCGTCACGGGCGTCGGCCGCCCGGATCGCCCGCTGGACGGCGACCCGGGCCCACATCAGCGCGGACTCGGGGCCCGGTTCCTCGGCCAGCCACCGTTCCACCAGATCGGTGCCGGCCGCCTCGGAGGCGAGGACCAGGGAGCGGTGGGCGCGCAGGGCGAAGTCGGCACGTGTCTCGGCCAGCGCCTCGCGGGTACTCAGATATCGTCCGGCGCGCACGTCCACGCATACGCTCGCGAGCAAGCGGTCGTCGGCCGCCGGATGCCATACGTAGTGCCCCTCGAATAACTCCGCGGCCATCTTCCCCTGTCCGTCCCCGTCCGACGCGTGCACCAGGCACCCTACTCAGGGCCGGGCACACCGGAAACGCACGAGGTCGACATATCGGTCAGCCGGTCGGAAATATTAATGGCCGCCATGGAGAACGGCTCGAAATTGGTTCAACCCGATACTTTCCAGGGTCGCAAACACCCGCTATGCGCCGACTACTAGAATGTTTCCGGAAAACGCCCCACACCGCAGCACACCTCGGGAACGGTCATTCACCAGCTCGCCTCCGCACTCCGGGCCCTGCCGCCCTCCTGCGGCCCGGTCCGCCTCGTCGGCGTCGACGGGCACGCCGGGTCCGGGAAGACCACGTTCACCGGCTGGCTGGCCGGCGCCCTCGGCGGGGCGCCGGTGCTGCACCTCGACGACATCGCCAGCCACGAGGAGTTGTTCGCCTGGACCGGCCGGCTGCTGGCCCAGGTGATCGAGCCGCTCGGGCACGGCGGGACGGCGCACTACTCCCCCTACGACTGGCACACCCGCCGCTTCGGCCCGCCCCGCCCGCTGCCGCCGGCACCGGTGATCCTCCTCGAGGGCGTCGGCGCCGGCCGCCGGGCCCTGCGCCCCTTCCTGGCACGGCTGCTGTGGATGGAGCTGTCGCACGAGGAGGCATGGACCCGGGGCAGGGCGCGGGACGGCGCGGAGCAGCGGGACTTCTGGGCCGAGTGGGTCAGGGCGGAGCACGAACATTTCAGCGAAGACCCGTCAAGGCCGTATGCGGACCTTCTGGTGGCACAGTCACAGAAGGGATATGAGGTGCTGCCGGGACCTGCGAAGACTGTTGGACCGGACCAGTCCATCACCCACCGTGACGGACCGTCCGCTGTGTGCTGAACTTGTGAAGACGCGCCTTCAGGAAGTTGCCCGAGTACCTCAACTCGGCTTGACCGGGGGGCCGTACAGGACTTACGTTCTGAATGAGCGGCCGTTCGAGGCCGCCCCGCAGACGCGAAGCCCCCGGTTGTTCCCCCGTGATCGGGGGCTTCGTTCTGCCCTTTACCCCTTTTGCGTGCGCGGCGCGAATCTTTTCGCTCACCCTCGGTCACCGAAGCGAGTGCGCCCCGTCTGCCCCCACCTCGCCAAACGGCCGGTGCGGCACCCTTCGGCGGGCGGTGGAACCGCAGGTACGATGCCCTCGGTGCGACCTTCGAACGGCTGCTTCGCGCACCTGCAACTCCGGTCCGCGGCACAGCGGTTCGACCAACGGCGGCCATCGGGGGGAGCCCGGGGGCCAACCACGGGGGCACGGTTTGTGGGGGACGTGATGGATTTCGGCACGCAGGGCCCCGAGGCCCCGGCCGACCTCGCCTGGCTGCGAGGGGTGGACGCCTACACGATGGGCGCCTATCCGCAGGCGGAGGAGGAGTTCCGGGCCGCGGTACGGATGGACCCCGGGATGGCCGACGCCTGGCTCGGACTGCACGCGCTGCGGGTCGACACGACGACCGCGCTGCTGCGGATGTTCCGGCACCGGGACCGCTTCGGCGAACAGCGCGGCAGGCATCGCCGTTCGCTGAACTCCTGGTACTGGCTGGGCTGGTGGGTGCAGCCGGTGCTCGAGAGCCCGCGCGATCTCCTCCTCGCCCACGCTTCCCACTGGCTGGACGGCCGGCACGTTCCCGAGCTCGACCGGGCCCTCGCCGGGCTGCCACCGGTGGACGCCGACCCCCAGGTCCGCTTCCTGCACGCCTGCCGGGCCTACCTGGTCAAGGACTGGGAGCAGCTGGTACGCCACACCGACCCGCTCCTCGACGACACCATGCTCGGCATCGAGGCGGGCCTCTTCGGCGGCATGGCCCGGGTCCGCCTCGAGATGTACGGCCAGGCCGAACCACTGCTCTCCGCCGCGCTGATGCGCTGCCGCAGCGAGCAGCCGCAGCGCAAGGAGCTGCGCTACTGGCTGGCGCGAGCGCACGAGGGCACCGGCCGCAGCGCCGCCGCGCTCCCCCTCTACCGTGCGGTGCACCGTGTCGACCCCGCCTTCATGGACACCTCCGCACGGCTGGCCGCGATAGCCGAGGGCGACGGGTACGACGACACCGCCGACTTCGCGTCGATCACCCTCACCGGCGCCGGGCAGGACGTGGTGGACGGACCGGACATGCTCGACCCGCTCTTCGGCACCGAGGGGCGCGAGCTGCGGCTCGGGGATCCGGAGCCGCCGGCCGGGGCGATGCCGTCGGTGATCGACCCGGCGGTACGTGAGAAGGCCGTGCCGTCGCCCGTGCTGCCGGCCGGGCCGACCGACCCCGCGTTACTTGAGGAAGCGCTCGCGGAGTTGGAGCGCATGGTCGGGCTCGAGCCCGTGAAACGGCAGGTCAAAGCGCTGTCCGCGCAGTTGAACATGGCCCGGTTGCGAGCCGGGCAGGGGCTGCCGGTGCAACCGCCGAAACGCCACTTCGTCTTCTCCGGGCCGTCCGGCACCGGGAAGACCACCGTCGCCCGCATCCTCGGGCGGGTCTTCTACGCGCTCGGCCTGCTCGGCGGGGACCATCTCGTGGAGGCGCAGCGGGCCGACCTGGTCGGCGAGTACCTGGGCCAGACCGCCGTGAAGGCGAACGAACTGATCGACTCCGCGATCGGCGGTGTGCTCTTCGTCGACGAGGCCTACTCCCTCTCCAACTCCGGTTACGGCAAGGGGGACGCGTACGGCGACGAGGCACTGCAGGTGCTGCTGAAGCGGGCCGAGGACAACCGGGACCACCTGGTGGTGATCCTGGCCGGCTACCCGGAGGGCATGGACCGTCTGCTGGCCGCGAACCCGGGGCTCTCCTCGCGTTTCACCACGCGTGTCGACTTCCCCTCCTACCGTCCCCTCGAACTGACGTCGATCGGCGAGGTCCTGGCCGCCGAGAACGGGGACGCGTGGGACCAGGAGGCGCTGGAGGAGCTGCGGTCGATCGCCGGGCACGTGGTGGACCAGGGGTGGATCGACGAACTCGGCAACGGGCGGTTCCTGCGGACGCTGTACGAGAAGAGCTGTGCGTACCGGGATCTGCGGTTGTCGGCGTATCCGGGGGTGCTGTCGCGGGACGACCTGGCGACGCTGCGGTTGCCGGATCTGATGCAGGCGTACGGGGAGGTGCTGTCGGGGCGGGGGCCGCAGGATCCGGCGGCCGGGATGTAGCTGGGGGCGGGGTGTCGCTTACCGGCCGGCCGGGTGCCTCCCCCAGCCTTCGGCCGGGGGACCCCCAGCGCCCACCCGTGCCGCCCTGCGGCACGCCTGCCCGCAGCCAAGTGGCTGACGGGACTGCCGCGCCCCGTCAGGGGCGCTGGGGGGTACCCCCGGCCGAAGGCTGGGGGAGGAACTGCGCGACCAGCCCCCACGCGCCCGCAGCCGAACTACGGCCTCACCCGGCCATGACCTCTTCCGGCTCCCCGCTGGACCGCGGCTCCGGCGCCTTGGCCGGCGTCGGCTGATCCCGGTGTGCCGGGTCGCGGACCTCGCCGACCAGCAGCTCGAGGACGTCCTCCAGCGCCGCCAGGCCGAGGACCCGCCCGTTCGCGTCGGCCACCTGGGCCAGGTGGGTCGCCGCCCGGCGCATCACCGTCAGCGCGTCGTCGAGGGGCAGCTCGGCCCGCAGCGTCGTCATCGGACGCCATATCTGCTGCGGAACCGCCCGGTCCGAGTCCTCCAGGTCGAGGACGTCCTTCACGTGCACGTACCCCATGAAGGCGCCGGACTCGGCCGCCACCGGGAAGCGGGAGTAGCCGGTGCGGGCGGTGAGCTCGACGATCTGGCCCGGGGTGACCGACGGCGGGACCGTGATCAGGGACTCGCGTCGCAGGAGCACGTCCGTCACCGGGCGGGAGCCCAGTTCCAGCGCGTCCTCCAGGCGTTCCTGCTCCTCGGGGTCGAGGAGGCCCGCCTGGCCGGAGTCCTCCAGGAGCCGGTTGAGCTGCTCGCTGGTGACGACGGCCTCGACCTCGTCCTTCGGCTCGACCCGGAAGAGCTTGAGGATGCCCCGGGCACAGGCGCCGAGGGCGACCGTGATCGGGCGGCACACGCGGGCGAACGCGACCAGGCCGGGGCTCAGCCACAGCGCCGCCTTCTCCGGCGCCGCCATCGCCAGGTTCTTGGGCACCATCTCGCCGACGACCAGGTGGAAGAAGACCACCCCGGCCAGCGCGATCACGTAGCCCAGGGGGTGGATCACGCCTTCCGGCAGATGCACCGCCCCGAACAGCGGCTCCAGCAGGTGGGCCACCGTCGGTTCGGCCACCGCGCCCAGCGTCAGGGAGCAGACGGTGATGCCGAACTGGGCGGCGGCCATCATCTGCGGGAGGCGCTCCAGGCCGTAGAGGACCTGGCGGGCCCGGGCGGTGCCCAGGGGCTCGATCTGGCTGCGGCGGACGGAGACGAGGGCGAACTCGGCGCCGACGAAGAAGCCGTTGGCCAGCACCAGCAGCGCGGCGAAGACCAGTTGGAGGACGCTCATCGGGCGGCCTCCGCGACGGCCGGGGCGGTGCGGACCAGGCGGACCCGTTCCGCCCGGTAGTGGCCGACCCGGCGGACCGACAGGCGCCAGCCGGGCAGTTCCGCGCGGTCACCGGGGGCCGGGATACGGCCGAGGAGGTCGGCGACCAGGCCGGCGACCGTCTCGTACGGCCCTTCGGGCACGTCCAGTCCTATCCGCTGGAGGATGTCGACGCGGACGCTGCCGTCGACGTCCCAGGCGGGCTTGCCGTCCTGGGACGGCGCGGCGGCGAGTTCGGGGGCGTCCGGGCTGTCGTGCTCGTCGCGGACCTCGCCGACGAGCTCCTCGACGATGTCCTCCAGGGTGACCACGCCCGCCGTACCGCCGTACTCGTCGACGACCACCGCGATGGGCTGCTCGGAGCGGAGCCGGGCGAGGAGGGGCTGGACCGGGAGCGTCTCGGGGACCAGCAGGGCCTTGCGGGCGATGCGGCCGACCGGGGTGCGCAGCCGGTCGTGGACCGGGATCGCCAGCGCGTCCTTGAGGTGGGCCATGCCGACGATCTCGTCGATCTTCTCCCGGTACACGGGGAAGCGGGACAGGCCGGTGGCCCGGGTGAGGTTGACGACGTCCTCGGCGGTCGCCGTGTCCTGGAGCGCGCTGACCTTCACCCGGGGGGTCATGACGTGCTGGGCGGTCAGCTCGCCCAGGGACAGGGTGCGGACGAACAGGTCCGCCGTGTCCTGTTCCAGCGCGCCGGCCTGGGCGGAGTGCCGGGCCAGGGAGACCAGTTCGCCAGGGGTGCGGGCGGAGGCCAGCTCCTCGGCGGGCTCGACGCCGAGGGCGCGGACGAGCCGGTTGGCGACCGTGTTCAGCGCGGCGATGACCGGGCGGAACAGGCGGGAGAAGCGGGCCTGCGGGCCGGCGACGAACCGCGCGACCTGGAGGGGCTTGGAGACCGCCCAGTTCTTGGGCACGAGTTCGCCGATCACCATCTGGATCGCCGAGGCGAGCAGCATGCCCACCACGACGGCGATACCGGAGACCGCGCCGTCGGGCAGCCCGATCGCGGTGAGCGGGCCGCGCAGCAGCCCGGCAAGCGCCGGTTCGGCGAGCATGCCGACGACGAGGGAGGTGATGGTGATGCCGAGCTGGGTGCCGGAGAGCTGGAAGGACAGCTCCTTCAGCGATTCGACGACCGTACGGGCGCGCTTGTCGCCGTCGGCGGCGGCCTTCTCGGCCTCGGGCCGCTCCACGGTCACCAGGCCGAACTCGGCGGCCACGAAGAAGCCGTTGGCGAGGATGAGCAGGAACGCGGCTGCCAGGAGCAGCAGGGGGGTGGTCATGATGCCGCCGCCTCCGAAGCCTCGCGGACTGCGCGAAGGCGGTCCGCGGTATGTCGGGAGGGGGCGGCGCAGGTACTACAGGACGATCCGTCCATCGCCGGAGAGGGTCACTCCTCGGGTAGCAGGAACCCCTGTGCGCGGGGCGCGCGACAGGGGTGAAGGCGGGACGTGAAAAGCCTCCGCCAACAGATTAATCAAGACAGGGGCCGGTTCGGCAGGGGCGGCGGCCCCAAGACGGCCCCGAAGTTGCGTGATTTCAGCCCTGATGCTGTTCGGGGTCGTGGATCGCGTGGGCCTCGGCGAGGGCGCGCAGGGCCGCGGCGTCGGCGATGGCGCGCCGCTTGGCGATGCCCGGCTGGATGCCGAGCACGGGCAGGCTGGTGCCGTCGCTGAGGTTGAGGAACACCCACGGGTCACCCGGTCGGAGGTTCACCTGGACGATCTCCGCCCACTCCAGGTGCCGCCTGCCGACGATGTTGACGACGGTGACCCCGGACTCGTCGGCGACCACCTTGACCCGGGCCAGCCGGGCCAGCACCCAGAAGATCAGCGCGCCGGTGACGACGAAGCTGAGCTTCTCCCCCGGGCCGAGCTGCTCCAGGAGCAGCGCGACCCCGGAGATGGTGGCGAAGATCGCGACACCCGCGGTGAGCAGGATCACGCGGGTGAGGCCCGGCCGGAAGGTGACGGGAAGGGCGGGAAGCTCGGACATCTTTCGTGCGCCCCCCCGGTCAGAGGCGGCAGGCGTGGATGGCCGTCGTCAGGATGGCGCGGGCGCCGATGTCGTACAGGTCGTCCATGATCCGCTGGGCGTCCTTGGTGGGGACCATCGCGCGGACCGCGACCCAGCCCTCGTTGTGCAGCGGGGAGACGGTCGGCGACTCCAGGCCGGGGGTGAGGGCGACGGCCTTCTCCAGCTGCTCGACCCGGCAGTCGTAGTCCATCATCACGTACGTCCGGGCGACCAGGACGCCCTGGAGACGGCGCAGGAACTGCTGGACCTTGGGCTCCTCGGCGTCGGCGCCGGCGCGGCGGACCACGATCGCCTCGGACTTCATGATCGGCTCGCCGAAGACCTCCAGCCCGGCATTGCGCAGCGAGGTACCGGTCTCGACGACGTCGGCGATGACCTCGGCGACGCCCAGCTCGATGGCGGTCTCGACGGCGCCGTCCAGGTGGACGACGGAGGCGTCGACGCCGCTGTCGGCCAGGTGCGCGGCGACGATCCCCTCGTAGGAGGTGGCGACCGTCTTGCCCTTGAGGACCGCCAGGCCGGTCGCCTCGCCGGGCCTGGAGGCGAAGCGGAAGGTGGAGCGGGCGAAGCCGAGCGGCAGGATCTCCTCGGCGTTGGCACCGGAGTCCACGAGCAGGTCGCGTCCGGTGATGCCGATGTCGAGGCGGCCGGAGGAGACGTAGATCGCGATGTCGCGGGGGCGGAGGTAGAAGAACTCGACGTCGTTGACCGGGTCGACGGTGCGGAGTTCCTTCGACTCCCGCCGCTGCCGGTAGCCGGCCTCATGCAGCATGTCCGCCGCAGGGCCTGAGAGGGAACCCTTGTTGGGGACGGCGATGCGCAGCATGAGGTCGGCTTCCTTTGCTCGAAAAGGCGGGTTTGTCGGAAAGGTTCTACAGGTGGGCGTAGACGTCGTCGAGCGAGATGCCGCGGGCGACCATCATCACCTGGACGTGGTAGAGCAGCTGCGAGATCTCCTCGGCGGCCGCTTCCTTGCCCTCGTACTCGGCGGCCATCCAGACCTCGGCGGCCTCTTCGACGACCTTCTTGCCGATGGCATGGACCCCCTTGCCGACCAGCTCGGCGGTGCGGGAGGTGGCGGGGTCGCCGTGGGCGGCCTTGTGCTGGAGCTCGGTGAAGAGCTCCTCGAAAGTCTTGTTGGACATGGTGAGCGCCAGACTACGCCAAACGCCGCGTCGCTCAGTGCCAGGGTTCAGATACTGAGCGGAGGGTGGCCGCCGTCGCCACGGCGGCCGTCACCGCCTCGTGCCCCTTGTCCTCGTTGGAGCCCGCGAGACCCGCGCGGTCCAGGGCCTGCGCCTCGTCGTCGCAGGTGAGGACGCCGAAGCCGACCGGGACGCCGGTCTCCACGGAGACCTGGGTGAGGCCCTGGGTGACGCCCTGGCACACGTACTCGAAGTGCGGGGTACCGCCGCGGATGACGACACCGAGGGCGACGATCGCGTCGTAGCCCCGCCCGGCGAGCACCTTGGCGGCGACCGGGAGCTCCCAGCTGCCGGGGACCCGGAGCAGGGTCGGCTCGTCGATCCCCAGGTCGCGCAGGGCGCGCAGGGCGCCGTCCACCAGGCCGTCCATCACCTTCTCGTGCCACTGGGACGCGATGACCGCGACCCGCAGGTCGCTGACATTGCGTACGGACAGTTCAGGTGCACCCTTGCCGCTCACGTCTCTCCTCAGTGCTGTTTCTTTACTGGTTGCCGCAGGTGGAAAGCGCCGGGGGCGTATCCAGCCAGGGCAGGTCGTGGCCCATCCGGTCCCGCTTGGTGCGCAGGTAGCGGAGGTTGTGCTCGCCCGCCTGTACGGGCATCGGCTCGCGTCCGCTGAGCTTGATGCCGTGGCTCAGCAACGCGTCGCTCTTGTCGGGGTTGTTGGTCATCAGACGGACGCTGCGCACCCCGAGGTCGGCCAGGATCTGCGCGCCGGCGCCGTAGTCGCGGGCGTCGGCGGGCAGGCCGAGTTCGAGGTTGGCGTCGAGGGTGTCGCGGCCGCGTTCCTGGAGTTCGTAGGCGCGCAGCTTGGACAGCAGGCCGATGCCCCGCCCCTCGTGGCCGCGCAGGTAGACGACGACGCCCCGGCCCTCGTCCTGGATGCGGTCCAGGGCGGCGTCGAGCTGGGGTCCGCAGTCGCAGCGGGCGGAGCCGAAGACGTCGCCGGTGAGGCACTCGGAGTGGACCCGGACCAGGACGTCCTCGCCGTCACCGATCGCGCCGTGGACGAGGGCGACGTGCTCGACGCCGTCGGTGGTGGAGCGGTAGCCGTACGCCGTGAAGGTGCCGTGCTCGGTGGGCAGGTTGACCTCGGCCTCACGGCGGACGGTCGGCTCGGCGGCCCGGCGGTAGGTGATCAGGTCGGCGATGGAGATGATCGTCAGACCGTGCTTGCGGGCGAACGGGATCAGCTCCGGGAGGCGGAGCATCCGGCCGTCCTCGCCGGCGATCTCAACGATGGCGCCGGCCGGGCGCAGGCCGGCGAGGCGGGCGAGGTCGACGGCGGCCTCGGTGTGGCCGTTGCGGACCAGGACGCCGCCGGGGCGGGCGCGCAGCGGGAAGACGTGGCCGGGGCGGACGAGGTCCGTCGGCTCGGCGTCGCCGCTCGCCAGCAGCCGGAGTGTGGTGGCGCGGTCGGCGGCCGAGATGCCGGTGGTGACGCCGTGTGCGGCGGAGGCGTCCACGGAGACGGTGAACGCGGTCTTCATGGACTCGGTGTTGTCACCGACCATCTGCGGCAGCTGCAGCCGGTCCAGCTCCTCGCCCTCCATGGGGGCGCAGATCAGGCCGCGGCACTCGCTCATCATGAAGGCGACGATCTCGGGGGTGATCTTCTCGGCGGCTATGACGAGGTCGCCCTCGTTCTCGCGGTTCTCGTCGTCGACGACCACGATCGGGCGGCCGGCGGCGATGTCGGCGATGGCCTGCTCGACGGGGTCGAGGGTGAGGTCTTCGACGCCCTCGGCGCTGTAGAGGATGGGTGCCGCTGTCATGCGGGTGCTCCTTCCAGAGCGGGCCGCGTGCCCTGGCGGGAGCGCAGCCACCAGTCGCGCAGGCCCCACAGGACGAGCGCGCCGTAGATGACGTAGACGAAGCCGGAGAAGGCGTAGCCGTTGGTGAAGTTGAGGGGGACGCCGACCGCGTCGACCAGGAGCCAGGCGATCCAGAACTCGACCATGCCGCGCGCCTGGGCGTACATGGCGACGACGGTGCCGACGAAGATGTAGGCGTCCGGCCAGGGGTCCCAGGACAGGGACGGGTAGGCCTTGAAGAACAGCGCGACGGCGACCGTGCCGACGGCCGCGGCGGCGACCATCGCGCCGCGCTCCGGCCAGGTGGCGAAGCGGGGTGCGATGTGGCCGTCACCGCCGTCTTCGGCCCGGCCCCGGTTGCGGTTCCACTGCCACCAGCCGTACAGGGCGACCGCCATGACGACGACCTGCTTGCCGGCGCTGCCGGTGAGGTGGCCGAAGAAGGCGCCGAAGAGGATCAGGCCGGAGGCGAACTGGACCGGCCAGCTCCACAGGTTGCGGCGCCAGCCGAGGGCGAGCGCGACGAGGCCGAGGATGTTGCCGATCATGTCCGACCACAGGATGTGCTGGCCGAACAGGACGAAGGCCTCGGAGTTCAGCCAGTTCACCGGCCTGCTCCCTGCGTGCCGGCGAGCAGGCGCTCCACGTACTTGGCGACGACGTCGACCTCCAGGTTGACCGGGTCGCCGGGCTGCTTGTGGCCGAGGGTGGTGAGGTCGAGGGTGGTGGGGATCAGGCTGACCGTGAAGTAGTCGGGGCCGGCCTCGACGACCGTGAGGCTGATGCCGTCGACGGTGATGGAGCCCTTCTCCACGACGTAGCGGGCGAGGTCGGCCGGGAGGGAGACCTTGACGATCTCCCAGTGCTCGGAGGGGGTGCGGGCCAGGACCTGGCCGGTGCCGTCGACGTGGCCCTGCACGATGTGGCCGCCGAGGCGGGAGCCGACCGCGGTGGGGCGCTCCAGGTTGACGCGGGAGCCGACGGCCAGGGCGCCGAGAGAGGAACGCTTGAGGGTCTCCGCCATGACGTCGGCGGTGAACTCGTCGCCCTCGTGCTCCACGACGGTCAGACAGACACCGTTCACGGCGATGGAGTCGCCGTGCTGCGCGCCCTCGGTCACCACGGGGCCACGGAGCCGGAAACGGGACGCGTCGCCGAGGTTCTCGACGGCGGTGACCTCACCCAGCTCTTCGACGATTCCGGTGAACACTTCCCGGGTCCTCCTGCCTCAACGGGGCACGGACTCCGGGGTCTGTCGACGGACGACAGAATGGACGGACGATCACACCGGGGGCGACGCCGAAAAGGTCCCGTCCGTGACGGACGAGACCAGATACGGCGGCGCGCACACGTACATGCTCGCCCGCCGCGCACTGCCTCCCATCCGGACTTTAACCGTCGGTCCAGGAATTTCACCTGGTCAACCGGCCGCTGGAAGCGGACGGGTCGCGGACTGTAACCGCCGGTTCGGAGTTTCACCGACCCCGGAGTGCGCTGCTTCTGGTACACGGCCAGTCTGCCACGCCTGATCGTGGTCCATGCAGGGGAACCGTGTGGGGTGCCTCACAGCGCGTGCCGCTGGACTTCCCAGACGGACCGCGGTGTGCCCAACCGACGCCCTGACCACCAGTCTTGACTGCTGTTCAGACCTATTGACCCCACTGGTCTAGTCCTTTTAGGGTTCGGGCGGACCCGGTGGCGGTGACGACGGCCCTTGCCCGTCGCCGGGCCCGCCCCATCCCGGCGGCCCCGACCGGCCCACCGCGCGAGGTCAGCGGTCCGGTGCCGCGAAGAGTTCGTCCTGGGCATGCTCGCGGGCGGTGAGCAGGGCGCCGCGCAGGACGGCCGCGCCGCCGAGCGTGCTCGCCCGCACCTCGGTGGCCAGGGGGGACATCCCGCCGAGCCGCGCCTCGACCCGCGCGGCGAGCGCCGCTCCCCCGGCGGGGCCGATCTCACCGCCGAGGACCACGCAGCCGGGGTCCAGGACGGCGACGACGGCGGCCACGCCCACGGCGATGCGGTCGGCGAGGGTGTCGAGGAAACGAGCGTGTGCCGGGTTCGGCCGGGTGTCGGGCGCGGCGCCGTCGTGGCTGGTCGCCCCCACGCGGCGGAGCCGCATATCGATACCGCCCGCGCCCCTTTGGGGCGCGGCCACCAGCCGCGCGGCCTCGGCCACCGTTTCCGCGGCGGTGGGCGCTGTCGCTCCCACGCCGCACTCCCCCGCCAGCTCCACGATCGCCGCTGCTCCCACCAGCGAGTGGTAGCCCTCTGAGCAGTCCGTCGCCGTGGGCAGCCCGGCCGTGCCCGGCACCGGCAGGAAACCGATCTCGCCCGTGCCGCCGGAAGCGCCCCGGCGCAGGCTGCCGTCCAGGACGACGGCGGCGCCGCAGCTGTGTCCCAGCCAGAGCAGGACGAAGGTGTCGCGGTCCCGGGCGGCGCCCTCCCGCTGTTCGGCGAGGGCGGCCAGGTTGGTCTCGTTCTCGACGCTGACCCGGGCCTGCGGGAACCGCTCCTGAAGGGCGGCGACCAGCCGGCGGTGCCAGGCGGGCAGGCCGGCCGAGTCCCGGAGCTCGCCGGTGGCCGGGTCGACGAGCCCGGGCGCCCCGATGCCCACGGTGTGCAGCCGCCCCCCGTCCCCGGACGCCCCCGCCTCTTTCACCGCCCGCTCCACCAGCCCCATCGCCTGCTCGACGGCCGCCGCCTCCCCCGCCTCCGGGACGACCGGCGCCGCCCCCTCCGCCAGCACCCGCCCCACCAGGTCGGAGACCAGCACCGAGACGCTCTCGGTGCGCACGTCGAGCGCGGCCAGGTACGCGCGGTCGGCGACGATCCCGTACAGCCGGGCGTTCGGCCCTCGCCGCTGCTCGCCCGACTCGCCGACCACCGTGATCAGACCGGACGCGGCGAGCCGTTCGACGAGGTCGGCGACGGTCGGCCGGGACAGTCCGGTCAGTTGCTTCAACTGCCCTGCCGTCAGCGGGCCTTCCTGCTGGAGCAGGCTCAGGGCGAGCCGGTCGTTGATGGCCCGGGCGGTACTCGGTGATGCGGGCATGACGGGCATCCTCCCAGATCCATGGCCCAGGACGGCCATATAACTCCCTATCTATCAGGCAGGGTCCCTGATAGTTTACGGCGGACAGCGGGGCGGCACCCACCCGGGAGGGGCAGGACCATGAAAGACGTGGGTTACGAGCAGCACGGGGTGAAGCGCGCGCGGTACGCCGTCGCGGCCGTGTTCACCGTGCACGGTGCCGTCACCGGCTCGTTCGCGACCCGGGTGCCATGGGTCCAGGACCACGCCTCGCTCAGCGCAGGGCAGTTGGGCTTCGCGCTCGCCTTCACGGCGTTCGGCGCCTCGTGCTCGATGCCGCTGGCCGGCCGGATCAGCCACCGCTTCGGGAGCCGTACCGCACTGCGCGGACTGATCGCGATGTGGACGCTGTCGCTGATCCTGCCGTCGCTCGCCACCAACCTGTACCTGCTGTGCCTGGCGATGTTCGTGTACGGGGCGAGCGCCGGCATGGCGGACGTGGTGACGAACGCGCTCGGCGTGGAGATCGAGCGGGTGCTCGACAGGTCGATCATGTCGGGGTTGCACGGCATGTGGAGCGCGGGCACCCTGATCGGCTCGGCCGCCGGCACCCTCGCCGCCCATCTGGGCACGGACGCACGCGTGCACTTCGCCCTGGCCTCGGCCGTTCTCACCGTCCTCGGTGTGCTGGCGGCCGGCTTCGTCCTGGACGTCAGGCCCGGCGAGGGCGAGGAGCCGCCGCCGCGGTTCACGCTGCCGCCCCGGTCGGCGCTGCTGATCGGCACGGTGGGCTTCTGCGCGGTGTTCGCGGAGGGCGCGAGCCTGGACTGGTCGGCGGTGTTCCTGCGGGACCGGATGGACAGCTCGGCCGGGCTCGCGGCAGCCACCACCACCGGGTTCATGCTGGCCATGGCGGCGGCCCGGATCAGCGGGGACGCGGTGGTGAACCGTTTCGGCGCGGTCCGTACCGTGCGCGCCGGGGGCGTGCTGGCCGCGCTCGGCGGACTGCTGGTGGTCCTCGCCGGGCAGCCCGCGGTGGCGATGACCGGGTTCGCCCTGATGGGCCTCGGCATCGCGGTCGTCGTACCGCTGTGCTTCGCGGCGGCCGGACACGCCGGGCCGAACCCGAGCCAGGCCATCGCGGGCGTGGCGACGATCACCTACACCTCGGGCCTGATCGCGCCCAGTCTGATCGGCGGCATCGCCCAGGCGACCAGTCTGGTGGTGTCGTTCGGCCTGGTCACGGTGCTGGCGCTGGGGCTGGTGGCGTTCGCGGGCGTGCTGCGCGCCGGGAGGCGGGGCTCCCGTGCGGAGGTCAGCCCCGAGGCCGCAGCAGTTCCCGGCCCACGGCCCTGAACGCCTCGCTCCAGGGCGCGGGGCGCAGGGTGGCCGCGTCCAGCCGGACGAGCACCCGGGTGCCCCGCGCGTAGGTGGTCGCGCCGTCCGGCGAGCAGAAGCGGAAGCCGTAGGTCAGGCCGGTGGTGCCGAGCCGTTCCAGCCACAGGTGCACGGCATAGGTGCCCGACCTGGTGACCGGCTCCTCGTAGCTGATCAGCAGCTCCCTGACCACGTTGCAGGCGTCCCCGGCGGCGGCCCAGTCGCCGTCGAAGCGGATGCCGTGCCCCTGCCACAGCTCGGTCCAGGCGCGCTCGACCAGCAGCGGGTAGCGGGCGTTGTGCAGCATCCCGAGCGCGTCGAGGTCGTCGAAGTGGACGCTGACCGGCAGCAGCCGGCCATAGGCGAGGGCGGGGGCGGGGGCGGGCAGGGCTTCGGCGGTCACGGGTGGGGCTCCTGAGCACTGGACGAAGCGGTGGGGACACTCCATCCTAAGCGGACGCTCAGGAGCCCCGGTCCGGGAGGGTCGGCGCAGAGGCCGACGCGGGGGCCGGCGGAAAGGCTGGTGGAGGGCCCGGCAGAAGGGCTGGTCAGCCCGCGATCGAGTCCAGCTGCTCGGCGGCCGGCCGCAGCGCCCAGAGGTCGCCGCCGGGCGGCGTCTCCAGCCGCCGTACCGCCTTCTGGGCCGCCTTGTCGCCCGCGTCGGCCGCCGCGTGCACGACGTCGCTCGCCGCGTACCGGTGGAACTCGAGCTCCGGGTACGGCCAGGCGGCCGCCCCGGTCGCGGCCGGCAGCAGGTAGTCCACGGCCTTGGACAGGCTCTGCCCGTCCGGCCCCCGGTAGCTCCACAGGTTCACGCCGACGTGCCGTCCGATCGCCGCGAGCCGGGTGTAGGCGACCAGGTCGAAGGTCGAGTAGTGCCAGCTCCTGGTGCGGGCCAGCTCCTGCGGCTGGCTGCCGTCGCCCGCGACCTGCGGGTCGATCCGCTTCGCCCGCGCGTCCAGCACGGTCTGCCTGGCCAGCGCCTTGTCGCCGGTCGCATAGGCGAGGGCGGCGAGCTGCATGTCGTAGAAGGTGCCGTGGTTGTTGGCGGCGGCCCCCTCCTCCTTGCCGAAGGCGCTGTTCTTCAGCCAGTCGAGGAAGCCGGTGTTCCAGCTCCGCATCCCGGCCCGGTCCGCGGCGCTCCAGCCGGGCGCCCCGCTGCCGAGGATCGCCAGCGCGTCGACCACGCTCGTGTACGACTGGGAGAAGTCGATGATGCCGATGGCCCGGCCGTCGTACTTGCACGGGATGAACTGGGCGTGGTTCAGGTTCGGGTTCATCCGGGTCGCCGGGTCGAGGAACCAGGTGCGCAGGATCTGCCCGGCCTTCTCGGCGTACCTCCGGTCGCCGGTGTAGTACCAGGCCAGGGAGAGGTCGTACGTCGAGTCGAAGACCTTCTCGACGTCCTGGCGGTCGGTGCCGCTGTCGACCTCGGGATTGCGCTGGCCGTCGCGCTGGACGTAGGGGCAGCCCCAGGGGTTGTCGGCGGTGGGGGTGGTGGTCGGCCACCAGTAGGGGGCCTGGCTGAGGTAGTCGTGGACGTCGCCGCCCGGGGCGGGCTTGGGCTTGTCGACGACCGTCCAGGGGCCCTGGTCCAGCCAGCCGTCGGCGCGGCTCGTCAGATCGCTCAGCGCGCGCCGCAGTCGCGGGTCGCCGTCGTGCAGTTCGGCCCTGGTGCGCTGGAGCCGGGCGCCGTCGAGGACGGCGGTGTCCGGGGCCTTGGCCGCGGCATGGGCGGAGGGGACGAGGACCGCTCCGAACGCCGTCAGGATCGCCAGCAACACGGCCGCGCGGGATCTTCCACTCATCGGGCACTCCGATCGCCTATTCAGACTTATGAACGCAGTTCATGAGTAGGACCGTGCGAGCGTAGGACTGCCAGGTAGCCCTGACAATGGTTCGGACCGTCTTCACGTACAGAGAAAGCGAAGCCCACATGGATCTCGGCGTGCGCTGGAAGCTGCACGGCGACGGGCGCACACCCGCGCCCGGAGCGGTGGTACGCCCCGACGAGCGGCTCTCCTGGCCGCGGACGGTCGGGCTCGGCGCCCAGCATGTGGTCGCGATGTTCGGTGCGTCATTCGTCGCCCCGGTACTGATGGGCCTGAACCCCAACCTCGCGATCATGATGTCCGGCGTCGCGACCGTGCTCTTCCTGCTGGCGACGCGCGGCCGGGTGCCCAGCTACCTGGGCTGTTCGCTGTCCTTCGTCGGGGTGGCCGCCGTCATCCGCGCACAGGGCGGCACCAGCGCCACGGTGACCGGCGCGGTCTTCGTGGTCGGCGTGGTGCTGTTCCTGGTCGGACTGGCCGTCCAGCGCTTCGGCGCCCGGATCATCCACGCCGCGATGCCGCCGATCGTCACCGGCGCGGTCGTGATGCTGATCGGCTTCAACCTCGCGCCGGTCACCGCCTCCACCTACTGGCCGCAGGACCAGTGGACGGCCCTGCTGGTGATGGCGTTCACCGGTCTGGCCGTCGTCTGTCTGCGTGGTTTCTGGTCACGCATCGCGATCTTCCTGGGCCTGGTCTTCGGGTACGTCCTCTCCTGGGCCCTGGACCGGATCTTCGGCAGGATCCACTCCATGAGCCCGAGCGGCAAGGTCACCGACCACTGGCGCCTGGACCTCTCCGGTGTCGGCAAGGCCGACTGGATCGGGCTGCCGTCCTTCCACGGCCCGTCCTTCCAGTGGTCGGCGATCCTGGTCGCCCTGCCCGTCGTCATCGCCCTGGTCGCCGAGAACACCGGGCACATCAAGGCGGTCGGCGAGATGACCGGCGACCCGCTCGACGACAAGCTCGGCACGGCGATCTCGGCCGACGGCGTCGCCTCGATGCTCTCCACCGCCGTGGGCGGCCCGCCCAACACCACGTACTCCGAGAACATCGGCGTGATGGCCGCGACCCGCGTCTACTCGACCGCCGCCTACTGGGCCGCCGCCGGCTTCGCGCTGCTCTTCGGCGTCTGCCCCAAGTTCGGCGCGATGGTGGCCGCGATCCCGGGCGGGGTCCTCGGCGGCATCACGGTCATCCTCTACGGCATGATCGGCCTGCTCGGCGCCCAGATCTGGCTGCATGCCGAGGTCGACCTGCGCAACCCGCTGAACCTGGTCCCGGCGGCGGCCGGCATCATCATCGGGGTCGGCAACGTCGGCATGAAGTTCACCGACACCTTCTCCCTCAGCGGCATCGCCCTCGGCACCCTGGTCGTCATCGTCGGCTACCACACCCTGCGCGCCATGGCCCCCGCCCACCTCAAGGGAGCCGAACCGCTCCTCGACGAGGGCACGAGCTCCTACGACGACACCCGGCCGTAGGCACCCGGCGCCCCTCCCGCGCTCCCGCGCCTCGGGCCCGTTCCCCCGTTCCGGGGAAGCGCCGGGCCCGTCGGCGCGCGCGCCGGGCCGGAGCTGGGACCCTTCCCCCATGGCGCAGTTGCACCACCTCACCGCTCCGGTCGGCACCGTCCTCGCCCGGATGCGCGCCCTGGACGCGGCCCTGCCCGAGCGGGACGGGGTCGCGGTCTTCAACCGTGTGTACCTCGCCGTCACGGAGGAGGTCGAACGGCGCCTGGCCGCGGGCCGGTTCGCGGACCCCGGGGCCGCGGCGACCCTGGACGTGCGGTTCGCCGAGCGCTATCTCACCGCCGTGGACGCGGAGGCGGCGGGCCGCCGGCCCCCGGCCTGCTGGCGGCCGTTGTTCCAGTTCCGCCGCCACCCCGGCGTCCGCCCGCTGCAGTTCGCGCTGTCCGGCATCAACGCGCACATCGGTCACGACCTGGCGCTGGCCGTGGTGGACGCCTGCCGCACGCTCGGTTGCGAACCGGCCGATCTGGAGGACGACTTCGACCGCGTGGGCGACCTGCTCGTCGCGCTGGAGGAACGCATCCGCGAGGACCTGATGCCGGGTCCCGACCTGCTCCAGATCGCCGACCCGCTGACCCATCTGCTCGGTTCCTGGAGCCTGGAGCGGGCCCGGGACGCGACCTGGGCGGCGGCGCGGGCACTGTGGGCGCTGCGCGGATTCGAGGACCTGGCCGAGGAGTTCACCGAGCGGCTCGACACGGCCGTGGGGCTGGCGGGCCGGATGCTGCTCACGCCGCTGCGCGACTGACGTGGCGCGATCCGGTCGGTGTGCGCGCCGCCCCCGGAATCTTCGGACGCTCACCGTACGTTGACGGCTGGCACCCGACTGCAAAGGAGCACCGGCATGACCACCAGGCTCGGTCTTGGTCTTCCCCAGATGCGGCAGTACTCCCTCGGCACCGACGTCCCCGACGTGGCACGCACCGCCGAGCTGATCGGCTACGAGAGCCTGTGGGTCTTCGAGCGGGCGCTGTTCCCGGAGCCCGCCACCCAGGGGCTGTACAACGTCCCGGGTCTCCCCTGGCCCGACGAGTACCGGCATGTGGCGGACCCCCTGGTCACCCTCACCCTCGCCGCCGCGGCCACCGAGCGGGCCCGGCTGGGCAGCAGCGTGCTGGTGGCACCCCTGCACATCCCCTTCCAACTGGCCAAGTCCCTGGCCTCGCTGGACGCGGCGAGCGGCGGCCGGGTGGTGGCGGGCCTGGGCACCGGCTGGTCCCTCGACGAGTACGCGGCCGCCGGGGTCCGGCCGTTCGAGGACCGCGGCCAGGTGCTGGACGAGGTCATCGACGTGTGCCGGGCGGTGTGGGGCCCCGACCCGGTGCGCCACGACGGCGAGGTCACGAAGATCGCCTCCGCCCTGGTCGGCCCCAAGCCCGCCCGGCCGATCCCCATCATGCTGGGCGCGCACGGCAGGAAGGCCCTGCGCCGGCTGGTCGACCGCGCGGACGGCTGGCTGCCCGTGGGCATGGGCGTCGAACAACTGGCCACGCAGTGGCAGGAGTTGCAGGAGCTGGCGGCCGAGCGCGGCCGGACGGAACCGATCCGGACGGTCCTGCGGGTCAACACCGCCTACACGCCGAAGGCCTACGACGGGGCCGACCGCCGCCCCTTCCAGGGCAGCGTCGACCAGATCGTCGAGGACCTGGTGGCCCACGCGGCGGTCGGTCTGGAGGAGATCCTGATCGACCTCCAGATCACCGCGCGCGACGCCGGGGAACTCAAGGACGTCGCCGCCGAGGTGTACGAGAAGGCGCGGGCGGCCGGGGTCTGAGCGCCCTTTGGAAGCGCACCAGGTCATGTCGTCCGTCGTGCCTGGTCGCGCGGTTCCTCCCCCGGCCGAAGGCTGGGGGAGGAACCGCTTCCGACCCGTTCAGTCCTCGGGGAGCTCGACCGGTGCGATCTCGTCGTAGACGTCGCCGGGGCCGGGGTTGGCCGCGTCGGTGGCTCCGCCGAAGTGGTGCATGACGCCCCAGACCGCGTTCAGCGCGGTCTGGACGGCGCCCTCGGCCCAGCCGGCCGTCCAGGAGATGTCGTCACCGGCGAGGAAGATGCCCCGCTTGTCCGCGGGCAGCGAGTCCTGCACGAAGTGCGTGAACAGGCGCCGCTGGTACCGGTAGTGGCCGGGCAGGTTGGCCTTGAACGCGCCCATGAAGTACGGCTCGTTCTCCCAGGACACGGTCACCGGGTTGCCGATGATGTGCTTCCTGATGTCGACCTTCGGGTAGATCTCGCCGAGCGACTTCAGCATGACCTCCATCCGCTCGTGCGCGGAGAGCGGCAGCCACTTCAGGCTGTCGTCGCACCACGTGTAGGAGAGGCAGATCACGGCGGGCTTGTCCGGGCCGTCGTCCAGGAGGTAGGTGCCGCGCGTCATCCGGTCGGTGAGCGTCATCGACATGACGTCCCGGCCCGTCGGGTTTCCCCCGTCGTCGACGGCCTTGTCCAGCCAGAAGGGCCGGTCCACCGGCACGAACAGCTTCGAGGACTCCATGTAGTGGGTGCGCTCGATCGCGGTCCAGTGGTCGATCGGGAAGAGCGAGTCGTCGCAGGCGATCTTGGAGAGCAGCATCCAGGACTGGGCGGTGAAGATCGCCGCCTGGTAGGTGCGGATGTCGCCGTTCGCGTCCGTCACCGTGATCCGGTTGCCGGTGGTGCGGTGCAGCCGGGTCACGGCCGGACGGGGCTCGCCGTTCTCGTGCAGCTTCGCGAGCGACGTCCCGTACGCCCAGTGCACGATCTTCTCCGGCTCGCGCTCCCAGAGCCGCAGCGGCAGCTGCTGGGAGCCGCCGACGATGCCGCGGTGGTGGTCGTCGGCCTCCGTGTAGACGACCCGCAGGATCTCCAGGATGGAGTTGGGGAAGTCGGTGTCCCAGCCGCCCGTTCCGAAGCCGACCTGGCCGAAGATCTCGCGGTGCCGGAAGGACTTGAAGGCCTCGGAGTCGCAGAGGAAGCCGTAGAACGTCTGGTTGTCGAGCTTCTCGACGAGCCGGGACCAGATCTCACGGATGCGCGGCACGTCCCGCTCGCGCATCGCGCGGTTCATGTCGGAGAAGTCGGCGCCCTCCTCCAGGCACTTGTTCCAGGCTTCGGCGACGTCCCGGTAGACCTGCGGCAGGTCGTCGATCGTCTCCGCGTAGTGGGACTCGCCCTTGAGGTCGACGACGGTCGAAGGGGTCGCCTCCGCCAGCGGGTTGGGGAACGGCCTGGTCTCGAGCCCCACCAGGTCGATGTAGTGCTGGAGGGCGGTGGAGGAGGGCGGGAAGCGCATCGCGCCCATCTCGGCGGTCAGCGAGGGGTCGCAGCCCTCGAAGCCGACGGTCCGCAGCCGGCCGCCGATCTTGTCGGCCTCGTAGACGACCGGCTTCAGGCCCATCTTCATCAGCTCGTACGCGGCCACGATGCCGGACAGACCGCCGCCGATGACCGCGACCTCGGTGCCGTGCTCGGTCGCCGGGACCTGGCCGAGGCCGGCCGGGTGGGCGAGGAAGTCGTCGTAGGCGTAAGGAAAGTCCGGGCCGAACATGGTGATCGGCGGCTGCTGCTCGTCGGCGTGCTCGACGGCGTTGGGCACCGTGGACGTCATGGGGTACGGACTCCTTGCGAAACGCGGAACGTGTGAGGAAGGGCGGGGGAGGTCAGGCCAGGGACCCGTAGAGGCCGGGGCGGCGGTCCTCCAGGTACGGGTTCGCCTCGCGGGAGGCGGCGAGGAGAGCGGGGTCGAGGTCGGCGAGGACGAGTTCCTCGGCGCGGCCGGCCCGGGCGCGGGCGACCCCGTCGGGTCCGGCCAGCGCGGAGAGCCCGAAGAACTCGAACTCGCCTTCCTGCCCGACCCGGTTGGCGTAGGCCACGTACATCTGGTTCTCCCAGGCCCGCACCGGGACCATGGACTCGGCGACGATCTCGAACGGGTGCATGTTCGCCGTCGGGACCAGCAGCAGGTCGGTGCCGGCCAGGGCGTGGGCGCGGACCAGCTCCGGGAACTCCACGTCGTAGCAGATCATGATCCCGACGGTGAGGCCGTCCAGCCGTGCCTGGACCACCGGCTGGTCGCCCGCGGTGAAGTGGTCCCGCTCGAAGCCGCCGAAGAGGTGGGACTTGCGGTAGTTCGCTAGCCGGGTGCCGTCGGCGGAGATCAGCTGGGCGGAGTTGTGGACGCGGTCGCCGTCGCGCTCCGGGTAGCCGTAGGTGATCGCCAGGCCGTGCCGGTGGGCCAGCTCGGCGATCGCGTCCGCGCTGTCGCCGTCGGCCGGCTCGGCGAGGCGGGCGATGTCGTCGCCGATCGCGTAGCCGGTGAGGAACATCTCCGGGGCGACGAGCAGCGCGGCGCCCGCGGCGGCGGCCCGGCCGGCGGCCTCGTCGAGCACCTTGAGGTTCTCGACGGTCGAGCCGGGGCGGCCGGAGCTCTGGAGCAGGGCGGTGCGCATGCGGGTCCTCACCGGGTACGGAAGGAGGTCTGGGGGTCACTTAGACCGTACGGTCGGCGGGCCGGACCGGACAAGGAGGAGCCGTTGCGCGTGGCCGCGCGGTTCGTTGCGTGGGACAGGGGTCCGGTGGCGATTCGTTGCGCGGGGTCACAGCTCCCGCAGCCGCTCCACGATCACCTTCAGCAGCTCGGGGTCGGCGGCGGGACCCGTCGGTTCCAGCCGGCGCGGCTCCTGGATGCCGACCAGCCCGGCCTCGGCGAGATCGGCGAGCAGTACGCGTACGACCGTGAGCGGCAGGTCGGCGTCCGCGGCGAGCTCGACGACGGGGCGGGCCCCGCGGCGCACCAGGGCGAGCAGCGCGGCGCGGGCGTGGTCGACCTCCGGCCGGTTCGCGTCCGCTCCCGGGTCCACGGCCGTGACCTGGGACATCAGGTCGATGGTGTGCTTCCCGGAGGGCTCGGTACGGCCCCGGGTCACGGTGTAGGGGCGGACCAGGGAGCCGGTCTCGTCCTCGTACCAGTGCTCGTCGCTCACCGGAGGATCAGGGGGTGGAGCGCGCGGTCGCGTCGAGGTGCCGGCCGAGGCGGCGGACGAGCAGTGCCATCTCGTGGGCCAGCTGGCCGACGTCGGTGCGGACGTCGCTGAGGACGGCGAGCCGGCTGCCGTGCCCGGCCGGGGTGACGAAGAGGTAGGCGTCGTCGAGCATCACCATGGTCTGCCGCACCTCCCCGGCGCCGAACCGGTCCCCCGCCGAGCGGGCCAGGCTGTGGAACCCGGAGCAGACGGCCGCGAGGTGCTCGATGTCCCGCCGCCGCATCCCCTCGGAGTGGCTGAGCGGCAGCCCGTCCGCGGTGAGCAGCACGGCCTCCCGGACGTGATCGGTCCGGGCGACGAGGTCGTCGAGCAGCCAGCCGAGGTCGCTGCCCGGCCGGGCGGCGGGCCCTTGGCCGGCTGCGGGCCGTGAGCCGGGGACGGCAGTCGGGTCCGAGGCGGCGGCCGGTCCGGGCTGCTGGGGCTGGTCGTCACTGGTCATCGTCGGCACGGGTCCCTTCCTCGGTGTGGTCCGGCTCGTCGGGGCCGGTCGGCAGTCCTCGGCGCCCCCGGTCCAGGCCGCGCTGGAAGGCTCCGAAGACGGCCCGCATCTCGTCGGCGTCCAGATCACGCGCCTCGCCGGGAGCCCGCTCCGCGCGCAGCCCGGGGGCGAGGGAGGCCTGACGGGTGCGGGTGGGCAGGGCCGGGGGCGGGGGCGGGCCCGTGCCGGGAGCCGAGGTCCCGGACCGCCCCGGACCGGCCGGCGACAGCACACCGACCGCCGCCGCCGACCGGTCCCCGAGCTCCTCCGCCGCCGACCGGTCCCCGAGCTCCTCCGCCGCCGGCGGGTGTCCACGCTCCTCCGCCGACGCCGGCCGTGCTCCTCGCTCCCCGTCCCGTCGGCCGCCCTCCGGCTCCACCTCGGCGAGCACCGTCCCCGGCAGCAGCACCACCGCCGTCGTCCCCCCGTACGGCGACTCCCGCAGGGTCACGCCGATGCCGTGCCGGGCGGCCAGGCGGCCCACGACGTAGAGGCCGAGGCGGTCGTGGCGCGTCGGGTCGAAGGCGTCGGGGTCGGTGAGGGTGCGGCGGGCCTCGGAGAGCTGCTCCGCGTCGAGGCCGAGGCCCCGGTCGTCGATCTCCACGGTGAAGCCGTGGCCGACCCGGCCGGTGCGCAGGGTCACCTGGGTGTGGGGCGGCGAGAACACCGTGGCGTTCTCCAGGAGCTCGGCGAGCAGGTGCACGACATCGGCGACGGCGTCGGCGGCCACGCCCACCTCGGGCATCGGCGGCACCACGACCCGCGGGTAGTCCTCGATCTCGCCGACCGCCGAGGACACCACGTCGGCGACCGGCACGGGCCGCCGCCAGCGCCGCCCGGGGGTCGCGCCGGAGAGGATGATCAGGCTCTCCGCGTGCCGGCGCATCCGGGTGGTGAGGTGGTCGATGCGGAACAGCTCGCGCAGGACGGCCGGGTCGTCGGTGCGCCGTTCGAGTGTGTCGACGAGTTTCAGCTGGCGGTGGACGAGCGCCTGGTTGCGGCGGGCGATGTTGAGAAGGACCGCGAACAGGCCCCGGCGCAGCGTGGCCTGCCTGATCGCGGCCTCGACCGCGGCCAGTCGCGCCCGGTTGAACGACCGGCCGACGTCCCCGATCTCGTCGTCCCCGGCCTCCCCGGCGGCCAGCGGCGGTGCCTCGGCGACCGCGTCCACGTCCGCACCGGCGCTCAACCGCTCCATGAGGGCCGGCAGTTGGCGTGCGGTCAGCAGGTCGGCCGCGTCCCGCAGGAGCTCCAGGCGGCGCGAGATGCGGCGCGCCCCGCGCACCGCGAACCACAGTGACAGGCCCACCGCCGCGAGCCCGGCCGCGCCGACGACCGCCGCCTTCGCCAACTCCCGGTAGGCGAAGGCACGTCCGCGAGCCGCGGAGTTCTCGGCGGAGTGCGTGCACAGCAGCATGTACTGCTTGACGGCCCGGTCGGTGGTCGCCCGCCAGCTGTCCGCGGCGACGGCCGCACCGGCCCGGTCCGCACCCGCCCGCAGCAGCGCGTCCTCGCCGCGCACCAGTGAGCGGTACAGCGCGCCGCGCTGGAACGTCTCGAACAGTGCCCGTGAGTCCCGCGGCAGGTCGGGGACGTAGGTGCGCTGGAAAACCCGCCGGTCCTCGACGGTCGCGGTGAGGGTGTCGTACTGCCCGTCGGTGAGCCGTCCGGCGGCCCGCGCCCCGGCGACCAGGGCGTCCTCGCGCGAGACGAACTCGCGTACCCGCACCAGCTCGACGACGACCTGGGACTCCCGGGCCAGCTGTCCGGCCTGGAGCGCGGTGAGGGCGGACTCGACGTCGAAGCCGGGCTCCACGAGGGCGCTGTAGCCGGCGACGGCGCCGTCCCAGGAGATCTTCCGGGACAGCACCTGACCGCGCAGCTTCTCCAGTCCGCCGGTGGCGGTGACCATCGCGTCGAGCGCCTCGCGCTGCCGGTCGCTGAGGCGCCCGCGGTCGCCGTCCCGGATCGCGTCCCGCATGGCGCCCACCGCCCGGTCGGTGCGCCGCTGCTGGGCTAGCAGGCCGGCGGCGGCCGCCGGGTCCGGGCGGCCGCCCAGGTAGGCCGCCGACAGCCGCCGTTCGATCTGGATCTGCCCCACGGCGGTGTCGACGGGGGTGCCGAAGTCGTCGTACACCGCCTGCAGCCGGATCAGCGCGCGCAGTTCGCCGGTGACGGACACCATGGCGAAGCTCCACAGGGCCGTCAGCGCGACGACCGGGGCGAGCGCGAGCGCCACGATCCGCGCACGGACGGTGGTGGGGCGGCCGGGCCAGCGCATGGGTTACCTACCGGTGTTACCAGTGAGTAGCGGGGAAGCCCGCACAACCTACGGGATCGTCACCCCGACCGCAATGGTTGCCCCGGGTAACCCCGGCTAGGGCTCGACGGCGAACGCGGTGACGACGGCCGCGTGGTCGGAGGGCCAGTCGTTGCCCGCCACCTCGGGCCAGGGCGCCGGAGTGCCGGTGACCCAGGTCCGGGAGTCGAGCACGCGCAGCCCCCTGTGCAGCACGTAGTCGATCCGGTCCTGGGGTTCGGGCCGCCCGCTGCCGTCCTCGTGGACGGGGTGGATCGGCGACCAGGTGTGGCCGGGCGCCGCGGCCGGGTCCGGGTGCGCCTCGCGGTAGGAGTCGCGGAACCCGGCCTCCTCCGCGGCCTTGGTCACCGGCCACTCGACCGCCGGCCAGTCCAGGTGCGACGGGCAGTTGAAGTCCCCGACGAGCACCACCGGTACGTCCGTGTCCCCGATCCGGCGCAGGGTCTCGCGCATCTGCCCGAGCCGCACCTCCTCGTGGGCGACCAGCCGGTCGGCGCCGAGCCCGTCGAAGTGGAACTCGTAGGGGCCATAGGGCGTGTAGTGCAGGTGCGCGGTCCAGATCTCGACCTCGCGGCCGGGGCGGACGGCGATCCGCACCCCGGCGGCGCCGTAGAAGCCGACGTCCGGGTCGCCGAGGCGGGCGGTGACCGGGAAGCGGCTGATGATCCCGAGGTTCTCGCCCGCGGTGTGGTGGTGCCAGCCGAGGGCCTCGGCGAGTTCGCGCGCGCTGGACCCGGCGGTCTCCTGGAGGCCGACGACGTCCGCGCCCGCGTCCATGATCGCCTTGAGCTGCTTGGCCCGGTGGTCGTCGATCCGGCTGCCGCCGAGCCAGAGGTTCCAGGACATCACGCGGAGTTCCGGTAGGGCCATCTCGCTCAGCTCCCTCGGGGTGACCCCGACCAGCGTGTCACGGACGGTCCGGCCGGGCGCACCGGCGATCGGCGCGAGCGAGGGGACGGCCAGCACGGCGCATCCGGCCGCCTCGGCGGAGGCGACCCCGGTCTCGGTGTCCTCGACGGCCACGCAGGCGGCCGGGTCGACGCCGAGCGCCCGGCAGGCGGCCAGGTACGGGTCGGGGGCGGGCTTGGTGCGCCCGGTGTCGTCGGCGGTGACGGAGGCGGCGAACCGGCCGGCGCCGAGGGCGTCGAGCACGAGGTCGGCGACCGCGCGCGGGGATGCGGTGACCAGGGCGGTGGGGACGCCGGCCGCGGCCAGCGCGTCCAGCAGGTCGAGGGCGCCGGGGCGGGGCACGATGCCGGTGCGGACGCGGTCCGCGAACTCCCGGTGCAGCCCGGCCGCGAGTTCCGCGGCCGGCCGGCCCGTGGCGGCGGCGAGCCAGCCGGCGGTGTGCTCCACCGGCCGGCCGAGCACGTCCGGCTCGTCGGCCTCGGTGAGCGGCCGCCCGGCGACCTGTTCCACCGCCTCCCACCACAGTCGCTCGGTGTCGACGAGCGTTCCGTCCATGTCGAACAGGACGGCCTGAAGCGGGAGTCGTGGGTGGGGGGTCACGTTGTTGTCATTCCTCACGTGGGGGGCGGGACTTCGGGAAGCGTCACTTCTGGACGCGGGGCGCCACGAGCACCGGACGCTCGGGCAGCGACACGCTCACGGCGGATCCGGCCCCCAGTTCGGCGGCCTCGTGGGCGGGCAGGTCGGCCTTGGCCTCGGTGCCGTCGGCAAGCCGTACGGTGACCCGGACGACCGCGCCGAGGAAGGCGGTGGCGACGACGACGGCCGTGCCGGCGGCGTCCGCGCGCACCCGGAGCGCCTCGGGCCGCACGAGCACGTCGGCCTCGCCCGCGCCCGGCGCCTGCCCGTCGACCGGCAGCCGCTGCCCGAGCACCTCGACGGTGCCGTCCTTGACCGTCCCCGGGATCCGGCTCATCGTGCCGACGAACTCGGCGACGAAGGCGGTGGCCGGGCGGCCGTACAACTCGGCGGGTTCGGCGCACTGTTCGAGCCGCCCGGCGCGCATCACGGCGACCCGGTCGGCGACGGACAGCGCCTCCTCCTGATCGTGCGTCACGAAGAGGGTGGTGATGCCGAGTTCCTGCTGGAGGCGGCGGATCTCCTCGCGGAGCGACAGCCGGACCTTGGCGTCCAGGGCCGACAGCGGCTCGTCGAGGAGGAGCACCCGGGGCCGCAGGGCGAGGGCGCGGGCCAGTGCGATGCGCTGCTGCTGGCCGCCGGAGAGCTGGTGGGGGAACCGCTCCCCCTTGTCGCCGAGCCCGACCAGCTCCAGCAACTCGGCGGCGCGCGCCCGCCGTTCACTCGTGCGCACCTTGCGCATGCGCAGGCCGAAGGCCACGTTGTCGACGGCGTTGAGATGCGGGAAGAGGCTGTACGACTGGAAGACCATCCCGGCGTCCCGGCGGTGGGCCGGGACGTGGGTGACGTCCTCGCCGTCCACGAGCACGGCGCCGGAGTCGGGGTGTTCGAAGCCGGCGAGCATGCGCAGCGCGGTGGTCTTGCCGCAGCCGGACGGGCCGAGCAGCGCCAGGAACTCCCCCGGCTGTACGGTCAGGTCGAGTCCGTCGAGGGCGACGGTGGCGCCGAACTCGCGCCGCAGCGACCGGAACTCGACGGTCGCGGCCTTCTCAAGGGTGGCGGTGGTCATGGTGTGTGTCATCCCCGGGAGGAAGCGGATCGGTCACGGCCGCCGGCACCGGCGAGCGCGAGGAGCAGGGCCCAGGTCACCAGGAGACTGAGCACGGAGACGGCGACGGACATCTGGGCCTGCGAGCCGCCGACGTCGTAGATCCACACGGCGAACGGCTCGAAGCCGAGCAGCCGGGCGACGGTGAACTCGCCGAGCACCAGGGCCAGCGTGAGGAAGGCCGCGTTGAGCAGCGCCCCGCGCAGGTTGGGCAGGACGGCCCGGACGAGGGCCTGCGGCCAGTTGGCACCGCAGCTGCGGGCGGCCTCGACGAGGGTGCGCACGTCGATCGCGCGCAGCCCGGCGTCCAGCGCCCGGTAGACGAAGGGCAGCGCCATCACGACGTAGGCGAGGACCAGGACGACCGGGAAGCTCGGGTTCTGGACGGCGACGAACGTCTCGAACAGCGGGGTCCGGGAGAGGTGGTCGGGGCCCCACTTGAGCACGGTCACGATGCCGGCGACGAACGCGATCGGCGGCACCACCAGGGGCAGCGAGCAGACGATCTCGACCACCGGACGCAGCCTGGGCGCGCCGAGCCGCAGGGCGACCACGGCGGGCACCATCAGCAGCAGCACGACGGCGATGGTCGCGACCGCCAGCTCCAGCGAGAGCAGCAGGCTGGACCCGAACCCGTCGGCGGACAGGATCTGGGTGTAGGCGTCGAAGGTGACGCCCTGGCCGGGCACGTCGACCGTGAAGACGACGGAGGCGCCCAGCGGGACCAGGAAGTAGAGGGCGGCAAGGCCTAGGACGGCCCAGCGCCAGGGGGTCAGGCGTCGAGCCATCGGGCGCTCCGTCGTTGCAGGGGCAGGTACACGGCCATCACCACGCCCGCCACCAGCACCATGTCCAGGCTCAGGGCGAGGGCCACGTTCTCCTGGCCGACCAGGACGTTGCCGGAGAGGGCGTCGGCGATCTGGAGGGTGACCAGCGGGACCGCGCTGCCGACCATCGCGGCGGCGGTGGCGTAGGCGGCGAAGGCGCTGCCGAAGAGCAGCACGAGCCCGCCGAGCAGCGAGGGCGCGAGCACGGGCAGGGCCACGAACCGCCAGTACTGCAGGCCGGTGGCGCCGTTGTTGAGCGCGGCCTCCCGCCACTGGGTGCGCAGTCCGTCGAGGGCCGGGGTGATGGTGAGGACCATCAGCGGGATCAGGAAGTACAGGTAGACCAGGACGAGCCCCCAGAAGCTGTACAGGTCCCAGCCGTGGTCGGTGAGGTGCAGGTGCACGGTGAGCACACCGGCGTTGCCGAGGGTCGCGACGAACGCGAACGCCAGCGGCACGCCGCCGAAGTTGGCGAGCACGCCGGAGGCGGTGAGCACGGCCTCGCGCAGCGCCCGGGAGCGCGAGCTGACGACCGCCTGCGCGAGCGGCAGTCCGAGGACGGCGGCGATGAGGGCGGAGAGCGCGGACAGCTTGACGCTGCCGACGAGGGCGGTGAGGTACGGCCCCTGGAGCGAGTCGCTGAGATTCCGCGCGGTGTACGAACTCACCCCGCCGGCCGGGTCCTTGACCGTGAAGGCGCCGTTCAGCATGGCGACGGCGGGCAGCCCGAAGGCGACGGCCGTGAAGGCGAGGAGCGGGACGACGGCGAGCCAGCCGGGGGCGCGGCGCCGCCGCTTCTGGGAAGCGGCGGACGCCACGTCGGCCCGCGTGAGCGTGGCCGTCATCCGGAGACGGCCTTCGACCAGCCCGTCGAGAGAACCGTCTTGGCCTTGTCCTGCTGGGCCTCGGTCGGGAAGGTGGGCGTGCCGGTGACCGCGGGCAGCTTGGCGGCAGCGGTCTTGTCCAGCGTGCCGGCCTTCTCCATCGAGGACATCAGGACCGGACGCGCGTACCCCTTGAGCCACAGGTTCTGGCCCTCGGTGCTGTACAGGTACTCCTGCCACAGGCGGGCGGCCGCCGGGTGCGGGGCGTCCTTGTTGATGGCCTGGGAGTAGTACTGGGCGTACTGGCCGTCGCTCGGGATGGACACCTTCCAGTCCACGCCCTTGGACTTGAACTCGTCGGCGTAACCGGCGTTCAGGTAGTCCCAGTCGATGGAGATGGGCGTCTCGCCCTTCTCGACGGTGGCCGGGGTGGACTCGACGGGCGTGTAGTTGCCGTTCTTCTTCAGCTTGGCGAAGAAGTCGAGACCGGGCTGGATGTCGTCGAAGGAGCCCTTGTTGGCGAGCGCGGCCGCGTACACGCCGCCGAACGCCGAACCGGACTTGGTCGGGTTGCCGTTGAGGGCGACCTGGCCCTTGTACTGCGGCTTGAGCAGGTCGGCGAAGGTGGTCGGGCAGGTCTTGACCCGCTTCGCGTCGCAGCCGATGGAGATGTAGCCGCCGTAGTCGTTGTACCAGCGGGCCTGCGGGTCCTTCTGACCGGTGGCGATGTCGTCGTACGAGGTCACCTTGTACGGCGCGAGCAGGCCCTGCTGGGCCGCGCTGAGCGCGAACGACGAACCGAGGTCGAGCACGTCCGGCGCCCGGTCCTGGCCCTTGCGCGAGGTCACGGCGTTGATCTCGTCCTGGCTGGAGCCGTCGGGGCTCTCGTCCTCGATCTTGATGCCGTACTTCTTCTGGAAGCCGTCGATGATGGCGCCGTAGTTCGCCCAGTCGCGGGGCACGGCGATGATGTGCAGCGTGCCCTCCTTCTTGGCGGCGGCGACCAGCTTGTCCATGCCGCCGAGGTCGGCGGCGGAGGTGGCGGTGGCGGCGTTCTTGCCGTCGGAGGTGGTGGACGACGCGTTGTCGGGGGCGGCGCCGCAGGCGCTGAGGGCAAGCGCGGCTACGGCGGCGAGGGAGCCGCCGAGGAGGGCGGTTCTCGGCAGGGACACGGTCACGGTCTCTCCAGGGAGTACGCACGAGGGTGGGTGGCGCTGCGGGCGGCGCCGGGCGAACTTGTCTGAACAAGTTGGCCCCAGTACGCCCGCCGTGGGTTTCCCCTTCATGAACGGCGGCGAAACTCCAGACCCTGTTTCCCTGCACAATCCAGGCCCGGTACAGGCTGACACGAATCACCTGGGAAGTTCGATTAGGCTGATCACGCTGTGCACAGCCGCCGACTCAGAGGGGAAGCATGACGGCGCGACACGAGGAGATCGCCGACGAGTTGCGGCGCGCCATCGACCGCGAGGAGTACACCGTCGGCAGCCGGCTGCCCTCGGAGACGGATCTCGCCGCGGAGTACGGCGTCTCCCGCGGCACGGTCCGCCAGGCGGTCGCCGCGCTCACCGCGGAGGGGCTGATCGGCTCCCGGCAGGGCGCCCGCCGGGTGGTCCTCGCCAGCCGGCGCAGCCAGAGCTTCGCGGAGCTGCGCAGCTTCGCGCAGTGGGCGAAGGCGATGGGCCGCGAGGCGACGGGACACGTGGTGTCCCAGGAGTACCGGCCGGCTACCCAGGAGGACGCCGTACGCCTGCAACTCCCGCTCGGCACGCCCGTGTTGCATGTGCTGCGGGTCCGCGGGCTGGACGGCGAACCGGTGTTGCTGGAACGTACGGTGTACGCGGACTGGATCTCTCCGGCGGTCGAGGCGATAGAGCCCGACTGCCCGTCGGCCGAACTGCTCGGCATCCGCCGGACGAGCCCGCTGCTGCGGGTGCGGCGGGTGACGACGACGCGGGAGGGGCGGCCGGTGGAGTGGTCGGACGACCGCTACCGGTCGGATGCGGTGAGCTTCAGCGTGCACAACTCCATCGGGAACAACGCACTGGCGAGGAAGACCGCGGACTAGGGGGTGGGGGCTGCGGCCGTGCGCCGGGTGCGGGCCGGTGGGGGTTGGTCGCGCAGTTCCCCGCGCCCCTTGGGTCGGCGGCCCTGCCGCTCCCCGAGGGGCGCGGGGAACTGCGCGACCAGCCACGAACCACGCGCACCCGGCGTACAACGGTGCGCCCCGAGCTCTGATCCGGTCTCACCCTGGCGCACCGGACGAGAAACGGCGCAGCAACGGCGACAGCACCAGCACCGACTTGGTGCGCTCCACGAACGGCTCCCCCGCGATCCGCTCCAGCACCCTCTCGAAGTGCCGCATGTCGGAGGCGAAGACCTGCACGACCGCGTCGGCCTCACCGGTGACCGTCGACGCGGCGACCACCTCCTGGTAGCGCTCCAGGCCCCGCTGGATGGTCTCCGGGGACGTGTTGCGCCGGCAGTAGATCTCGACGAACCCCTCGGTCTCCCAGCCGAGGGCCGCCGGGTCGACCCGTACGGTGAATCCGGTGATCGCTCCGGTGGCGCGCAGCCGGTCCACCCGCCGTTTGACGGCGGGCGCGGACAGGCCGACCAGTTGCCCGATGTCCGCGTAGGAGCGGCGGGCGTCCTCGGCAAGGGCGTGCACGATGCGTTCGTCGAGATCGTTCAGCAAGGGGTCGTTCAGCTCTCAGGTGGTGCAGGACGGGACCGGCGGCAGCCGTATGACGAAGTAGAACACGAGCCGACGCCTGCAACGCGTCCCGTCAGCGGCCTAACTCCAGCTCGCGTGCAGCGGCTTCCCCTCCGCGTACCCGGCCGCACTCTGGATCCCGACGATCGCCTTCTCGGCGAACTCCTCCAGCGACCCGGCACCGGCATACGTGCACGAGGACCGCACACCCGCGACGATCGAGTCGATCAGGTCCTCCACCCCCGGCCGGGCCGGGTCGAGGAACATCCGGGACGTGGAGATGCCCTCCTCGAAGAGCGCCTTGCGCGCCCGGTCGTAGGCCGACTCCTCCGACGTGCGGTTGCGCACCGCCCGCGCCGAGGCCATGCCGAACGACTCCTTGTACAGCCGCCCGTCGGCGGCCTGCTGGAGGTCGCCCGGGGACTCGTAGGTGCCCGCGAACCAGGAGCCGACCATCACGTTGGACGCCCCGGCGGCCAGCGCCATGGCGACGTCACGGGGGTGCCGGACACCGCCGTCGGCCCACACGTGCTTGCCGTACTTCCGCGCCTCGGCGGCGCACTCCAGGACCGCCGAGAACTGCGGCCGGCCGACGCCGGTCATCATGCGGGTGGTGCACATGGCGCCGGGGCCCACACCGACCTTGATGATGTCCGCACCCGCGTCGACGAGGTCCTTGACCCCCTCCGCGGAGACGATGTTGCCGGCCGCGATCGGGACCTGCGGGTCGAGGCCGCGGACCAGCCTGATCGCGTTGATCATCGACTCCTGGTGGCCGTGCGCGGTGTCGATGACGAGCGTGTCGACGCCCGCGTCGAGCAGCTGCTTGGCCTTGTCCGCGAAGTCCCCGTTGATCCCGACCGCGGCGGCGATGCGCAGCCTGCCGTGCGCGTCGGTCGCCGGGGTGTACAGGGTGGCGCGCAGGGCGCCCTTGCGGGTGAGGATGCCGGCCAGCTTGCCGTCCCGGTCGACCGCCGGGGCGTAGCGGCGGTTGGCGCCGTCCAGCCTGTTGAAGGCCTCGCGGGGGTCGATGTCCGCGTCGAGGAGCAGCAGGTCGCGGGACATGACCTCGGCGAGCTGGGTGAACCGGTCGACGCCGGTGAGGTCCCGGTCGGTGACGACGCCGACGGGGCGGCCGTCCTCGTCGACGACGACACCGGCGTTGTGCGCGCGCTTCGGCAGCAGGGCGAGCGCGTCGGCGACGGTCTGGTGCGGGGCCAGCACGATCGGGGTGTCCAGGACCAGGTGGCGGCTCTTGACCCAGGTGATGACCTCGGTGACCACGTCGATCGGGATGTCCTGCGGGATCACGACGAGTCCGCCCCGCCGGGCCACCGTCTCGGCCATCCGCCGGCCCGCGATCGCGGTCATGTTGGCGACGACCAGCGGGATGGTGGTGCCCGTGCCGTCCGGCGAGCCGAGGTCCACGCCCTGACGCGAGCCGACCGCGGAGCGGCTCGGGACCATGAAGACGTCGTCGTACGTCAGGTCGTACGCGGGCTGGATGTCATTGAGGAAACGCACGTGCCGCACATCCCAGTCGATCAGAGGTGACCCCCGGACCGGCCGGCCAGAGGGAAAAGCACGTACTTCATTCTCCCATGCCGACCGGCGCGTCATGCCCGGGACGAACGTCCAGGCAGGTCAGGGCCCATTCGGACGAACCTACAGGGGCTGCAGCGAGGTCACTGGAGGGCCAGGGCGACGGTCAGCGCGGGTTCGTCGGCGGACGCGTCGGTGAACACCCGCCGGGCGGTCTCCCACTCGTCCGGTCTGGTCCGCGCGTATCCCCGCCAGCCGGTGACGACGATCAGGAGCCCGCGGCCGACGGCCTCCGGCGGCCACACCGAGGGGTCGCGGAGGCTGTCGGTGAGGGCGTCCCAGTTGCGGCCGAACCAGCCGGGCAGGTCCAGCGCGGAGGCGATCCGGTCCATGAGGCCGGCCTTGTCGGCGACCCCGTCGAGGTCGAGCGTGACCAGGTGCGGACTCGTCGTCATCTCAGCGGCGCCCGGGTGAGGTTGCGGGGCCGGCCTGTTCGACCGACTCTGTCTCGCCGGCTCCGGGGAGCGCCGGCAGGTCGTCGAGGAAGCCGTCGGACGGCACGAAGAAGAGGGTGCCGGTGACCGCGGTGGAGAAGTCGAGGATCCGGTCGTGGGCGGCGTCCTCGGTGCCGAGGAACATGTTGCGCAGCATCTGCTCGACGACGTCCGGCGTCCGGGCGTACCCGATGAAGTAGGTGCCGAACTCGCCGCCGCCGGGGCTGCCGAAGGGCATGTTGTCCCGCAGGATCTGCCGTTCCTCGCCGTCCGGTCCGGTGATCGTGTTCAGGTCGACGTGGGAGGCCGGCTCGTCCAGTTCGAGGTTGGTGGCCTTCGTACGGCCGATGATCCGCTCCTGCGTCTCGACGGGCAGCGCGTTCCAGGCGTCGAGGTCGTGGAGGTACTTCTGGACGACCACGTAGCTGCCGCCGGCATGGCCGGGGTCCTCCGCGCCGATCAGGACGGCCCTGCGGGCGGCGGCGCCGACCGGGTTCTCGGTGCCGTCGACGAAGCCCAGCAGGTCGCGCGCGTCCAGGTACTTGAACCCCTGCACCTCGTCCTCGACGGTCACCGCGTCGCGCAGCCGGTGCATGATCTCGGCGGCGAGCCCGAAGCACAGGTCGAACCGGGTGGCCCGGATGTGCAGGAGAAGGTCGCCGGGGGTGGCGACCGCGGTGTGCCGGGGTCCTTCCAGGGGCCGGAAGGGGTGCAGGTCCGCCGGGCGGGGATGGTCGAACAGGCGGTCCCAGGCGGCCGAGCCGACCCCCGCCACACAGCTCAGCGCGGCGTCCGGCGCCCCGAACCCGAAGCTGCGCTCCAGCGCGCGGATATCGCCCAGCACCTCCCGTACCGTCTCCTCGCCGCCGGGGCGGACGGTGAGCACGAGGAAGATCGCGGCGGTGGTCAACGGACGGAGCACCGGCTGCGGTTCGGCTCCCGGCACGGACTGGGGTTCAGTGGTCAACGCGTCCTCCTGATGCGATCGCCACACGGCCTGTCGTACACATACTCGGGGTTGACGGAGTCCAGTCGGCGAAGACGCTCCACCTTTTCCCCGCCCGGCGCCAGGCGCCGGGAATCCAAGAATCTTTCACCCGCGGGAATAGACAGATCTGTCTATGTGGTTGACCTGCCCAGATAGACAGACCGGTCTACTCAACATGAGTTTCCGACACCGACGCTCTTCGGCCCGTCCCCGCGAAGGATCTCCGATGAACCACCTCGCACCGCACGAGCGAACCGCGCACACCGGGCGCGTGACAGCAGCGCGCAAGCCCATCCCGCCGCGTGCGGCGTTCTACGTGCTCGCCTCCGTCGTCGTCTCCTTCCTCGCCGCCTCCAGCGCGCCCACCCCGCTCTACGCGACCTACCAGGCCGAATGGGGCTTCACTCCGATCACCACCACGGTCGTCTTCGGCGTCTACGCGATCGCCGTCCTCTCCGGCCTGCTGGTCCTCGGCAAGCTGTCCGACCACGTCGGCCGACGCCCGGTCCTGATCACCGCGATCGCCGCCCAGGCCGCCGCGATGCTGCTGTTCTCCACAGCCGGCGGCGTCGGCGAACTGCTCGTCGCCCGCGTGGTGCAGGGTCTGTCCACCGGCGCCGCGCTCGGTGCGATCGGTGCCGGGATGATGGACATCAACCGCTCCCGGGGCACGCTCGCGAACGCCTTCGTGCCCGGCCTGGGCACCGCGACAGGCGCCCTGGCCAGCGGATTCGTCGTGCAGTACCTCCCCGCCCCGACCCACACGATCTACCTCGGCCTGCTCGCCGTCTTCGCCTTCCAGGCCGTCGCCGTCGCCCTGATCGACGAGACCGTCACCCGCGAGCGCGGCGCACTGGCCAGCCTCGTGCCCGAGATCAGGCTCCCCCGGACCGTCCGCGGTGCCGTCCTGGCGACGGCCCCCGTGATGTTCGCCGTCTGGGCACTGGCCGGGTTCTACGGCTCCCTCGGCCCGGCCCTGGTCCGCACCCTGGTCGGCTCCACCTCCGCCGTCTGGGGCGGCCTCGGCCTCTTCGTCCTGGCGTTCGTGGCGGCGAGCTCGGTCCTCGCCCTGCGCAAGGCCTCGGCGACCACCGTGATGTACACGGGCATCGCGGCGCTCGTCGCCGGGGTGGCGCTCACGCTGGTGGCCGTCGACCGGGGCGTCCCTGCGCTGTTCTTCGCCGGGACGGCGGTGGCCGGCCTCGGGTTCGGCAGCGGCTTCCAGGGCGGTATACGCACCGTCATGCCGCTGACCAGGCCGCACGAGAGCTCGGGCGTGCTGTCCCTGCTCTTCGTCGTCTCCTACCTCGGCATGGGGGTCCCCTCCGTGCTCGCCGGGGTGCTGGTGGTGCACGGCGGCGGGCTGGTCCCGACCTCCGAGGAGTACGGCGCGGTGGTCATCGCCCTGGCGCTGCTGGCCCTGGCCGCCCTGCTGCTGCGCGGCAAGCCGCAGAGCGCGCCGGGTGTGCTGGTGGCCTCCGGGCGCACCCCGGCCGTCCACACCGAGCACGCGGACGCGTCCCGGTGACCGACGTCCCGACCACTGAGTAGACCGGTCTGGTCAACCGTAGAATCGAAGAGGCGAGAAGGTGAGTGGCATGGCGAAGACGTTGGGTGCCCAGGCTCCCACGGCCCGGGAGCGGCTGCTCTCGGCCGCGAACGAGCTGTTCTACGCGGAGGGCGTGCAGACGGTCGGGATCGACCGGATCATCGAGCGCGCCGGGGTTGCCAAGGCCTCGCTGTACAACACCTTCGGCGGCAAGGAGCAGCTCGTCCGCGCCTACCTCGACGCCCGGCACACCAGGCTGAGCGAGCGGCTGCTGCGCGCTGTCGACGCCGCCGGCACCCCGCGCGACCGGCTGCTGGCGGTCTTCGACGCACAGGCCGACCTGCTCGCCCAGCAGAACTACCACGGCTGTGCCTTCGTGGCGGCGAGCGCGGAGGCCAAGCACGGCAGCGCCATCGAGGAGGCCTCCGACACCGCCCGTGCCTGGATCCGCGCGCTGTTCACCCGGCTCGCCCGGGACGCCGGCGCCCCGGACCCCGAGGCGCTCGCCCATCAGCTCCACCTGCTGTACGACGGGGGCGGAGTGTCCGCACGGATGGACCGCGACCCGTCGGCGGGCTCGGCCGCCCGGGAGGCGGCCGGCGTGCTGATCGACGCGGCACTGCCGAAGCCGTCCTGAGGACCTGACAGGCGGAAACGCCGCGGCAGCGTTGTCACCCGCGCTGCCGCGGCGCGGTCGTGATCCCGGTCAGAGACCGTCCGGATCGGCGCGGTTCAGCGCGGGCTTGGGGGTGCTGCCCGCCGTCATCAGGTAGTCGGCGGCCGAGGTGTCGGTGACCAGGCTGGTGACCAGCCCCGACCGCAGGACCGCGTCGATCGCGGCCGCCTTGCGCTGACCGCCCGCGATCGCGACGACCTCCGGGATCCGGCGCAACTGGTCCGCCTTGACCGTGATGCACCGCTCCCCCAGGTCGCGTCCGACCCGGCGGCCCTCGGCGTCGAAGAGGTGCGCGGCCATCTCGGCGGCGACGCCCAGCGTCGCGTAGTGCGCGCGCTCCTCGTCGCTGAGCATGTCGTGCACCGTCGAGATACCGGGCTCCCAGGAACCGATGGAGACGCAGGCGACCGTGACCTTGTCGAAGTACTCGAAGGCCCGGGCGATCCCGGTCTGGTTGCGCAGCGCGGCCGCGGTGGCCGCGTCCGGCAGCAGCATCGGCGCGTAGATGGGGTGGGCGTCACCGCCCGACACCTGGGCGGCCCGCCGCACCGCCTCCACCGAGCCCCGCTCGGAGGTCCCGGCGTCGTACACGCCCGTCAGCTGCACCACCGTGCACGGCGGCAGCCGGTCCAGCGCCGCCGCCATGTGGATGGTGGACCGGCCCCAGGCGAGGCCGAGCACGTCTCCCTCGTTGACGAGCTCGCCGAGCAGGTCCGCGGCGACCTCGCCGAGGTTCTCGGGGTCGGGGGTCTCCTCCGCCTCGGCCGGGGACTCGACCACGACGGCATGCCGCAGGCCGTACCGGGCGCGGAGCGCGTCCGAGCGCTCGGCGTCCAGCTCGGCCGGTACGCGGATCTCGATGCGCACGAGATCCCTTTCGAGGGCAGTCTCCAGTACCCGGGCCACCTTGAAGCGGCTGACGCCGAACTCCTCGGCGATCTGGATCTTGGACTTGCCTTCGAGGTAGAAGCGGCGGGCCATGGCCGCCGCCTGCACCAGCTCTGCGGGTCCCATCCGCATGGCTGACCGGCCCGCCGACATACCCGACACGGCCATCTCCTCACTGCTGTTCACACTCTGGATACGCCGTTCATCCTTGCAGATCCGGCGCACTTGATCAGCCCTGATCGGAGCCGTTCACGTTCCCGTACCTCAGTGGTCGCACGCCCACGACGCCTGGGCGGTGGCCGCCGCCGCCTGGGTGCGTAGTGCACGTACCGCCTCTGCCGGGTCGTTTGCCCCGTACACCGCGGAACCTGCCACAAAAACGTCGGCTCCGGCGTCCGCGCACCGCTCGATCGTCGACGCGGAAACTCCACCGTCGACCTGGAGCCACAGCTCCAGTCCGTGCTTGCTGATCAACTCCCGGGTGCGGCGGATCTTCGGCAACATGATGTCGAGGAACGCCTGGCCGCCGAAGCCCGGCTCCACCGTCATGACCAGCAGCATGTCCAGCTCGGGGAGCAGGTCCTCGTACGGCTCGATGGGCGTCGCGGGCTTGAGCGCCATGGACGCGCGGGCGCCCTTGGCCCGGATCTCCCGCGCGAGCCGCACCGGGGCGGCCGCCGCCTCCACGTGGAAGGTGACGGAGGAGGCCCCCGCTTCGACGTACTGCGGCGCCCACCTATCGGGGGCCTCGATCATCAGGTGGCAGTCCAGCGGGGTGTCCGTAGCACGGGCCAGGGACTCTACGACCGGCACACCGAGCGTGAGGTTCGGGACGAAGTGGTTGTCCATGACGTCGACGTGGAGCCAGTCGGCGCCTTCGACCGCCTTCGCCTCGTCCGCGAGGCGGGCGAAGTCGGCGGACAGGATGCTGGGGTTGATCTGCACGGCCATGCCCCAAGCGTGCCATGCCCTGACGGGGTGGGCCGAGTGGGGTTGGGGGTGGGTGCAGTCCGTTGCGAGCTGCAGGTGCGCGGGGGCTGGTCGCGCAGTTCCTCCCCCCTTCGGCCGGGGGTACCCCCAGCGCACCTATGGGGCGCGCTGTCCAGCCGTCTCTCACATAGCCGCGGGCAGCACCCTGCAAGTGCCGGTGAGCGTCCCCGCCCCAGATCTCAGCCAGTCCGGCGGATCAGTGCCAGGTACATCGCGTCGGTGCCGTGCAGATGCGGCCACAGCTGCACGTCGGGCCCCTCGCCCAGCTCCGGCAGTCCCGGCAGCAACGGACGCGCGTCCACCAGCTCCGTGTCCGGACGCTGCTTGAGAACGTCCTGCACGACCGCTCGCGTCTCCGCGAGGTGCGGGGAGCAGGTGGCGTAGCCGACGACGCCGCCCACCCGTACGGAGTCGATGGCGGTGCGCAGCAGGGACCGCTGCAGGGGGCCGAAGTTGTCGAGGTCCTCGGGGCGGCGCCGCCACCGTGCCTCCGGGCGGCGGCGCAGCGCGCCCAGGCCTGTGCAGGGGACGTCCATCAGGACCCGGTCGAAGGTGCCGGCGCGCCACGGCGGCCGGGTGCCGTCGGCGGCGATGACCTGGTACGGCCCCGGGTTACCGTGCAGCGCCTGCTCGACCAGCCCGGCCCGGTGCGGCTGCTTCTCGGAGGCGAGCAGCAGGGCCCCCCGCTCGGCGGCGAGCGCGGCGAGCAGCGCGGCCTTGCCGCCGGGCCCGGCACAGCCGTCCAGCCACTTCGCGTCCGGCCCCTCGACCGGTGCGTTGGCGAGCGCGAGGGCGACCAGCTGGCTGCCCTCGTCCTGCACACCGGCCCGGCCCTCCTGCACGGCCGTGATGGCACCCGGCTCCCCGCCCTCGGCGAGCCGCACGGCATACGGCGACCAGCGCCCCGGTACGGCGGCCTCCTCGCCGAGGAGTTCCTCGGTGGTGGCCCGCCCCGGCCGGGCGACCAGCGTCACCTCGGGCCGCTCGTTGTCGGCGGCCAGCAGCTCCTCGATCCCCGCGCGTGGGCCCCCGAGCGAATCCCAGAGGGCGGAGACGACCCACCGCGGATGCGAGTGCACCACGGCCAGATGGTCCTCGGGGTCCTGGTCGTAGGGCGGCGCGACCTTCGCGAGCCAACCGTCCAGGTCGTCCTGCGCGACCTTGCGGAGCACGGCATTGACGAACTTGGCCCGCCCGTCGCCCAGCACCACCCGGGCCAGCTCGACGGAGGCGGAGACGGCGGCGTGGCTGGGGATCCGCGTGCCGAGCAGCTGGTGCACCCCCAGACTGAGCACGTCCAGCACCGGCGGGTCCACCTCGCGCAGCGGCCGGTCGACGCACTCGGCGATGATCGCGTCGTACGTTCCCTGCCGGCGCAGCGTCCCGTACACCAGCTCGGTCGCGAGTGCCGCGTCCCGCCCGTCGAACTTTTCGGGTCCCTCCTTCTCCCGGGCCTTGCGCAGCAGCGGCGGCAGCACGAGGTTGGCGTACGCGTCCCGCTCGTCCACGGCGCGCAGCGCCTCGAAGGCGAGGATGCGGACGGGGTCCTTCTGGGGACGGCGGTAGGGCTTGGCGGGCCTGCGCGGCCGCCGGGACTGCTCGCTCACGAAAAAGGTGCTCCGGGTATGGGAATGAGGCGACTCCCAGCGTACGCCGCGTACGCCGGAAAGCCGCTGGTGGGGAAAGGGGCTCAGGCGCCGAGGGTCTCCCCGGCGCCGATGCGCACGCCACGCGCCCAGTCGGCGGCCCGCATCGGCTTCTTGCCCTGGGCCTGTACCCAGAGCAGTTCGACGGCGTACGACCCGGTCCCCACGTGCACGCTGTTCTTCCCGACGGCGATCTCGGCGGGGTTGAGATCGGTCCGCTCGGGCACCGGCGTGACCTGGATGAGCTTGAGCCGCTCACCACGGAAGGTGGTCCAGGCACCCGGGGCCGGGGTGCACCCTCGCACCACCCGGTCGACCCTCAGCGCCGGCGCCACCCACTCCACCTTCGCGTCCTCGACGGTGATCTTCGGCGCGAGGGTGATGCCCTCCCCCGGCTGCGGTACGGCCTTGAGCGTGCCGTCCTCGATACCGTCCATGGTCGCGACGAGCAGCCCGGCACCGGCGAAGGCGAGCCGGGTCAGCAGGTCACCGCTGGTGTCGGTGGGCCGGATCTCCTCGGTGACGGTCCCGTAGACGGGCCCCGAGTCCAGCCCCTCCTCGATGAGGAAGGTGGAGGCGCCCGTGATCTCGTCGCCCGCCATGATGGAGTGCTGCACCGGAGCCGCCCCGCGCCAGGCGGGAAGCAGCGAGAAGTGCAGGTTGACCCACCCCTGGGCGGGCACGTCGAGCGCGACCCGGGGCAGCAGCGCGCCGTAGGCCACCACCGGACAGCAGTCCGGCCCGATCTCCGCAAGCCGCTCCAGGAACTCCGGCTCGCGCGGCTTGAGCGGCCTCAGCACCTCGATCCCGGCCTCCATCGCCCGCTCGGCCACCGGCGAAGCGACCAGCCTGCGTCCGCGCCCGGCCGGCGCATCGGGCCGCGTGACCACGGCGGCCACCTCGTGCCGTCCGGAGGAGATGAGAGCGTCCAGAGCAGGAACGGCGACTTCGGGGGTACCGGCGAAGACAAGCTTCATGGGCGACTGAGACCCTCTCGAACGGCATCAACACGGGCAACAAGCAAGTCTATGCCGCAACAACCAACCGCAGCCCACAGCCCACGAACCGCACGGCGAACACACAGAGCCAACGGCCGCCTGCCCCAAGCCGCCCACGGCTCCCCAGGCCGCCCAGCCTCCCCATCGACCGGAACGCGCGGCACACAGGCGGTCAACGAGCAACAGCCCACGAACCCACAAGCCGCCGACGGCGAACACCCCACCGGCCGCCCCACCTCCCCACCAACCGGAACGCGCGGCACGCGGTCGGCCAACGAACGACGACCCACGAACCCACAAGCCGCCAACGGCAGACACCCCCCACAGGTCGCTCGGCTTCTCCGACGACCGGAAAGGGCGGTGCGCGGGTGGGAGAGCACCCCGGTGGTGCGCCCCGCCGTACGGCGTACGCATATGCCCATACGCCCCCACACCGTGACCAGCGGAGCGCCCACGCGTTGGTCAAGAGAGAGTTGACCACAACGGGCCGCATGCGCGGCCCATTCCTTTCACGCCGGTTCGAGAGGCTTGTTCATGGCCGACCACGCAACCCACGACGCCCAGGCCCGGGCCAGCCTGCACTTGCTGGTGCGGGACATCGAGCGGGTCCGCCGCCAAGTGGACGCACTACGCACGCTCACCGCCCAGTTGGGCAACGTCTACCGCCCGCGCCGATCCGGCCCGTCCACGGGCTTCGTCGTCTACGGACGCGCCCCCGCCCCGACCGTCCGTCTCGCCCAGGAACTCCGGGACAGTGTCGAAACCCTGGTCACGGCCGCCGTGGACTTCGACAGGTCGCTCGGCTTCTCGTGGGACGCGGTGGGCTCCGCGCTGGGAGTCACCAAGCAGGCGGTGCACCGCCGTTACGGCGCCCGTCGCGCCGCGGCCCAGACCACGGCCACGGCCACGGCCGATCCCGACCGGTCCACGGAACCGTCGGGCACCCGCACGATCAACGTCGGCGGCGGCCTGCCCACGGTGCCCACGGTCCCGGCCGCCCGGTCCATGCCGACCCAGCCGACCGCGGGCAGCCCCGCCCTCCGTGACGAGGCCAGGCCGACCGCCTTCCCCGGCCCGCGCAACGGCTGACACACGCAACGGCTGACGTCGGCCAGGGCCGACCCGCCCGCTCCTGCCCTCCCGGCAAGCATCCGGGAGGGCAGCCGTCTGCCCGCTCACCCAATGTCCGGCGGATCGATCCGCACCCGAACCGCCTCCCCGCCCCCGCTGCCACTCCCCCGTGCCATCCGGGCGGCCTGAGCCGACTTCAGGGCGGCGGCGAGCGCCGCCCCGCTCCCCGGCGGCACCCGCACCAGCGCCCGCTCCCAGTGCTCCCCGGGTGGCGGCGCACCCGCCCGCCGAGGCGCCCCGGCCCGCACCACGGGCACCGGAACCGGCCCCAACACCTCGGCGTCCGGCGGCAGTCCGGCCGTACCGAGGAACTCGGCGAGCGCCTCCGCCGTCCCCGAAACCGCTGCCATCCGCGACACCGGCGGAAACCCCAGCTCCGCCCGCTCGGCGAGCTCCCGCACCGCGTGGCCGACGGGGTCCCACCGCACCAGCGCCTGCACGGGCCGCAGCGTCGGCTCCGCGACGACGACCACCGTCCCACCGTCCGCCTGCGGCCGTACCAGCGCGCCCGCCGCGATCCACCGGCGCAGCGCGTCCTCACCGGCCCGCAGGTCGGGCCGTCCGAGCATCGCCCAGCCGTCCAGCAGCAGGGCCGCCGCGTAGCCGCCCTCGGCGACCGGCTCCGCACCCGGCGTACTGACGACCAGCGCGGGCGTGCCCGGCACCGTGTCCAGCACCTGCTCGCGTCCCGAGGTCCGCACGGGTACGGCGGGAAAGGCCCGCCCCAGTTCCTCTGCGGTCCGCCGGGCCCCGACCACCTGGGCGCGCAGCCGGAAGCCGCCGCACTCGGGGCAGTGCCAGTCGCTCTCCGCCCGCCCGCACCAGCCGCACCCCAGCGCCCCGGCGTCCCGCGCCTCCAGCGGACCGGCGCAGTGCCGGCAGCGCGCCGGCGCCCGGCACTGGGCACAGGCCATCCGCGGCACATACCCCCGGCGGGGCACCTGCACCAGCACCGGCCCGTGGCGCAGCCCGTCCCGGACGGCCTGCCAGGCGAGCGTCGGCAACCGTGCGGCCCGCGCGGCCTCGTCCCGCGCGAGGTCCCCGTCCCCGACCGTCCGTACCAGCGGCGCGGCCACCCGCACCTGCTCCCTGCCCGCCACCAGGGGCCGCGCCCAGCCGTTCTCCACGAGCTGCGCGGCCTCCACCGTGCAGCTCCAACTCCCGAGCAGGAACCCGCACTTGTCGAGTGCCGCACGCAGGAGCAGCACATCCCGCGCATGCGGCTGCGGCGCGTGCTGCTCGCTGTGGCTGTCGTCCCCGTCGTCCCAGATCGCGACGAGCCCGAGGTCCCGCACGGGCGCGAACATGGCCGCCCGCGTCCCCACGACGGCCCGCACCGACCCGCGGCTGACGGCGAGCCACTGCGCGTACCGTTTCTCCGGTCCGGCGTCGGCCGTGAGCAGTGCGTGCCGTCCTTCGCCCAGCACACCGGTCAGCGCGGCGTCGACCCGTGCGGCGGCCCGCCCGTCCGGTACGACGACGAGCGCGCCGCGTCCCGAGGCGAGCGTGGCGGCGACGGCCCGGGCGATCTCCTCGCTCCACCCGGGCCCGGGCAGGGCGTTCCAGACGGCGCGCGGGGCACCGCCGGAGGCCAGCGAGTCGATGAAGGCGGCCCCGTGCTCGTACCGCGACCAGCTGCCGGCGCCCGGCGCGGGCGGCGGCGGCAGCGGCTCGGGCGAAGTCCGCTTCTCGGCCCGCGCGCTGCGCGGCGGCACGGCCAGTTGCAGCACGTCCGCGAGGCTCCCCGCGTACCGGTCGGCGACCGCGCGTGCGAGCCGCAGCAGTTCCTCGCTCAGCACCGGCTCGGGCGACACCACCTGGGCCAGCGCGGCCAGCGGCCCCGAGTAGTCGGACTCGGCGAGCCGCTCGACCAGGAAGCCGTCGATGAGCCCCCCGCCTTCGCGGCGCCCGTCGCGCACCCGGTGCCGCCCGGCTCCGAACCGCACCCGCACCCGCACCCCCGGCTGCGCCTCGGCGTCCAGCTCGGCGGGCACGGCGTAGTCGAAGTAGCGGTCGAGGTGGAGCACACCCTTGTCCACGAGCACCCGCGCGACCGGCAGCCGCTCGGCCAGCGCGGCCCCGCGCCAGGTACGCGGCTTGGCCCGGGGCGCCCTGGCCTCGCGCACGCTCTCCCGGATGAGCGCGAGCTGCTCCGGCGGCGCCCCTCCGGCGCCGCCCCCCTGCTCGTTCTCGCTGCTCACCCTTGCATTCTTACCAAACGTCACTGACAACCGGCGCCGCCCGAGTTCACTCCGGCCACGGAGCGCCGTGGCGGTCCGGAACCGGCAGCAGGATTCGAACCTGCGTGGGCATCACCTGGAAGAAAGGATCCAAGGCCCGAACACCGGGCGCGCCGGTGTCCCGAGGTCAGTCCGGCAGCGGTCGGAACACACCAGCTTCACCGCGCGCCTGTGGGCGCACTCCACGGAAGTAACCGCGGCCATCGCACCGGGACGACGTCACCGTAGTGATCCCCCGGTCCCGTCGGCCAGCCGTTTTCCACTCCCCCGGACATGCCGAGGCCCGGCTCCCCCGAAAGGGAACCGGGCCTCGCGAAAGCCGGTTGCGGGGTCAGAGACCCGCGGCCGCACGCAGGGCGTCCACGCGGTCCGTGCGCTCCCAGGTGAAGTCGGGGAGCTCGCGGCCGAAGTGGCCGTACGCGGCGGTCTGGGCGTAGATCGGGCGGAGCAGGTCGAGGTCGCGGATGATGGCGGCCGGACGCAGGTCGAAGACCTCGTCGATGGCCTTCTCGATCCTCTCGTGGTCGACCTTGGCGGTGCCGAAGGTCTCGACGAAGAGACCGACGGGCTCGGCCTTGCCGATCGCGTAGGCGACCTGGACCTCGCAGCGGGCGGCCAGGCCGGCGGCGACGACGTTCTTGGCGACCCAGCGCATGGCGTAGGCGGCCGAGCGGTCGACCTTGGACGGGTCCTTGCCGGAGAAGGCACCGCCACCGTGGCGGGCCATGCCGCCGTACGTGTCGATGATGATCTTGCGGCCGGTCAGGCCGGCGTCGCCCATCGGGCCGCCGATCTCGAAGCGGCCGGTCGGGTTGACCAGCAGACGGTAGTTCTCGGTGTCGAGCTTGATGCCGTCCTCCAGCAGCGCCTTCAGCTCCGGCTCCACGACGAACTCGCGGATGTCGGGGGCGAGCAGCGACTCCAGGTCGATGTCGGAGGCGTGCTGGCTGGAGACCACGACCGTGTCGAGGCGGACGGCCTTGTCGCCGTCGTACTCGATGGTGACCTGCGTCTTGCCGTCGGGGCGCAGGTAGGGGATGGTGCCGTTCTTGCGGACCTCGGAGAGGCGCTTGGAGAGGCGGTGCGCCAGGAAGATCGGGAGCGGCATCAGGGTCGGCGTCTCGTCCGTCGCGTAGCCGAACATCAGGCCCTGGTCGCCGGCGCCCTGCTTGTCGAGCTCGTCCTCGTCGCCCTCGACCCGCTTCTCGTACGCCGTGTCCACGCCCTGGGCGATGTCCGGGGACTGCGCGCCGATCGAGACCGAGACGCCGCAGGAAGCGCCGTCGAAGCCCTTCTTCGAGGAGTCGTAGCCGATCTCCAGGATCTTGTTGCGGACCAGCGTCGCGATGTCCGCGTACGTCTTGGTCGTGACCTCGCCGGCGACGTGCACCAGGCCGGTGGTGATCAGCGTCTCGACGGCGACCCGGGAGGTCGGATCCTCGCGCAGCAGCGCGTCGAGAATGGTGTCGCTGATCTGGTCAGCGATCTTGTCGGGGTGACCCTCGGTCACGGACTCCGAGGTGAACAGGCGACGGGACACAACGCTCCCTGGGGTTGCAGCGGCTGCTGTCTGATCATTGGCGGACGACACGGGGGCTGCACCCGGGCGTCGTCCGAGAACAGTTTATCGGTCGCACTCGGCCGCCGGCCCACCTGTCTCGACACTCGGAAGTGCTGTGACCTGCGGCACGGGCATTCTGCCCAATGGTCGGCGGCCTTGACCAGAGCCCCCGCACCGCAATGTCGCGTCCGGGAAAGTTGACATATGGCTGAAATAAGTTAACCCAAACGGGCCGCCACCAGGTCCCAGACGGTGTCGGCGAGAGCCTCCTTCGGCCCGTGCGGCACCGGCGTCTCGCTGCCGTCGGCGCCGAGCACCACGGCCTCGTTCTCCTCGGAGCCGAAGGTCTTGCGTTCGCCCACCTCGTTCACCACGAGCAGGTCGCAGCCCTTGCGCGCCAGCTTGGTCCGGCCGTTGGCGAGGACGTCGTCGGTCTCGGCGGCGAAGCCGACGATCACCTGTCCGGACCGCGCCCGGTCGGCCGAGATCTCCGCGAGGATGTCCGGATTCCGCACCAGGACGATCGGCTCCGGATCCTGGCCGTCCTTCTTCTTGATCTTCCCGGCCGCGTAGACCGCGGGGCGGAAGTCGGCGACGGCGGCGGCCATCACCACCGCGTCGGCGTCGGCGGCCGCCTTCAGCACCGCTTCCCGAAGCTGTACGGCCGTACCGACCGGGACGACGTCCACGCCGGCCGGGTCGGGCAGTCCCGTGGTGTTCGCGGCGACCAGCGTCACCCGGGCGCCCCGTGCGGCGGCCGTCCGGGCGAGGGCGTAGCCCTGCTTGCCGGAGGACCGGTTGCCGAGGAAGCGGACGGGGTCGAGGGGCTCGCGGGTGCCGCCGGCGGAGACGACGACGTGGCGGCCGGTCAGGTCGGGCTCCCGCACCCCCCGGGCGAGGACGCGGCGGCAGGCCTCGAAGATCTCCGCCGGGTCGGGGAGGCGGCCCTTGCCGGTGTCGACGCCGGTGAGGCGGCCGACCGCCGGGTCGATGACGACGGCGCCGCGCCGGCGCAGCGTGGCCACGTTCTCCTGGGTGGCCGGGTGCTCCCACATCTCAGTGTGCATCGCGGGGGCGAAGACGACCGGGCAGCGGGCGGTGAGGAGGGTGTTGGTGAGCAGGTCGTCGGCGAGGCCGTGGGCCGCCTTGGCGAGCATGTCGGCGGTGGCCGGGGCGACGACGACCAGGTCGGCGTGCTGGCCGATCCGGACGTGCGGGACCTCCTCGACGTGGTCCCAGACCTCGGTGGAGACCGGGTTGCCGGAGAGGGCGGACCAGGTCGCGGCGCCGACGAAGTGCAGCGCGGAGGCGGTGGGCACGACCCGGACGTCGTGGCCCGACTCGGTGAACCTCCGCAGCAGCTCACAGGCCTTGTACGCGGCGATCCCGCCGCTGACCCCCAGCACGACCTTCGGCTTGCCCACCGGGCCTCCACTCGTCGAATCCATGACGCCATCACACACCACAGGCCCGGCAGTCGGCTGCCGGGCCTGTGGATAAGTCAACTGCAATACGAAAGTACTACTGCGCCGGACCCTCGATGGCCTCGGACGTCAGCAGGCCCGCGTTGATCTCGCGCAGGGCGATGGAGAGCGGCTTCTCGTGGACGTGGGTGTCGACGAGCGGACCGACGTACTCGAGGAGGCCCTCGCCGAGCTGCGAGTAGTACGCGTTGATCTGACGGGCGCGCTTGGCCGCGTAGATCACGAGGCTGTACTTCGAGTCGGTGGCCTCGAGGAGCTCGTCGATCGGAGGGTTGATGATGCCCTCGGGCGCGGTGATGGAAGAGGACACGCTCTGCCTTCCGATGGATGGGAAAGATTCAGTCTGAATGATCAGCAACGATCACACAACGTCCATCAAGGCTAGCAGCTCGCGCGCCACGTCCTTGACAGAGGTGTTGACCAGGGTTTCGTCGAACTCCGGCTCGGCCGCGAGCTCGACCTTGGCCGCGTCCAGACGCCGCTCGATCACCTCGGGCGCCTCGGTGCCGCGGCCGGTGAGCCTGCGCACCAGTTCCTCCCAGGAAGGAGGAGCCAGGAACACCAGCCGGCCCTCCGGCATGGTCTCGCGGACCTGCCGGGCGCCCTGGAGGTCGATCTCCAGGAGAACCGGCACACCGGCCTCCAGGTGCTCGAGGACCGCGGCGCGCGGGGTGCCGTAACGGTTGCCGGCGAATTCGGCCCACTCCAGGAGCTCGCCGTTGGCGATCAGTTTGTCCATCTCCTCGTCGGAGACGAAGAAGTAGTGGACGCCGTGCTTCTCGCCGGGGCGGGGCTTGCGCGTGGTGGCCGACACCGAGAGCCATACCTCGGGGTGCTCCTTGCGCATATGGGCGACGACCGTGCTCTTGCCGACCCCGGAGGGGCCGGAGAGCACGGTCAGCCGCGGACGATCGTCCGGGGGCTCGGGGGTCGTCCCCCGGAATGTTGCAGCCATGCAGCGATTATTCCAGCAATCGCAGGCCGTCCGGGACGGCTCTCCCGGACGGCCCCGTGATCAGGAGCCGGTGCTGCCGAACTCGCGCTCCAGGGAGGCGATCTGGTTGGAACCGAGACCACGCACGCGGCGGCTCTCGGAGATCCCGAGTCGCTCCATGATCTGCTTGGCGCGGACCTTGCCCACGCCCGGCAGGGACTCGAGCAGGGCGGAGACCTTCATCTTGCCGATGACGTCGTTTTCCTGGCCCTGCTTGATGACCTCGTGAAGAGAGGCGCCGGAGTGCTTGAGTCGATTCTTGACCTCGGCCCGCTCCCGGCGAGCCGCGGCGGCCTTTTCGAGCGCGGCTGCGCGCTGTTCAGGGGTAAGGGGCGGAAGAGCCACGCCTACGTCACCTCGGATGTCGAACTGTCGGATACGGACCGGTGAGGAACCTAGTCGCCCCACACCTGGGGAGCTACGAGCAACACGCTTGCCCGTTGACTCTGCTCGGAGACTAGCGGGCAAGTCCGCCGGAGTCAGCGAGAACAGCGGAAAAGTCCTGGTCAGCCTCCGTCAGGCCAGACATTTCAGACATAATGCCCCGGATTTGAGGATGTATTCACGATCGGGCGGGCGCCGAAGTGCTCGCCGAACCGGTCACCGGGGTCCCGTCGGAGCCCTCACCGACCTGCGACGACATCCCGGATCTCACCCGCGAACCGCTCCGCGGCCGCCCGCAGGGCCCCGACATCGGGACCGTGACGCAAAACACCTCGGCTCACGTTTGGAACCACGTTGCGCACCGCAGCCCCGAAGACCGTGGGGAGGTCGGCCGCCGTCGCCCCCTGCGCGCCGACGCCCGGTGCGAGGAGCGGACCGTTGATGTCGAGGTCGTACGACGACAGGTCGCCGACCGTGGCACCGACGACGGCGCCGAAGGAACCCAGCGGCTTCTCCCCCGCGTTCTCGGCGGCGAGATGGGCCAGCACGGTCGCGCCGACCGTACGCCCGTCGGCGCGCACCGCGTGCTGCACCTCGGGACCCTCCGGGTTCGAGGTGAGCGCCAGCACGAACAGGCCGGCCCCGCTCTCCCTGGCCAGCGCGACGGCCGGGCTGAGCGAGCCGTAGCCGAGGTACGGGGAGACGGTCAGGGCGTCCGAGAACAGCGGGGCGTCCCTGCTCAGGAAGGCCTCCGCGTACCCGGCCATGGTCGAGCCGATGTCGCCGCGCTTGGCGTCCATGACGACCAGCGTCCCGGCCGCCCGCGCCTCCTCCACCACCCGCTCGAGGACGGCGATCCCACGCGAGCCGAACCGCTCGAAGAACGCGCTCTGCGGCTTCATCACGGCGACCCGGTCGGCCACCGCCTCGACGACGGTACGGCTGAACCGCTCCAGGCCCGCCACGTCGTCGTTCAGACCCCACTCGGAGAGCAGCGAGGCGTGCGGGTCGATGCCGACGCACAGCGGACCGCGCTCGTCCATCACGCGGCGCAGCCGCGCGCCGAAGGGCTCCAGCGGGCTCATACGGTCTTCCTCACGTCGGCGCCGACCGCGTCGGCGAGGGTGGCGTACGGGCTGGTGCGCAGGCGCGCCGCGAGGCCCTTGTGGACGGCGCGGCCCCAGAAGGGCCCCTGGTAGATGAAGGCGCTGTAGCCCTGGACCAGCGTGGCACCGGCCAGGATGCGCTGCCAGGCGTCCTCGGCGTCCTCGATGCCGCCGACGCCCACCAGGGTGATCCGGTCGCCCACGCGCGCGTACAGCCGCCGCAGCACCTCCAGGGAGCGCGCCTTGAGCGGCGCTCCGGAGAGCCCTCCGGTCTCCTTCACCAGGGCGGGATCGGACCGCAGCCCGAGCCCCTCGCGAGCGATCGTGGTGTTGGTGGCGATGATCCCGTCCAGACCCAGCTCCACGGCCAGGTCCGCGACGGCGTCCACGTCCTCGTCGGCGAGGTCCGGCGCGATCTTCACCAGCAGCGGCACCCGGCGGTTGGCCGCCACGCGGTCGGCGGCCTCGCGGACGCCTGTCAGCAGCGGCCTGAGGGCCTCGGTGGCCTGGAGGTTGCGCAGGCCCGGCGTGTTGGGGGACGACACGTTCACGACCAGGTAGTCCGCGTACGGCGCGAGCCGCTCGGCCGACTTCACGTAGTCACCGACGGCCTCGGCCTCCGGTACGATCTTGGTCTTGCCGATGTTGACGCCCACGACGGTCCTGAAGACGGGCTCGCGGGTCGCCAGCCGCGCGGCCACGGTCAGCGAGCCGTCGTTGTTGAACCCCATCCGGTTGATCAGCGCCCGGTCCGCGACGAGCCGGAACAGCCGCTTCTTGGGATTTCCGGGCTGTGCCTCACCGGTCACGGTCCCGATCTCGACGTGATCGAACCCGAGCATCGACATCCCGTCGATCGCTACCGCGTTCTTGTCGAAGCCCGCGGCAAGCCCGAAGGGCCCGTGCATCCGCAGCCCGAAGGCCTCGGTGCGCAGCTCCTTGTAGCGGGGAGCCAGCGCAGCCGCGATGAACGTGCGCAGCACCGGGACACGGGCGGCGAGCCGGATCCACCGGAAGGCGAGGTGGTGGGCGGCCTCGGGATCCATCCGCCGGAAGACGAGCTGGAAGAAGATCTTGTACATGACGTCCTCATGCCGAGGGGGACACCGACATCCGGTGCCCCCCTCATAGACAGCTGGGCAAGCGCCCCTTCAGGGGCGCTGGGGGTGCCCCCGGCCGAAGGCTGGGGGAGGAACTGCGCGACCAGCCGAGACCGGCCCGCAGCCGAACCACGACCTCTCAGTCCCGCGCGGCCGTCAATCGCTCCGCATGCTCCTGCAGCGACCGCACCCCCACGTCCCCGTGGTTCAGCGCGTCGATCCCCTGCACGGCCGCCGCGAGCGCCTGCACGGTCGTCAGGCACGGCACCGACCGGGCCACCGCGGCCGTCCGGATCTCGTAGCCGTCCAGGCGCCCCCCGGTGCCGTACGGGGTGTTGACGATGAGGTCCACCTCACCGTCGTGGATGAGCTGGACGATCGTCCTCTCGCCGTTGGGGCCGACGCCCTCCGACTGCTTGCGGACGACGGTCGCGTTGATGCCGTTGCGCTTGAGGACCTCGGCCGTACCGGAGGTGGCCAGCAGCTCGAAGCCGTGGGCGACCAGCTCGCGCGCCGGGAAGATCATCGAGCGCTTGTCGCGGTTGGCGACGGAGATGAACGCGCGGCCCTTGGTGGGCAGCGGGCCGTACGCCCCGGCCTGCGACTTGGCGTACGCCGTGCCGAAGACGGAGTCGATGCCCATGACCTCGCCGGTGGAGCGCATCTCCGGGCCGAGCACGGTGTCCACACCGCGCCCCTGGATGTCCCGGAACCGCGACCACGGCATGACCGCCTCCTTCACGGAGATCGGCGCGTCGAACGGCAGCTCGCCGCCGTCGCCGCGGGCCGGCAGCAGCCCCTCGGCGCGCAGTTCGGCGACGGTCGCGCCCAGCGAGATCCGGGCGGCGGCCTTGGCCAGCGGTACCGCGGTCGCCTTCGAGGTGAAGGGAACCGTTCGGGACGCGCGCGGGTTGGCTTCGAGGACGTAGAGGATGTCCCCGGCCATCGCGAACTGGATGTTGATCAGACCGCGTACGCCGACCCCGCGGGCGATGGCCTCGGTGGAGGCGCGCAGCCGCTTGATGTCGAAGCCGCCGAGCGTGATCGGGGGCAGGGCGCACGCCGAGTCGCCGGAGTGGATGCCGGCCTCCTCGATGTGCTCCATGACGCCGCCGAGGTACAGCTCCTCGCCGTCGTAGAGGGCGTCGACGTCGATCTCGATCGCGTCGTCCAGGAACCGGTCGACGAGGACCGGCCGGGTGGGGCTGATCTCGGTCGACTCGGCGATGTACGCCTCCAGGCGGGTCTCGTCGTAGACGATCTCCATGCCCCGGCCGCCCAGCACGTACGAGGGCCGGACGAGCACCGGGTAGCCGATCTCGTCGGCGATGGCCTTGGCCTCGGTGAAGGTGGTCGCCGTGCCGTGCTTGGGGGCCGGCAGGCCCGCCTCGGCGAGCACCCGCCCGAAGGCGCCCCGGTCCTCGGCGGCGTGGATGGCCTCCGGGGACGTACCGACGATCGGCACGCCGTTGTCCTTGAGCGCCTGGCTCAGGCCCAGCGGGGTCTGGCCGCCCAGCTGCACGACCACGCCCGCGACCGGACCGGCCTGCCGCTCGGCGTGCACGATCTCCAGCACGTCCTCCAGCGTCAGCGGCTCGAAGTAGAGCCGGTCGGAGGTGTCGTAGTCGGTGGAGACGGTCTCCGGGTTGCAGTTGACCATGACCGTCTCGTAGCCCGCGTCGCTCAGGGCGAAGGACGCGTGCACGCACGAGTAGTCGAACTCGATGCCCTGGCCGATGCGGTTGGGACCGGAGCCCAGGATGATGACGGCCGGCTTCTCGCGCGGCGCGACCTCGGTCTCCTCGTCGTAGGAGGAGTAGAAGTACGGGGTCTTCGCGGCGAACTCGGCGGCGCAGGTGTCGACGGTCTTGTAGACCGGGCGTACGCCCAGCGCGTGCCGGACCTCGCGCACCACGTCCTCACGCAGCCCGCGGATCTCGGCGATCTGCTGGTCGGAGAAGCCGTGCCGCTTGGCGTCGGCGAGCAGGTCGGCGGTCAGCTCCGGCGCCCCGGCCAGCTCGTCGGCGATCTCCTTGATCAGGAAGAGCTGGTCGACGAACCACGGGTCGATCTTCGTGAACTCGAAGACCTCCTCGGGGGTGGCGCCCGCGCGGATGGCCTGCATGACGGTGTTGATCCGGCCGTCGGTGGGCCGTACCGCCTCGTGCAGCAGCGCCTGCTTGTCACCGGTCTCGCCGACGAAGGTGAACTGGCTGCCCTTCTTCTCCAGCGAGCGCAGCGCCTTCTGGAAGGCCTCGGGGAAGTTGCGGCCGATGGCCATCGCCTCGCCGACCGACTTCATGGTCGTGGTCAGTGTGGAGTCGGCCTGCGGGAACTTCTCGAACGCGAAGCGCGGGGCCTTGACGACCACGTAGTCGAGCGTGGGCTCGAAGGAGGCCGGGGTCTCCTGCGTGATGTCGTTGGGGATTTCGTCGAGGGTGTAGCCAACGGCCAGCTTCGCGGCGATCTTCGCGATCGGGAAGCCGGTGGCCTTGGAGGCGAGCGCCGAGGACCGCGAGACGCGCGGGTTCATCTCGATGACGATGACCCGGCCGTCCTCGGGGTTGACCGCGAACTGGATGTTGCAGCCGCCGGTGTCGACGCCGACCTCGCGGATGACGGCGATGCCGATGTCGCGCAGGATCTGGTACTCGCGGTCGGTCAGCGTCATCGCGGGCGCGACGGTGATCGAGTCGCCGGTGTGCACGCCCATGGGGTCGAAGTTCTCGATGGAGCAGACGACCACGACGTTGTCGTGCTTGTCGCGCATCAGCTCCAGCTCGTACTCCTTCCAGCCGAGGATGGACTCCTCCAGGAGCACCTCGGTGGTCGGGGAGAGCGTCAGGCCCTGGCCGGCGATGCGGCGCAGCTCCTGCTCGTCGTGGGCGAAGCCGGAACCGGCGCCGCCCATGGTGAACGAGGGGCGGACGACGACCGGGTAGCCGCCCAGCTCGTCGACGCCCGCGAGGACGTCGTCCATGGAGTGGCAGATGACGGACTTGGCGGACTCGCCGTACCCGATCTTCTTGCGGACCTCCTCCACGACCTCCTTGAAGAGGTCGCGGTCCTCGCCCTTGTTGATGGCCTCGACGTTGGCGCCGATCAGTTCGACGCCGTACTTGGCCAGGACGCCGTTCTCGTCGAGCGAGATCGCGGTGTTCAGGGCCGTCTGGCCGCCCAGGGTGGGCAGCAGGGCGTCCGGGCGCTCCTTGGCGATGATCTTCTCGACGAACTCCGGGGTGATCGGCTCGACGTAGGTCGCGTCGGCGATCTCCGGGTCGGTCATGATCGTCGCCGGGTTGGAGTTGACGAGGATGACGCGGAGGCCCTCGGCGCGCAGCACGCGGCAGGCCTGGGTGCCGGAGTAGTCGAACTCGGCGGCCTGGCCGATGACGATCGGGCCGGAGCCGATGACCAGGACGGACTGGATATCGGTGCGCTTAGGCACGCTGGCCCTCCATCAGGGAAACGAAGCGGTCGAACAGGTAGGCGGCGTCGTGCGGGCCGGCTGCCGCTTCGGGGTGGTACTGGACGGAGAAGGCCGGCTGGTCGAGCAGCTGCAGCCCCTCCACGACGTCGTCGTTGAGGCAGACGTGCGAGACCTCGGCGCGGCCGAACTTCGTGTCGCTGACCTTGTCGAGCGGCGCGTCGACGGCGAAGCCGTGGTTGTGGGCGGTGACCTCGACCTTGCCGGTCGTACGGTCCTGGACCGGCTGGTTGATGCCCCGGTGGCCGTACTTCAGCTTGTAGGTGCCGAAGCCGAGCGCGCGGCCCAGGATCTGGTTGCCGAAGCAGATGCCGAAGAGCGGGGTCCTGCGCTCCAGGACGGCGCTCATCAGGGCCACCGGGCCGTCGGCCGTGGCCGGGTCGCCGGGGCCGTTGGAGAAGAACACGCCGTCCGGGGAGACGGCGTACACGTCGTCCTCGGTGGCGGTCGCGGGCAGTACGTGCACCTCGATGCCGCGCTCGGCCATCCGCTGCGGGGTCATGCCCTTGATGCCGAGGTCGATGGCGGCGACGGTGAACCGCTTCTCGCCGACCGCGGGGACGACGTACGCCTCCTTGGTGGCGACCTCCTCGTACAGCGAGGCGCCCTTCATGTGCGGCTGGGCCTGCACGCGCGCGAGGAGCTCGGCATCGGTGGCGATCGCCTCGCCGGAGAAGACGCCGGCGCGCATCGAGCCGCGCTCGCGCAGGTGGCGGGTGAGGGCGCGGGTGTCGATCCCGGAGATGCCGACCACGCCCTGCGCGACCAGTTCCTCGTCCAGCGAACGCTTGGCGCGCCAGTTGGACGGCACGCGCGCGGGGTCGCGCACGACGTAGCCGGAGACCCAGATGCGGCTGGACTCGTCGTCCTCGTCGTTCCACCCCGTGTTGCCGATCTGCGGGGCGGTGGCGACCACGATCTGGCGGTCGTACGACGGGTCGGTCAGGGTCTCCTGGTAGCCGGTCATGCCGGTGGAGAACACGGCCTCGCCGAAGGTCTCCCCCACGGCCCCGTAGGCGCGGCCGCGGAAGATCCGGCCGTCCTCCAGGACGAGTACGGCGGGAACCTTGCCGGTTCCCCTGGTGGAGGTCGTCATCGTTCGGCGCCTTCCGTGCTGGGTGTCTTGGTCATGGAGTTGATGGCGTCGACCCACTCGGTGTGCTCGGCCGCCTGGTCGGAGCGGAAGCCGGAGTCGATCAGCCGGTCGCCGAGCTGCCAGGTCACCACGAGGAGTCCGCCCTCGGTGAGGACCTTGCCCGCGATGCCCTTGCCGAGCAGGGCCTCGCGGAGCGCGTCGGCGGGGATGAAGAAGTCGGTCGCGCCGGGGCGTACGACGTCCAGGCCCGCGTCGGTCAGGGTGAGCTCGACCCGGCTGCGGGAGCCGAGGCCGCGGGCCACGATGCGGTCCAGCCACTGTCCGGCGGTGGTGGAGCCGTGGTAGCGGCCGCTCATCGCCAGTCTCACGGCACCGGGGTCGTCCGGCGCGCTGGGCAGCTCCGGGAGATCGCCCTGGAGGGTGCCGCGCCACTTCCAGCCCTCGCGCATCAGCCAGTAGACGAGTGCGACGAACAGGGCGAGGCCGACCAGCCAGCCGATGCGGGCGGACCAGTCGGTGACCGCGGCCGACTTCTTCTCGTCGGCCAGCAGGATCAGAGGTGTCACGTCAGCTTCCCGTCCACGAGCGTCGCCTTGCCCCGCAGCCACGTGTGGGTGACACGGCCCGGCAGCTCGCGTCCCTCGTACGGGGTGTTGCGGCTGCGCGAGGCGAAGCCCGCGGGGTCCACCAGGCCACGGTATTCCGTGTCGACCAGGGTGAGGTTGGCGGGCTCGCCTGCCGAGACGGGGCGGCCGTGACCGGCGGCCTGTCCGATCCGCGCGGGCTTGACGGACATGCGGTCGGCGACGCCGGCCCAGGTCAGCAGGCCCGTGTCCACCATGGTCTCCTGGACCACCGACAGCGCGGTCTCCAGGCCCACCATCCCCATGGCGGCCGCGGCCCACTCGCAGTCCTTGTCCTCGTGCGGGTGCGGGGCGTGGTCGGTGGCGACGATGTCGATCGTGCCGTCCGCGAGGGCCTCGCGCAGCGCCAGGACGTCCCGTTCGGTGCGCAGCGGCGGGTTGACCTTGTAGACCGGGTTGTACGAGCGCACCAGCTCGTCGGTGAGGAGCAGGTGGTGCGGGGTGACCTCGGCGGTGACGTCGATGCCGCGGGACTTGGCCCAGCGCACGATCTCGACGGAGCCGGCGGTGGAGAGGTGGCAGATGTGGATGCGGGAGCCGACGTGCTCGGCGAGCAGTACGTCGCGCGCGATGATCGATTCCTCGGCGACGGCGGGCCAGCCACCGAGCCCCAGCTCGGCGGAGACGACGCCCTCGTTCATCTGGGCGCCCTCGGTCAGCCGGGGCTCCTGGGCGTGCTGGGCGACGACCCCGCCGAAGGCCTTCACGTACTCCAGGGCGCGGCGCATGATCACGGCGTCGTCGACGCACTTGCCGTCGTCGGAGAAGACGGTGACCCCGGCGGCCGACTCGTGCATGGCGCCGAGCTCGGCGAGCTTCTTGCCCTCCAGGCCGACGGTGACCGCGCCGATGGGCTGCACGTCGCAGTAGCCGTGCTCCCGGCCGAGCCGGTAGACCTGCTCGACGACGCCGGCCGTGTCGGCGACCGGGAAGGTGTTGGCCATGGCGAACACGGCCGTGTAGCCGCCGCTCGCCGCCGCGCGGGTGCCGGTGAGGACGGTCTCGGAGTCCTCGCGACCGGGCTCGCGCAGGTGGGTGTGCAGGTCGACCAGGCCGGGCAGCAGCAGCTTGCCGGCGGCCTCGACGACGTCCGCGCCCTCCGCGGACAGCCCCGAGCCGACCGCCTCGATGGTCTCGCCGTCGATCAGGACGTCCTGCGGCTCACCGCCGAGCACCTTCGCACCACGGATCAGGATCTTGCTCATGGGTGTTACTTCTCCTCGGTGGTGCGGGCGTGGCTGACGGCGGGTTCGTTGCCGCCCAGCAGGAGGTACAGAACGGCCATCCGGATGGAGACTCCGTTTGCGACCTGCTCGACGACGGTGCAGCGCTCGGAGTCGGCGACCTCGGCGGTGATCTCCATGCCGCGGACCATCGGACCGGGGTGCATCACGATGGCGTGCTCGGGCATCTTCGCCATGCGCTCGCCGTCGAGGCCGTAGCGCCGCGAGTACTCGCGCTCGGTCGGGAAGAACGCCGCGTTCATGCGCTCGCGCTGGACGCGGAGCATCATCACGGCGTCGGACTTGGGGAGGACGGCGTCGAGGTCGTACGACACCTCGCAGGGCCAGCGCTCGACGCCGACCGGCACCAGGGTGGGCGGGGCGACCAGGGTGACCTCGGCGCCGAGCGTGTGCAGCAGGTCGACGTTGGAGCGGGCGACCCGGCTGTGCAGGACGTCGCCGACCAGGGTGATGCGCTTGCCGGCCAGGTCCTGCCCTATCCCGGCGTCCCGGCCGACCAGGCGGCGGCGCATGGTGAAGGCGTCCAGGAGAGCCTGGGTGGGGTGCTGGTGGGTGCCGTCCCCGGCGTTGATGACGGCCGCGTCGATCCATCCGGAGTTGGCGAGCCGGTAGGGCGCTCCGGAGGCGCCGTGCCGGATGACGACGGCGTCGACGCCCATCGCCTCCAGGGTCTGGGCGGTGTCCTTCAGGGACTCGCCCTTGGAGACGCTGGACCCCTTGGCGGTGAAGTTGATGACGTCGGCGGAGAGGCGCTTCTCGGCGGCCTCGAAGGAGATCCGGGTCCGGGTCGAGTCCTCGAAGAAGAGGTTGACGACGGTGCGGCCGCGCAGGGTCGGCAGCTTCTTGATCGGCCGGTCGGCGACCCGGGCCATCTCCTCGGCGGTGTCGAGGATCAGGACGGCGTCGTCGCGGGTGAGGTCGGCGGCCGAGATGAGATGACGCTGCATCTGTCAGGCTCCGTAAGGAAGTTCACATATCGGGAGATTACGGGCAGGCGTGGGCGCACCGGGGTGGCGCGGGTCCGTCGACCTGCTACGGGGTCGGCTTCGCGCCGAGCAGCACGGTGTCGCGACCGTCCTCCTCGGCGAGCAGGACCTTGACCGTCTCCCGCAACGACGTGGGGAGGTTCTTGCCGACGTAGTCGGCGCGGATGGGCAGTTCGCGGTGGCCGCGGTCGACGAGGACCGCCAGCTGGACCGCACGGGGGCGCCCGATGTCGTTCAGGGCGTCGAGGGCGGCGCGGATGGTGCGGCCGGAGAAGAGCACGTCGTCGACGAGGATCACGAGTCTGCCGTCGATGCCGTCACCGGGGATCTCGGTGCGGGCCAGCGCACGCGGCGGGTGCATGCGCAGGTCGTCGCGGTACATGGTGATGTCGAGCGAACCGACGGGCATCTTGCCGTCGGTGATCTGCTCCAGCTTGGCGGCGAGCCGCTGGGCGAGGAAGACGCCACGGGTCGGGATGCCGAGGAGCACCACGTCGTCGGCGCCCTTGGCGCGCTCGACGATCTCGTGGGCGATGCGGGTCAGGACCCGCGCGATGTCCGGGCCCTCGAGAACGGGCCGCGCATCGGAAGCCTGCGCCGCGGCGTCGGGCTTTTCCTGCTGGTCGGGCTTTTCCTGCTTGTCCATACGAAACGGACCCCCTTCTCCGCCTCACGGGACGGACCTTAAAGGACGTCGGATTTGCGCCATCCACCGTAGCAGGTGACCGAGAGGCCCCTGATCACCCCCCTGGCCCAATCGGTCGCCGCCACCACGGAAGAGTCGGTGCGGACCATTCGGCTTGACGCAGCAGAGTAACGCTGCGTAACCTCACAGTGAGTTACCAGCCGCGCGGCGGGAACCAAGGCCGGCCGCGTCGACACAGTGTCCGGGGAGCTATATGTCCAGCGAATACGCCAAACAGCTCGGGGCCAAGCTCCGGGCCATCCGCACCCAGCAGGGCCTTTCCCTCCACGGTGTCGAGGAGAAGTCCCAGGGTCGCTGGAAGGCTGTGGTGGTCGGTTCGTACGAGCGCGGCGACCGTGCCGTGACCGTACAGCGCCTTGCAGAGTTGGCGGATTTCTACGGGGTCCCCGTGCAGGAGCTGCTGCCTGGCACGACCCCCGGCGGTGCCGCCGAGCCCCCGCCGAAGCTGGTCCTCGACCTGGAGCGGCTGGCCAACGTGCCGGCCGAGAAGGCGGGACCGCTGCAGCGCTACGCGGCGACGATCCAGTCGCAGCGCGGTGACTACAACGGCAAGGTGCTGTCGATCCGCCAGGACGACCTGCGCACACTGGCCGTCATCTACGACCAGTCGCCCTCGGTCCTCACCGAGCAGCTGATCAGCTGGGGCGTCCTGGACGCGGACGCCCGCCGCGCGGTGGCCACCCACGAAGAGGCCTGAGCCTTAAGAACGACTGAGCAGAAACGTCTCTACCAGGGGCGGGGCCATGGGCTCCGCCCCTGGTGCGTTGTCCGGCCGCCCTCGGCACAAAACCGACAGCCCGATTCCCGTCTCCCGTGGCCCCCTCGTGTGCCACGATCCTGCGAGCTGCATCGATGACGGAGCGGGGGGTGGTCATGTCCGTGAGTGACCAGCGGGACGAGGTGCTGGACGCGCTGGTGGCCCTGGTCCGGGACGGCACGCGGGCCATCTCGGCGAGGAGGCGGCAGAGCAGTACATACGGTCCGCCGGGTGGCCGGTGGACCAGGACGAGGCGCACCGTCTCGTGGGGTTCGGCCTGCGCCATGTCCGGCACGGGATCCCCTCCACGGGCTACCTGGTGGCCAGGCTGCTGATGGCCCTGTCCGAGGAACGCTGGGGCCGGGGCATCGGCTCCCCCTGGTGGTCGGCTGCCGACCTGCTGGTGGAGGCCGTACGGCTCGACCTCGTCGACCGGCCCAGCGGCAGACGGCTGCGGCTGGCCTGTGCCGTCGCCGACGCACAGATCGACGCTCTCCGGCAGTCGGGCGACCTCGCCGAACTGGCCGAGACCATGTTCGCGGCCGGGATCCTCCGGGTCCATCCGCACATCGCCGGGCCGGTGCTGGACGATGCCCTCGCCATCCGGGAGCGGCAGCTCCGCGGCCGGCTGCGCAGCCGTCTGTTCGGTACCGATCCCGTCGGCGAGGACCCCGACGACCTCGACGCCCTGCCCCACCCCGTGGACGCCGCGCTGGAGGCGCTGCCCTTTCTCTACGGCGCTGCGGGCCTGAGCCGCGGGCACGAACGGGCACGCTGCCTCAACGCGGTGAACGAGGCGCTGGCCGTCCTCATGAACGAACCCGAGGCCGGCGACTGGCTGTTCGGCTGTGCGTTCCGGCCGGACCTGAACGGCGATCCCGCGCCGTTCAAGGAGGCGAGCATCGGGATCAAGCTGGACGCACCGGGCGGTGCCCGGCCGCCCGTGGCGCTCGCCCTGTCCCCCGACACGGCGAGCGCGGCCGGCGGGAACAGCAGCTTCCGGATCGCCCTGTCGGTACCGCTCGGCGTGGCGGAGCCCTCCGTGGAGTACACGGCGGAGGGCGCGAGGGAGAAGCGGTACATCACCGCGTACGGCCTGGGGAGCGACAACCCCGAGTGGGTGCTGCGGGAGCAGGCGGGGCATCCGCTCGACGGGGACGTGCTGCTCGCGGTGGTGGTGTGCGTGCCCGCGGGCGTGTCCGTGGTGGCCGAGGTCGTCGTGGCGGCGTCGCTGCGGAGGTGGAAGGTCCTGCGCAGCCGGGCGGAGCTGCCGCCGCGGCTGCACACGATCGATCTGGCGGCACGCGCTCCGCGGGCGCTGCCCGGCGGTCCGGCCGGGGCGCTGTCCCCGCGAGCGGGCCAGTAGCCGCCAGGGGCCCGCGGACGGATCCGCGGGCCCTGTCATGGCTGTCGTCGCCCGGAGGGCCTCAGACGCCGTCCCGGCGCAGTGACGGCTTCAGCTCCTTCAGACGCCCCAGGAGCCCGTTCACGAACGAGGGTGACTCGTCCGTGGAGAACTCCTTCGCGAGCTGCACCATCTCGTCGAGGACGACGGCGTCCGGGGTCTCGTCGACCCAGATCAGCTCGTACGCGCCCAGGCGCAGGATGTTGCGGTCGACGACCGGCATCCGGTCCAGAGTCCAGCCGACCGCGTACTGGGCGATCAGCTCGTCGATACGCGTGGCGTGCTCGGCGTAGCCCTCGACCAGTTGCATCGTGTACTCGCTCACCGGCGGCTGCCGGGTGTCGTCCCGGGAGAGCCGGATCCAGTCCGCGAGGACGGTCAGGACGTCGGCCCCGCGCTGGTCGCCCTCGAAGAGGATCTGGAAGGCACGCTTGCGGGCCGTGTTGCGGGCAGCCACGGTTAGCTGTTCACCCGGCCGAGGTAGTCGCTCGTGCGGGTGTCGACCTTGATCTTCTCGCCGGTCGTGATGAAGAGCGGGACCTGGATCTGGTGGCCGGTCTCCAGGGTGGCCGGCTTGGTGCCGCCGGTGGAGCGGTCGCCCTGGACGCCCGGCTCGGTCTCCTGGATGGTCAGCTCGACGGCGGCGGGGAGCTCGACGAAGAGCACCTCGCCCTCGTGCTGGGCGACGACGGCCGTGAAGCCCTCGATCAGGAAGTTGGCGGCGTCGCCGACGGTCTTCCGGTCGATGTGCAGCTGGTCGTACGTGTCCATGTCCATGAAGACGAAGTACTCGCCGTCCATGTACGAGAACTGCATGTCGCGCTTGTCGACAGTGGCCGTCTCGACCTTGACGCCGGCGTTGAAGGTCTTGTCGACCACCTTGCCGGACAGCACGTTCTTGAGCTTGGTGCGCACGAAAGCGGGGCCCTTGCCGGGCTTGACGTGCTGGAACTCGACGACGGACCAGAGCTGGCCGCCTTCGAGCTTGAGCACCAGGCCGTTCTTGAGGTCGTTCGTGGAAGCCACGGTTGCGGAATCTCCTGGACTGACGTGGACGACCC
>NZ_JAEKKT010000437.1 GCF_019510245.1 Streptomyces sp. | reverse complement strand
TTCGCTCAACTGATCGAGCGCGGTGGATCTCTAGTGCGAGCGCCTGAAGCGGGGCTCGCACGGGCATCGTGGCCGGGCGGGAGATCAGTCGTATTCGCGTGCCGGGCCGGAGCGGGAGCCGGCTCCGGAGCAGGAGCGGCAGCCTCGGGCAAGGCCGCAGTCGCGGGGCTGCCCTGGAGGATCTGTCCGGCGTCCGCGAGCGGGTGCGGTTCCCCAAGCCCCGACGGGCCACCCGCTCCGGCTGCTCGCAACATTCGCGCCCGCGCGGGGGAGTTGTGGCGAGGCGGGACCGGACCCAAGCGCGGCATCACCTCCCGTGCCACTCGTTGTACAAGCCAGGGATCCATAGTTCCCGGCGGTTGATTACTCTTGGCCGTATGAGCACTCTCGAGCCCGAGCGCGGGACTGGTACGGGGACCCTCGTAGAGCCGACGCCGCAGGTGTCCCACGGCGACGGCGACCACGAGCGCTTCGCCCACTACGTCCAGAAGGACAAGATCATGGCGAGCGCCCTCGACGGGACCCCCGTCGTGGCGCTGTGCGGCAAGGTGTGGGTGCCCGGCCGCGATCCCAAGAAGTACCCCGTGTGCCCCATGTGCAAGGAGATCTACGAGTCCATGGGCTCCGGGGACGACGACAAGGGCGGCGACAAGTAGGCCCGCTGCCCGGCTGAGCTTCACGAGGCCCCTGGGGCGCGTTCCGCGCGCCCCAGGGGCCTCGTGCGTGTCACGAATTGGTTGAGACCTCTTGTGGGCGTGTTCATGCAAGCCATAGCCTCCGTTGCGTTGAGCGAAACCGTCATTGCATATGTTGCAACGTGCGCCCGGAGGATCGACTCCATGAAGCTCTCCCCCCGCTTGCCCGCCCTGCTTCTGACGGCCCTGGTCGTCACGGCCTGCGCCCCCCAGACCTCCTCCAACTCCTCCTCCGACAAGGACGACAAGACCGGCACCCTGCGCGTCTGGCTCTTCCAGGAAGTCGGCAACCAGCCGAAGAAGAAGGTCGTCGACGCCGCCGTCGCCGCCTTCGAGAAGGCCCACGAGGGCACCAAGGTCGCCGTCGAGTACATCCCGATCGAGACCCGCGCCCAGCGCGTCAAGGCCGCCTTCAACGACCCGTCCTCCGCGCCCGACGTGATGGAGTACGGCAACACCGACACCGCCGGCTATGTGAAGGACGGCGGACTCCTCGACGTCACCAAGGAGTTCGGCGCCTGGAACGAGGCCAAGGACACCGACCCCACCGCGAGGACATCGGTCACCGTGGACGGGAAGGTGTACGGCTCGCCCTTCTACGTCGGCGTCCGCGCGCTGTACTACCGGACCGACGTCTTCAAGGAACTCGGTCTGCAAGTACCTAGAACGATGGCCGAGTTGGCCGAGACCGCCCGCAGGATCCGCGCCGCCGAGCCCGAGTTGTACGGCCTGGTCGTCGGCGGCGCCTACACGTACGGCGCGATGCCCTTCATCTGGGCCAACGGCGGCGAACTCGCCACCGGCAAGGGCGGCTCGTACGCCTCCGCGATCTCCGGCGCGGCCGCCCAGAAGGGCATCAAGGAGTACACCTCGCTCTTCACCGACGACAACTGCCCCGCCGCGAAGTGCGCCGGCATGGGCGGCAACGACACGATCACCGCGTTCGCGGCGGGCAAGGCCGGAATGGCGATCGGGGGTGACTTCAGCCATACGGCGGTGGAGGCCGGGAAGGTCAAGGGCAAGTACGCGGTGGTGCCCCTGCCCGGAGTCTCCGCGGGGTCGATCGCTCCCGCGTTCGCCGGTGGCAACAACATCGGGGTGCTGAAGAGCACGTCCCACCGGACGCTGGCGGTCGAGCTGATGGAACAGCTCACGTCGAAGAAGACGCAGGCGTCGATGTTCGACGCGATGGGCTTCCTGCCGACCTTCGCGGACGTCCGGCAGCGGGTCGCGGCCCGGCAGCCGTATGTGAAGCCGTTCGCGCAGACTCTCGCGGCCGGAACGAAGTTCGTGCCCGCGTCGCCCGCGTGGTCGCAGATCGACTCCTCGCTGGTGCTGCCGACGATGTTCCAGGAGGTCATCAGCGGCAAGAAGAGCGTGGCGGCAGCCTCCGGGGAAGCGGCGAAGAAGATGAACGACGCGTTCGGATCCGTCGGGTGACCTCGGCGACCCACCGCGCCACCCGGGCGCCCTGGCTCTATCTCGCCCCCGCCCTGGTCGTCCTCGGCGGACTGCTCGTCTACCCCATCTACCAGCTCGGCCTGATCTCCTTCTTCCAGTACACCCAGGCTCAGGTCAGCGGCGGTGAACCGACCACCTTCCAGGGGTTCGGGAACTACTCGGCGCTGTTCTCCGACCCGGAGTTCTGGCAGGTGCTGCTGGCCACCGTGCTGTTCGCGGCGGCCTG
>NZ_JAEKKT010000436.1 GCF_019510245.1 Streptomyces sp. | reverse complement strand
GCTTCGTGCTGACCCCCCTCAACGCCCGCCTCGCCACCGACCCGGAGAAGGTCGCGTCCCTGGCCGCCCGCACCATGACCGGCCGCAACGGCCTCCCCGAGGACTTCGCGGGCGCCGCGGTCTTCCTGGCGAGCGGGGCGGCGGGCTATGTCACGGGTCAGTCGATCTTTGTGGACGGGGGGTTGTCGGTGCACTGATCACTGGGCGAGTTACTCATCCAGTTACACCGGCGGCGAATCCTATTTACTCCTGAAGTGGAGTCGAGAAGAATAATTAATCGACCAATAGGGTGCGGAGTTGGATGTGTAGCATAAATGATTGAGAACCCGTTCCTCAGGTTTTCTGCCTCGTAAGCTCACTCTTTTGCCGCACGCCCTGAGGCAGGGGAGTCGCGTTATCAAGCCATGACGACATCAAGGACCCATGACCTGCCTCGGCGCACCACGAGGACGGATAATATTTCTGTGGTCCGCGATCTGACAGTGGGGAAGTACACTTTCCAGCCTGGTGCGGAGTACGCGGCGCTGACGGCGCAGGGCGCGGTGGCCGGGGACGACGTGCGGTTCGAGCGTCAGGTCACCGAGCCACTGCTTCGCGAGTTCCTCGCCCTGCTGGAGGAAGTCCAGGACGACCTCAATTCGCGATGGAACGGTCAGGATGAATCCGGCCGCCGCGTACCGCACGACGGGTCGCATTTTCGTGAATCATGACTATGTCGATCCCGCCTTTGCGCAGCGTGAGTACTACTCCGACGCGTACTCGTACGGGCCGGGTACTGGCTGGAACGACGGACATGCCGACAGCGTCCACTCAGGTGTTCCCCTGACCGCACCCGCCGGAGGCTGGGACCCGGTCGAGGAACTGGCCTATCTCCTGCAGGAGGCCGGTCCGGCGGAGCAGCCGCCCAGGATCCCGCAACCTCGCAGCGAGCCCGCGTCCGGCGGCGCCTTCAGCGACCCGATGGAGAACCTGGCGCAGATCACCGCTCAACTGCCGCCTACTCGACGCTCCTCCGCCGGGCACCGGAAGCTCCACGTCCGCAAAGTCCGGCTCAAGTGGGCGCAGACCGGCAGCTTCTTCATCGTCGCGCTCGTCGCCGTCATCGTGGCGATGGTCAGCGTCTTCGGCGGCATGGTGGCCTACAGGCCTCTGCAGAACATCACCTCCGGGACGGGAGGCACCATGTTCCCGTCGTGGCCACTTCTCGTGTACGGCCCCTGGATGGTGGCGTCTCTCTCCATTCTCCGGACTGCACTGCACCAGCGCCGAGCCGTGCATTCGTGGTTCATCGTTCTGCTGTTCTCATCCGTCGCGATAATGCTGTGCGTGGCTCAGGCAGACAGAACCGTCACCGGTATCGCCGGAGCCTGCCTGCCGGCCCTCGCCTCCCTCGCCTGCTTCCAGCAACTCGTCCGGCAAATCACGCTGACTCTGCCACCACGACAGGGAACGCGGCGCCATCGCCGTTAGCAGCGTCGCCCTCGGCGCACGGGTGCGCGGGCGGGACTCCGCGAGGGCATCCAACTCGGCCTCGGTGAGCGGCTCGCCGTCAAGGGAGACCTGCCAGCGGAAGTCGAGGAGGGCCTCGGTGTCCAGCAGGCCGCCCGCGGCGGAACCGGGGGCGGTGCGCTGCCCGGTCTCCGCGGTCGCGGTGAGCGCCTTGACCAGGTCGCGCGGCCAGTGCACGTCGACACCGGCCGCGCGCAGCGCGTCCGTGGCGTCCCCAAGGAGATCGAAGGCTTCGTCGTCGGTCAACCGGGGAGCTGGTCGGGAGCGGCATCGTCGAGCAGCCTCCGCAGCGGGGCCCAGGCCCGGGCGCCGCGGCGCAGGGCGAGCAGGGTTCTCGGTCTCGGCACGTGGGCCGAGCAACCGCTCCACTTCGGCTCGCTCCAAAGCAGTGCGGCCTCGATGACGAGCGCCGGGTCCGCCGCGGTGTGCAGTTGCAGGACGGCCCGGAACTGCCGTCGGCGTCCTTCGGGTACGTCGACGTGCAGGGAGACATCGACCTCGGCGGTGAGCGCCGCCTGGGTTTCCTCGGCCCATTCACGCAAGGTGGGCACGGCACGGGCCTCGCGCCAGGCGTACGGCAGCCCCCCCATGGCGAGCGGCGCGGCCGGCGTACGGACCAGGTCATCGGCGACCGCGTCGCAGAACTGGCGTACCAGCGCAGCCGGTTCGGCGATCCGTACCGGAGCAGGGCCGGGCTCGGGCAGGCAGTGGGCGTGTGGCGGGAAGGCGGCGGCCAGGGCGTCCAGCGTCTGGCGCTGGGCGGCGGTGAAAGGGCCCGCCTGCCAGGTGTCGTAACCGGCGGGGGTGATGGCCGGGTGGAGGCGGCCGTCGGCGAGCAGCCGCAGCGCGAAGCGAGTGGCGGCCTGCCAGGCGAC
>NZ_JAEKKT010000435.1 GCF_019510245.1 Streptomyces sp. | reverse complement strand
CATGCCACGCGGGATGTTCCTCAAGTCGGAGCCCTGGGCGTCCAACCTCTCGGACCCGGCGGGCCGTCTGCGGCTGGACGCGTACTGCGCGGGCCAGGGAGTTGCGGCCGAGCACGGGGAGCCGATCCCGGTGGAGATGTTCGCCGCGTACGGCCAATGGTTCGCCCGTAACGCGGTACCTGAGGTGGACGAGCGCACGATCACGCGGATCGCCCCCTGTCCGGGTGGCTTCGAGGCGGTCACCGAGGACGGCGAGACCCTGCACGCCCGCACGGTCGCGCTGGCGGTCGGTGTGATGCCCTTCGTGGAGCTGCCGGCCGCACTGCGCGCGCTGCCCGCCTCCCTGGTGTCGCACAGCAGCCATCACGACGACCTCGCCCGCTTCCGCGACCGGGACGTCACCGTGATCGGCGGTGGCCAGGCGGCCCTGGAGACGGCGGCCCTCCTCGCCGAGCAGGGCACGCGCGTACGGGTCCTGGCGCGCGCCGACCAGCTGGAGTGGAACGACGTGCCGCCGCCCTGGCAACGCCCCTGGTGGCAAAGGGCGCGCGCCCCTCACAGCGGCCTCGGCCCCGGCTGGCGCAACTGGTTCTACTCCGAACGCCCCGGCCTCTTCCACCGGCTTCCCGAGGCGAGGCGGACGCGGATCTGCGCCACGGCGCTGGGGCCGGCCGGAGCCTGGTGGCTGCGGGACCGGATCGAGCCGGTCGTCGAGGTGCGGCTCGGCCACGAGGTGGCGGCGGCCCGTGAGGTGCGCGGCGGGGTGCGGCTGGATGTGGTGAGCGGCGGAGGCGGATCGGAACCGTCGGCGTCGGGGCGGGCCCTGCGCTCCCTGGAGACCGAGCACGTCATCGCCGCCACGGGCTTCAGGGCGACGGGAGACCGGCTGCGGCTGCTCTCCGACGAACTGCGCGGCTCCCTGGCGACGGTGGCCGACGGCGCGCCGCTGGTCGGGCGGGACTTCGAGTCCTCGTGTCCAGGGCTGTTCCTCGCGGGCCTGGTGACGGCGTCCGGATTCGGACCGGCCATGCGCTTCGTGCAGGGCGCGACCTTCACGGCGAGCACGCTCGTCGGCGGAGTGCGGCGTCACCTGCGCACGGGCACACCCGGCGGAACGATCCCGGCGCCCAGCGGCCGGGGACAGCGCGGGGCGGCGCCCGCCGCGCGGCCCTGACAGCACGCCGCGTGCGCCCCGGCTGTCGTGCGGTCCCGACATGGCTCCTGGCCGGGTGGCTCGCCGGCCGGCCGGGAGGATGCCGGGCGTGCGCGGCCGGCACCCCCCACGTGTCATCGGCCGGACGCCGCCCGGCTTCGCCGGTACAGGACGGCTCCGGCCGCGATCAGTGCGGCGCTCGCGGCCGATGCGCCCAACAGGGCCTCGCTGCCGGTCTCGGCCAGAGCGGGCCGGTCGCCCGCGGGGGACGGCGGGCTCACGTGGTCGCCGCCGGCGGGGGGAGGCGTGCTCTTCCCCCCGGGCGGTGGGGTGGACGGAGGAGTCGTCGCCGGGGTGTCGCCGTATCCGTACGAGCTGTCGTCGGCGCAGTCGTTGCCGAAGGCGGGGTCGAGTACGGCGGCCAGGCCGGCGCTGTCACCGCACACGTTCAACGGCACCTCGACCGGGACCCGCACGTCGTTGCCCGAGCCGACGCCGGGCGAACCCTCGGTGCCGTCGTCCGCGTCCTCGTCGTGGTCATGACCCGAGCCGTATGCGGAGTCGTCCTCAGCGCCCTCGTCCCGCGCTGCGCAGTCGTTGCCGAAAGCGGGGTCGAGTGCGGCGATCACGTCGACCGTGTTGCCGCACAGGTTCAACGGCACGTCGACGGGGACCTGCACGTCGTTGCCGGACACGACACCCGGCGAGTCCACGGCGGACCCGTTCGCATGCGAATCGGCCATGGCGGGACTACCGCACAGGGAGAGAAGGCTCGTCGCGGCAGCGGCCGCGAACATTCCCCTGCTCAGGGTCTGTCGCACTCTTGATCGTCTTTCCTGCTTGAAGAAATGGGGAAGCCGGCCTTGGAACGGACAAAGATGTCCAAGGCCGGCCATGACGCAGCCGTACGGCTGGTGCGGACGAACTCAGTGGCTAACGCACACGTTGCCGATCGGCGGGCTCAAGATTCCGAGAACGGAGTTGCCACACACGTTGAAGGACGCGTGAATGGGAACCTGGATCACGTTGCCGGACAGGAATCCTCCGGAACCGACGGAGACGGCCTCGGCGTCCGCGTCCGCGAAAGCCGGAGTGGCCGCACCCAGAGCCATGATCACGCCCGCAACGACAGCAGCGGTCTTCTTCATGAACTTTCCCTTCTCTGCGGTCATGCCTCATTGACGGCCGAAACCGCGCGAGCACAGCCGTACGGCTCGCACCATGACCAGCAGCC
>NZ_JAEKKT010000434.1 GCF_019510245.1 Streptomyces sp. | reverse complement strand
AGCTCGCGCCGGGCAGCCCGCAGCTGCGGCAGCTTCATGAGCATCGACAAGGTGCCCTTGGGCAGCAGGTCCAGCAGCTTCTGGTCGATCCGCAGGCCGAGCTGAGGCGCGTGACCGGCTCGGGCGAAGGCGTTCAGCGCCTCGCCCACCCGGATCCCGCGCGGGTCGGTGAGGTGGAACGCCTGCCCGTCTAGGCCGGGCTGGTGCGCGATGTGGTCCAGGGCGGCGGCCACGAAGTCGACCGGGACGATGTTGGTCCACCCCAGCTCGGGCCCGACCAGCGGCACCCACTCCGGCAGCAGGTGGCGGACCCGCTTGATGGCGGTGAAGAAGTAGTACGGCCCGTCGATCTTGTCCATCTCGCCGGTCGTGCTGTCACCGACCACGACCGCCGGCCGGTACACGCGCCACGGCACCTGCGCCTCCCGCGCGATCTTCTCGGACTCGTACTTGGTGCGGTGGTAGGCGCTGGGCAGCTTCTGGCCCTCGTCGAAGTAGTCCTCCCGGAAGATGCCCTTGTGCTCGCCGGCCACGGCCACCGACGAGACGTGGTGCAGCGTGCCGCCGAGGGCGTTGGCGAGGTCGACGGCGTTGCGGGTGCCGGCGACGTTGGCGAGGTCGTTGGCCTCCGCGCTCGCGGTCATGTCGTAGAGCGCCGCCAGGTGGAAGAAGTGCTGGATCCCCTGCACCGCAGCAGGATCGACGCCGAGCAGCGGCTGGGACAGGTCACCCACCACGGGCTTCACGCGGTCGTCCGGCCAGAGCGCACGCACCTTCTCCACGGACTGCTCGCGCACCAGGACGTAGACGTCGCCCTCCCTGGCCAGGAGCTTCTCGACCAGACGCTTGCCGATGAAACCGGTCGCACCGGTGACGAAGTAGGCCATGCGGGGATTCCTACACCCTGTCGCCGGAGCCGCGTGAGGAGTAGACCGGAGGTATCCGAGTCCAAGGGGGCAACACCATGTTCATCCAGGTGATCGACTTCAAGACCGACCGCTTCGACGAGGTTCGCGCACTCGTGGACGACTACCGGTCGACGACCCAGGACCGGCGGACCGCCAGGCGGGGCATCCTCACCAAGAGCCGGGACGACGACAACCGCTACGTCAACATCGTGTTCTTCGAGTCCTACGAGGAAGCGATGAAGAACAGCGAGATGCCCGAGACATCTGCGTTCGCCGAGCAGATGATGAAGCTCTGCGACGGCCCGGCGACGTTCTCCAACCTCGACGTGCTCATCGACGAGACCCTGTAGCCGACCGCTAGCCGCATACCCTCCGGCCGTGCCCCTGCCGGAGATCACGCCGCTGCCCCCGGTCGTCGGAGGGCTGCCGCGGCTCGGAGCGGGGGTACCGCTGCTCTGGGACCCGACCCGGTTCTTCGCGCGCGCCCGCCGCCGGCACGGCGACACCTTCGTCGCCGACGCGTTCGGCTTCCGGATGCTGTGCCTGTTCTCCCCTGAGGGTGTGCGGTCGCTGTACGCCCTCGAGGAGAAGGACGCCAGCTTCGGCCTGGCGACCTACACGCTCATCAAGTTCAAGATGCCGGAGGAGCTGCTCTTCGGCCGCCGGGTCACGCCGCACCAGCTGTTCGGCCGGGACCTGACGGAGACCTACCTGTCCGCCCTCGACGACGCGATGACCGCTGAGCTGTCCGCGCTCGGCGACGCAGGCACCTTCGAGGTCTTCGGCGAGATGCGGCGGGTGGCACACCGGCTGGGCCTCGAGTCGTGGGGCGGCCCGGCGATGTCCGCGCGGCTCGAGGAGCTGATGCCGCTGCTCGACGCGCTGGACTCGGCGGAGGCGTTCGTCCGGCCGGTCCAGGCGTTCCGCACGGCGGCGACCAAGCAGCGCCGGGAGAAGGCGGCTCTGGCGGAGGTGGAGCGGGTCGTCGCGGAGGTGCTGGCGTCCGCGCCGCCCACCGGCTTCCTCGCCACCATCTCCGAGGCCTGGGACGGCGACCCGGTCGGCATCGCGCGTGACCTGGCGCTCATCCACCTCGGGTCGCTGTCGAACCTCTACGCCGCGCTCTCCTGGACGCTGGTGAACCTGCTGCAGCGGCCCGACCTGCTCGCCCGCGTCCGTGCGGGAGACGACGTGCTGCTCGAGCAGTGCGCCAACGAGTCGATCCGGATGGCGCAGCGTTCGATCACGTTGCGCCAGGTGCTGAAGCCGGTGGAGGTCTTCGACGGGAAGGCGACCTACCGCGCCATCACGGCGATCCGCATCGCGGTACGACGCCTGCTGGACGCCTACGAGCTGGAGCCCCTGTTCACGCAGGTGCGCCCGCGTCGCCAGCAGATCGGTGGCGTCTCCCGGGCCGCGGGGCCGGTGCGGGTCCGCTACTCCAGGCGGTAGCTCACATCCGGGAGAACCTGCGCAGGGCCAGCGGCACCGTCACTCCGATGATGAGCGCGCACCAGGCCACCATCGCGACGACCGGGTGCTCGAGCTGCCACGACCCGTGCGCGTCGGTGCCCTGCGAGACGTGCCGGACGGCGGCGACCAGCGCAGAGATGGGGTCCCACTCGCCGATGACGCGCGGCACCAGGGCCATGCCGGCGATCGGCACGAAGGTGCCGGCGAGGAACGACAGCGGAAAGACGATCGAGAAGCCGAGCCCCTGCATGGCGTCGGTGCTGCGCACCATCATCCCGAGCAGCACCCCGAACCAGGTGAACGCGATCAGCCCGAGCAGGACCAGCGCGACCAGCTCGAAGAAGCCGCCGACCCCGAAGGTCGGCCGCCACCCCAGGGCCAGCCCGAGCACGATGACGATCGTCATGCCGAGCACCTGCTCTAGCACCTGGGCCACGACCTGCGCGGTGATGACGGCGAGCCGCTTCACCGGCAAGGAGCGGAACCGGTCGATGACGCCGGTGTGGAAGTCGGTCGCGGTGGCGACACCCGCGCCGATGATCCCGAACGCGAGCTGCTGGCCGAGCAGGCCGGGCAGCAGGTAGTCCTGGTAGCGGACCCCCGGGATGTGGATCGCGGATCCGAAGACGTAGAGGAACAGCAGCGTGAACACGATCGGCTGCAGGGTCACGTCGAGCAGCCGCTCGGGGACCCGCGGGATCATCCGGAAGCTGCGCCCGACGAGCAGGCTGGTCTCGGACAGGAAGCGCCTCGAGGGCAGGGCGGCGGTGGTCATGCGGTCTCCTCGGTGGCGTGGCCGGTCAGGGCCAGGAAGGCGTCGTCGAGCGTGGGCCGGCGCAGCGCCAGCTCGTCGACGGTGACGCCGGTGGCGTGCACGGCCTTCGCCACGGCGGCGAGGTCGGCGGTCTCGTCGGGGGCGGGCACCGAGAGCATCCGGCGCTCGCGGACGGCGTGGATGTCAAAGCGCCCCGACAGGGCGTCGACGAGTGCATCGAAGCCGGCGACGTCCGCGGCGACGACGTCGACCCGCTGGTCACCGATCTGCGCCTTCAGCTGGGTCGCCGTCCCGCTCGCCACGGCCCGGCCGTGGTCGATGAGCACGATGTGGTCGGCCAGCTCGTCGGCCTCCTCGAGGTACTGCGTGGTCAGCAGCACCGTGACGCCCTCGCCGACCAGCTCGCGCACCCCGGACCACACCTCCTGCCGGCTGCGCGGGTCCAGCCCGGTGGTCGGCTCGTCGAGCACGAGCAGCTCGGGCGTGACCACGAGGGAGGCGGCGAGGTCGGTCCGGCGGCGTTGCCCGCCGGAGACCGCCTTCACCAGCTTGTCGGCGAACTCTCCGATGTCGAAGCGCGCGATGAGCCGGTCGGCGATGGCGCGGGACTCCTTGCGACCGTGACCGCGGAGCCGGGCCATCAGCACCAGGTTCTCCCGGCAGGTCAGGTGGTCCTCGAGGGCGGCGAACTGCCCGGTGAGGGACAGCGAGCGTCGTACCTGCTCCCCCTGGGTGACGACGTCGTGCCCGCAGACGACGGCCCGGCCGCTGGTGGGCTTCGTGAGGGTCGCGAGCATCCGGACGGTGGTCGTCTTGCCGGCTCCGTTGGGTCCGAGCAGGGCGAGGACGGTGCCGGCCGGGACCTCGAGGTCCAGGGCGTCCACGGCGGTGAAGTCGCCGAAGCGGCGGGTGAGGCCCTCGGTGACGACGGCGGGTGATCGAGTCATGGGAAGAAAGATACAGTGGCTGTAAAGTTACGGCAACTGCAATAATGAAGAGGTGGCCCGGAGACTGGTGGTGAGCGGCACCGTGGCGGCTGCCCCGGAGTCGCTGCGCGAGCGCAAGAAGCGCGAGACCCGGCAGCACATCTCCGACGTCGCG
>NZ_JAEKKT010000122.1 GCF_019510245.1 Streptomyces sp. | reverse complement strand
ACGGGCGGACCCCGCTCAGTGTCCGTTCATGCCGGTCAGCCAGACACACCCCGGCCGCCGCAGCCAGACGTCACCCGGGACCCGGAACCGGGCATCGGCACAACAACTCGGCGAACTGAAACATCTCCGGCATGACCGGACGGCTCGGCATCCGCCGTCTGGCCGGCGAGACGGTCAGGCGTGCTGCTGGGCGATGTACGAGCCGTAGTCGGGGCGGCCCGCGAGGTCGTACGACTGGATCGAGACGCCCGCCCTGGTGATCCGCCCTCCGGTGTGCCGGAACTTCGTCGGCAGCGCGCCTTCCTGGAAGAACCGGCGGCCGGATCCGAGCACGACCGGGAAGGTCACGAGGTGGAGGGTGTCGACGAGGCCGAGGTCCAGCAGGGAGCGGACCAGCGCGCCGCTGCCGTGCACCTGGAGCTCGCCGTCGGTGCGCTCCCTGAGGGCGGCGGCCTCCTTCGCGAGGTCGCCGGCGAGGACCGTGGTGCCCGACCAGGCGGGGTCGGTCAGGGTCGCGGACGGGACGTACTTCGGGAGTGCGTTGAGCCTGGCCGCGATGGGGTTGGCGGGGTCGGTGATCTTCGGCCAGTAGGACGCGAAGATGTCGTACGTACGGCGGCCGAGCAGGAAGGCGCCGGCCCGCTCGAAGACCTCGGCGACGAACCGGCCGAAGTCCTCGTCGCCGTACGTGAAGCTCCAGCCGCCGTGGGTGAAGCCCCCGCTGGGGTCCTCCTCGGGGCCGCCGGGCGCCTGGTAGACGCCGTCGAGGGTGACGAACATGGTGGAGACGAGCTTGCCCATGGCGGTGCCTGCTTCCTGGGGCGGGGTCCGTTGTCGCGGGTACAGACCCCCGTGGCGCCCGTAACTCATCGGCCGGCCGGTCGCCGGCGCGCCCTCACCCCGCGTGCGTCGAGAACAGTCCGCCGGTCGGGCCCTGCTTGTCGCCGCCCTGGGCCTTCTTCAGGGCGTTGGCGAGGCTCTCGATGGTGAGGGACTGCAGGATCACGCGGCCGTTGCCCTCCAGGGTGGCCAGGGAGAGGCCCTCGCCGCCGAAGACGGCGTTCATGAGGCCCTGGCGGTTGAGGCCGCCGAAGCGCTGGACGCCGTACTGGATGCCTTCCTCGAAGGCGACGACGCAGCCCGTGTCGACCTCGATACGGCCGCCGAAGTCGGCGGGGTTCAGGTCGATGAAGTTCCCCGCGCCGGCGATGATCACCGTGCCGTGGCCGGTGAACTTCTCCAGGATGAAGCCCTCGCCGCCGCTCATGCCGGTGCGGCCGCCGGAGAAGGCGATGCCGAACTCGACGGTGGACTCGGCCGCGACGAAGGCGTCCTTCTCGGCGAACCACGCGCGCGTGCCGTCCAGCTCCAGCGCGCGCATCTCGCCGGGGAGCACGCCCGCGAAGCCGACGGTGCCCTCGCCGCCCTGGGAGGTGAAGTACTGGAACGCCAGCGACTCGCCCGCGAGCATGCGCTGGCCGACCTGCATGGCGGTGCCCATGGCCTGGCGGAGCATGCCGCCCATGCCGCCACCGCTGCCGCCCTGCTGCTGGCCGCCGCCGTTCGGGCCGCTGAGCCGGGTCTCCATGGTCACGTTCGTCGTCTTGAACAGGAACTTGCCGGCCTCGCAGTAGACGGTCTGGCCGGGGTGCAGGTTGACGACCGCCATCTGCATGGCGTTGCCGACGATTTCTTGCTGAAGGGTCACGGCACAAGAACGTAGCCGACGGCTCGGCGGTTCCCTCCGCCCGCCCACCACACGTACGTGGGCGGCATGGTGTCAGGACAGTTCGCGGTACCTCGTGGTCAGGGCCGCTGTCCCCGCTTCCGTCGGCGTGCCGAACAACCGCAGGCGGGAGATCCCGCCGTCCGGGAAGATGTCCACGCGCGCGTGCGTGCCCACGGCCGGGGCGGCCAGGACGAAGCGGTGGTTCGTGTCGGGCTGGAGGCGGGTGCGCGGCAGGGCCTCGCGCCAGTCGCCGTCCTCGCCGTCCCGTACGGACACCGACGCCCAGCCCGCGCTGTTGCCCTTCAGGTACGCCGTGTCGATCTCGATCGCCCGGATCCGGGACTGGGCGGCGAGCCGGTACCGGATCCAGTCGTTGCCCTGGTCGCGGCGGCGGCGCGTCTCCCAGCCGTCGTCCATCTTGCGGGAGCGGCCCGGCTGGACGGTGTTGGTGGCCGGCGAGTAGAAGAGGTCGGACGCGTCCTCGACCCGGCCGCCGTTCTCCAGGGCGGCCACGTCGAAGGTGCCGAGCACGGCGAGCCACCCGGGGTCGGGCACGACCTCGCCGTACACGCGCAGGCGCGCGATGCCGCCGTCGGGATGCTGGTTGACGCGGAGGTGGGTGAAGCGCTGCTCCAGGGAGACCGCGAAGCCGTTCGCCGCGTGGCCGCCGACCGGCGTACGCGGGACGAGGGTCGTCCACTTCACGTCGTCGCCGAGCAGCTCCGCCGGGGACGGCGCGCCCGCGACCGACGTGCCCTCGACGGACACCGCCTGCGGGTAGTTGCCGCGGAAGTGGGCCGTGTCGACGACGATGCCGCGGACGACGCCGGCGGCGCCGAGCCGGACCAGCGCCCAGTCGTGGTCCTCGGCGGCGGGCCAGGGGTGGTCGGCCGAGACCCCGCGGCGCCGGCGCGTCTCCCAGCCGTCCATGATCTTGCCCTTGTGCCCGAAGTGCTCGGGGTCGAACTCGGCCCGCCCCGGCACCAGCAGGTTCTCCCGCTGGGCGAAGAACTCGTCGTTGGCGGCGATGACCCCGGCACCGAGCTGCCGGTCGGCGAGGTTGACGTACTGCGTGAAGGGGAGGTCGCCGGTGCGGTAGTCCGCGTACGGGTCGCCGCCGGAGTAGGGGTGCGCGTCGCCGGTGAAGGTCGGGATCGCCGTCAAAGGTGTTCCTTTCGGTGTCGGCCGCTGCGGGTGCGGGGGGGGAGAAGAGGTCAGGGGGTGCGGGTGAGGAGGTGGCCCCGCGGGGGCGTGAACTCGCCGTTCGCGAAGATGCGTTCGCCGCGCAGCCAGGTGGAGCGCACGACGCCGTACAGGGTCCGGCCCGCGTACGCGGTGACCCGGTTGCGGTGTTGCAGGCCCGCCGGGTCCACGGTGAAGGTCTCGTCGGGCGCGAGGACGGCGAAGTCGGCGTCCCGGCCCGCCGCGATGGCGCCCTTGCGGCCGTCGAGGCCGACCAGCGCGGCCGTGCGGGCCGACATCCAGCGGGCCACGTCCTCGAGACCGTGGCCGCGCCTGCGGGCCTCCGTCCACACGGCGGCGAGGCTGAGCTGGAGTCCGGAGATGCCGCCCCAGGCGGTCGCGAAGTCGCTCGTCTTGAGGTCGGCCGTGGCCGGCGAGTGGTCGGTGACCACACAGTCGACGGTGCCGTCGGCCAGCGCCTGCCAGAGCAGGTCCTGGTTGGCCGCCTCCCGGATGGGCGGGCAGCACTTGAACTCGCTGGCGCCGTCCGGGACCTCCTCTGCGGTGAGGGTGAGGTAGTGCGGGCAGGTCTCGACGGTGAGGCGGACGCCGTCCGCCCTGGCCGCCGCGATCAGCGGCAGCGCGTCGGACGACGACAGGTGCAGGACGTGCACGCGCGCGTGCAGGCGTTTCGCCTGGGCGATCAGCTGGGCGATCGCCGTGTCCTCCGCGTCGCGCGGACGGGAGGCGAGGAAGTCGGCGTACTTCGGGCCGCCCTGCTGCGGGGCGGCCGCCAGGTGGTGCGGGTCCTCGGCATGCACGATCAGCAGGCCGTCGAAGGAGGCGGTCTCCGCCAGCGACCGGGCCAGCTGCTCCTGGTCGAGGTGCGGGAACTCGTCCACGCCGGACGGCGACAGGAACGCCTTGAAGCCGAAGACCCCGGCCTCGTGCAGCGGGCGCAGGTCCTCGACGTTGCCGGGCAGCGCGCCGCCCCAGAAGCCGACGTCGACGTGCGCCTTGTCGGCCGCGACCCGCTGCTTGACGCGGAGGTTCTCGACGGTCGTGGTCGGCGGGAGGGAGTTGAGCGGCATGTCGACCAGGGTGGTGATGCCGCCGGCCGCCGCCGCGCGCGTGGCGGTCCAGAAGCCCTCCCACTCGGTGCGGCCCGGGTCGTTCACGTGAACATGGGTGTCGACCAGGCCGGGCAGCAGGACGTCGTCGCCGAAGTCCGCCAGGCGGGCGCCCTCCGGGACGGGGGCGTCGTACGGCAGTACGGCCGTGATCGTCCCGGAGGACACGGCGACCGAGGCGGCCCGCGTCCCCTCCGGAGTGATGACGCGCGTCGAGCGCAGCACCAGTTCAGCGTCGGACACCCGGACCCCTCTCTCTGCCGCCGTTTTACTTCCGCGAAACGGGATTTACATCCACGCAACGGAATTCAACGTTCTGTTGAAGGAGTCTTCACTCCCGCCCCCGCGCCGTCAAGGGCACACTTCATTCCAGGGTCCGACAGCCCGCACAGTCTGGACGTTTCCACGAAGCGGAATTATACTTCCAGAAAGCAGAACGTAGCTACGTACGACCGGGGAGTCAACCGTCTGCCGGGTAGGCTTCTGCCCTTCCCGTCAGTCCGAAAGGAACGCGCCGTGCCGACGTCCAGCGCCAGCACCCACGACTCCGCCAGGTCCGGCGGAGTCCAGTCCCTGGAGCGCGCCTTCGATCTGCTGGAGCGAATGGCGGACGCGGGCGGCGAGGTGGGCCTCAGCGAGCTGTCCGCGAGCAGCGGGCTGCCGTTGCCGACGATCCATCGGCTGATGCGCACGCTGGTCGCCTGTGGCTACGTACGGCAGCAGCCGAACCGGCGGTACGCGCTCGGCCCCCGGCTGATCCGGCTCGGTGAGTCGGCGTCCCGGCTGCTCGGCACCTGGGCGCGGCCGTACCTCGCGCGGCTGGTCGAGGAGACCGGAGAGACGGCGAACATGGCACTGCTCGACGGGGACGAGATCGTGTACGTGGCGCAGGTCCCGTCGAAGCATTCGATGAGGATGTTCACCGAGGTGGGGCGGCGGGTGCTGCCGCATTCCACGGGCGTGGGCAAGGCGCTGCTGGCGAACGTGCCGGACGCCGAGGTGCGGGCGCTGCTGGGGCGGACCGGGATGCCGGCGGCGACGGAGAGGACCATCACGACGCCGGAGGGGTTCCTGGCCGCCCTCGCACAGGTGCGGGAGCTCGGGTACGCCGTGGACGACAACGAGCAGGAGGTGGGGGTGCGGTGCCTTGCGGTGTCGGTGCCGGATTCGCCCACCGCGGCGGCCATCTCGATCTCCGGGCCCGCGGGGCGGGTGACCGAGGCGGCCGTCGAGAAGATCGTGCCGGTGCTGCAGCAGGTGGCTGTCGAGTTGTCCCGGGCGCTGGCCAGTTCAGGAGCCTAACGGGTGGGGCCGACAGGAGCATCGGCGAGTGCGGGTGACGTGTGGTTGCCCGCGCAGTTCCTCCCCAGCCTTCGGCCGGGGGTGCCCCCGGCGCCCCCGGGTGGGTGACCTTCTAGGCGTTTCAACGTCTCGGCTCTCCGAACAGGTCCACCGCCTGCCGTACGTCCGACAGGCCCCGCGACAGGGCGCTCATCGAACCGATCGCGCCCGCGATCAGTAACAGGGACCGGCGCAGGCGCGGGATCTCCGGGATGCCGCCCACGGCCATCGCCGCCAGGGCCGCCAGCTCGTCCTCCGCTATCGCACGGTCCGGGAACTCGGCCGGGTGCGCGGCCAGTTCGCGGCGCAGCCGGGAGACCGCCGTGCGCAGTTCCGTCACTCTCGGATCCTCGTCGCTGCCGGTCACTGGCCTCTGTCCCAAGCTCCGCAACACAGCTCTCCCCCCTCTCCGGGCGCCCCCGAACGGTGATCGGGCGCCCGCGGACGCGGGTCAGTAAACGCCCTCCCATGCGGAAAGCGCTACAGCGCGGACCGAATTTCAGCCCTTCGGAACCGGCCGCCCGCCCCGGCGTCGGGTATGCAGGACGCATGACGGAGACGCATGACCGGATCGCCGGGCTGCTGCTCGCCGCAGGCGGTGGCAGGCGGCTCGGCGGCCGTCCCAAGGCCCTGCTGACGCACCGAGGGCGGCCCCTGGTGGAGTACGCGGTCGAGGTGCTGCGGGCGGGCGGCTGCGGGCCGGTGCACGTGGTTCTCGGGGCCCTGGCGGACGACGTGCGGGAGCGGGCCGGGCTGGAGGGCTGCGTGGTCGTGGAGAACCCGGACTGGGCCGAGGGGATGGGGTCCTCGCTGCGGGTGGGGCTGGAGTCGCTCGCGGGGGCGGGGGTACGGGCCGCCCTGGTGTCCCTGGTGGACCAGCCCGGGATCATAAGCACGGCCGTGGCACGGGTGCTCGGTGGGTACCGGGACGCGGACTCGCTGGTCTCGGCCGCCTACGACGGGGTGCGCGGCCATCCCGTCCTGTTCGGCTCGGCCCACTGGGCGGGGATCGCCGCGAGCGCGACCGGAGACCGGGGCGCCCGCGCCTATCTCAAGGCGCACGAGGAGGCGATCACGCTCGTCGAGTGCGGGGACGTGGCCGAGCCGTACGACATCGACACGGAGGAGGACCTGGGCCACCTTGAGTGAGCGGGGTGGCACCGAGCGCCACCTTGCCTCGACCCGGAGAATCTCGACGTCAACAAACCATTGAACTTCCACAATGAGGAAACTAGTATCCACTGTTCAGAAGCGCCCGACCCCCGACCGGGTGTGCTTCGCTCCACCCGGAACGACTGGCACCCGGTGCCACCGCTGAAGGAAGTGACAGCTCATGTCCGCACCAGCGCCGTCTCCGCCGGCCATCGTCGACGCCGAGCCCCTGCCCCGACAGGAGGAGGTCCTCACCGAAGCGGCGCTCGCCTTCGTGGCCGAGCTGCACCGGCGGTTCTCGCCGCGCCGGGCCGAACTCCTCGCCCGCCGCGCCGAGCGCCGCGCCGAGATCGCCCGCACCTCGACCCTGGACTTCCTCCCGGAGACCGCCGCAGTCCGCGCGGACGACTCCTGGCGGGTGGCCCCCTCCCCCGCGGCCCTGAACGACAGGCGGGTCGAGATCACCGGTCCGACCGACCGCAAGATGACCGTCAACGCCCTCAACTCGGGCGCCCGGATCTGGCTCGCGGACTTCGAGGACGCCTCCGCACCGACCTGGGAGAACGTCGTCCTGGGGCAGCTGAACCTGATCGACGCCTACACCCGGAACATCGACTTCACGGACCCGGCGAGCGGCAAGTCGTACGCCCTGCGCCCGGACGAGGAGCTCGCGACGGTCGTCATGCGGCCGCGCGGCTGGCACCTGAACGAGCGGCACGTCGAGGTGGACGGCGAGCAGGTGCCCGGCGCCTTCGTCGACTTCGGGCTCTACTTCTTCCACAACGCCCAGCGGCTGCTGGACCTCGGCAAGGGACCGTACTTCTACCTTCCGAAGACCGAGTCGCACCTCGAGGCCCGGCTCTGGAACGACGTGTTCGTCTTCGCGCAGGACCACGTCGGCATCCCGCAGGGCAGCGTCCGCGCCACCGTGCTGATCGAGACGATCACGGCCGCGTACGAGATGGAGGAGATCCTCTACGAACTGCGCGACCACGCCTCGGGGCTGAACGCCGGCCGCTGGGACTACCTCTTCTCCATCGTCAAGAACTTCCGTGACGGCGGGCCCCGGTTCGTCCTCCCGGACCGCAACGCGGTCACCATGACGGCCCCGTTCATGCGGGCGTACACCGAACTCCTCGTCCGCACCTGCCACAAGCGCGGCGCCCACGCGATCGGCGGCATGGCGGCCTTCATCCCGTCCCGCCGCGACCCCGAGGTCAACAAGGTCGCCTTCGAGAAGGTCCGCGCAGACAAGGACCGCGAGGCGAACGACGGCTTCGACGGCTCCTGGGTCGCCCACCCCGACCTGGTCCCGATCGCCATGGAGTCCTTCGACCGGGTCCTCGGCGACCGGCCGAACCAGAAGGACCGGCTGCGCGAGGACGTCCACGTCGAGGCCGCCGACCTGATCGCGGTCGACTCGCTGGAGGCGAAGCCGACCTACGCCGGTCTGGTCAACGCCGTGCAGGTGGGCATCCGTTACATCGAGGCGTGGCTGCGCGGGCTCGGCGCGGTGGCCATCTTCAACCTCATGGAGGACGCGGCCACCGCGGAGATCTCGCGGTCGCAGATCTGGCAGTGGATCAACGCGGGCGTCGAGTTCGAGAACGGCGAGAAGGCCACGCCGGAACTGGCACGCAAGATCGCCGCCGAGGAACTCGACGCCATCCGCGCGGAGACCGGCGACCAGGCCTTCGCGGCCGGCCACTGGCAGCAGGCCCACGACCTGCTGCTCACCGTCGCCCTCGACGAGGACTACGCGGACTTCCTGACGCTGCCCGCGTACCAGCAGCTGCGCGGCTGACCTAGTCCTGCGCGGTCCTGTCCGAGTGGCCCAGGGGCTTTCCCGGGGCCACTCGGTCGCGTACGGCCTGCTTCACGGCCGTGGGCTCGGGGAAGCCCTGCTCGCGCCGGTCCCAGACCACCTCGTCACCGACCCGTACGACGAAGACGCCGCCCTTGCCCGGCTTCAGCGCCAGCTCCGTCAGCTCGGTCTCGAAGGTGGTCAGCAGCTCCTGCGCCAGCCAGGCCGCCCGCGGCAGCCAGCGGCACTGGGTGCAGTACTCGATCTCCACACGCGCGCTGTCGCTCATCCGAGGTGCACCGACCAATCCTGTTGGGCCGCGGGCTTGCCGTGCAGGTCCGGGACCCGCTTCAGCCAGTCCGGGCGTCCCTGCTGGTTCCTGGCCGCGCGGGCGGCCTCCTCGGCCGCGAGCTGGTCGCGGCCCGGGAAGTCGGTGGGGAGCCACTCGGCGGAGGCCCGTACCCGGGCCAGCAGGTAGCCGACGTAGGCATCGCGCATCTCCTCGGGCGTACCGAAGTCGGTGAGCCAGGCGTCCGGGACCTCGGCGAGGACGTCCCGGAGCAGCTTCTCGGTCACCGCGGGCGCGAGTTCGGCGTCGGCGGACCGGGTGTCGGGGCCGTACCGGCCGAGGGCGTGATGACGGAAGTCGTACGCCTTCCCGGGGGCCGAGGTGTCCCAGCGGTGGTGGAAGACGAGCGCGGCGCCGTGGTCGATGAGCCACAGGCGCGGGGGTGCGATGCCCAAGGTCGGCCAGACCATGAGGTTGGAGCTGTGCACCGTACGGTCGACGTTGACGGTGAGCGCGTCCAGCCAGACGATCCGGCCCGCCTCCAGCGGGTCCACCGGGAAGACCTCGGCGATCTGCGGGGTGAAGTCCTGCGCACCGGGCAGGAAGTCCATCCCGAGGTTCACCCCGCCGCTGGCCGCGTGCAGGTCCCGGACCTCCTGGTGCGGCTCGTCGCCGGCGATCGCCGGGTCGAAGTGCACCAGCACGAGCTCGGGGAACCGCAGCCCGAGCGCCCGCGCCAGCTCTCCCACGATCACCTCGGCGATCAGCGCCTTGTGCCCCTGCGCGGAGCCGGTGAACTTGACGACGTAGGTGCCGAGGTCGTCGGCCTCGACGATCCCGGGCACGGAACCGCCGGTCCGAAGAGGTTCGATATAGCGGGTTGCTACTACCTCTCTCAACATCTTCCAAGGCCCAACGATTCGCTTACCTTACATTCCACGCTCGGCTCCCAGGCGCTGCGACCCGGAACGGGGTCCTTGAGGTGAGCATAGTAACCAAGCGTGACACCACACAGGAGTGGTCACAGGGCCGATCCGCCGGACGCGTCGATGCACTGACCCGTCACCCAGCGGGAGTCCGGGGAGGCGAGGAAGGCCACGACGTCCGCGACGTCGGCCGGCTCCCCCATCCTGCCGAACGCGGAGAGCGCGGCGTGCCGGGCCTCCGCCTCGGGCGTTGCCCAGCGCTTCCGGTTCATGTCCGTCCTGACGAACCCCGGGGCCACGCAGTTCACCGTGATCTGCCTGTCCCCCAGTTCCTTGGCGAGCGTGTGGGTGAGGGCTTCCAGGGCCGCCTTGGCCATGGTGTAGGCGAGGGCGGAGGGGAGGGCCACGCGGGTCGCCGCCGAACTGATGTTGACGATGCGGCCGCCCTCGCGCAGGAGCGGAAGCCCTTCCTGCACGAGAAACAGCGGTGCCCTGGCATGGACGGCCATGAGCCGGTCGAAGTCCTGCGGGGTCACCTCGCGGATGCCGCCCCCGATGTTGAAGCCGGCGTTGTTGACCAGGACGTCCAGCGCGGTCGGCTCATCCAGTGCGCGCAGACCGGCATCGAGTCGCTCGTACACCGTTCGGATGCCGTCGGGCGCGTCGAGCGGACCACGCACGGGAAAAGCGCGCCCGCCGGCCTCGGTGATCAGCGCGACGGTCTCACGCGCCGAGGACTCGTCACTTCCGTAGTGGACGGCGACGAGCGCGCTGTCCACCGCGAGACGGCGGGCGATGGCCCGGCCGATCCCCCGCCCGGCGCCGGTGACCAGAGCCGTTCTGCCGTCCAGCGTCCCCATCGGGCCCCCATGCCATGATCGCGTCACGCATCCCCGGCAGAGGATACAGAGGCCTTCACGCCAGGGGATTCGGCAACGGCAGATAGCGCGCGTCGGCCCCGTCCGCGCCGGTCCAGCGCAGCAGAAGGTTGGTCTTGCCGGGCAGCGTCGGGGAGGCCAGCAGGCCGCTCACCTCCGGGAGCGGATGCCGGGCCAGCTCCCGCCGTGCCGCCGGCCACGGGTCGAACCCGGGGTGGCGTTCGGCGAGCGCGGCGGCGACCTCGGTCAGGTGGTTGACCACGAGGCAGTACACGAGCCGCTCCCAGCCGGCGGCCCGGTCCACGTCGGCCAGCAGCTTGATCCCTTCGGCGTCCCGGTACAGCGCCTGCACCGGCATGCCGTCGGCGTCGACGGCGACCAGGGTGTTCTGCAGATGCGCTTCGAGGACGACGCCGTGCTCGGCGAAGGCGGTCAGGGCAGGGGGTACGACCGCCCGCAGATACGCCGCCCACCAGGCACCGGGGTCCGCCGCCGCGGCCAGCGGGTCGCCGTCGAAGCCCTCCACCAGGCCGGCGGCGAGCAGCGGGGTGGCCCCGGGCAGCAGCGGCCCGCGCAGCCCGTCCCGGACGAGAACGGCCAGCTCCTCGAAGGCGAAGCGGGCGGTGCGGTAGCCGCGGTCGCCGAGCCAGCCGGCGGGCCCGCCCATGGCCGCGAACGCGGCGGTGGCGGCCGCGTCCGTACGGCGCAGTCTGCGCAGGTCGTGTGCCCAGAGGCGGCGGATGTCGTTGGTGATCCGGACATCGAGGCTGAACTTCAGGAAGAGGTCCCGCTCCGGCTCGTACACCGTGCGGATCGCCGCGGTCGGCCAGGCCGTGAAGCCGCTCTCGCCGAGGCGCAGCAGCCGCCCGTCCGCGAAGGCGGGGGCGAGGTCGCGGGCGACCAGGTCGAGCTGCCAGGGGTGGGCGGGCAGCAGCCGGTAGCCCTGCGGCACGGCCCCCGGCGCGGCCAGGGCGTCCAGCGCGGCCGTGTCGCCCTCCTCCACCACCTCGTCCGCGCGGACCGCGAGCAGCACCAGCGGGAACCGGGCGTGCGCCTCGGGGGCGTACGGCAGCCAGGCGGTGACCGGGCCGCCGCCACGTGCCTTGGGGGCGGGGTGGTAGGGATGGCCGGTGATGAGGGACTGCTCCGAACGCAGGTACGGGTCGTCGGGCGCCGTCGCCCGGGCGCGTGCCGTGAGCAGCGCGGCGACCGCGTCCCTGCTGTCGATCATCTCGGTCGGCAGGTCACCGTTGGACAGCCCGGTGTGTCTGCGCAGTTCCTCGGTGACGAGTTTCACCAGTTCGGGATGGCCGACGCGGTGCCAGGCGCCGTCCGCGTACACCTCGGGAGCGGTCGGCCGGCGTTCGCCGCGCACCCGCAGCAGCCGTCCGCCGCCGGGCAGCCGGTAGACCCGTGACGGCCCTTCCCCGGCGCCCGGGAGCGGCTGGGCCACCTCCCGCAGCAGGCAGTTGAGCAGGGGCACGGCAGCGTACGCGTCGGCACGCTCGCCGACGGCGTCGCTGGAGGGCATCGGGTCCACGCGTTCCATTCGTTCTCTACGTTCGCACAGTCCGGCCGGTCCGCGTCCGCGCGGTCCGGTCGCGATCAGTATGTCTCTCGTCACCGGTCATCATGACCGTCGTACCCGTCCCCGAGGAGCCCTCCCGTGCACCGTCCCTCCCCCATCGAGACCCGGCTCGCCGCGGAGCTGGCCGAGACGCGGCCCGACCTCGTCGATCGGTACGCGGCCGAGCTGCCCGGTGCGCGGGCGGCGGTGCTGACCCGGCTGTGGCGAGGGCTGGCGCACGAGCCGCTGCCGTGGGTGGCGCGCCGGGTGCGCGGGGCGCGCAGCCTCGCCCTGTGGCTGGCCGACGGGCGGGCGCTGCACGGACCACGGGCGGATCCGTACGCCACCGACGCCTACGTGACCGCCGTGCGCCTGGACGGCGAGGTGTACGACGATCCGGCCCGGTTGACGACGGACCTCGGGTGGCCGCACTCGGCGGGGTTCGCCGCCGAACTCGGGCACAGCGTCGCGTCGCTGGCGCTCTCGCGAGCGAACAGCGGGTTTCCCCGCAAGGACCCGGAGGAGCGGTCGACGGGGGTCCTTCCGGCCGGCGGCCCGGGGAACGACTGGGAGTGGGAGCAGCGGGTCGTCGACGGGCATCCCTTCCATCCCAACTGCCGTTCCCGGCCCGGTTTCTCGGTGGCGGAGCAGCTCGCGTACGGGCCGGAGCACCGGCCGGTCGTACGGCTGGAGACGGTCCCGGTCGCGGCCGGGGACTGCCTGCTGACCGGCGACTGGCCGGACGAACTCCGCGACGGTGACCGGCTGCTCATTCCCGTGCACCCCTGGCAGCGCGCCCACGTCCTCAAGAGCGGCTCCGCCGGGCCCTGGCGGGACGCGCACCCGCTGATGTCCCTGCGCACGCTCGCCGTTGGCGACGGCACACATGTCAAGACCGCGCTCAGTGCCCGGCTGACCTCGTCCGTGCGGGACATCTCGGCGTACTCGGTCGGCGCGGCGGTGACGTTGTCGTCGTTCGCCGCGGACCTGGCGGACCGCACGGACGGGCTCCTGCACGTCACCCGCACGCCGGGCGCGGTGACCGCAGGCTCCCCCGACCTGGCGGCGCTGCTGCGCGAGTCGCCGCAGACGTACGCGGCGCCGGGCGAGCGCGTCCTGCCGGTGGCGGCCCTGGCCACCACCGCGCTCCCCGAATCGCCGTCCTGGCTCGCCGGGTTCACCCGGCTGGCGCTGACGGTGGGGCTGCGGCTGCTGGATCTGGGCGTGGCCCTGGAGGCGCACGGCCAGAACCTCCTGGTCGTGCTCTCGGAGACCGGTGCCCCGCTCCGCCTGGTCTACCGCGACCTGGCCGACGTCCGCCTCAGTCCCGCCCGGCTCCGCCGGCACGGCATCACCCCGCCCGACCTGACGGGCCGCCTGGTCACGGACGACGAGACGACCCTGCGCCGCAAGCTGTTCGGCTCCCTCGTCGCGGGCGCCCTCGCGGGCACGGCGGGTTCGGGACCGGCCCTGGCGACGGCCCTGGAGGCGGCCGCACGGCACCTGCCCGCCACCCCCGACCTGACGGCGCTCCTCGAAGGCCCGCTGCCCACCAAGGCGTTGACCCTGATGCGGCTCTCCCCGGAGGTACCCGGCGACCAGTGGACGGCTCTGCCGAACCCGCTCGCCGCCCTGCGTTGACCTGCCGGTCACTCTCGTTCGCCGGTGCGGACCTCGTTTTGGAGCCCGGCGCCTTTGATCAATAGGATCCGCCGATGATCAGAACACATCGGCCGGCGGCAGGAGTCTGTGCTCTGCTCGCCGCCCTGGCGGCCGGGATCGCGTTCCCCGGCCATGCGGTCGCCGACGAGACCGAACAGGCCGCTCCCAAGGTGGAGCTCGTGCTGGACGTCAGCGGTTCCATGCGGACTGCGGACATCGACGGCGGGACGCGCATGGCCGCGGCCAAGCAGGCGTTCAACGAGGTGCTGGACGCGACGCCCGAGGGGGTCCAGCTCGGCATCCGCACGCTGGGCGCCAACTACCGCGGCAACGACCGCAAGGAGGGCTGCAAGGACACCGCGCAGCTGTACCCGGTCGGCACACTGGACCGCACCGAGGCGAAGACCGCCGTCGCCACGCTCTCGCCGACCGGCTGGACCCCGATCGGCCCCGCGCTGCTCAAGGCGGCCGACGACCTCCAGGGCGGTGACGGGACCCGCCGTATCGTCCTGATCAGCGACGGCGAGGACACCTGCCAGCCGCTGGACCCGTGCGAGGTGGCCCGCGAGATCGCCGCCAAGGGCGTCGGGCTGACCATCGACACGCTCGGCCTGGTGCCGGACGCGAAGACCCGCGACCAGCTCAGCTGCATCGCGGACGCGACCGGCGGCACGTACACCTCCGTGCAGCACAAGGAGGAACTGACCGACCGGGTCGGCCAGCTGGTGGACCGGGCGGCGGACCCGGTGGTCACGCCGGTGGCGACCGAGGGCACGGACCAGTGCTCGTCGGCGCCCGCGCTGAAGTCGGGGCTGTACACCGACCGTGAGGAGTTCGGGCAGCAGCGCTGGTACAAGGTCGACGTCAACCCCGGCCAGGAGCTGCGCGCTTCGGTGAGCGTCGCGGCCGACCGGGCCGTCAACGCCGACTACGGTGTGCTGCTGCGGGCGGTGACCGTGCACGGGCGGGAGATAGTGCGCGGCGAGGCGTCGGGCCTCGGGCGCACGGACGTCATCTCGACCGGGCTGCGGTACCCGAAGGCCGAGAGCGACGACGACGGGGACACCACGCCGGAGACCGTCTGTCTCCAGGTGACCAACTCCTTCTCGGCCGCGGCCGGGGTGAAGACCAGCCCCGGCCTGCCGGTCGAGCTGACGGTCGACGTGGTGGACGGGCCGTCGAAGGCGAGCGACGTCGCCTCCTTCGGTCTCGGCCGCGGCTGGTGGCTGCTCGGCGCACTCGTGCTGACCGGCTTCCTCGCGGGTCTGGTGTGGGGCTGGGTGTCGCGCTGGCGGGTCGCGGTCTGGAGGACCAACTGATGTCGATCACACGTGTGTTGAGCGCCGCGCTGCTGGCGGTGGGCCTGGCGGCCGGTCCGGCGGTCGCGGATTCCTCCCCCTCCCCCAGCGCCTCGGAGGACAGCGGCGCGCCCACCCAGGCGGGCACGTCCTTCCGTACGGCGGCCGAGATCGACCAGGGGCAGCAGGCGACGGCCAGCGGTTCCACCGGCGACTACCTGTACTGGTCGTTCCCGGCCGACGCCGGCCAGCGCCCGGACGTCAAGGCGACGGTGAAGCTGCCCGCCGCGCACGCCGGGCAGACCTGGCAGCTCGACGTGTACGACGGTCTGCGGCGCCGGCAGGCCTGCCAGTACGGCGCGCAGACCCGCACGGCCGCGCAGGGCGCCACGTCGGTGGAGCTGGCCTGCGTGATGCGTACCGTGCGCGCCTGGTCGGAGCCGTGGGCCGACGATCCGCTGCCCGGCACGTACTACATCCGGCTGACGGTGGTGGACCTGACCTCGGCCGACCTCGGTCAGCCGGTGAGCGCCGAGGTGAAGGTGGACTCCAAGGACATCGGCGGCTCGGCGGCGGTGGACGGTTCGCTGGCCGAGCCGCTGGTGCCGGGGATCGCGGTCAAGTCCGCCTCGGACAGCGGCAGTTCTTCGTCCGACGACAGTTCCTCGACCGCGAAGCCGGCGGTCCTGTCCGGCATCGAGCCCGACGGCGGCTGGTCCTCCGGCTGGTGGAGCGACCGCTGGGTGTGGACCGGGATCGGCGGTGTGCTGGCCGCGCTGGCGGGGATCGGGGGGTACGCGCTGACGCGGGGGTCGGGCCGGCCGTCGCGGGTGCCGCCCGCCGCCTGATCCTGCGCGGAAACTGGTGACTGGGCCCCGTTCGCGGCGGCCCAGTCGTCGTTTCAGGCCTCGCGCAGCTCCTTGGCCAGTGCCCCGTCCCCCGTCACCGTGATCCGTCCCGCCCGCACCGCCTCCGCCAGCCCCAACTCGCCCCGGGCCAGGGCGGTGCCCGTCCCGGCGTCGAGCACGAGCCGGGCGTCGGGCTCGGCCGGCGCCGGGCCGTCGCCGTACACCGGGCCGTCCTCGGCCCCGACGTACAGGTGGAAGTCCCCCTCCCCCAGCCGGACTTCGACGAGCCCCTCGCCCGCCAGGGCCCGCAGCAGCGGCAGTGCGAACCAGTGGGCGCGTACCGCGTCGGTGGGCCGGCGCTCCCCCAGTTCGGGCTCGCCCCACTTGCCCAGCGCCTGGAGTACCGGCAGCAACTCCCGCCCCCGGGCCGTGAGTTCGTAGACATACGCCGCACCGGGCGGGGGCAGCCGCCGCCGGGTGGTGAGCCCGTCCCGCTCCATGTCCTTCAGCCGGGAGGCGAGGACGTCCGTGCTGACCCCCGGCAGATCCGCGTGCAGGTCCGTGTAGCGGCGGGGACCGGCGAACAGCTCCCGGACGATCAGCAGGGTCCAGCGGTCGCCGACGGCGTCGAGGGCGCGGGCCGCGGAACAGTACTGGTCGTAGCTTCGGCGAGGTGACATGCGACGCAGTCTAGACAAGGTGTTGGACTTTCCAAGCTCCTGCTTGGTAAAACCAAGCAACACGAGTTCCCGGAGGGGCGCATGGAGTTCCGGCAGTCCAACAAGCTAAGCGAGGTCTGTTACGAGATCCGCGGACCGGTGATCGAGCACGCCAACGCGCTGGAGGAGGCGGGCCACAGCGTGCTGCGCCTGAACACCGGCAACCCCGCGGTGTTCGGCTTCGAGGCGCCGGAGGAGATCCTCCAGGACATGATCCGGATGCTCCCGCAGGCACACGGCTACACCGACTCCCGCGGCATCCTCTCCGCCCGCCGGGCGGTGGCCGGGCGCTACCAGACGCTGGGCCTGGAGGTGGGCGTCGACGACGTGTTCCTCGGCAACGGCGTCTCGGAGCTGGTCTCCATGGCCGTACAGGCGCTGGTCGAGGACGGCGACGAGATCCTGATCCCCGCCCCCGACTTCCCGCTGTGGACGGCGGTGACCACCCTCGCCGGCGGCAGGGCGGTGCACTACCTCTGCGACGAACAGGCCGACTGGTACCCGGATCTCGCCGACATGGAGTCGAAGATCACGGACCGCACCAAGGCCGTGGTCGTCATCAACCCCAACAACCCGACCGGCGCGGTGTACCCGAAGGAGATCCTGGAGGGCATCCTCGACCTGGCCCGCCGGCACGGCCTGATGGTCTTCGCGGACGAGATCTACGACCAGATCCTGTACGACGACGCCGTCCACCACTCCACCGCTGCCCTCGCCCCCGACCTGGTGGTCCTCACCTTCTGCGGCCTGTCCAAGACGTACCGGGTGGCCGGCTTCCGCTCGGGCTGGCTGGTCGTCACCGGCCCGAAGCAGCACGCCAAGGACTACCTGGAGGGCCTCACCATGCTGGCCTCCATGCGGCTGTGCGCCAACGCCCCCGCCCAGTACGCCATCCAGGCCGCGCTCGGCGGCCGCCAGTCCATCCGCGAACTCGTCACTCCCGGCGGCAGGCTGTACGAGCAGCGCAACGTGGCCTGGGAGAAGCTCAACGAAATCCCCGGCGTCTCGTGCGTCAAGCCGAAGGGCGCCCTCTACGCCTTCGCCCGCATCGACCCCAAGGTCCACCCTATCCACGACGACGAGAGGTTCGTCCTGGACCTGCTGCTCCAGGAGAAGATCCAGGTCGTCCAGGGCACCGGCTTCAACTGGCCGGCCACCGACCACTTCCGCATCCTCACCCTCCCCCACGCGGAGACCCTGGAGACGGCGATCGGCCGGATCGGGCGGTTTCTGAGCGGATACCGGCAGTAGTTCGCGGTGCTGCCCGGGAGAGTCGTCCCCATGACCCAGCGCCCGCTGCTCCTCCTCGACGTCGACGGCCCACTGAACCCCTTCCGGGCCCGGTTCCTGCGCCATCGCGGGTACGTGACCCGCAGGCTGCACCCCGCCGACTGGTCCGCCCGCCAGCGGCCCGGCTCCCGCCGCCTGCGCCGGGGGCTGCGGGTGCGGCTGCATCCGGGGCACGGGGCCCGGCTGCTCGCGCTGCCGTACGAATTGACCTGGGCCACCACCTGGATGCACCAGGCCAACGAGATGATCGGGCCGGTCGTCGGACTGCCCGAGCTGCCCGTCATCGAGTGGCCGGAGCTGTTCGCCAGAGATCCCGACGGCCTGTACTGGAAGACGCGGACCGTCGTGGCGTGGGCGGCGGGGCGGCCTTTCGTGTGGGTCGACGACATGGTCACCGACCTCGACGTCCGCCATGTCGCCGAGCACCACGAAGGGCCCGCACTGCTCCTTCCGGTGGATTCGCGGCACGGCCTGCGGGCGCGTGACTTCGCCGAACTGGAGCGCTGGGCTCTTAGCCTCTGACGTATGGCTGATGTCTTTCTCGTCCGGCACGGTGAGACCGAGTGGTCGCGGTCCGGACGGCATACCGGGTGCACGGACGTGCCGCTCACCGAGCACGGCAGGGACGAGGCGCACCGGCTGATGCCGTTGGTCCGTTCGCTCCGCATCGGTGCGGCCTTCGTCAGCCCGCTCCAGCGGGCCCGCGAGACCGCCGAGCTGATCGGGGTGCCCGACGCCCGGGTCGACGCCGACCTGCGGGAGTGGGACTACGGCGGCTACGAGGGCGTCACCACCGCGGAGATCCAGCGCACCCGGCCCGGCTGGTTCCTGTTCACGGACGGGGTGGCGCCCGGCCCGGCGGAACATCCCGGGGAGAGCCCGGAGCAGGTCGGGGAGCGGGCCGACCGGATGCTGTCCAAGGTCGAGGCGGCCCTCGCCGGTACCGAGGGGGCCGTGCTGCTGGTCGCCCACGGGCACTTCCTGCGCGTCCTGACCGCCCGCCGACTCGGCCTGCCGCCGTCCGGCGGGGCCCTGTTCCAGCTGGCCACCGGGACGCTGTGCCGGCTGGGCACGGAGCACGACCGGCCGGTGATCGCGGGCTGGAACATCCGGCCCGGCGGACAGCCCGACCGCGCTGTCAGTGGCCGGTCGTAGCCTTCGGAGAAGGGATCAGGACCGCGCTCGACACCGGGGAGGTGTGCACCGTGACCCGACCGCCCACCGCCGCGCAGCGGCGGATCGTGGACGCCGCGGACCCGGTCACCGGGCGGCTGCGGGGTACCGAGGCGCAGCTGGCGGCACTGGTGAGGCACGGTCTCGCCTTCCGGCACCCGCGTCCGCCGCACGACCACTTCCTGACGCCGGCCGGGCACCGGATACGGGAGACGGCCCCGCAGGCCGAGGCGGTGGCCCGAGAGGAGCCGGACGGGGTCTTCGCCGCACGCGTCGGCGGCGAGGAGCCGGCCGAGGCCGGGCCGGCCCGGGCCCGAGAGGTGCACAGCGCCTGGCAGGGGCTGCTCGAACTGCGCCGGATGACCCATCCCGACGGCGCCACCGACCGGCCGTGCGGCTGGGAGCGTGCCCATCTGGTGCGGGCCGCGGCGCTCGCCCTGGAGGCGGCCGGGCATCCGCCCGAGGGGCCGGACACCCCCGGCTACCGGGTGCGGGCGACCCCGCAGCCGGAGGCGGTCGCGGTGTACGCACCGGAGGGCGAGCCCTTGCGGGCGTGCGCCGCCACCCTGGAGCGGGCGGGCTGGCAGACCGGCGAGTACACGGAACCACGCACCAGAACGCGCTATCTGCTGGCATCGCCGCGCCGGGTGTGACGGGCGTGTCAGGATGCCCGCGAAGGATCAGTGCGTCGTACACGTGAAGGGGAAGTCGTGAGCGAACCGTATTCCGTCCGGGTGACCGTCCGTGGCTACGAGACCGATGTGCAGGGCCATCTGAACCAGGCGGTGTACATCAACTACGCCGAGCACGCCCGCTGGTCGCTGCTCCAGGCGGCCGGGGTCACGCAGGCCGAGCTGATCGGTCGGGGCGTGGGGCCGGTCGGGCTGGAGACGACCATCCGTTACAAGCGGGAGCTGCTCGCCGGTGACGAGGTCGATGTGACCTGCGGGTTCGAGTGGGGCGACGGCAAGACGTTCCGGATACTCCAGAAGATGACCAAGACGGACGGCACGCTGGCCGCCGAGGTCGACGCGGTCGGCGGGCTGCTGGACCTGAAGGCCCGGAAGCTGGTCGCCGATCCGCGCGAGATCTTCAAGGAACTCGCCTCGGCCCCGGAGCTGTTCGGGTTCTGACCCGGTCCGCGCCGTCCGCACGGCCGTCTACACGTCGAGCAGTTCCGGCTGGTGCTCGGCGTCGTAGACCGCCCGGGCCTGGGCGATGTAGTGGCGGTTGCGCTCCGCCCAGTCGGTCAGCCGCTGCAAGGTCTCGTGCAACTCCATCGCCACCGGGGTGAGTTCGTACTCCACACGCGGAGGCACCATCGGATACACGGTGCGGGTCACCAGGCCGTCGCGCTCCAGGTTGCGCAGAGTGAGGGTCAGCATCCGCCGGCTGATGCCCTCGATGCCGCGCTCGAGCTCCGTGAAGCGGATGGGCCCGTGTGAGGCCGCCACCAGGATCTGCACGCTCCATTTGCCGGCCACCCTGTCAAGAACCTCGCGGACCGGGCAGGCGTGCGCGTTCACCACCTGGCTGGTAACACCGGTGTTCCTCTGGGACATCGAACTGCCTCCTTACGCCGTCCTCTCATGGTCACTCACCATGAACCCCGTTACAAGTCGTGCACCTTGCGCACGATCGGTTCCTGTTGATGTCCCTGGCGAACTACGGCGATTGCGGAGGCCAGAAGGCCATGTCGACCACGACCGGCACACCGGCCGCACCGGTGACTCCCTCTCGAACATACCCGCGTCGGGCGTCCCTCGCCGTCCTGTGCGCGGGCGCGCTGATGACGATCCTGGACGGCACCGTCGTCACCGTGGCGATGCCCGCCGTCCAACGCGACCTGGACTTCAGCGGTCCGGGCCTGGCCTGGGTGGTGAACGCCTATCTGATCCCGTTCGGCGGACTGCTCCTGCTGTTCGGCCGTCTGGGTGATCTGGTGGGCCGGAAGCGGATGTTCACGGCCGGGCTCGCCGTGTTCACCGCGGCCTCCGTGGCGTGCGGGCTGGCGACGGGCCAGGGCGCGCTGATCGCGGCGCGGGCGGTGCAGGGCGCGGGCGGCGCGATGACCTCGGCCGTCGTGCTGGGCATGCTGGTGTCGCTCTTCCCCGAACCGCGCGAACAGGCCCGTGCCATCGCGGTGTTCAGCGCAGTGGGGTCGGTGGGCGCCACCCTGGGCACCTTCCTCGGCGGAGCGCTGACGCAGGCCCTGAGCTGGCACTGGATCTTCCTGATCAATCTGCCGATCGGGGTGGCGGCCTGGCTGGCCGCGGTTCGCATCCTGGCGCGCGAGCCCGGCGCGGGGCTCCGCGGGGGCGCCGACGGTCCGGGGGCCGCCCTGGTCACCGGCGCGCTGATGCTCACCGTCTACGTCATCGTCGGCTCCGGCGACCGGGGCCCGGCCGCCACCGTGCTCCTGGCCGCGCTCGCCCTCGCGCTCCTCGTGGCGTTCACCGTCCGCCAGGCCCGGGCCGCGCACCCGCTGCTGCGGCTGCGGCTGCTGCGCTCCCGGGCGCTGAGCGGCGCGAACGGCGTGCAGATCCTCATGGTCGCGACGATGTACGGCTTCCAGTTCATCGGCGCGCTCTACCTGCAACGCGTCCTGGGCTACGGCGAGTTCCACACCGGTCTCGCCTTCCTGCCGGCACCGCTCGCGATCGGCGTCCTGATGCTGGGTCTTTCGGCGCGCATGACCGGCCGTTTCGGCGCGTACCGCGTGCTCCTCGCCGGGCTGGTCCTCATCACCGTCGGGATGGCCCTGCTGAGCCGGGCGCCCGCAGAGGGGTCGTACGCGGCCGACGTGCTGCCCCCGATGCTGCTCATGGCGGCCGGCTTCGCCGCGGCGATGCCCCCGCTCACCGGCCTCGCCATGGCCGGCGCCCGCGCGGAGGACGCGGGGCTGGCCTCGGGGCTCTTCAACACCACCCAGGTGGTGGGCGGTTCGCTGGGCCTCGCCGTCGTGTCCACACTCGCGGCGAACCGCACCGACGGCCTGCTGCACGCGGGCGCGGAGCTGGCCCCGGCCACGGCGGAGGGCTACCGCCTGGCGTTCCGGGTGGCCGCGGTGATCGCGACGGCGGCCCTGGCGCTGGCAGCGGTCACGCTGCGGCCCCGGCGCGTCTGAGCCGGACAGGGCCGCCGCGCCCGAGCCGGTGGGGGCCGGCTCTCAGGATGCCGCGAACTCCCCCTTGTGGTCCTCGGCCCATTCCCGATAGGTCCGCCCCGACCGCCCGAGCACCTCCCGGACGTCCTCGGTGACCACCGCGTTCCCACCGGAGCGGACGAACGCCAGACCGGTCAGGACACCGTCCACCTGGGCCCCCTCCATGCCCCAGGCCGTGCGGAGGAAGTCGCGGGTCTCCTCCGGGGACAGGTCCCGGGTGGGCACCGGGCGGCCCAGGACCTCGGCGAGCACGGCGGCCTGACCGGGGACGGTGATCGCCTCGGGACCGGTGAGGGTGTACGTGCGCCCCGCGTGCCCGGCGTCGAGCAGGGCCCGTACCGCCACCTCGGCGATGTCGCGCGGGTCGATCACACCCGACGCGCCGTCCCCGGTCATGTTGGGCACCGGCTCGCCCACGCGCAGGGCCTCGAGCCAGGTCAGCGTGTTGGAGGCGAACGACGACGGCCGCAGCACGGTCCACGCGAGCCCGCTGTCCCGCACGGCCCGCTCGCCGGCCACGTGCCACTGCGCGGAGGGGCCGGAGCCGGCGTCACCGGTGGCGATGGCGGAGAGCTTCACCAGCCGCTCCACGCCGGCCGACCGGGCCGCGGCGACCAGCGCCGCGTCCTGTCCCTCGTCGGGGCCGGGCGGCCGGAGCAGGAACACGGCCGTCGCACCGGCAGAGGCGGCTTCCAGGGACGCGGGGTCCGTGTAGTCGCCGCGCACCACCTCCACCCCGGCGGGGACCCGCGCCCCCGCCGGGTCGCGGGTGAGGGCGCGCACCTTCGCGCCGCGCCCCGCCAGCTGTCGTACGACGTCACTTCCGATGGTGCCCGTGGCACCCGTCACCAGAATCATGCGGTCCACGGTGGGCCGGCCGGGGCGCTGGTCTCTTGGAAATTCCGGCACGGCCGGGCCACCCGGGCGGCGGCGCAGCCGCTTACGGTGGAAGGGTGCCGATGACCATCGCCGAGCCGATCGCGACCATCCCCGACGTGCTGCGCCCATGGGTCGCCGCGGTACGGACCATGTCCTTCGCCGAGCCCCCGGAGGGTACGTTCGTCCATCTGCCGGACGCGCTGACCAAGGTGGTGCTGCGGGTGACGGCGGACGGGCAGCGTGACGTGCTGGCGGTCGGGCCGCGGGTGCGGGCCACCTACCACCGCGGGAAGCCCCACATCTCCTGCGTCGAGCTGGTCCTCGCACCGGGTGGCGTCCGGCCCCTGCTGGGTGTGCCGGCCGCCGGGCTGGTCGGCCGGGTGGCGCCGGTGGAGGGGCTGCCGGGCGGGGCGGCGCGCCGGTTCGCGCGTGAGGTGCGGTGGCTGGACCCGCTGGAGGCACTGCCGCGGATCGCCGAGGTGCTGCCCGAGCTGCTGTCGGCGCGGACGGATCCGGACCGGACGGCGTTGCTGCGGGCGGGCGTGGCCGCGCTGTCCGTGCGGCTGCACCGGGCACCCGCGCAGGTACGGGATGTTGCCCGTGAACTGTCGGTGAGCGAGCGCCAGTTGCGGAACCTGTTCACCGACGGGGTCGGAGTCTCCCCGAAGCACTACGCCCGTATCGACCGCGTCCGCACGGTCGCCGCCCGGGCGGGCAGCGTCGGCTGGTCCGAACTGGCCGCCGCCACCGGATACTTCGACCAGTCGCACATGACGACCGACTTCCGTGCCCTGATGGGCGTCCCGCCCCGCTCGTACGTCACCGAACGGCTTCCCGCGCCCAGCCCCTGCCAGGCGATCCGGCGCGGCTGAAGCCGGGACTCCGGCTCCCTCGAACAGGCCCAGCCGCCGGCAGACCGTGTGCGGCCGTCGTGAGCGGGGCCCGAGGCGGCCGGCGTCACGAGATCGACTGGGGTGTCGCGAGCGGTACGGCCGCCTCTGGCGGGGCCCACGGGGCGACCACTCCGGCGTGCATCGCGGCCACGTGCTGCAGGCCCGTGGTGGCCATTTTCAGGGCGGGGAGTTTCTCGTCGACGGGGTGCACGGGATGCAGGACACGGGCGGCGCCTCCGGTCGGTTGACACGTCGGCTCTGACGCGGGTTTCAGCGAGGTGGTGCGGATGGTCCGGGCCGTGCGGGACCCGAGAGGAGGACGGTGACCGTTCCCGGGCGCGCGCAGGACAGCGCGCGCCCGGGAGAGGGCCGCCGTGGACCCCGTTCGGGGCCACGGCCACCGGCCGGGAGCCGTCCCTCCCGACCGGAGCTCAGGTGCCTTGCACAGGAGCGGAGTTACTGCGCGGCGATCCGCGCGAGCCGCTGGGCCTCGGTCCGCGTGGCGCGGGCGATCGCGTCCTCGTCGACGTGCAGCAGCCGGCCGTCCTCGACGATCTGACGGCCGTTCACGAAGGAGGCGGTGACCGGGGCCGCCGCGCCGAAGACCAGGGCGGTCACCGGGTCGGCGATGGAGGCGTGGGCGAGGGTGTCCAGCCGCCACAGGACCAGGTCGGCGAGCTTGCCGGGTTCGAGGGAGCCGATCTGGTCGCCGCGGCCCAGCACCCGGGCGCCGCCGTGGGTGCCGAGGCGCAGCGCCTGGCGGGCGTTCAGGGCCGCTTCCCGGTGCGCGCCGAGGCGGTTGATCAGCAGTGCGTTGCGCAGTTCGGTGTGGAGTTCGCCGGACTCGTTGGACGCGGTGCCGTCGACACCGAGGCCGACCGGGACGCCGGCGGCGAGCATGTCGGGGACGCGGGCGATGCCGGCCGCGAGGCGGGCGTTCGAGGACGGGCAGTGGGCGACGCCGGTCTTCGTGCGGGCGAACGCGGCGATGTCGGAGTCGTTCATGTGGACGCAGTGCGCCATCCACACATCCTCGCCGAGCCAGCCGGTGGACTCGAAGTAGTCGGTCGGGCCCATCCCGAACAGCTCCTTGCAGAACTGCTCCTCCTCGACGGTCTCCGAGCCGTGGGTGTGCAGGCGCACTCCGAGCCGACGGGCCAACTCCGCTCCCTGTCGCAGGAGTTCGGTGGAGACGGAGAACGGCGAGCAGGGGGCCACGGCCACCTGGGTCATCGCGTCGAAGGAGGGGTCGTGGTGCTCCTCGACGGTCGCCTCGGTGGCGGTGAGGGCTCCTTCGAGGGTCTCGACGGCGAAGTCCGGGGGCAGGCCGCCGTCCTTCTCGCTGCGGTCCATGGAGCCGCGGGCGAGGGTGAAGCGGACGCCCGTCTCGCGGGCGGCGCGGATGACCGCGCCGGAGAGGTCGCCGGAGCCCTTCGGGTAGACGTAGTGGTGGTCCATCGCGGTGGTGACACCGCCGCGGGCCATCATGGCGAGCGAGCCCTGCGCGGCCGCGTACACCATCGGCTCGTCGATGCGCGCCCAGGTCGGATACAGCGCGACCAGCCAGTTGAAGAGGTTGTGGTCGGTGGCCAGGCCCCGGGTGATCCACTGGTAGTAGTGGTGGTGGGTGTTGACCAGGCCGGGGGTCACCAGGTGGCCGGTGGCGTCGATGCGCCGTACGACGTTCTCCAGGCCCTCGGGAGCACGGCCGGCGCCGAGCGACTCGATCCGGTTGCCGGCGATGACGACGTACCCGCTCGCGTACTCGGTGTCGTGGGCGTCGACGGTCGCGATCGAACAGTTCTCGATGACGATGCGACGGTCTGCTGCCATGGTTTCGTCCTTTTGGCTCAGTGGAGCTGTGGTGAGGGCACGGCAAAACCCCGAAGGATTTGAGTGCCTCGGCCGGGGAAGCGGCTTCCCCGGCCGAGGGTGCCGAAAAGGGTGTTCAGAGGTTGCTGAGGTCCACCGGGATCCGCGGCTCGCAGCCGTCCCGGACGACGGTCGCCTCGATCAGGCCGTAGGGCCGGTCCGCGGCGTAGTAGACCTCATTGTCGTTCTTGAGGCCGAAGGGCTCCAGGTCGACCAGGAAGTGGTGCTTGTTCGGGAGCGAGAAGCGGATCTCGTCGATCTCGTCCCGGTTGTCGATGACGCGCGACCCCATCTGGTACAGGGTCTGCTGGAGCGAGAGGGAGTACGTCTCGGCGAAGGCCTGGAGCAGGTGCTTCCTGGTCTGCTCGTAGGACCTCTCCCAGTCTGGCATCCGCTGCTCGTCGTCGGTCCAGTTGAACCGCCAGCGGCCGGACACCTCGGTGGCCAGGATGCGGTCGTAGGCCTCGGGCAGGGTCGTGTACCTGTCCTTGACGTAGCCCCAGAACTCGGAGTCGGTCGAGTTCATCACGACTAGGTCCTTCAGACCGGAGACGACCTCCCACGACGTACCGTCGTAGGTGATCTGGGCGAGCCGGGTCTCCTGGCCCTTGCGGACGAAGGAGTGCGCGCCCTTCCCGGCGTGCTCGATCCGCTCCCACGTGTACTCCTCGATGCGGATCCGGGCCCGGTGGATCGGCTCCTGCGAGGTCACGAAGTGGCGGGCGAGGTGGATGCCGAACTGCTCGGCGGACTCGATGCCGTGCTCCTTGGCGAACGCGAACACCGTGTTCTTGGTGGTGTCGGTCGGCAGGACGTTGGCGTTGGAGCCGGAGTAGTGGACCTCGTCCATGTCGCCGGAGAGCGACACCGAGACGTTGAGGTCCTTGATGTGGTGGGTGGCACCGTCCCGCGTGATCTTCACGACCCGGTTCTCGGCCTTGCCGTACTGGTTCTGCCCAAGAATGGTAGGCATGTAGCTAGCTCCCTCGGTAAACGGAGTAGCCGAACGGGTTGAGCAGCAGCGGTACGTGGTAGTGCTCGCCCGGTACGACGGCGAAGGTGATCGCCACCTCCGGGAAGAACACGGCCGGTCCGCTGTCCCGATTCGCGGGGGCGTCCTGCTGCGCATCGGCTTGCTTCTTCGCGGTTTGCTCTTCGAAGTACGACTCGACGGCGAAGTCGAGCCGCACGTGTGTCGTCCCCTCCGGCAGGTCCGGAAGGTCCTTGCACCGGCCGTCGGCGTCGGTCGCGCTCCCGCCGAGCGCCTGCCAGCCGGCGTCTTCGCCCCGGCGGGCCGCGAGCCGGACGGCGACGCCCGCGGCGGGGCGGCCGACGCTGGTGTCCAGGATGTGCGTGGACACGGAGGCGGTGGTGCTGGTGCTCATGGTCTCAGGCGTCCCCTTCGACGAGTCGGGCGAGCCGGATGCGGTTGATCCTGCCCAGCTCGGTGCGGACGATCTCCCGCTCCCGCTCCGGCGGGTTGCCGATCCGCTCCCTGGCCGCGTCCCGCATCTCCTCGCCGGTGCGGCCGGTGGCGCAGATCAGGAAGACATGGCCGAACCTCTCCTGGTAGGCGAGGTTGAGTTCGAGCATCTCCGCCTTGAGGCCGTCCGCGGCACCGGCCATGCCGGACTGCTCCCGGGCCGAGGTGGGGTCGCCCGGCCTGGGGCGGCCGATCGGCGGGTGCCCGGCCATGGCCTCCGCCAGGTCCGCCGCCGCCAGGCCGGCCGTGGCGGCGTCACTGGCGGAGTAGAGGGCTTCGGGGGTGGCGTAGGGGCGGTCGGCGAGCAGGCGCCGGGCCCATGCCGTGGAGGCGCACGCCTCGCGGAGGACGGCGAGTGCCGCGCCCTCCTCCAGGTCGTTGAACCGGGCCAGGCCCGGGGGCGTGGAAGTCGACGTCACGGGAGCCTCCGTGGCCGTGTGCGGCCTTCGTGCTGAACGGGCTGCCGTCAGCTAACGCCCTCCGGAACCCGGCGTCAACACTTTGTTGAAAATTCCGCGTAACAACCCCCGATCACGCCCCACGCGTCACCCCCCGGGGCACCCCCCGCGGGGTCAGCTCTTCTCGCGGTTCAGGTAGTTGTAGACGGTGAAGCGGCTCACCCCGAGCGCGCTCGCCACGGTCTCCACGCCGTGCCGTACGGAGAAGGCGCCTCGCGCCTCAAGTATGCGCACGACCTCCTGCTTCGCCTTCCGGTCCAGGTCGGCCAGCGGTTTGCCCTGCTTGCGCTCCATGGCGGCCAGGATGTGATCGAGGGAGTCCGCCAGCTGCGGCAGCCGTACGGCGACCACGTCGACACCCTCCCAGGCGAGCACGACGTCGTCGGCGCCGGCCTCGTCGGGCGGGAGCATCTCCCCGCCCATGGCGTCGACCAGCGGCTTCACGGCGGTGATGAAGGGTTCGTCCCCGTTTCCGGTCACTTGCCGTCACCCTCCCCCACCACGTTGAGCTGGAGCGAGATCCGGGTGGCCCCGGCCTCCAGGGCCCTGCGCAGCAGCGCGTCCACCGCGGTGAGCACGGCGTCGGAGCCGCCCTCCGCCGTGTTCCCGAACGGCCCGACGTCCACCGCGTCCAGCGCGGCCGCCTCGACGACCTCACGGGCGACCAGCGCGTGCGCGGGGGCCTCGTCGAGGTCGAAGGGCTCGGTGGTGAACTCCACTCTCAATCGCATTGCGCCCCCAGAACACGTCCCTGACCAAGCCGCGACGTACCCACTCCGGCCGCCACGAGGCGACCCTAACGGACCATGGCCGTCCTCCGCCCGCCGCGCGGCCAAGCCGCCGGAGCACGGCGGACCGGGCTCAGTCGCGTCGCTTGCGCAGGAAGCCCCGCAGCCGCCGCTCGGGCCAGGTGTTGATCACGTCGTCACCGGTGAGCCAGCCGCGCTGGGCGGTGCCGATGCCGTACCGCATGGTGTCGAGGTGCGGGACGGCGTGGGCGTCGCTGTTCACGGCGAACCGCACGCCGTGCCGGCGGGCCCGCAGGATGTCCTCGTCGCGCAGGTCGAGGCGGGCCGGGTGGGCGTTGATCTCCAGGGCCGTGCCGGTGCGGGCGCAGGCGGCGAAGACCGCGTCGAGGTCGGCGTCGATGCCGGGCCGCTTGCCGATGAGGCGGGTGGTGGGGTGGCCGATGATGTTGACGTGCGGGTTCTCGCAGGCCCGGACGAGCCTCCTGGTCAGCTGCTCGCGGCTCTGGCCGAAGTGCGAGTGCACCGACGCCACGCACAGGTCGAAGCCGGCGAGGAAGTCGTCCGGCCAGTCCACCCCGCCGTCGGGCCCGATGTTCAGCTCGGTGCCGTGCAGCAGCCGCAGCCCGCCGCGCCGGCCCCTGGTGGGGTACGTGCCGTCCAGCTCGCGCACCCGTTCCCGCTGGGCCAGCATCCGCTCGTCGGTCATGCGCTGCATGGCCATGTCGGGCGCGTGGTCGGTGATCGCGTAGTAGGCGTAACCGCGCCGCGCGGCCGCCTCGGCCATCTCCTCCAGCGGGGCGAGCCCGTCGGTGAGGTCGGTGTGGGTGTGCAGGTCGCCGCGCAGGTCGGCCTCGGTGACCAGCTCGGGCAGCTCGCCGCGCAGCCCGGCCTCGATCTCCCCGCGGTCCTCGCGCAGCGGCGGCGGGATCCAGGGCAGGCCGAGCCGGGCGTACACCTCCTCCTCGGTCGCGGAGACGATCTTCTCGCCGCTCTCGACGTCGAAAAGGCCGTACTCGGAGAGCTTGAGCTTCTGGTGTACGGCGATCTCCCGGGTGCGGATGTTGTGGGCCTTGGAGCCGGTGAAGTACTGCAGCGCGGCGCCCCACGAGTCCGGCGGTACGACCCGCAGGTCGACGTCGAGGCCCTTGCCGGTGCGGACGGACGTCTTGGTCCTGCCCTGCCCGATGACCTCGGTGACGTACGGCAGCCCGGTGAACGCCTTCATGAGCGGCGCCGACTCCTTCGCCGCCGCGAGGATGTCGAGGTCGCCGATCGTCTCCCGCATCCGGCGCAGTGATCCGGCGTACGCGCACCGCTCGCAGCCGGTCACCGCGGACAGGGCACCGACGATGTCCTCCGCGAGGTCCGTGGCCAGGTCGAGCTGCACCCGGCCGCCGGCGGACCGGAGCAGTTCGATGCCGTGGAGGATGTTCTCCTCGGTCTTCGGCCCGAAGCCCTTGAGGTCGCGCAGCCGCTCCTGGTGGACGGCGTCGGCGAGTTCCTCGACGGAGGAGATGCCGAGCTCCTCGTAGACCGCCATCGCCTTCTTCGGACCGAGGGTGGGCACGGCCGTCAGCCGCCGGACCCCGGCGGGGATCTTCGCGCGCAGTTCGTCGACGGCGGAGACGCTGCCGCTGTCGAGGTATTCGAGGACCTTCCGGGCGATCGACTTCCCGACGTTCGGGATGTCCTGGAGGGCCTTGAGGTCGAGGGTGGCGACATCGGCGTGGTGGCCGCCGACGGACCGGGCGGCCTTCTCGTAGACACGCGCCTTGAAGGCGTCGCCGCCGGTGATCGAGATGAGGTCCGCGTACTCCTGGAACAGCGCGGCGACCTCGTCGTTGGAACGGGCCACACCTCCAGGGTAGGGCGCGGGATGTGCGCGGGCGCTCTTGACAGCCCTCCGGGACCACAGGCAGTCTTCCATTAAGCAGAAGACAACTTCCGTAATACGGAATACGAGCCAGTGGAAGGGAGCGCCGACCCCCATGGGATTCGCAGAGCAGCGCTTCACCGTCAACCTGTCGATCCTCTTCACGGAACTCCCGCTCCTGGAGCGCCCGGCGGCTGCCGCCGCGGCCGGTTTCCCGGCGGTCGAGCTGTGGTGGCCCTGGGTCGACTCCCCCACCCCCGAGCGCTCCGGGCTCGACGCGCTGAGGAAGGCGATCGAGGACGCGGGTGTCCGGCTGACGGGCCTGAACTTCTACGCCGGCCGGCTGCCCGGACCCGACCGGGGCGCCCTGTCGGTCCCGGGCGCGGAGTCGGAGCGGTTCCGCGCCAACATCGACGTGGCGGCCGGCTTCGCCCGGTCACTCGGCTGCACGGCGCTCAACGCGCTGTACGGCAACCGCGTCGACGGCGTGGACCCGGCCGAGCAGGACGCGCTGGCCCTGGAGAACCTGGCGCTCGCTGCGCGCGCGGCCGACCGGATCGGCGCGGTCCTGCTGATCGAGGCGCTCAACGAGCCCGAGTCGCCGCGGTACCCGCTGGTGTCGGCCCCGGCCGCCGTCGAGGTCGTCGACAGGGTCAACGAGGCCACGGGACTCGGCAACGCCCGCTTCCTGATGGACCTTTACCACCTGTCGATGAACGGCGAGGACCTGCCGTCGGTGATCGAGCGGTACGCCGCGAAGACCGGCCACGTCCAGATCGCCGACAACCCGGGCCGCGGCGCCCCGGGCACGGGGTCGCTGCCGCTGGAGGACCTCCTCGGCGGGTTGCGCAAGGCCGGGTACGACGGCTGGGTGGGCCTGGAGTACAAGGCGGGCGACCGCCCGAGCGCGGACGCCTTCGACTGGCTGCCGGTGGACCGACGCGCCACCCGTTGATGTGACCGTCCCCGGGGGCTGCCGCCCCCGGACCACCGCTCCTCCTTCGGCCTCGTCCTCAAACTCCCCCAGAGGGGGACCCCCAGACGGGCTGTGTGATTGACGTATCCAGAGAGGCACCCCCTATGAGCAACACACTCCCCAAGATCGCCTGGATAGGCCTCGGCATCATGGGCTCCCCCATGTCCGAGAACCTGGTCAAGGCGGGTTACGACGTCACCGGCTTCACGCTGGAGCAGGACAAGCTGGACCGGCTGGCGGCCGCCGGCGGCACCGCGGCCACCTCCATCGCCGGGGCGGTGCGGGACGCGGACGTGGTCATCACCATGGTCCCGGCGTCGCCGCAGGTCGAGGCCGTCGCGTACGGCCCGGACGGCATCCTCGCCAACGCGCGGTCCGGCGCGCTCCTGATCGACATGTCGTCCATCACCCCGCAGACCTCCGTCGACCTGGCGAGGGCGGCGCGGGACCGGGGCATCCGCGTGCTCGACGCGCCCGTGTCCGGCGGTGAGGCCGGTGCCGTCGAGGCCGTGCTGTCCATCATGGTCGGCGGCGAGCAGGCCGACTTCGACACCGCCAGGCCGATCTTCGAGACGCTGGGCAGGACCATCGTGCTGTGCGGTCCGCACGGCTCCGGCCAGACCGTGAAGGCCGCCAACCAGCTGATCGTCGCCGTGAACCTCCAGGCGTGCGCCGAGGCCGTGGTCTTCCTGGAGAAGTCCGGCGTGGACCTGACGGCCGCGCTGGACGTGCTGAACGGCGGCCTGGCCGGCTCGACCGTGCTGACCCGGAAGAAGGACAACTTCCTCAGCCGCGACTTCCGGCCGGGCTTCCGGATCGACCTGCACCACAAGGACATGGGCATCGTCACGGACGCGGCCCGCAACGTCGGCGCCGCCCTGCCCGTCGGCGCCGTGGTGGCCCAACTCGTCGCTTCCCTGCGCGCGCAGGGCGACGGCGGCCTCGACCACTCGGCACTGCTGCGCGCGGTGGAGCGCCTGTCCGGCGCGCAGGTCTGAGCCGGCCCCCCCATGACTTCCGGGCGGTGCCGGTGCCGACACCTGTCCTGTCGCGCCCAGGCGCCGGCACCGCCCGGAAACCACCTCAACAAACTGTTGACGCCCCAGCCGACCCTGCCTAGGCTCCGCGAAGCGGAAGTGATTTTCCGCTGGCATCCGCACGGAGGGCCCACGATGTCGAAGCGCGCGCTCACCACCGAGTCCGGCGCCCCGGTCGCCGACGACCAGCATTCCGACGGGGGCACCTCTCACGCCTCCATCGCCGCGCAGCACGCCAAGGACGACGACTTCTTCCAGGCGGGCGGGCGGTATCGCCTGGTGTCCGCGGAGGAGCGGCAGCGGCTGGTGGCGAACATCGCCGGCAGCCTCTCGCAGGTCACCCGCGACGGCGTGATCGAGAAGAACCTCGCTCACTTCCACGCCGCCGACCGGGAGTACGGCAGGGGCGTGGCGGAGGCGGTCCGCGCCCTGCGCGAGGACTGACCCCACAGGCGGCCCGCGGCGGCCGACCGGCCCGGATGAGGGGTGGCCGGTCGGTGTCTGCGCGCGGGCGGGGCGAGGACCGCGACGGCGTGCGAGCCAGTGCGGTGGTGAAGGAACCGGACGCTCTTCTCGACCAGAGGGAAGGACGCCCCGGCTCCGTCGCACCCGCCGCGGTCCCAGCCACACCCTGGGCCCCGTCCGGCGGCGCGAACGTCCTGTCGCGCCCAGCCTCGCGCCGTCGGACGGCCACAGCCCAGGAGAGCCCCACGGCCCGAGCGCCGGATGCGGAACCGCCCGCGTCCGGCGCTTCGGCGTGCGTTCCCGGCCGTGCCGCAGGAGCCTTGTGGCATGACTGCACATCCACCGACCGAGTTCCCGCACATCGTCGTGCACGCCCCGGCGTTGGACGGCTCCCGGCGGGTCACCGAGGGCGACGTCACCCTGGGGATCGCCTCCCACCTCGACGACGTGATCGAGATCCTGCGCATGGCCGACCTGGACCGGATCGAGGTCGAGGAGAGCGACCTCATCGAGTGGCAGGGCGGCGGCCCGGACGACTGGCCGGGCCTGAGCGAGCATCCCGAAAGCTGATGTAACGGGACGAACGGGCCGTCCGATCCTCAAATCAAGCTCTGAACTGCGTTCAACATGCTTCAACCGCCGCAGTCAGGGGGCATATTCACGTCACACGGTGCCCGCCGGCACGGGGGCGGCGGGCACCGAGTCACCTACGACGCGGAGCGGGCGGTCCATCCCGGGGATGGACCGCCCGCTCCCGTCTTCGCCGGCTCAGACCTTCAGCGTCCTGATCGACGTCGGGGCGTGCCCCGGCTCGGTCGCGACCTCCTCGAACTCGACGACGTTCGAGATGTCGTTGGTGGTCGACATGGAGATGTCGGTGACCCGCTCCAGGATCGCCTCCACGACGACCGGCACCCGGTGCTCGGCGGCCAGCTTCCTGGCCTCCTCGAAGGCCGCGCCCAGCTCCGCCGGGTCCGTCACCCGGATCGCCTTGCAGCCGAGGCCCTCGGCGACCTTCACGTGGTCGACTCCGTAGACGCCCAGCTCGGGCGAGTTGATGTTCTCGAACTCCAGCCTGACCTGGAAGTCGATGTCGAACGCCCGTTGCGCCTGGCGGATCAGGCCCAGGTAGGAGTTGTTGACCAGGACGTGGACGTACGGGATCTTGTGCTGCGCGCCGACCGCGAGTTCCTCCAGCATGAACTGGAAGTCGTAGTCGCCGGAGAGGGCGACGACGGACGCCTCCGGGTCGGCCTTGGCCACGCCGAGCGCGGCCGGGATCGTCCAGCCGAGCGGGCCCGCCTGGCCGCAGTTGATCCAGTGCCGGGGCCTGAAGACGTGCAGCATCTGGGCGCCGGCGATCTGCGAGAGGCCGATCGTGGAGACGTACCGGGTCTCCGGGCCGAACGCCTTGTTCATCTCCTCGTAGACGCGCTGCGGCTTGATCGGGACGTCGTCGAAGTGGGTGCGGCGCTGGAGGGTCGCCCTCTTCTCCTGCGCCGCGGCCACCCACCGCGAGCGGTCGGGGAGGCCGCCCGACGCCTTCAACTCCCTTGCCGCCTCGACGAAGAGCTCGAGGGCCGCCTTCGCGTCGGAGGCGATGCCGTAGTCGGGGGCGAAGATCCTGCCGATCTGGGTGGGCTCGACGTCCACGTGGACGAAGGTGCGGCCGGCCGTGTAGACGTCCAGCCTGCCGGTGTGGCGGTTGGCCCAGCGGTTGCCGATGCCGAGGACGAAGTCGGACTCCAGGAAGGTCGCGTTGCCGTAGCGGTGCGAGGTCTGCAGGCCCACCATGCCGGCGTTCAGCTCGTGGTCGTCGGGCAGGACGCCCCACCCCATCAGGGTCGGGACGACCGGCGTACCGGTCAGCTCGGCGAACTCGACGAGGAGTTCGGCGGCGTCCGCGTTGACGACCCCGCCGCCGGCGACGATCAGCGGGCGCTGCGACGCGTTCAGCATCCCGAGCGCCTTCTCGATCTGGGCCCGGGTGGCGGCGGGCTTGTAGACCGTAAGCGGTTCGTACGTCTCGGGGTCGAACTCGATCTCGGTGAGCTGCACGTCGATCGGCAGGTCGATCAGGACCGGGCCCGGACGGCCGGAGCGCATCAGGTGGAAGGCCTGCTGGAAGACGCCCGGGACCTGCGCGGCCTCCAGCACGGTGACCGCCATCTTCGTGACCGGCCGCGCGATCGAGGCGATGTCGACGGCCTGGAAGTCCTCCTTGTGGATCACCGCGGTCGGGGCCTGGCCGGTGATGCAGAGGATCGGCACGGAGTCGCCGGTGGCCGAGTAGAGGCCGGTGATCATGTCGGTGCCGGCCGGGCCCGAGGTGCCGATGCAGACGCCGATGTTGCCGGGGCGGGTACGGGTGTAGCCCTCGGCCATGTGCGAGGCGCCCTCGACATGGCGGGCGAGGGTGTGGTGGATGCCGCCGGAGGCCTTGAGCGCCGCGTAGAAGGGGTTGATCGCCGCGCCGGGCACACCGAACGCATCGGTGACGCCCTCGCGCTTGAGGATCTCAACTGCCGCGCGGGCAGCGGTCATACGAGCCATCGAGAACTCCTGCTTTCGGCTGTCGGATGCCTGCTCCCGTCGCGCCCCGCGGTGAGCATCGTCTCGTATTTCCGTAATACGGAAAATAACTTCTACTATCTGAAATCAATGTAGGTGCGGTGACGAACGTCGTCAAGGGACGGACAACCGGGCCCCGGCGGGAGCACCATGGGACGGCTGAACCGACGCGACGCCTGAGGTGGGGGCCATGTCCGAGAGCGTGCCGGTGCGCTGTCCGGCCTGTCGGCGCGAGCACGTCTACACCGCGCCGTCGTACCCGTGCGCCTGCGGCTCGCCGGTCACCCCGAGCCTGGACGGCACGGCCGGGCCGACGCCGGTGGCGCACCGCGCCTGGGACGCGGACTGGGTGACGGTGAGCTGCGGCTCCTGCGGCCGCCGGGACCAGTGGCCGCAGCCGGAGCTGGGCTGCCCGTGCGGGGCGGTGCTGCGCATCGCGGTCGCCGGCGGCGTGTCCGCGCCGCCGGCGGAGCCCGGGCCCGAGCCCCGGGCGGCCTTCCGTCCCGTGACGATCCGCACCGCCCGGGACGCGGTCACCGCGGCCGCGCTCTACCTGCGCTGGCTCGGGTACCGGGACATCCGCCGCGCCGACCAGCGGCCGCCGTCCGGCATCGGGCTGGCCGCCAAGGGGCTGGTGGCCCAGGTGGACCCGACCGTGCAGCCGGCCTCGCGGCGGGACGTGGAGTGTCTGTGGCTGACGGCGATGACGGAGGACTCGGCGTGCGTGTACTTCTCCCTTGCGGGGTACGCCGAGGAGGCGCGGGAGCGGGCCGACGCCCTGGGGGTGCCGTTGTTCGTTCTTGACTTCACGGGGACGCCGCAGCCGGTCAACAGTCCCGCCGATGAACTGCACGGCTCGGGTACGTGAGCAGCCGCGGGCCGGCGGGGGCTGGTCGCCCAGTTCCTCCCCCAGCCTTCGGCCGGGGGTACCCCCAGCGCCCCTACGGGGCGCGACCCCGGCGGGGCGCTGACCCGTGCGGGGCGCTGACGCTCACGGGGTGCTGTAGTTCTCCCTCAGCTCGATCTTGCGGACCTTGCCCGAGACCGTCATCGGGAAGTCGGTCAGGATCTCGATGCGGCTCGGGATCTTGTAGTGGGCCAGGCGGCCCTCGCAGAAGGTGCGGAGTTCGTCCAGGGTGGGCGGGGTGGCCGGGTCGTGCGGGATGACGCAGGCCAGGACCTCCTCGCCGTACCTCTCGTGCGGCACCCCGACCACCTGGACGTCCCGGATCCCGGGGTGGGCGTAGAGGAACTCCTCGACCTCGCGCGGGTAGATGTTCTCGCCGCCCCGGATGATCATGTCCTTGATGCGGCCGACGATCTCGACGTACCCGTCCTCGCGCATCATCGCCAGGTCGCCGGTGTGCATCCAGCGCCCGGAATCGACGGCCTCCGCCGTCTTCTCCGGCTCGTTCCAGTAGCCGAGCATCACGCTGTAGCCACGGGTGCACAACTCGCCCGCCGTGCCCCGGGGCTGGGTGACCCCGGTGGCCGGGTCGACGATCTTGACCTCCAGGTGCGGCAGCACCCGGCCGACGGTGCCGGTGCGGTGTTCCAGGTCGTCCTCGATCCGGGTCTGGAGCGAGACCGGCGACGTCTCCGTCATGCCGTAGCAGATGGAGACCTCCGCCATGTGCATCTCGGCGACCACCCGTTTCATCACCTCGACCGGGCAGGGCGAGCCCGCCATGATGCCGGTGCGCAGGGTGGAGAGGTCGTACGTCGCGAAGTCGGGGAGGTTGAGCTCCGCGATGAACATGGTCGGGACGCCGTAGAGCGAGGTGCAGCGCTCCTGCTGGACGGCCTCCAGGGTGGCCCTCGGGTCGAAGGACGGGGCCGGGATCACCATGCAGGCGCCGTGGGAGGTGGCGGCCAGGTTGCCCATCACCATGCCGAAGCAGTGATAGAAGGGCACCGGGATGCAGATCCGGTCCTGCTCGGTGTAGTCGATCAACTCCCCGACGAAGTAACCGTTGTTGAGGATGTTGTGGTGGGAGAGCGTGGCCCCCTTCGGGAAGCCGGTCGTGCCCGAGGTGTACTGGATGTTGATGGGGTCGTCGCAGGACAACTCGGCCGCCCGGGCCGCCAGTTCGGGTCCCTGCTCGGCCGTCCCGCGGGTGGTCAGCGCCTCCCAGCTCGGGTCCCCGATGTAGACCGTCTCCCGCAACTGCGGGCACCTGCCCCGCACTTCCTCCACCATCGCCCGGTAGTCGCTGGTCTTGTGCCGCAGCAAGGCGAACAGCAGGGAGATCCCGGCCTGGTTCAGGACGTACTCGACCTCGTGGGTCCGGTAGGCCGGGTTGATGTTGACCATGATCGCGCCGATCCGGGCGGTGGCGTACTGCACGAGCACCCACTCGGCGCAGTTGACCGCCCAGATGCCCACCCGGTCGCCCTTGGCGACTCCGCTCGCCAGCAGCGCGGTGGCCAGCCGGTCCACGTCCTCGGCGAACCGGGCGTACGTCCAGCGCCTGCCGGTCGCCACGTCCACCAGCGCCTCGCGGTCCGGCCAGGCCGCGACCGCCCGGTCCAGGTTGGCCCCGATGGTGTCGCCGAGCAGCGTGGTGCCGCTCGTGCCGTGCGTGTACGACGAACTCACCGGAAGTCCTCCTCGCGGTACTCGTGGGCCGAGCCGGCGGCCGTGGCCTCGCGCAGCTCGATCCGGCGGATCTTCCCGGACACGGTCTTCGGGAGCGGGGCGAACTCCAGCCGCCGGACCCTCTTGTACGGCGCCAGCACCTGCCGCGAGTGGTCGAAGAGCACCTTCGCGGTGTCCGGGCCCGGCTCCCAGCCCGCCGCCAGGACGATGTACGCCTTCGGCACGGCGAGCCGCAGCTCGTCCGGCGCGGGCACGACGGCCGCCTCGGCCACCGCCTCGTGTTCGAGGAGGGCGCTCTCCAGCTCGAACGGGCTGATCTTGTAGTCGGACGCCTTGAACACGTCGTCCGCGCGGCCGACGTAGGTGATGTAGCCGTCCTCGTCGCGCGAGCCGATGTCCCCGGTGCGGTAGTAGCCGCCGGCCATCGCCTCCGCCGTACGGTCGGCGTCCCCGTGGTAGCCGGTCATCAGGCCCACCGGCCGCGCCGCCAGGTCGAGCGCGATCTCGCCCTCCGTCGCGCCGGGGGCGCCACTGACCGGGTCCAGGAGCTCGACCCGGTACCCCGGGCTCGGGCGCCCCATCGACCCCGTCTTCAGCTCCTGCCCCGGGCTGTTGGAGACCTGCACGGCCGTCTCCGTCTGCCCGAACCCGTCCCGGATGGTCACGCCCCAGGCCCGCCGCACCTGCTCGATCACCTCGGGGTTGAGCGGCTCGCCCGCCGCGACGACCTCGCGGGGCGGGGTCGCCAGCTGGCTAAGATCCGCCTGGATGAGCATGCGCCACACCGTCGGCGGGGCGCAGAAGGACGTCACGCCGTGCCGGTCCATCTCGGCCATCAGCCGGCCCGCGTCGAAGCGCGCGTAGTTGTGGATGAAGACCGTCGCCTCGGCGTTCCAGGGGGCGAAGAGGTTCGACCAGGCGTGCTTCGCCCACCCCGGCGACGAGATGTTCAGGTGCACGTCACCGGGCTTGAGGCCGATCCAGTACATGGTCGCCAGGTGCCCGATCGGGTACGAGGTGTGGGTGTGCTCGACCAGCTTCGGGCGGGCGGTGGTACCCGAGGTGAAGTAGAGCATCAGCGGGTCGTCGGCGAGGGTGGGACCGTCGGGCACGAAGTCGGCCGAGGCGGTGTACGCGTCCTCGTACGGCTCCCAGGGCCCGGCCTCCGACGCCGGCAGCCCGCCCACCGCGATCCGGGTGTAGGCGCCCGGCACCTCGGCGAACTTGGCCGCGTCCTCGGCGCGCACGATCACGTGCTTCACGCGGCCCCGCTCGACGCGGTCGCACAGGTCGGCCGGGCCGAGCAGCGGGGTGGCCGGGATGACCACGGCCCGCAGCTTCATCGCGGCCAGCGCGGTCTCCCACAGCTCGGCCTGGTTGCCGAGCATGACCAGGATGCGGTCCTCCGGCTCGACGCCCCGCGCGCGCAGGTGGTTCGCGACCCGGTCTGAGCGCCCGGACAGCTCGGCGAAGGACAGCTTCGTCTCCGCGCCGTCCTCCTCGACGATGTGCAGGGCGGTGCGGTCGTTGCCCTCGGCGATGACGTCGAACCAGTCCAGCGCCCAGTTGAAGTGGTCCGGACGCGGCCAGGCGAAGCCCTCGTAGGCGGTGGCGTAGTCCGCACGGTGTTCCAGCAGGAAGTCCCGTGCCCTGCGGAAGTCGTCCGTCGCACTCGTCATACGCGTCTCCTTCGGTACCGGACCATTGCCGGGCGGCTCTCTGGCATCGTGTAATCCGTGATGCAGGTCTCACTACCCCCGAACGGGGGTGTGGACAGCACGAGGCCGGGGTCGAAGGGGCAGGACAGGTGGCAGCAGAGGTCACGGGGGCGGTGGAGATACGTGGTGCGCTGTCCAGACTCCGGCGCACCACCGGGCTCCCGATCGCCTTCGGCGGGCTGGTCGAGGCGGGCCGCACGCAGGTCCGGATCAGCGAGCTGACCGGCACCAACACGGCGTCGCTGCGCTCACTCGCGGTCACCTCAGGGAACGGCCTGGGCGGCAAGGCGGTCGAGCTGGCCCGCCCCTGCGCGGTCGTCGACTACTCGGCCTCCCGGCAGATCAGTCACGAGTACGACATCCCGGTGGCGGCCGAGGGCCTCCGCTCGGTGCTCGCGGTACCGGTGGTGGTACGACGCCGGGTGCGGGGCGTGCTGTACGGCGCGCTGCGCGCCGCCCAGCCGTTGGGCGACCGCACGCTGGGCGCGGCGGTGGCGGCGGCCCGGGACGTGGAGCAGGCGCTGGTCGTGCAGGACGAGGCCAGGGGGCTGCTGGCGGCGGCGCGGCCGGAACCGGCCGTCGCAGGGGATCCGGGGGCCGCCTGGGAGCAGGTGCGGGAGGCGCATGCCGCGCTGCGGGCCCTGGCGCCGCGGATCACCGACCCGCAGCTGCGCGCCGAACTGCTCGCCGCCTGCGGGCTGCTGACCGCGCCGGCGCCGGATCCGCGGGCCCAGACGGTGCTGGCGCCCCGGGAACTGGACGTGCTGGCATGGGTGGCGGCCGGGGCGACCAACGCGGCGGTGGCCGAGCGGCTGGGGCTGCGGCCCGAGACGGTCAAGGGCTATCTGCGCTCGGCGATGCGGAAGCTGGGCGCGCACACCCGGGGGGAGGCGGTGTCGGCGGCTCGTCGGACGGGGGTGTTGCCATAGCCGGAGGGGACCCATTCCATTCATGCGGACGCGCAGTGAATTGCCATATGCGAAGCCCCTGTTATTTCCCTCACCACGCCGTTCGGCCGGATTTCAGGGTTCATTGCCTAGAATTTGGCTGGGACACGACACACGAGGGGAGCGGTGACCGTGCGACGGGACTTCCAGGAGCCTGCCAGATGCCGCCCCGACCTGGTCATCGGCCGGGCGGAGCTGTTCGCGGCCGCCCGGGAGCAGCTCTCCTCGGGAGGCAGTGTCCTCCTGCACGGGCCCGCCGGAATAGGTAAATCGACCGTCCTGCGGGCGCTGGACGCGGAATACGCCGGCACCGCCCGCACGGTGTTGCGCTGCTCGGCCACCGAGTCCGAATCCCATCTTCCGTTCCTCGCCCTCGCCGACCTCTTCGGCCTGGTCCTCGACGACGTCTCCGCCCACCTGCCCGGCGCCCAGCGCACCGCCCTGGAGTCGGCGCTCACCGGCCGGGGCGAGTCCACCCTCCAGCGCGACGGCCTCGCCCTGCGCCTCGCGGTGCTCTCCACGCTGCGCGTGCTGGCCGCCGAGGGGCCCGTACTGATCGTCGCCGACGACCTCCAGTGGCTGGATCCGGCCAGCGCCGAACTCCTCGGCTTCGCCGCCCGCCGCCTCGGCGGCACCCCGGTCCAACTGCTCAGCGCGGTCCGCACGGAGGGCCAGGAGTACGACCGTCACCTACGCGCGTCGCCCCCGGACACCGTGGCCGTCCGCCTCGGCGCGCTCAACCGCAAGCAGGTCTCCGACCTCCTCGACCACCGCGGCCACACCGGGCTGAGCCGGTCCACGGTCCGGGAGATCCACCGCACCAGCGGCGGCAACCCGCTGTTCGCCCTCGAACTCGGCCGCGCCCTCGCCGAGAACCCGACCCCGCCCCGCCCCGGCGAGCCGCTGCCGGTGCCGACCTCGCTGCGCGCCCTGGTGCTCAGCCGCCTCGACATGCTCTCCGTCGAGGCCCGCCGCACCCTGCTGGTGGCCAGCGCCGGCGCCCGCCCCACCCAGGCCCTGCTGCACGCGGCCGGCCGGGAGAACGCCGAGGCGGAGTGCGCCCAGGCCGCCGAACTCGGGCTGCTGGCCACCGAGCCCGAGGGCCCCGCCGTACGGTTCGCGCACCCCCTCATCTCCGCCGCGCTGTACGCGGAGGCCCCCGCGCAGGAGCGCCGGGCCGCGCACGCGGCGCTGTCCACGGCCGCCTCCGACCCGATCGAGCGGGCCCGGCACCTGGCCCTGGCCACCACCGGCACCGACCCGGAGGTCGCCGACCGGCTCGCCGAGGCCGCGACCGAGGCCCGGGACCGGGGCGCGCCGTCGGTGGCCGCGCAGATCGGCCTGCTCGCCGCCCGGCACACCCCCGGCGACCACACGCCCACCCCGGACGAGCGCCGGCTCCAGGCCGCCGAGGACGCGACGAGCGCGGGCGAGATCGACCTCGCCCAGGACATCGCCCGCGAGGTGCTCACCCACGCCACCCGGCCGGCCGACCGGGTGCGGGCCTGGATCCTGGTGATCGACTCCGCCGGCCACACCATGACCGAGGTGGACGCGGCCTTCCCGCACGCCCTCGCCGACGCCGGCGACGACCCGCGGCTGCTCGGCAAGGTCCACTACCAGCTGGCCTGGCGGGCGCTGATCGTGGGCGGCGACTTCACCGAGGCCCGGCAGGCGGCGGCGCACTCCGCCGACCTCGCGGCCGTGAGCGGCGACCGGCGCACCGAACTCCTCGCCCTGTCCCTGCAGGCCCAGGTCGAGACCCTGATGGGCCATCCGGCGGCGCCCGCCACCATCAAGCGCGCCCTGAAGGAGCCCCAGGACCCGAACGTGGCCTGCCATCACAACGGGGCGGGCAGCGCCAGGTTCCGCTGGCTGGTGATGGGCGACCAGCTGGCCGAGGCCCGCGCCACCGTCACCGCGCTGCTGCGCGAGGTGCGCCGCCGCGGGCAGGTGGAGAGCGAGGTGCACTTCCTGCGCGGACTCGCCGAGACCGAACTGCGCTCCGGGCACTGCGGCCGCGCCCTCGACCTGGCCCGGGAGGGCCTGCACCTCGCCCACGACTCCGGGATCGGCGAGACCGCCTCCGCGATGCTCACCTCGCTGGCCGAGGCCTCCGGCGGCGACGTGGACCGGGGCCTGGCACTGGCCAGGGAGGCCGTGGAGCACGCCGAGCAGGACGGCGACACGATGTACCTGTCCCGGGCCCTGGGCGCCCTCGGATACGCCCAGTTGGTGGCCGGCGACCCGGCGGGCACCGTCCGTTCGCTGCGCCGGGTGCGGGAGCTGGAGCAGAGCCTCGGCATCACCGACCCGGCCCGCGGCCGCTGGCAGGGGGACCTCGCCGAGGCGCTCGTCCGGGTGGGTGAGCCCGCCGAGGCACAGGACGTCATCGACGTCACCCGTCAGCACGCGCTCCGGCTCGGCCGGGAGAGTGTTCTCGCCGCGCTCGACCGGGCCGAGGCGCTGGTCCGGGCGGCGGACGGGGAACGGGACACGGCCGTCACCCTGCTGACCTCCGCTCAGGACCGGTTCGCCAAACTGGGCTACGGCCTGGAGGAGGCACGGGCCGCGTTCGCACTGGCCACGCTGCGCGAGAGGCGCTCCCCCGCGGCGTTCGACGAAGCCACCCGGCTGTTCCGGCGGTGCCGGGCGCTGCCGTGGCTGCGGCAGGTGGACGAGGCCGTCGCCGCACCGGAGCCGCCGGTCGAGGCGCCGGCCGCCCTCGACGCGCTGGACGGGCTGGCCGCGATGGAGCGTCAGGTCGCCGCGCTGGTCATGGAGGGCGCCACCAACCGGGAGATCGCCGCCCGGCTGTTCATCAGCGTCAAGACGGTGGAGGCCACGCTCACCCGGGTCTACCGCAAGCTGGGCATCCGATCGCGCGTGGACATAGTCCGTTTGGCCGCGGAGCGACGCGCGAAGTGAGAGTGCTCCCGGTTAACTGAGGCGGACCGAGGGTTTTCCCTCCCCCATCCCCCTAGGGGGTTCCCTCATTGGGAGGGTGGGGTTCCGGGTCCTAGCTTATGGATGTGCCGCTCGCCCGGGCATACGGGGGTCGGTCCCGCGACCCCCGTGCACCCCCACACCCGCGCGACCCCCCACCGGCAACCCCCACTGAGGAGACTCATGTTCGGGCAGAACCGCGCAAGAAAGGCCGCCGCCGCCCTGGTGGCGATCCTTGCGGCCGCAGCGACCGCGCTGATCGCGTCCCCCACCGCGTCAGCCGCCCCCCAGCCGATCGTCGGCGGCACCACGACGACCACGACCACGTACCCGTTCATGATGCAGATCACGGATGCGTCCGGCAGCCAGTTCTGCGGCGGCACCCTGGTGTCGGCCACCAAGGTGGTGACCGCCGCGCACTGCATGGAGGGCGAGTCCACGAGCAGCGTCCGCGTGGTCGGCGGCCGCACGTACCTGAACGGCACCAACGGCACGGTCAGCAAGGTCAGCAAGATCTGGATCAACCCGGACTACACGGATGCCACCAACGGCGACGACGTGGCCGTCCTGACACTGTCGACGTCGATGTCGTACACGCCGGCGCCGTACGTGACGTCCTCCCAGACGGGCCTGTACGCGGCCGGCACCACGGCCCGCATCCTCGGCTGGGGCACCACCTCGGAGAACGGCAGCTCCTCCAACCAGCTGCGGACCGCGACCGTCCCGATCGTGTCCGACTCCAGCTGCAAGAGCTCCTACGGTTCGGACTTCGTCCAGTCCGACATGGTTTGCGCCGGATACACGTCCGGCGGCGTAGACACCTGCCAGGGCGACAGCGGCGGTCCCCTGCTCATCGGGGGCGTCCTGGCAGGGATCACTTCCTGGGGAGAGGGGTGCGCGGAGGCGGGTTACCCGGGTGTGTACTCCCGGCTGACCACCTTCTCGGACCTGGTGACCGCGCAGGTCAACTCGTAACCAGAAGGTCTCCCGGGTATCCCCCGGGTGAGTGACCAGGGGGCGTTGCGGGCTTCCACGAGCAGCCCGCAGCGCCCCCTATCCATGTCCGCTACCTGTCCGCGGTGAGCTTCCCGGCGGCGCCCCAGCTGTCGGCCGGGACCTCGTGGATCCAGACCTGCACGGTCTCGGCGAGGATCTTGTAGGCGTCGACGAACGCGTCGGTGACGCGCCGCACGAGGTCCCGCTTCAGCTCGGTGTCGCGGGGGCCCTGCTGGATGGTGACGATCGGCATCGCTGAACTCCTTCGAGTGGATGTCCCGTTCGGGGTCCCGTTCGGGGTCCCGTTCGGGGTCCCGTTCGGGGTCCCGTTCGGGGGCCCGTTCGGTGGGTCCAGTCCGTCGCCTCGGACGCCGGCGACCAAGAAGCAGATCCCGACCGCAGCGACCAGCTTTCGTGATCGCCGCAGGCCAGGAGCAGGGTGGCCAGGGGCGGGCCGGGGGCGGCGGGCACGGCGAGGCCCGTGGGCAGGGCCAGGCCGGGCGCCCGGAACGGTACGAAGGCCACCCTCGGGGTGTGCAGCACGCGTGCGTGGGACGCTTACACCACCGTCCACAGGGGACGGGTGCCGATGCCGGCGAGGGTGTCCTGGAGGGAGCCCGGTGACGGTCCCGGCAGCGACTCGAAGCCGGCCTCGCGACAGGCGCCGACGACCAGGTCGACGAGGGCGGGGTTGGTGCGGCGCCTCCGGCGGAGCGCCGGGCGGCGGGCCCATTCGCCGCCGGTCATCGCCCTGCTTGGGCTACGACGGTCCCGAACCGGATGTCGTGGTGCTCACCGGGGTGCAGGGTGGCCAGCATCCGCTCGCCCTCTTCCATGATCGCGGCCCGCTCCGCGGCCCCGCCGGCCTGTGGCCCGAAGACCTCGATGACCAGGGCGTCCTCCGCCAGCTTCCACACACCGGCCAGGAAACCGTCGACGAGCAGGGTGCGGTGGGCCTGGTTGCCCCGCCAGGCGCGGCCCCGGTGCTCGGGCGGGACGACCCGGGTGCGGTCGGCGTGAGAGAGGAGGAGGTTGTCGAACTCGGGGAGGAAGCGGGGCGGGGCCGGGGTCCCGGGGTCGGGGCGGGGCGCGTCGGGGAGGTCGAAGAGCTCGGTGCCGGTCTCGTCCCGGAAGGTGAGGAGACGGGGCCGCAGCCGTTCGAAGGCCTCGCGGAGCCGGGTCAGTCCGGCCCAGGTCTGCATGTCCCTGACGGAGGCCGGACCGAAGGCGGCGAGGTAGCGCAGGACCGCGGCGTCCGTGGCAACCGCGGCAGGCACGACAGGCGGCGCAGCCGTGGCAGCTGCGGCAGCCGTGGTGTCAGGGGTGGAGGGCGGCTCGGCGGGGCGGCCGAGCCAGTGCTCGGCGGTGGTGAGGGCGACCTGCCCGGACCGGCCCCACAGCCCGCGCGGGGTGACCTGGACGAGGGGCAGCGTGCAGCGCGCGGCGACCGCGAGGGACTGCGGGTCGGCATCCGGCCACTCGGCACTCAGCGCCTCCCGCAGCCCGGGCATGGTGCGCGGCTCGGCCTCGACCAGGCCCCGGGCGAGCGCGGCGAGCCGGTCCAGGTCGACACCGGCCAGCCCTTTGCGGAAGGCGGTCAGTTCGCGGCTCCGGGCGGGCTGGACCAGCGGGCGCAGGGTCAGCGCGTCGGCGGCGGTGTGGGTGTGGATGGTCGACCGCAGGGTGACGATCCGGACCACCTCCCGGGCGGCCATCAGCTCGGAGAGCTGCTCGGGGGCGAAGCCGTCGAGCCGGGCGGCGAGGGCGTAGTAGGGCGGTTTGACGTTCTGCGCCTGGAGGCCGACGAGATGTGCCACGGCCTCCTTCGCCGACCGCGTCGAGCGGCGCAGCAGAAGCTGGCGGTCGAGGGTGGCGCGGTTGAGGGCGCGGGTGCCGAGGACCGGGCCGGACGGCTGATTCGTCATACCGGGCACGCTAACGCCGAACGCGGACAGATCCTGTCCGCATCTCTCACCGAATCCCGTCCGTGATTCGCTCCGCCGGGCCCGTATGCCCCGTATATCCTGCGACGAGACTCACCGATCACGCGTGATCACCGGCACCCCGCGCGGATCACACAGCTCACGCCGATGCAGACTCCACCGAGAGGCGGCCGCGATGTCCGAGCGACGCCCCAGCCCGGTCTCGAAGAACGGCGCGAACGGCAGGAACGGCCGGGGCACCAGAAGGTCCGTCTGGCGCCGCGCCCTGCCGCAGGAACAGGACGGGCCGGCCGGGCCGCCGGAGCCCGGGGCGGCGTCGGGCCGGGAGCCCGCCGAGCCGCCGAGCATCGTGGAGGCGGCGCTGTACAGCGACGGGGTGCGGGTGTCGACACCGGCGACCCTCGCGGAGACGTACCGCGAACTGCGCGAGACGCCCTCGGGGATGGCGTGGATCGGCCTGGCGCGCCCGACCTCGGACGAACTCCTCTCCCTGGCGACCGAGTTCGACCTGCACCCGCTCTCGGTCGAGGACGCGATGGAGGCACACCAGCGGCCGAAGCTGGAGCGGTACGGCGACACGCTCTTCGTGGTCCTGCGGGCCGCCCGCTATCTGGACGCGCCCGAGGAGGTCGACTTCGCCGAGCTGCACGTGTTCGTCGGCCCCGACTTCGTGATCACGGTCCGGCACGGCGCGGCCCCGGACCTCTCGGCGGTCCGCCGCCGTATGGAGGACTCCCCCGACCTCCTCAAACTCGGCCCCGAGGCCGTCCTCTACGCGATACTCGACGCGGTGGTCGACGGCTACGCCCCGGTCGTCGAGGGCGTCCAGAACGACATCGACGAGATCGAGACCGAGGTCTTCCGCGGTGACCCGTCGGTGTCCCGCCGCATCTACGAACTCTCCCGCGAGATGGTCGAGTTCCAGCGCGCGACCCGCCCCCTCGTCGGCATGCTGCACGGCCTGATGGCCGGCTTCACCAAGTACGAGACCGACGAGGAACTCCAGCGCTACCTCCGGGACGTCGCCGACCACGTCACCCACATCAGCGAACGCGTGGACGGCTTCCGCCAGGCCCTCACGGAGATCCTCACGGTCAACGCCACCCTGGTCACCCAGCAACAGAACGCGGAGATGCGGGCGTTGGCGGAGGCGGGGTTCGAACAGAACGAGGAGATCAAGAAGATCTCTTCGTGGGCGGCGATCTTGTTCGCCCCGACCCTGGTCGGCACGATCTACGGCATGAACTTCTCCCACATGCCCGAGCTGCACTGGGGGTTCGGATACCCCTTCGCGATCGGACTGATGGGGGTCGTATGCGCCAGTCTGTACGTTATTTTCAAGCGACGGGACTGGCTCTAGGGTCGAGCGCTCACCCACGCGGAGCTTGCGCCGTTCACTCTCGCACCTCCCCCAAGTGAGACAGTGACAGCAATGCGCCGCCTCGACGCCCACCTCATGGGACTGACCTTCAATTCGTGATGCCGGCCAGGGGTGACCCGCCGCTCAGCTCTGCCGGGTACCCGCGCCGACGACACCGCCTCGGACGGATCCTGCACCCGCCGGGACTACACCTTCGACAAGAACACCAACCGCACGGCCCTCGCCAACGCCACCGGTGCCGTCGGCGCCGCCTGCTCCAGCACCGACGCGACCACCACGACGTCGACGTACGACAGCGCGGACCGGCTCACCACCACCGGAGCCCTCTACGACGCCTTCGGCCGCACCACCACCCAGGCGTCCGGCACCACCATCGGCTACTACGCCAACGACCAGGTCCGACGCCAGACCATGGCCGGCAAGCGCCAGACATGGACCCTGGACGCAGCGGGCCGTCTCGCAGCCTGGACCACCGAGTCCCAAGGAACCGACGGCACCTGGACCCAGACGGGCTCCAAGGTCAACCACTACGGCGACGACAGCGACAGCCCCGACTGGACTGCCGAGGACGCTGCCGGCACTGTCACCCGCGCCGTCCAGGGATCCGACGGCAACCTCGTCGCCCTCACGACAGCGACCGGCAACCCCCATCCTCCAGCTCACCGATCTGCACGGAGACGACGAGTACGGCAACCTCGAAGGGTCCACCACGGCAGTGCGGTACGGCTGGCTCGGTGCCGAAGAACGATCGGCCGACACCGTCACCGGCTCCGTACTCATGGGCGCCCGCCTGTACGACACATCGACCGGTCGGTTCCTCTTTCCGGTGACCCCGAGTACGGCGGGTCATACGACGCCTACGAATACTGTCACGGAGACAGCGCCGACTGTGCCGACGTCAGCGGGGGTTACGGAGCGAACAGGTGGGGCTGCGGCGCGACCGTGGACCGCCCGCACAAATCGCACACCAACCCCCATGCGGTCAACGTGCACGCGGATCTCAAATGCAAGGCCAAGGTGCCCAGGTACTCGATCCACATCGCCCTCTACCGTTCACGCCGGTACGGATGGGAGCAGGTGGACACCGGGTACGTGAGCGGCACGAACAAGTACAAGGCCCGCGCCGTCGCCAACTGGGCGCCGCACGGCACCTGCTACTGCTACCTGGCAGTCGGGGATTTTCATGATCGCCGGAGGCAACACGAAAAACACCTCCACCGTGTACAACTACGACACCCACTACCTCAACGGCGAGTATGAGATGTGCGTCAAGTAACCGCCACCCCGCCCCTGTGTGTCATCCACTGGGAATCATCTCAACACCAGTTGACGACCCTTGCCCTCGGCAGTGAAACGACCGACGCCGCTGAGCGAGTGGCGATGGCCGCGCCGGCCGGCGAACGTGGAATCGTGTCCTGGTTTGACCTGCCCGCAGTCGCGCGGCAGAACGTCGTCCGCGCATGCCGCCCGATCCCGACTCTGGGCATGTACTGCGTGATCGATGACGAGCACGTCGAAGGGAACGAAGAGTTCCTGCGATGCGCCATTCAGGACACGGTGGAGCAGTTCCTGGAGAGGTTTCACGGCTGGAGCGATATTCACGTGGCCCTCGGAGATCCTTCGGCGGATTTTCGTGACCCGCTGGAGATTGGTCTCCGGACCGCGGGCATCGAACCTCACTTCACAGAGGACTCGCTTTTCCCTGGATTGCGTGCCCTGATCCGACTGACCGCGCTGGTCTGCCGAGAAACAAAGTCCAGAGCGGATATCCCCGAGGACGAAGACCTGCTGGAGATCTACGACACGTACACAGTGGGTTCTCTCTCCTCAGGTGAACAGCCCTGGTGAGAGACAAGCGCAGTAGGTAGCAGCAAGACCCTGCGCGGGGTCGATGCAGCCCGCTTCCACCCCGGGCCGCATCGACCCCGCAGCGATAACAGCCAACTGGCAGCGCCAAGTACCCCGCGTCGCACTTCCAGTGCGGACCACGAACGCCTGATCTTCATTCTGACGCCCGACCGCACGTCACCAGACGGGCATCGGACTCGCGTCTGCCGTGCCGTCGTCGGGGCCTTCGCTGGGGAGGATCTGGGGAGTATGAGCGCGTCTGGGGAGCGCGTGGGGAGAATCGGCTGCGTAACGCCAGACGGTCCTGAAAGACACCGAAAGACTCGTCTGCGCGGGCCAGAGGCACCGGTGGCCGCATCGTCACAGGTCAGCGCCCCCCAGTAGACGACTTCGAGAAGATCTCGTCGTGGGCGGCGATTCTGTTCGCCCCGCCCCCGGTCGGGACGGTCTACGGCATGGACTTCTCCCACACACCAAGCGGAAGGACTGGCTCCGAGTCACTGGGGGATGCGGGCGGAGGTGATCGTCATCGGGGTGCCGGTGACGGCGATGAGGTAGCTTCCCGGTCCGTGGCCACCGGGCACCGCGCGGAATCCCCCCTCGGGCTTCACCCGGTAGTCGGCGGAGGCGTGCGGGGCCAGCACGGCCGGGCCCGAGGCGATGGTCCACCAGTTGGAGGCGCCCTGGCCGGTTCGGCTCGCGAAGTGGGGCTCGAGCGCCGTTCCTGTGGTGTTGAAGGCCCGGACGTCGATGGCGGTGACACCGGCACGCGGCCCGTGCCCGGCGAAGTGCGGCGTGAGGCTCATGCGCAGCGGCGGTGGGCTCGCGGCGGCGATCACGACGCATGCGAGGGCGGGGGCGAGCAGGCCGGCCGCGATGACGGCCTTGGCGCGGCGGCCGGTGAGGCGGGGCAGGTGTGGCTGCCAGGCGGTGGCGAACGCGGCGGCCGGGACGGTGGCGGCGGCCGCCAGCCACAGCGGGGTCATCATCAGGAAGTAGCCGTCCTGGGAGCGGGTGGCGAGGTAGAACGCGAGCCACGGCAGGACGGTGAGAGCCGGGCCGAGCCGCCGGACGAACAGCAGCGTGGCCGCGAGCAGGCCGAGCAGGAGCAGCCGGCTGCCGTACGAGTAGAAGTCGAGGCGGCTGCTGCCGTCGGTGAAGTAGTAGGAGATGCCCATCACGCCCTGGCCGTGCAGGATCGCCTTCTGGTCGAGTGGCAGCAGGATGCCGTGCAGCCAGCCGGAGAAGTCCTGGACGGCGAAGTACGCGTCGGCCGCGGACCAGGTGAGTGCGGCGGTGGCCGTGTAGCGGGCGGTGACCGACAGGGCGCGCCGGGGGCCGAGTTCACCGCGCCGGACGGCGTACAGGCCGATCAGGAGGAACGGTACGAGGAACCAGGCGAGTTGCTGGGCGGCGCAGGCGGCACCCAGGCAGGCGGCCCGCAGTACGCCCCCTGCCCCGAGGTAGCCGCCCTCGCCGGTGCGGGACCAGCGGACCACGACGGGGACGAGCAGGGCGAGGGCCGTGACGGCCGGGTAGCCGGCGTAGGCGTAGTGGGGCAGGAGGCCGAAGCCGAGGCAGACGGCCGTTCCGGCGGATCGCCAGGGCGCCGGCAGCAGGAACCACAGCAGGACCGAGGAGGCCAGCAGCGCGACGGTGGGGACCAGGGTCGCGGCAGCCGTCGAGTGGAGGACGGCGTGCACCGGTGCCGCCAGCAGGGCCGTCAGCGGCGGATAACCGTACGTGTAGTCGGCGCCGCCGGACATCGTCTTGGTGATCCCGACGCCGTGCGTGTCGAACAACCAGGGCCACGGTTGGCCGTAGACCGGCCGGCCGTGCAGGATCTGGTTCGCGGCCTGGGAGGTCAGCGCGGCTTCGTCCGCGCCCGTGTGGTCGAGCAGGTAGCCGCAGATCACCAGCGCGACGGCGGTGACCAGTACCGCCGCGTCGACCCTGATCAGTGCCGGCCGGCTGCGTACGAGGAGGACGAGGACGGCGCAGACGAGGATCGAGGCGTAGCAGGCGGAGATGACGGCGGCGACCGGCGGACGCGTCGCCATCGCGGTCGTCCAGGCGGCGCGCGTGCCGATGAACAGGCTGATCGTGGCCACCAGCGTCATACCCCGGTGCCACTGCTGGGGCCCGCCGTCCGGGACCCCGAGGGCTGAGGCTCCGGTCGGGGGCAGTGCGGCACGACGACGGGTCTCGACGCCCACTCCGCCCACTCCGCCGGGATGGGTGCCTGCCAAGGACTGCCTCCTCTGCCTCGCCTCCGTGGGGCGGCAACCGCATGTGTCCGGGCGAGGTTGCGCCAAGCCGGAGGTTCGTCCGACCGCCCCGACGTGAAGGTCACGCTTCCGCCGTTCAGGGCAGGGACGAACAGACGCCCCGTTTCGATCATCTACAGTTCACCTGACGTCTACAAGGCTGTAGTCGGTAAGCGGTTTGCGTGAAACCACCCACCGGGAAGGCGTCCAACTCTTACCGCCGCCTCACGGGCGCAAGCGGTCAGACTCCGTGCGGGCGCAGCTGGTGTTCATAGGCGAAGATCACCACTTGGACCCGGTCGCGGAGTTGCAGCTTGGCCAGGATGCGCGTGATGTGGGTCTTGACGGTGGCCTCCGTGAGGCGGAGGTACCGGGCGATCTCCGCGTTCGTCATCGCGGCTCGCTCAGCTTCAGCTCGCCGCAGACCGTCCAGCCCGTGGTGGTGGGTCCCACGGTCAGGTCGCCGTCGAACAGGGCGACTCGCTCCCGCATCCCGGTCAGGCCGTTGCCGGTGCGCGGGCGGGTGCCGGGGCCGGGCCGCCGTCGTCGTTGACGGTGAAGGCGACCCTGGAGGAACCGCGGTGCAGGACGATGTCGACCGTCGACGCCTCCGGCGCATGCTTGACGACGTTCGTGAGTGACTCCTGCACGATCCGGAAGAGCGTGGTCTGCACTTCGGCGTCCAGCTGCTGCTCAGTGCCGGTCTCGGTCAGCCGGACGTCCAGGCCGGTGCGGCGGGTCTCGTCCACCAGGGTCTTGAGCGAGCCCAGGGCCGGCTGCGGTGCCCGGTCGGCTCCGTCGTCCGCCCGCAGGACGCCGAGCAGGCGGCGCATGCCGGTCAGGGACTGCCGGCCGGTCGAGGCGGCCTGGAGCATCCTGTCGCGGGCGCCGTCCGGATCGGCCGCCGTCGTGGCCGCTGCGGCCTCGGCGAGGGCGACGAACTCCGCGCTGCTGTTCGGCGCGGCGATCCTCGTGCCGTGGCTGCTGCACCGCTTCGCCGGGCTCAACGCCATCGCCGCGTTCTGGGCCTCCTACGTCCTCACCCGCCCCCTCGGCACCTCACTCGCCGACTGGCTGGGCATGGACAGGCCGCTCGGTATCGGCCTCGGCTTCGGCACCACGGCGATCCTCGCCGCGCTGGTGTGCGCCGCGCTGGTCGGCTACCTCGCCCTGTCCCACCCCCGCGCCGCCCACGACACCCCGGGGCTCAGTCCCGCCACCCTGCCCTGACCGTTCAATGCACGACGCGGTAACGGTGCTCGGGACGTCCGGTGGCTCCATAGCGCAGTTCGAGCCGGACCATGCCCTCCTTGACCAGGTAGGAGAGATACCGCTGAGCCGTGGCACGGGAGACCCCGGTGCGTTCGGCGGTCTCCGCTGCCGACAGGGCGTCGTGCGCGGTGCGAAGGGTCTGGTGCAGCAGGGCGAGCGTCGGCGCGGAGTGGCCCTTGGCCGGGACACGGGGCACGGCCGGCGGGCGGGCGGCACTGAACAGGGCGTCCACATCGGCCTGTTCGGTCTCCGGGACCGTACCCAGGGCGTCCATGCGGTGCTGGAGTTCGCGGTAGGCGGTGAGCCGCTCGGCGAGATCAGGCGCGCCGAAGGGCTTGACCAGGTAGCCGACGGCACCGAGCTTCATCGCGATCCGCACCGAGGTGATGTCCCGGTCTGCGGTGATCATGATGGCGTCGGGACGGTCGCCGCCCTCGTCTCCGCTCAGCCGGCGCAGTACGTCGAGTCCGCTGCCGTCCGGCAGGAAGACGTCGAGCAGCAGCAGGTCCGGGTGGAGATCGCGTACCGCGTCCAGCGCCGCGGCCACGGTCGCCGCCTGGCCGACCACCTCGAAGCCCTTGACGCGGGACGCGTAGTCGCAGTGGACACGGCTGACCCGGAAGTCGTCGTCCACCACCAGGATCCGGATCACCAGCGGTCACCTCCTGCGATGCCGTCACCCGCGCCGACCGGCACCGGCGGAGCCGTCGTGAACAGGGCGCCTTGCGGGGCCAGGGCAGTGTCGGGCACCGGCAACGTCACGGTGAAGACCGCACCCGGCCCCTCGCTGACCGTGATCGTGCCGTCGTGCCGCTGCACCAGCCTGTGGACGAGAGCGAGTCCGAGGCCGCGCCGGGCGGTGCCCCGGTCCGGGCGAGTCGACCAGCCGTCCTCGAAGATCGACTCGGCGGTGCCCGGCGGGATGCCCGGACCGGTGTCGGCCACCTCCACCCGTACCACGTCGACGGCCTCGATCAGCGACAGCCGCACCTCGGCACCGCCCGCAGGCGCCGGTCCGGTCGCCGACGCGTCGATCGCGTTGTCCAGCAGATTGCCGACGATCGTCAGCAGCCGGCGCAGATGCGGCGGGTCCTCGCCCAGGGCGGAGTCGTCGCTGAGGACGATCCGCACCCCGCGCTCCGCGGCCACCGTGATCTTGGCGACGATCAGCCCCACGAGCAGCGGGTTACCGATCCGTTCCCGCACCGACTCGGTCAGCGCCTGCTCTGCGCCGGCCGTCTCGACGGCGAACTCGTAGGCGGCGTCGTGGTCGCCGATGTCCAGCAGCCCGGCCACCGTGTGCATCCGGTTGGTGAACTCGTGCTGCTGGGCGCGCAACGCGTCGGTCAACCCGCGCACCGAGTCCAGTTCGCGCAGCAGCCCGATGAGCTCGGTACGGTCGCGCACGGTGACCACCGCGCCCAGTTCCCGGCCGTGCAGGGCCACCGGCATCCGGTTGACCACCAGGCAGTGGTCGTGGGTGAGCACGCTGATGTCGCTGCCCGACAGGGTGCCGTCCAGGGCGCGGCGCAGCCGCCCGTCCGGCAGCACCTCCTCCAGCGTGCACCCCAGGGCGGTGCCCAGGCCGAGCAGGTCGCGGGCCTCATCGTTGACCACCGTGATCCTGCCGTCGGGGTCGAAGGCGACGACTCCCTCACGGATGCCGTGCAGCATCGCCTCGCGGTCCTGCAGCAACCCGGCGATCTCCTCCAGTTCCAGCCCGAACGTCGTTCGCTTGAGCCGCCTGGCCAGCAGGAACGCGGCCGCCGAGCCGAGCGCGACGGCGATGGCGCTGTACAGGCCGAAGGTCGGCAGCTCGCGCCACAGCTCGCCCAGCACGTAGTGCTCGGGAATGCCCGCGGACACCTCGCCGACCAGCTTGCCGGCGGGCCCGTACAGCGGAGCCTTGCCGTTGGCGGAACGCCCGGTCGCACCCTGGTCGGTGCCCACGTGGGTCCTGCCGTCCAGCACCACGATCTGATCACCCGTCGGTTCGCCGATCAGCGCCGGGTCGGGGTGGGAGTGGCGGAAGCCGCGCAGGTCGAGCACGACCACGTACGACGCGCCCGACGCCTTTCGGATCCTTTCGGCCACGGTCTGCACCACGTCACGGCCGCCCCCGTCCTGCATGGCCTGCCGGATCTGCGGATCGGCCGCCGTGGTCTGCGCGATGTCCAGCGCCCGCTGCTCGTAGGCGCGGTCGATCTCGCCCCGCTGCGCGAAGGCGAACAGCACGAAACCGATCAGCCCGGTCAGCGCCAGGATGACCATCTGGTTGGCCAGAATCCGCGCGGAGAGCCTCCCCTTCCCGCCGCGGCCGATGATCGGGATACAGATGGGTTTCACAGGTGTCTCTGCCTGCCGTGCGACTGCCGGGCGCGGCCCCTGCGCCGTACCCGTGGTGGCGTGATTGTGCCCCTGCCATCGGTCTTCTGCCCACCCCCGGCCCGCTGAGCAGAACGAGCAGAACCCTGGCTAACACGGCTAACGCGAGATACGGATGAAACGGCGACGTAACACCCGGCGGCCTCTAGCGTCTGCCTTCCTCGACCCCCGAGGGCAGGAAGGAGACGGCCTCAGATGGCTTCGCGAAACGATGCCGCGGTGGACCCGGTCGCCGAGACAGCCGGCCAGGACAGCGCGCGAGTCGAGATTTCCGGGCTCACCAAACGATTTCTGACTCCAGCCGGCGAGGTGTTCACGGCACTGCAGGACGTTTCGTTCACCGTGGAGCCCGGCCAGTTCTGCGCGGTGGTGGGCCCGACCGGATGCGGCAAGTCGACGACGCTGGGCATGGTGTCCGGGCTCGACCGGCCCAGCGAGGGCTCGGTCCGGGTCGGCGGCCGCGAGGTGGACGGCGTCACCGACGGCGTCAGCTTCATGTTCCAGGCAGACGCCCTGCTGCCCTGGAAGACGGTCCTCGGCAACGTGCTGATGGGCCCGGTCTTCCGCGGGGTGCCCAAGCAGCAGGCCCAGGTCTCGGCACGCGACTGGTTGCGCCGGGTGGGCCTCGCGGGGTTCGAGGACCGCTACCCGCACCAGCTCTCCGGCGGCATGCGCAAGCGCGTGGCGATGGCCGCGGCGCTGATCAACGAACCCCGGATCCTGATCATGGACGAGCCGTTCGGTGCCCTGGACGTGCAGACCAAAGCAATCATGTCGACCGAACTGCTCGGTCTGTGGGAGCAGATCCGGCCGTCGGTCATCTTCATCACCCACGACCTCGACGAGGCCGTGGCGCTCGCCGACCGGGTCGTCGTCATGACGTCCAGCCCCGGGTCGGTCAAGGCGGTCTTCGACATCGACCTGCCGCGCCCGCGCGGCTCGGTCCAGGAGATCCGCTTCCAGCCCCGCTTCATCGAACTTCAGCACCAGATCTGGAACTCGCTGCGCGAGGAGGTGGAGCGCGCCTACGCACGCACCGCAGGAGGTACCGCATGAGCACGACGTCCGCTGTATCCCCCGCTCCCCTCAAGAGCGGCACACCGCTCTCGGCCGGGGCCGCCGCCAAGCGCGCCCGCCGGCGCCGCGTCGCCCTGGTGTGGGCGGGCCGCGTCGGTCTCGCGGTCCTCGTCATCGGCGGCTGGCAGGCGTTCACCACCTGGGGGATCGTCGACCCGTTCTTCTTCGGGCAGCCCTCGGGCATCGCCAGACGGCTCGTCGACCTCTTCCGGCACGGCACCGAGTTCGGGTCCTTCTACGCCAACATCTGGACGACGATCCAGGAAGCGCTGGTCGGCTTCGCCCTCGGGGCCCTCACCGGAGTGGTCTTCGGTGTCGCGCTGGGCCAGAGCCGCTTCCTCGCCGACGTCCTCGGGCCCTACATCAAGATGGTCAACGCGATCCCGCGGATCGTCCTCGGCTCGATCTTCATCGTCGCGTTCGGCATCGGCGTGCTGCCGAAGATCCTGCTCGCCGCGGTGCTGGTGTTCTTCATCGTCTTCTTCAACGCCTTCCAGGGCGTGCGCGAGGTCGACCGCAACATCCTCGCCAACGCCAGGGTGCTCGGCGCCTCCCAGCTGCAGATCATCCGGCACGTCACCGTGCCCTCCGCGCTCACGTGGATCATCGCCAGCCTGCACAGCGCCTTCGGCTTCGCGATCGTCGGCGCGCTGGTCGGGGAGGTGCTCGGCGCGCAGAGCGGCCTCGGCCTGGTCATCAAGACCGCGCAGAACAACTTCGACCCCAACGGCGTGTTCGCCACGATGCTCGTCATCTCGGTCATCGTGCTCGGCGCCGAGTGGGTGATCGGCAAGCTCGAACACCGGCTGCTGTCCTGGCGCCCGCCGGCCCCGTCCGAGGCGTCGAACGCCCTCTGACCCGGCCCCTCCCCTCCCCCGCTCTCCTCTGTTCCACCTCAGAAAAGGAATGTGGCCAGCCATGTCCAGACGACCCGCCACCGTCGCCGCGTCTCTCCTCGCCGTTCTCGCCCTCGGCGCCGTCAGCGCCTGTTCCAGCAACTCCGGCAGCACCACCGCGAGCAGCGGCTCCGGCGGCACACCGAACGTCAAGCTCATGGTCGGCGGTATCGACAAGCAGATCTACCTGCCCTACCAGCTCGCCCAGAACCTCGGCTTCTACAAGAAGTACGGCGTCGACGTCCAGCTGAGCACGGAGCAGGACGGCGGTGTCGGCGCGGAGGAGGCCATGGCCTCGGGGCAGGTGGACATGGCAGGCGCCTGGTACAACCACACGATCGAGTTCCAGGCCAAGGGCAAGGCGGTCGAGGACGTCGTCCAGCTCTCCGGCGCACCGGGCGAGCGGGAGATGTGCACCAAGAAGTCGGGCGTCACCTCGGGCGCCGACTTCAAGGGCAAGACCCTCGGCGTCACCGACCTGGGCTCGGGCACCGACACACTCACCCAGTTCCTCGCCGCCAAGAAGGGCGTCAAGACCAGCCAGTTCCACCGGATCGGGGTCGGAGCGGGCTCCACCGCCATCGCCGCCCTGCAGAACGGCAAGGTCGACTGCGTGATGACGACGCAGCCGACGGTCGCCGCGATCGAGAAGAAGGGCGTCGGCACCTCGGCGATCGACCTGGCCACCACGCAGGGCGCCACGGCGGCGATGGGCGGTGCCTTCCCCGCGGCCAGTGTGCTCGCCCGCACCGACTGGGTGGACTCGCACAAGGACACGGTGCAGAAGGTCGTCGACGCGCTCGTCGCCACCATGCACTGGATCAACACCCACAGCGCGGCCGACATCGCGAACAAGCTGCCCGCGTCGTTCGTGTCGAACCAGCTGGTGACCAAGGCCGACTACGTCACCGCCCTGACCGAGGACAAGGGTCAGTTCCTCCCCGACGGCATCATGCCGGCCGGCGGCCCGAAGACCTCCCTGGCCACGGAGCAACTCGTCGGGAACGTGAAGGGCTCGGTGGACCTCAGCAAGACGTTCACCAACGACTTCGCCCTCCAGGCCAACAAGACCGAGGGCTTCAAGACCACCACCACCCCGGCAGGACCGACCGGCTGATCCCGCCGCACAGGGCCGCTCGGGTCACGACCGCCCGGGCGGCCCCGCACCGCGCACTGCGCTTCGCCGGCCGGCCTCTCTTCGCTGTACGCGCCCCGTCTCATCCCGGTGTTCCTGCCCTCTGCGTCTCATCCTGGTCGACGGGAAGGAGCAGGGTGAACGTAGCCGGGTGTCGGTTGGTCAGGGAGAGCCTGCCGCCGAGCGAGACGGCCAGGTCACGGGCGAGGGCCAGGCCAATGCCCGTTCCCTCCCCGTCGCCGGTGCGCCCGCGGTCGAAGAGCCGGGAGTACTCGCCCGTCACGGCGCCCTCGTCGCTCACATCGAAGGCGAGGGCATCCTCCAGGTCCCGCACCGCCACGCGGACCGTGCCGCGCCCGTGCACCCGGGCGTTGTCCAGCAGGATGCCGAGCACCTCCGAGACGGACGCGCCCGGAACCCGGATGTCGGCCCGTGTCTCCTGGGTGGCGCGCTCCAGGCGTCTGCCGTCCTGGGCGAAGAGGCCGTGCCATCGATCCTCCGTCTCCCGCAGCAGCTGCCCTACTTCGACCGTCCCGGCGGTCGGGCGAGCGATCTCGCCGGAGCGGGACAGCCGCAGCACCTCCTCCACTGTGTGGTGCAGGCGTTGTGTGGTGGCCAGCGCCTCGGCCAGTACGGGTCGCAGCCGGGCGTCGTCCTCCTGGGCGAGGCCCGCCTCCAGGGCGAGTTGCAGGCCGGTGAGCGGGGTGCGCAGCTGGTGGGAGGCGTTGGCTGTGAAGTCACGTTCGCGGCGTAGAAGTTTCGAAAGGCTGTGCAGCATTTCGTTGTGGGTGCGGGCGACCTGGTCGATCTCGGCGACGCTGCTCCGGGCGGCCCGTACGTTCAGGTCGCCTTCGGTCACCGCCCGGCACTGGCGGGAGAGGTCCTCCAGCGGCGCGGCCAGCACCCGGGCCTGACGGCGGGCGACAAGGACAGCGACGGCCAGCGCGACCGCGGCCACCCCGAGCAGCAGCAGCCAGGCGACGGCGACCCGGTTCCGTACGGCGGCGGCGGGAGAGGAGGCGCGTACGACGCCGATCACCTTCTCGGCGTGGGAGACGGGTACGGCCACCACAAGGTCCGGGCCCGACCGGCCCCGTACCACCTCACCGCCCAGGCCTTGCCGGACCGGGGTGTCTCCGGACCCGGGGCCGCTGCCCGCGCGCAGTCGCGCGTGAGGGTCGTACAGGCCCAGACCCGCGCCAGACGGGGGCGCGGGCAGTTCCACCGGGTCGCCCGTCACGTAGTCCGGGCTCACATGTACGGCCGCGGCCAGGGCCGACCGTTCCAGGGTGTCGCGCTGGTCGGCGTACAGGGACGACCTGATCGCCAGGGCCAGCGGGACGGCGAGGAGGACGACGGCGACCAGAGCGGCGGTCAGGGCGACTCGCACCACGCGCTGTCTCATGCCCTCATCATGCGGGCCCTGCACCTGGGCGGATGCGCCGCGCCACACGCTTTTGCCGTCGTCTAACCCTCGGCGAGCGGGGCGTTAACCGGCGGCTTCCTAGCGTCGGTGCCATGACCGTCCGTTCCGAGGACACCCCTGGAGGGCAGTGGCCATGGCAGCACGCACAAGGACGTACGCCGTCGTCGGGCTGAGCGTCGTGGCGGCGGTGACCGCCGGCTGTTCCGGTTCCGGGTCGCACACCGGCTCCGGTAGCCCTGCGTCCGGTTCGACCACCGTCAGCGGACAGAACAAGCCGGCGCCCACCGAGTCCAACCCGCCCGGCGACATCCCCGACAACCAGGTGTACGTCTCCTACCAGCCGACCGGCGGATCCTTCACCGGCTTCACCCTGAAGGTGCCCGAGGGCTGGGCCCGCACCAGCCAGGGCGGCACCACCGCCTTCACCGACAAACTCAACACCGTGAAGATCGCTGCGGTTTCCGCCTCCGGCGCACCCACGGTCGGCTCGGTTGCCAACACGGTCGTACCCCAACTCCGCACCGAGGTCCCGAAGTTCGCCGCGCCCGAGGTGAGTGAAGTGACCCGGCATGCCGGCCATGTGGTCCTACTGACCTATCAGGGCGACTCGGCGAAGGACCCGGTCACCGGCAAGGTGGTGCGGGACGCCTTCGAGCGGTACGCGTTCTACCACGCGGGGCACGAAGTCGACCTGACCCTGTCCGGACCGGTCAAGGCGGACAACGTCGACCCGTGGCGCACCGTCAGCGACTCCTTCACCTGGCGGTGAGCCTCATGTCCGGCAGCACACACACCGGCGGCGGCTCCGACGACGTCCTCACGGCCCGCGAGCTGTACCGCTTCTACCGGGCCGGGGAGGAGGAGACACTCGCGCTGCGCGGGGTGTCCCTGGAGGTACGGCGAGGTGAGACGGTCGCGGTCGTGGGCCCGTCCGGGGCCGGCAAGTCGACCCTCCTGGCGTGCCTTGCCGGACTCGACGAGCCCTCCGGCGGGGAGGTCCACGTCGACGGCGTACGGATCAGCCACCGGCCCGAGACCGAGCGGGCCCGGCTGCGGGCCCGGCACGTCGGCGTCCTGCTGCAGACCCGCAACCTGCTGCCGCACCTGAGTGTGCGGGACAACGTCCGCCTGCCGCAGTGGGCGCAGGGACGCAGGACCCGCGTACCGGCCGAGGAACTGCTGGCCCGGGTGGGGCTGGCCACCCGGGCGCACGCCTTGCCGCGCCAGTTGTCCGGTGGCGAGCTGGCGCGGGCCGGGCTGGCCGTGGCGCTGGCCAACGCGCCCGCCGTTCTGCTGGCCGACGAGCCGACCGGTGAACTGGACGGAGAGACGGAGCAGTTGGTTCTGTCGATGCTGCGGGAGCGGGCCGCGGAGGGGTGCGCGGTGCTGATCGTCACGCACAGCCGGGAAGCCGTCCGCGTCGCGGACCGGGTGATCACCCTGACGGACGGGAAGGCCACCGACACCCAGCCGCTGGACCGCGGGGAGGCGCGCGATGTCGTCGGATGAGATGCTCGTCAGCTGCGCGGACGCGGCCCTGGCCTTCGGCCGGGGAGTGCAGGCGGTGGTGGCCGTACACGGGGCCCGCCTGGAGATCCGGGCCGGGGACCGGCTCGCGGTCGTCGGTCCCTCGGGGTCGGGCAAGAGTTCGCTGCTGCACCTGCTCGCGGGGCTCGAACGGCCCACCAGCGGCACGGTCACCCGGGCCGCCTCCCTCGGGCCGTACGACATCGGTCTGGTCTTCCAGGGCGACAGCCTGATCCCCGCCCTGAACGTGGTTGAGAACACCGCCCTTCCCCTGGTCCTCACCGATCGTCCGGAGGGCGAGGCGCGACTGTGCGCGCTCGCGGCACTCGCCCTCGTGGACGCCGTGGACCTGGCCGACCGGCTCCCCGAGGAGATCTCCGGCGGCCAGGCCCAGCGGGTGGCCGCCGCCCGGGTCTTGGCCCAGGCGCCCCGCCTGATCCTGGCCGACGAGCCCACCGGCCGCCTCGACCGCGCCACCGGCGCCCGCGTCCTGGACGCCCTACTGACGGCCGCCGACCACACCGGCGCGGCCCTCGTCGTCACGACCCACGACCCGGCCGTCGCCGCCCGGCTCACCGTCCGGCGCAGCATGCGCGACGGACGGCTGCTCGCACCTCTCGCACCCGAGGAAGTGTCATGATCGCCGCTTGGGCCCGCGGGCTGGCCCGCCACCGCACCGGACGGCTCCTGGCCGCCCTGACCGGCATCGCGCTCGCGGTCGCCCTGGTCGCCGCGCTCGGCTCCTTCCTCACCGCGTCGAAGGCGACCATGACCCAGCGTGCGGTGCGCTCGGTCGCCGTGGACTGGCAGGTCCAGGTGCAATCCGGCGCCGCGCCGAACTCGGTTCTGTCCCTGGTGGGCAGGGCCCCGGGCACCCGCGCCGCCCTGCCCGTCGGCTTCGCTCACACCGACGGCTTCACCGCTCGCGTGCAGGGCAGCACCCAGACCACTGGTCCCGGCATGGCCCTCGGCCTGCCCGACGGCTACCGCACCCGCTTCCCCGACGCCATCCGCACCCTCTCCGGCTCCGCCACCGGTGTCCTGCTGGCCCAGCAGACCGCCTCCAACCTGCACGCCGCCCCCGGCGACACCATCGGCATCCGGCTGCCCGGTGGCGCACTACGCCAGGTGAAGGTGGACGGTGTCGTCGACCTCCCCCAGGCCGACTCCCTCTTGCAGACCGTGGGCGCCCCCAGCCAGGCCCAGCCGACCGCGCCCCCGGACAACGTCGTCCTGCTGCCCGCCGCCCGGTTCGTCTCCCTGACCCGCGGCGCCACCGGCGTCACCACCCAGATCCACGCCGCCCGCGACACCACCCGGCTGCCCTCCGATCCCGCCGCTGCCTACACCTCCGTCACCGGCGCCGCCCACAACCTCGAAGCCCGCTCCGCGGGCACCGCCCTGGTCGGCAACAACGTCGGCGCCGCCCTGGACTCCGCCCGCCAGGACGCCCTGTACGCCCAGATCCTCTTCCTCTTCCTCGGCCTGCCGGGTGGCGTGCTGGCCGCCGCGCTCACGGCGGCAGTCGCCTCGGCCGGCGGCGAACGGCGCCGACAGGAACAGGGGCTGCTACGACTGCGCGGGCTGCGGCCCCGCCAGATCACCGCACTCGCCGGACTGGAGGCCGCCTTGATCGGCCTCCTCGGCGGCCTGGCAGGACTGGTCATCGCAGCCCTCACCGGCCGCCTCGCCTTCGGCACCGCCTCCTTCGGCGCGAGCGCGGGATCCTGGTCCGTCTGGTACGCGGTCGCCTTCGTCCTCGGAGCCGCGGTGGCCGCAGGCGCCGTCCTCGTCCCCGCGCTGCGGGACCTGCGCGCGGTCACCGTCGCCGACACCCGCAAGCAGGAGGACGTACGACGCTCCCGGTCGCCCTGGTGGATGCGCTACGGCCTGGACTTCGCCCTCCTGATCGGCTCGTGGCTGGTCTTCCGCGCCTCCTCGGGCAACCAGTACGCACTCGTCCTCGCGCCCGAGGGCGTGCCCAGCATCTCGGTGTCGTACTGGGCCTTCCTCGGCCCCGCCCTGCTCTGGATCGGCGCGGCCCTGCTGCTGTGGCGCCTCACCCTGCTCGCCCTCACCCACGGCCGGCCCGTTCTGGCCCGGCTGGTACGGCCGCTGACCGCGACCCTGGCCGGCACCACCGCGGCCGTCCTGGCCCGGCGTCGCCGCCCGTTCGCCCGGTCGGTGGTCCTGCTCGCCCTCGCCGTCTCCTTCGCGATCTCCACCGCCGTCTTCAACGCCACCTACCACCAGCAGGCCGAGGTCGACGCCCGGCTGACCAACGGCGCCGACGTCACCGTCACCGAACCGCCCGGCACCCGAGTCCCACCCATCGCCGGGAACAGCCTGAAGCTCTCCGGCGTACGGCACGTCGAACCCCTCCAGCACCGCTTCGCCTACGTCGGCTCCGACCTCCAGGACCTCTACGGCGTACGACCGGACACCATCGCCAAGGCCACCTCCCTCCAGGACGCCTACTTCGCGGGCGGCACCGCCCACCAGCTGATGCGCCGCCTCGCGCAGCGCCCGGACAACCTCCTGGTCAGCGTCGAGACCGTCAACGACTTCCAGCTCTCCCCCGGCGACACCCTCAACCTGCGCATCCAGGACGCCCGCACCAAGGCCCTGCACACGGTCCCCTTCCACTACGCCGGTATCGCCAAGGAGTTCCCCACCGCCCCCAAGGACAGCTTCTTCGTCGCCAATGCCTCCTACATCGCCAAGGCCACCGGCAGCGACGCGGTCGGGGCCTTCCTTCTCGACACCGGTGGCACGAAACAGCCACAGATCGCCGGCCAGCTGCGCAAGCAGCTCGGCACCCAGGCCACCGTCATCGACCTCACCCAGACCCGCGGCACCGTCGGCAGCAGCCTGACCTCGGTCGACCTGGCCGGCCTCACCCGCATCGAGCTCGCCTTCGCCGTGCTGCTCGCGGCCGGATCCGGCGGCCTCGTCCTCGCCCTCGGCCTCGCCGAACGCCGTCGCACCTTCGCCATCGCGACCGTCCTCGGCGCGCAACCACGCCACCTGCGCGGCATGGTCCTCTCCGAGGCCCTGCTCCTGGCCGCCGACGGTCTGGCCGGAGGCGCCCTCATCGGCTGGGCCCTGTCGGAAATGCTGGTCAAGGTCCTGACGGGGGTCTTCGATCCCCCGCCGACCGCCCTGTCGATCCCCGGTGTCTATCTGGCGCTCACCGGGGCAGCCGCCCTCGCCGCCGTCCTCGCCGCTGCCCTCAACGGCGGCCGCGGCAGCCACCGCCCCGCTGTGGAAGAACTCCGCGACCTGTGAACACGGCGTACACCGGCGACGAGCCCCTCGCCCCAGCGGCTCCTAGGCTGTGGACCATGCGCATGCCCGCCGCACCGGACCGCAGCCGACTGCGCGTCCTCGTCGTCGAGGACGACGAAACCATCGGCCGCCACCTGGAGACCGGCCTGCGCGGCCACGACTACGCTCCCACGTGGTGCCGCACCGGAGCGAGCGCTCTGCTGGAAGCCGCGCGGGCACCGTACGACGTGCTACTGCTGGACCTGGGCCTGCCGGACATGGACGGCCTGGACGTCGCCCGGCAGCTGCGCGCCCGCCTCCCCGACCTGCTGATCGTCGTCCTGACGGCACGGACCGACGACATCGACATCATCGCAGGGCTGGACGCGGGGGCCGACGACTACCTGGTCAAGCCGTTCAGCCTGACGGTGCTGCTCGCCCGGCTGCGAGCGCACCTCCGGCGGCACGCGGTGGCCGCGTCGGCCCGGGAGCCGGTGCGGCTGGGCGACCTGGTCGTCGACCTCCCCGCCCGGCGTTGCGCACTGCACGGCGTCGACGTCCCGCTGCGGGCCAAGGAGTTCGACCTGCTCGCGGTGCTGGCCGATCGGGTCGGCGAGGCGGTCTCGCGCGAGACGCTGATGGCCGAGGTGTGGGACGAGAACTGGTTCGGCTCCACCAAGACCCTCGACGTGACCATGGCGAGCCTGCGCCGGAGGCTCACCGAGGCCGCGCAGGCGAGCGAACAGCCCACCCGGCTGCCAGGGATCACTACGTTGCGCGGGCACGGGTACCGGCTGGAGGGGCAGCCGGATCCGCAGGGCTGAGAAGCCGGCCGGCGACACAAGTACCAGCAGCCCGGGACCCATCGGAAGCCATCCGGTCAGCAGGCGGCAGCCCAGAACCGCCGAGACCGCCGCCGATCCCGGCGCCCCGGCCTCCGTACCGGCCGTGTCGACGGGCCCCACGGCGAACTCTTCCAGGCCCGGCCGCCGCGCCGGTCACAACGACGGGCACGACGGCGTGGGCCTCTGACTGCCGCTCGCGCGGCGCCCGGACCGTGCCGTGACGGCGAGGTGTGCGGCGGGCTCAGCCCGCCCTGCGCTCGCGGACCTGCGCGTAGGCCATGAGGCCGAGCAGGACGGCCAGCAGGACCGCGGAGGAACCGGGGGTACCGAGGTTCAGGCCACCCTTGGCGACCGGCTTGGTCAGGAAGTCGCCCGCGGTGGCGCCGAGCGGGCGGGTGAGGACGAACGCGATCCAGAACAGCAGGACGTTCGGCACCACGGGCACCTTCATCAGCACGACCAGGACGGCGAGCAGCCCGGTCACCAGCAGCGCGCCGCCCGCGTAGCCCAGGCCGGAGCTGTCGGACAGGAAGTCGCCCATGGAGGTGCCGAGGGTGTTGGAGACGAGGATCGCCGCCCAGAACAGGGCCTCGCCGCGGAAGGTGACGATGTCCCGGATCTGGAAGGTCATCCCGCTCAGCCGCCAGACCGCGAAGATGACCAGCAGGATCGAGATCAGGATCGCCGCGCCGGCCGGGTAGCCGAGACCGAGGCCCTGCGGTCCCCAGCCGAGCGAAGTGGCACCGCCCGAGAGGTACTTGGCGCTGGCATCGCGGTTCATGAAGTCGGACATGGTGGTGCCGGCCATGCTGGTCGACAGGATGACCGTCCAGTAGAAGAACGGGTTGTAGCGGCGGGACCTGAGCTGGACGACGAGTGTCACCACGAAGATCAGGAACAGGGCGATCGTGGTGAGGAAGTAGCCCAGTTTCAGGGTCTGGGAGAAGAGGTCTCCAGCGGTCTCGCCCAGCGTCGTCGCCGCAATCTTCATGATCCAGAAGACGAGTGTGACTTCGGGCAGTTTCTTCATCACCGATTTCGTCGTGCTCGCGGCGTCGAGGTCGGTGAGGACTTTTGGCTGCTGCAAGGTGGGGGGCTCCTTGTGCGGTCGTACGGCAGGGCGCTCGCCGGCGATGAGGGCGAGCACCCTGCCGGATGGGCGACCGCGACGAGGCGATCGCGATCAACGACCTTGGCAGCGGCAACCTGAACACGTCCTGAACGCCGGCCCCGTTCCTGTTCAGGCGGCGTGGCGCGCGGCTTGCTGCGGCTGCGTGACGTCCTTCCGGCTGACCGCCAGGTACATCACCAGACCGAGGACGACGCCGAGGAACAGCACGCTCGTGGCGACGGCGCCCAGGCCCAGGCCGCCGTCACCGGTCGGCTGGGAGAGGTAGTCGCCGACGGACGAGCCGAGCGGGCGGGTGAGGAGGTAGGCGATCCAGAAGCTCCACACGGCGTCCAGGTCGAGCGCGAAGTGCGCGAGGGCGACCGCGCCGATGAGCAGGGCGAACAGGACCGCGGACAGCCAGTGGCCGAAGTCCATCCGTTCGGAGACCAGATCACCGGCCGCAGTGCCGAGGGCGAACGTGCACAGGACGGCGAGCCAGTAGAAGAACTCCCGGGCGGTCGCGTCGATATGGTGGATGGACAGAGTCCGCTCGCGCCGGTACCAGACCACGAAGACGACCGCGAGGAGGATCGCGAGGACGGTGGTGCTGGTCTCCAGCGGCACACCCATGGTGTCGGTGAGGTTGTCGCTGACCAGCGTGCCGACGACGCTGATCAGCGCGACGACCGGCCAGTACACGCCGGCACGGTAGGCACCGGTGCGGAACTGCACGACCAGGCCGACCGCCAGCAGGGCGCTCATCAGCACCGACACACCGGTCAGGCCGAGCCCGGCCCTCTCGTCGAGCAGGTCGGCTGCGGTCTCCCCGACCGTCGTGCACAGCACCTTGATGATCCAGAAGTAGACGGTGACCTCGGGCACCTTGTTCCAGCCCGACCGGCGGCCCGAGGACGCCGCGGCGTCGGCCGATGAGGCCGCCGTGGTCTGTGATGTCTCGTGTGCCATGAGGCCCGACCGTGCCACGGACCACCTGAACGCATCCTGACTGCCGTGCGGCATACGCCACCCCACCGTCCGCCGCCCTGAACCGTCCCGCCGGCACCGTGCGCCCGTCGGGAACGCGCAGCAGCTCGGGCAGCACCAGGTCGAAGGCGGGCGCGTCGTCGACGATCGCGTCACGGATCCCGTGCCCCGCGAGAGCACGATCGGCGGCGGTCCCGGGAGAGCCGCCGCCGATCAGGTCCTTCAGCGCATGTCCGTGAGAAGGGTGCGGAGTTCGGCCTCCTGGCGGGCCGGCGCCATCGGCGGGTTCGAGTGGTCGATGCCGAAGGTCTTCAGGACCTGGTCCATCTGGGCGTCGAGGAAGGTCCAGCCGGTGTTGTCCAGCGGCTGCAACGTGGCCTGGTCGGCGTCCCAGAGGTCTCGCAGCGACTGGGCAGCCGCGTGGGCCCCGGCCGCGTTCCCCGACTGTGCGTCCTTGAGCGAGGTCGATGCGAGTGCCTTCAGCGCGTCGACCTTCGTGGGCGGGAACTTCTTCACGGCCTGGCCGGGGGCGAGGTGAACGGTGGAGGTGGCGTCCTCCTCCGGCGCCGGGCCGACGTGCGGTTGGCTGTGCGCCCAGACCAGCAGACCCACGGTGGCGACGGCGAGGAGGCCGAAGCCCGCCAGCGCGACGCGCTCCCTGCGCGGGTCGGCGGTGATCTGCGGGGTGTGCGTGGCGTCGTAGGTCTCGGTCACGTCGGAGCGCGTCACCGTCAGGTAGATGACGGTCGCCAGGATGAGGCCGAGGAAGATCAGGCTGGTGGTGAAGGTGCCCAGCGCGAGGCCGGTCGGCTCGCCCGGCTGGGCGACCTTGGGGGAGGCGAGCCAGTCGCCGATGTTGGCGCCCAGCGGGCGGGTCAGGATGTAGGCGAGCCAGAAGGACAGCACCGGGTTCGCGCCGGCCTTCCACAACAGCATGATCGCCGCGATGAGGCCGAGCGGCAGCAGGACCGAGACCCCAGGGCTCCAGCCGGTGAGTTCGAGGGTCCAGTCGCCGGTCGCGGTGCCGAGCGCGAAGGTGACGAGAACGGTGAGCCAGTAGAACGACTCACGCGGCAACGTGTTGACCGAGTGGATCGAGAGGGTGCGCTCGCGCAGCCACCACGTGCCGAAGACCACGGCGAGCAGGACCGAGAACACTGTGGTGCTGATCCACAGCGGCACGTTGAGCTGGTCGGTCAGGATGTCGGTGTAGAGCGTACCCGTGACGCTGACAACAACCACGGTCAGCCAGTAGGGGAACGGGACGTACCGCTTCAGCCGCAGCTGGACGCCCAGGACCACGACGAACACCGCGGTGAAGATCCAGGCCGTGTTCACCAGGCCGACGCCCAGCTTCATGTTGATCCAGTCGGCGAAGCTCTCACCGACGGTCGTGCACAGGATCTTGATCACCCAGAACCAGACGGTGACCTCGGGAACCTTGTTCAGCATCAGCCGCCCGCTGCGGCGCGTGCGGGCTTCGCTCGTCGTTGTCATGCGCCGAGGCTGGCCCGGCCAACCTGCACACAACCTGACTACGCGATCGCCTCCGCCGTGGGGAAGGTCACCTCGACGCGGCCGTGACCAGCCGCGATCGCACGGACCGCCACTCCCGCGGACGCGGCGAGACGCTTGACCACCGCCAGCCCCAGCCCGTGCCCGTCACCGCTGGTCACGCCCGCTTCGAAGACCCGGTCGACCTCCGCCGCGTCGAACCCCGGGCCGTCGTCGAGGACGTCGATCACGACGCCCCGGGGCTGGATGCGCCCTGTGAGCCAGACGCGCGAACTCGCGTGCCGCAGGCCGTTCTCCAGCAGGGGTGACAGCACGGCCACGACGAGTTCGGTTGCCACGGCGACGTCGACGTCGGCGGGGACGGCGAGTTCGATGGAGCGACCCGCGATCGCCTGTCGCGCCGCCGCCCTGAGATCGCAGCGGGTACCACGATCGGTCCGGGTCCGGGCGGCACCCAGAATCGTCGTGATCGCAGTGTTCAGGCGGTCGACCTCGGTCAGGACGGTCTCCGGTGCCACCTGGTGGCCGGAGAGCTGCGCCAGCTGTGCCTCGCCCCGCAGGGCGGTCAGGGGCGTCCGCAACTCGTGGGCGATCTCGTCGGTGAGCCGGCGCTCGTCCGCGAGCGTGTTGTCCACGCGGTCGAGCAGGCGATCGAGGGTTCGCCCGAGCTCCCCGAACTCGTCCCGGGGAACGCCGAGGTCGAACCGGCGCCCGGGTTCGTGATCGCCCCAGTCGTCGGCGAGCGCGGCCATGTCGTGGACCACCCGCAGCGCACGCCCCACCACGAGGCGCGCGACGACGCCGGCGAGCAGGATGGCGATACCGCCCAGCAGGAGCGACATCGTCAGGCTGTGCTGCTCCGACGTCTCGTACGGCGTCAGATCCACCCGCACGACGACCATGACGTGGTGGCCTTCCAGCCGGATCGGCTGGGCGTACAGAAGGTGACCGCCGACCGTGGTGGTCCGGGACCGCCCGGAGCCGACGAGCGTGTCGACGCGGTCGAGGACGCTGCCCGGCACGATCCCGTCGATGAGGTGCCCGTCCGCGTACACCCAGGAGACCGTGTCCAGCGCTTCGTTGCCGCCCTCGATCAGCACGACGTGGCCGCCGCGTACGGCCACGTTCGCCGCCACCGCCTCCGCACGTGTGTGCGCCAGAGCGTTCGCGTCGGCGTCGGTCACCTGGCTCAGCAGCACGTGCGAGACCACCACCAGGACCGCGACCACCGCGGTCGCGATCAGCACCGCGAGCGCGACGACCCGCCCCCGGAAGCCTGTCACTCCCATCGGTAGCCCACCCCGCGCACCGTCGCCAGGCGGTCGGCCACGCCCAGCGCGCCGAGCTTGGTCCGCAGCCGGCGAACGTAGGAGTCGAGGGTGTTGTCGCTGACCCGCGCGCCGTGCGGCCAGCCCGCGGCGACCAGGGCGTGGCGGCGCACCGCGTCGCCCGGTGAGGCGATGAGCCTGCCCAGCAGCCGGAACTCGGTCGGCGTCAGGCTCTCGCTCGTCGAACCGTGGATCACGACATGTTTCGCCGGATCGAGAACGACGCCCCTCGGTGGGGTCGTCGCGGTCGTTCTGCGCAGCAGGGCGCGGACCCTCACCAGCAGCTCCGGGATGTCGAACGGTTTCGTCATGTAGTCGTCGGCTCCCGCCTCGAAGCCGCCCACCTTGTGATGCATGCCGTCCAGAGCGGTGAGCATCAGCACCGGGGCGTCGACGCCACGGGCCCGCAGCGCCAGGCAGACGTCGCGGCCGTCGGCGTCCGGGAGCCCCAGGTCCAGCACGACCAGGTGAGGCAACGGCTCGAGCAGCCGCAGCAGACTGTCCGCGGTGGCGGCCACTGCGACCGTATGGCCGTCGTGCTCAAGTGCGCGCTTGAGCACGTCACGGACGGCCGCGTCGTCCTCACACACCACGATGAAAGCCACAGATCGACCCCAGGTACTCCAGTTGCTGTTCTCTGTTCTCCCGGGCGCCGATCACCCTCGGCGGCGAAGAGGCCGGCACAGAGGCGAAGAGGCCGGCCCGGACCGGAAGGCTGCCCGGCTCCGGCGAGGCCCCCACCGTACGCTCTACGCCTACGTGTCCTACAACAAGTAGGACATGGGCGGGTAGCCTGTGCGAAACGACGGCGAGGGAAGGCGGACGGTGAGGTGACGGGCCAAGGATACGAGGAAGCCCACGAGGCGTCCGGCAGGCGGGCTCGCGGCCAGCTGGAGAGCGATGTACTCGCCGCGCTCTGGGCGGCGGACGGTCCGCGGACCGCGCGGGAGGTCCGGGAACAGCTGCCGGGCGACCTCGCCTACACGACCGTACTCACCATCCTGTCCCGGCTGCATGACAAGGGCATGCTGGTACGGCACCGTGAGGGCCGCGGCTATGCCTACGAGCCGGCCCGCGACGAGGCGTCGCACACCGCCCAGCGCATGCACTCTCTGCTGACGGGTGGCTCCGACCGCCAGGCGGTGCTGGCCCGCTTCGTCTCCGAACTGTCCGAACAGGACGAGCACCTGCTGCAGCAGCTGCTGTCCGGGCACGACGACGTACCCCCCGAGAGCCGGCGTTCGCCCGGGAAGCGGTGAGCCGGTGCTGATCAGCGTCTACATCCCGTTCCTCGTCTCGGCCGCGCTCGCCGTGCTCGCACCGCCCGTGGCGCACCGGCTGCCCCCGCGCCGGGCGGCCCTGGCGCTGGCCTGCGCCGCGCTGGTGACGGCGGCCGGATGGGCGGGATCCCTCGCCCTGCTGGCTTTCACCGGAGTGGCGCAGATCCCGCAGATCGCCGAGGAGGGCCGCTGGTCCGTGTCCGCGCTGCGCTCCCAGGATCCCGTCTACGCCGTGGTCGCGGCCGTCAGCACCCTGGTGCTCGCGGCGTGTGCGGTCTCCCTCTGCGTGGCCGCCGTCCGGCAGGGCCGCCACCTGCTCCGGGCCCGGCGGGAGTGCGCCGGCCTGCCCGGAGACACGGAGCTGGCCGTACTGGACGACGACGTCCCGCTGGCCTTCGCACTGCCTGGGTCACCGGGCCGGATCGTCGTCTCCCGGGGGATGCTGCGCCGTCTCGATGGCGCCGAGCGCGAGGCACTGCTCGCCCACGAACGGGCGCATCTGCGCGGGCGTCACCACGTCTTCCAGAGCGTGTGGCGGCTCACGGCCGCCCTGAACCCGTTGCTGCGGCCGGTGGCCGTCGCGGGCAACTTCGTCCTGGAGCGCTGGGCCGACGAGGAGGCCGCCGAGCGGGTCGGTGACCGTACGGTCGTCGCCCACGCCGTGGGCCGCGCCGCCCTGGCATCCGCCGGTGCGTCCCGTCCCGCCGCGCTGGCCGCGACCGGCGGGGTGGTGCCCCAGCGGGTACGGGCCCTGCTGGCCCCGCCGCCCGCCCATCGCAGCCTGCCCCTGCTGGCGGGCGGTCTGCTGCTCGCCGTCTGCTGCGCGAGCCTGGCCAACGCCGCCTCGGACAGCGACCGCATGCTGGACAGCGCGCAGTGGGCGCTGTGCAGGGCACATGCCGGCACCGCCACCGCCACAGCCGCGCCGACCGACCACGACGGCGCCCCTGGGCACGGACCGGACGGCTGCCGTGCCGCCCCTGACCGTCCGGAGCACGGAGAGCGGTACTTCTGACCTGCCGGGCGCGCCGGTCCGCACCCCGCCGAGCGAGAAGGCCGTTTCACCGGCGGGCGTGAGCCCGCTGCCGGCGCCCGCTTCCGCGCAAGATGTCGTGAGGCCGCGCCGCCGAACGGGCGGTCACAGCGGATCCCCGGCCGAAGCGGCTTGCCGGGCCGGCGCTGTGGTGGCGGTGAGCTCGGTCGTCAGCAGGGGGCGCAGCGACCCATGGCTCAGGAAGCCGACGAGCGGGGTTGCCCAGCGGCGCAGTGCCGAGCTGACGAGGAAGGCGACCGGGAGGGCGACGGCGGCGGAGCCGAGGACGTCGTGGGGGTAGTGGGCGCCGACGTAGACCCGGCTGAAGCCCTCCAGTACGGCGAACACGGCGGCGACGGCGCTCAGCCGGCGGTCGAGCAGGAAGAGCGCTGCCACGGTCGCGGCGGCCACGGTGGCGTGCCCGCTGGGGAAGGCGTAGTCCGAAGGTGCCGGGCAGGTGTCGACCAGGTAGGCGTGGGGCATCGACCGGCAGGGCCGCACCTCCGCGACGAGCTTCTTGACGACCTCGGCGGCGGCGAAGGCTGTCAGGACGGCGACCGGCGCGGCCAGCGCGACGGTCATCGCCTGCGGACCACGGCGGCGTGCGGTCCACCAGCCCGCGATCATGAGGATGGCGAAGACCCCGAGACCGAGGTTGGTCCACACCTCCATGGGCGTGTTGAGCCACCTGGTGTCACGGGCGAAGTCGGTGACCGAGGTGAACAGCGAGCCGTCGATGCCGGATCCGTCGAGGGCCAGTTGCGCGGTGGCGGCCGCGGCCATAGGGAGGGGTCCTTCCGTCCGTGCGAGTGCGTCGCGTGCTCACGGGTTGAGCGGGCGGCGATCGGGTTCGGGCTCCGTCACCGGTCGCCTCGCCCTTGTGAGGTGACGTTCGAATGACATGGCGACGACATCGGAGTGACTGTCCGGCTAATCTACTACATCTTGTAGACACAAGGAGATGGGGTCGTTCGCCGCACAGCGCGGCCGAGGCCGGGTCCTGCCCGGCGGTGTCCGCGGAGACCCGCACCCGACGGACCGTAGGGCGACGTCGCAGCCGCCAGGGCGGACGAAGCCCACGCGGTTTGCCAGGGGCGCCCGGTCCCGGGAGTCGGCTACCGGTCCGCCGGAAAGTCCGCCCCCGAGTGCGTCACGATCCGCCTCGACCGGGACGGAGGGCGCCCGGCGGGTCCGCAGCCACTCGATGACAGAAGGCACCAACCCGGCGGCGGCGCCGACGGCAGGCGTCAGGCAAGCCGTCCCGTGCCCCCCGCTCCCGCCGAGCGAGCACGCCGGCCGGGCGGGCGACAGCAGGGTGTCACCGGGCAGGAAAACACCCACCGCGGGCGGGACGGTCTCGGCGAAGACAATCGCCGGTACGGCCCACGCCCTGGGCCCCCCTCGGCGAACCACCGCCACCTCTACATCTCGTAGTAACTTGACCGGCATCGACCGGGATGCCGGGGCCCGAGCCGCCTCCGAACTCCCGTTCCGCGACGATCGTTTCCTAAGTTCTACATCATGTAGTAGCTTCCCTTCTCGGCACCGCAGCGGTCGAGTCGTGGCCCTGGCCCGCGCGCAGGCGCGGCCTCGGCCTGCCCGCAGCGCCGTCCGGGCCGGGGCAGTGCCCGGCGTGCCCCGAGGCCCATCAGGAGGCGATCCACCGTGGTCCACCGTGACGACCTGGTGCCGGAGTCGGCACCCCCGCCGTCCGCCGCACCGCCGCTGGGCGGTGCCGGGCGGATCGCGATCATCTCGGCCGGTGTCGGCGCGGGACACGACGGCGCGGCCGCGGGGCTGGCCGAGCGGCTGACCGAGCACGGGTACCTGGTGGACCGGCACGACTTCCTCGACCTGCTGCCCACCGGTACGGGCCGGCTGCTGTGCGGCACCTACCACCGCATGCTGACCTGGGTGCCGGACGGTTACCAGCGCCTGTACGCGGCCACCGACCGGGCGGCACGTCCCAGCGCGCTGTGGCGGGCCCTGTTCCGCGCGGCCGAGCAGCGCACCCTGCGGGCGCTCGCGCCGGACACCCGCGCGGTCGTCTCGACCTACCCCGGCGCCAGCCAGGTCCTCGGCGCACTGCGCCGGCGCGGCAGGCTGACGGTGCCGGCCTTCACCTACCTCACCGACTTCTCCGTCCACGCCCTCTGGGTCGCCCCCGGCATCGACGCCCACCTGGCCGTGCACCCGGTGCCGGCGGCCCAGGCCCATGTGCAGGGCGCGGCCGCCGCGACCGTCGTCGGTCCGGTCACCGACGCCCGCTTCACCCCCGCCACCGCCGGGCAACGGACCGCCGGCCGCGAGCGGTTCGGCCTGCCCGCCGAGGCGCCCCTCGCTCTGCTGGTCGCCGGCTCGTGGGGCGTCGGACCGGTGCGGCGGGCCGCCGCCGAGATACGGGCGACCGGGGTCGCGGTGCCCGTGGTGGTGTGCGGACGCAACGAGTCCCTCGTGGCGGAGTTGCGCGCGGACGGCATCGGGCACGCCTTCGGCTGGGTGGACGACATGCCCGGGCTGATGCACGCCTGCGACGTCCTGGTGCAGAACGCGGGCGGGCTGACCTCGCTGGAGGCGTTCGCCGCCGGGCTGCCGGTGGCCAGTTACCGCTGCATCCCCGGGCACGGCCGGACCAACGCGGACGCCCTGGACGAGGCGGGCCTGGCGGCCTGGATCCGCGACCCGGCGGACCTCGGCCCGCTGCTGGCCGAGCTCCTGCACGGACCGCGCGGCAGGGCCCAGCGTGCGGCGGGGCTCGACCTGCACCGCCTGGCTCCCGGACCGGTCACCGCCATCGCCGCCAGAACCGGGCCGCACCCCGCGCCGGACGCACAGCCCGCGGCGAAGCGCCTCGCCGGCCGGCGCCGGATCGCCCTGACGGCCGTCACCGTGGCGGCCACGGCCTGTCTGGGCGTAGCCGCCCCGCTGGCCCACGCCTACACCGACACGCCCGCCCGCTTCACGACCGTCGCCCATTTCCTGGACGGAGACGGACGATGACCCCGGCCCGTCTCGCCCGTGCCACGGCACTCGCCTCGGCCGCAGCGGTGCCCGCGCTCGCGGCGTTGCACGCGGCACCCGTGATCTCCACGTTCGGGCCGCTGCGCAACGCGGCCATGCCGCGCCTGGCCGGCCGCGGCCGGCCGGATCACGTCGCGCTCACCTTCGACGACGGCCCCGACCACCTGTCCACCCCGCGCTTCCTCGACGTCCTCGACGCACGCGGGCTGCGGGCCACCTTCTTCCTGCTCGGCTCCATGCTGGCCCGCTCACCGGCGCTCGCCGAGGAGATGGCCGCGGCCGGGCACGAGATCGCCGTCCACGGCTGGCACCACCGCCCGCTGCTGCTCCGCGGGCCCCGCGCCGCCTACGACGACCTCGCCCGCGCCCGCGACGCCGTGGCCGACGCCACCGGCAGGCCACCCGTGCTCTTCCGGCCGCCGTACGGGGTGATGAGCACCGCCGCCCAGCTGGCCTGCCGGCGCCTCGGTCTCACCCCTGTGCTGTGGACCTGCTGGGGCGAGGACTGGCGCAGGCGGGCCACCCCGCAGTCCGTCGAGCACACCGTCCTGAGGGACCTGCGCGGCGGCGGCACCATCCTGCTGCACGACTCCGACTGCACCTCCGCCACCGGCTCCTGGCACACCACCCTCGCCGCACTGCCGCGCATCCTCGACACCTGCCAGGAACGCGGCTGGCGGGTCGGCCCCCTCCGCGACCACGGCGTCCCCGGGCTGCCCTGCGGGTGAACGCCCGCGCCGGGAACACGCCGCCCGGCGCCGGCCGGGCGGTCGGTGTCCGCGCCCCTCAGGGCCGGCCGCGGACGCCCGTCGGTGCCGGTGCGGCACTCGTCGGCGTGGATGTGGGTGAGGTGGTGCCGCCGGTCGTGCCGCCGAGGAGGCCGCCGCCGGTACCGGCGGTCGTTCCGGTGGTGTCGGTAGGACTCGGGCTGACACAGTGCTTCCCGTGCCCGCGGCACGGTGCCGTGGTGGGGGCCGGGGTGGCCGGCGCGGTCGGGGTGGCCGGGGGTGTGCTCGGGGCCGCGGTGGCGGAGGGCGTGGGCGAAGGGGCGCCGTATTCGTCCGTGGACTCGCCGAGCGCGGGTGCGGGCGGGAACTGCTGGACGGGTTGTCCCTGGAGGGCGGCGGTCATGTACCCGGTCCACACCTCGGTGGGCATGTCGGCGCCGAAGACCTTGGCGTAGCCGCCGACCCCCTGCATCGACTGGAGGCCGGCGTTCTTCGGGTCCTCCTTGAACATGCTCACGGCCGTGGTCAGCTGCGGGGTGTAGCCGATGAACCAGGCGGACTTGTAGTCGTCGGTCGTACCCGTCTTGCCGGCCGCCGGGCGCCCCAGGGCCTGGGCGTTGGTACCGGTGCCGTTCTTGACGACGTCTCGCAGGACGTCCGTGACGGTGTCGGCGGTCGAGGCGGGCATGGCCATGGTGCCCTTGGGCTTGTCGAAGCCGGACAGCTGCCGACCGCCGGCGACGACCTTGGTCACCGAGTACGGCTCGTGCTGGACTCCGCCGTCGTCGAAGGTGGCGTACGCGTCCGCCATGCGGATCGCCGACGGGGTGGACGTACCGATGTAGAAGCCCGGGGTGTCGTACTGCAGGCTCGTGCGCAGGAGCCCCGCCTTCAGGGCCTCGCCCTCCACGTTGTCGTAGCCGACGTACTCGCCGAGCTGGACGTAAGGGGTGTTCACCGACTGCTCCATGGCCTTGCGCAGGGTGATGTAGCCCCACTTCGTGGAGACGTCGTTGCGCTGGTGCAGGAGTCCCGTGGGGTCCTTCGAGTCCGGCAGCTCCTGGCCTTGCTGGTTCTTGATGGTGATGCCGTCGTCACCGTTGAACTTCGAGTCCGGGGTGATGGGCGAGGCAGGCTGCCCGGGCGAGAGGACGGCGCCGTGGTCGAGAGCGGCGGCCAGGTCGAGGGGTTTGAAGGTGGAGCCGACCGGCACGCCCGTCGCGTCCGCGTTGTCCGTCCAGTGCCCCTTGTTCCAGCCGGGCCCGCCATACAGCGCGACGATCGCGCCGGTGGCCGGATCGATCGACGCCGCGCCGACCTGGACGTCCTTGTCGGCCGTGCGGTGCTGCGGATCGAGGTGCTTCCGCTCCATCGCCGAGACGGACGTCGACAGGGCGCCGACCTTCTTCTTGTCGAAGGTGGTGTAGATCTGGTAGCCGCCGTGGCCCAGCTGCTGGTCCGTGAGGGACGTGTGGGCCTCGACGTATTTCTCCGCGGCCTGCACCAGGTATCCGGTCTGCCCAGCCATGCCCGCCGACGGCGTGTACGGCTTGGGCGTGGGAAACCCCGCCGCCAGGTACTGCTGTTCCTGGGCCGCGGTGATCTCGTGGATCTTGGCCATACGGTCCAGCACGTACGTCCAGCGGGCCTTGGCCTGGGCCTTGGCCTGGGGGTCGGTGTCGGCGTGCATCAGCAGGCTCGGCTCGTTGACGGTGGCGGCGATGAAGGCCCCCTGGCTGACGGTCAGCTGGAAGGCGTGCACGTGGTAGTAGGTGCGGGCCGCGGCCTCGATGCCGTAGGCGTCCCGGCCGTAGTAGCAGGTGTTCAGGTAACCCTGCAGGATCTGCTGCTTGGACAGCTGCCCGCCGATCTTCAGGGAGATCATGATCTCCCTGAGCTTGCGGGTGACCGACTGGTCCTGGCTGAGGTAGGTGTTCTTCACGAACTGCTGGGTGATGGTGGACCCCGACTGCACCTGACCGCCCGTTGCCATGTGGTAGACGGCGCGGAGCATGCCCTGCGTGTCGACGCCCGGATCGGTGTAGAAGGTGGCGTTCTCCGCGGCGAGGAAGTCCCACTGCACCAGCTTCGGCACCTGGGCGAGGTCGACGTTCTGGCGGTTGGTCGCCCCCTGGGTGGTCATCACCGAGCCGTCCGACCAGTAGTAGGTGTTGCTCTGCGCCTGGGTGCTGGGGTTCGCGCCGGGAATCGTCGTCGTGGCGTAGGCGTAGCCGAACAGGCCGAGCAGGCCGGAGACGAACAGCAGGAAGGTGCCGGACACCAGCTTCCAGGAAGGCAGCCACCGGCGTAGGCCGTGTCTGCCCGTCCGCGGGTAGTCGATCAGGCGGAGCCGGCCGGAACGGCCGGAGTCCGTACGTCGTGTGCGCCCCGCGCGGCGCGCGCGCCCGTCCCGGGACTGCGCAGCCCTGCGCGCCGCGGCCCGGCCACCGTGGTGCATGCCGTCAGAGCCGGACGGTGCGGTCCGCCCCGGCGATCGGCGCCGGTGTTCGCTCATTCTCGCCACTCCTCAGTCAGCGCCCCGTCCCCGTCGGCACCGGGAGGGCCACCCACGGAGTGCCCCTCGGGGCCTGCCGGGGCGCGCTTGCACACCCCGGCAGCTCCTACATGTTGTAAGAGTAAGGTGCTCCGGCGCCGCGCATGCAGCCGCCCCCTTGGCCGCAGGCGCGGGTCGGCGCCGCCTTCCGGGGCTCCGGTCCCGCTGCCCGCGGGCAGTGACGGAGAGCACGAGCGCGGTGATGAGCGAGACGACGCCGCCCAGAACCAGGGTGAAGCGGGCTCCGAGAGCGTCGGACACCAGGCCGACCAGCGGTGCGCCCACGGGGGTGCCGCCGAGCAGGACGAGAAAGTACACGGACAGGACGCGGCCCCGCAGCCGTGGGTCGGCATGGAGCTGGATCAGCGCGTTGGCGGTGGTGGTCACGGTCACCGCGGCACATCCGGTGACGAACAACAGGACCAGGAAGGAGCCGTAGCCCGGCAGGAGGCCCTGCGCGGCTTCCAGGGCGCCGAAGCCGATCGTGGTGGAGATCAGACGGCGTGCGGTGGGGGGCTTGCCGTGGTGGGCCCAGTAGATCGCGCCGAGGAGGCCGCCCAGAGCGTAGGCGGCGGAGAGGCAGCCGAATGCGGCGGCGCCCGTGTGGAACACCGTGACGGCGACGAGCGAGACGGTGACCTGGAAGTTGAGGCCGAAGGTGCCGACGAAGGCGATGAGGCTGATCGGCAGGAGCAGTTCCGGGGTGGTGGCGATGTGGCGGAGTGCCTCGCGCGCCCGGGTGGGGCCCGGTCGCGCGCGGACAGGGGCGTCCGGGGTGTCGGTACGGATGGTGACCAGGCCGTAGAGGACGGCCAGGTACGAGGCGGCGTTCAGGAGGAAGACCGGGCCGGTGCCGAAGGCTGCGACGGTCAGGCCGGCCAGGGCCGGGCCGACGGCGCGGGCCACGTTGAACTGGGCGGCGTTCAGGCTGACCGCGCCGGCCGTGTGCTCGTGGGAGACGAGTTCGCAGATGTAGGCGTTGCGGGCGGGACTGTCCACGGCGGTGGCGGTGCCGAGGGCGAAGGCCAGCGCGTAGAGGGACGGCAGGTTCACCGCTCCGGTCACCGTGAGCAGTCCCAGCAGGAGCGACTGGGCGGCCATCGCCGACTGGGTCAGGAGCAGCGTCCGTCGCTTGGGATACCGGTCGGCCAGCACGCCTCCGGTCAGACCGAGCAGGGTCTGCGGCAGGAACTGCAGCGCGGTCACGATGCCGACCGCGCTGCCGCTGTTGCCGGTGGTGTGGAGGACGAGCAGGTCCTGGGCGGCGCGCTGCATCCACGTGCCGATGTTGGAGACCAGCTGTCCGAGCAGGTAGCGCCGGAAGTTCGGGACGGCGAGTGCGTGCGTCACCGGCAGGCGAACGACGGTACTCATGACGTCTGACGGGCACACGCGTCGCCCGCGACGGGCGTGCCGGTGTCGTCGTCGAGATGGTGGAAGGTCGGGTGGGGGTGCATGAGGAACGCGTGGTGGGAGATGTTCCACGCGTAGGCGCCGGCCATGGCGAAGGCGACGCGGTCGCCGACGCGCAGCCGTTCGGTCATGATCCGGCTTGCCAGTACGTCCTTGGGCGTGCAGAGCTGTCCGACCATCGTCACCGGCTCGTCCCGGACCTCCGGACGGTTCCAGGGCCGCGGCCAGGTGTCGTCGGGGATCACCTCGAAGGGCTGGTCGTGCTGTTTCGCGGCCGGGGTGCGCAGGTGGTGGGTACCTCCGCGCAGTACGGCGAACGCGTGTCCCCGGCTGAACTTGAGGTCCAGGACCTGGGTGACGTACCAGCCGCAGTACGCCGTGACCGAGCGGCCGGGCTCGATCCGCAAGGTGAGGCGGGGGTGGCGGGCGAGGATCCGGCGCAGTCCTGCGCCGAGGGCGGGCCAGTCGAACACTCTGGGCGGATGCGTGTAGTCGACGCCCATGCCGCCGCCCACGTTGACTTCGCGCAGGTCCACTCCGCGACCGCGGGCCCAGCTCTCGGCCCAGGCGAGGACCTTGTCGACGAGCAGGAGATGGGGCTGGGCCTGGAGGCCGCTGGCAAGGTGGAAGTGGAGGCCGCGCAGCCGGACGCCCGGGACCGAATCCATCACCTCCAGGCAGCGGTCCAGTTGTACGGGATCCATGCCGAACGGCCCGCCGCCCATGGCCAGGGCGACCCGGCCCACGTCGACGGGCAGGTTGACGCGCAGCAGGACGTCCACGGTCCGGTCGCCCAGCAGGGTGGCGAGGAGGCGGAGTTCGTGTTCGCTCTCGACGTGCAGGCGCTCGGCTCCCGCGTCCAGTGCGCGGGCCAGCTCCTGCTGGGTCTTCCCCGGGCCGCCGAAGGCGATCGGTGCGCCCGGGACGGTGGCGCGGACGTGGTCCAGTTCGCCGCCGGAGGCCACCTCGAAGCCGTGGACGTGTTCGGCGAGGGTGCGCAGGATCAGGGGGTCGGAGTTGGCCTTGGCCGCGTAGAGCAGCTCGACGCGGTCCGGCAGTGCGGCCCGGATCGTGCGTACGTGTTCGCGCAGGTCGGGCAGGTCGTAGACGTAGGCGGGCAGATCGTCGTCGGGCAGTGCGGCGACGAGGCCGTACGTCTCGGGCCTCACCGGACCACCTCGCGGGGGAAGTCCGCGCCGAGCGGGCTGGGCAGGGGCACGTAGGCCGCGTGCCGGTCGGCCTTGCGGGACCAGCGCAGCAGGAGGTTGGCCTTGGCCGGCAGCGGTACGCCGGACAGCAGGGCACGCAGGCGCGGCGGTTCGGCGGCGGTGCGGGCGTAGCCGGCGAGGTGGTCGCGGACCAGGCCCCACAGGGCGGGTTCCAGCGCCGGGTCGAGGTCGGCCAGGGCGCTGAGCAGGTCGGCGGTGTGGTTGACCAGGAGGCAGTACGCGACCCGGTTCCAGCCGTGTTCGGGATCGTAGGTGAGGGGACCGCGCACGTCGTCCGGGAGGCCGGCGAGGGCCTGCCCGTGAGGGCCGGGCAGGAGCTTGGTGCCCTCCAGGTCGCGGAAGAACATCTGCGCGGGCGTGCCGTCGGCCTCGACGCCGACGACGACGTTCTGCAGGTGGGGTTCGAGCACGACGCCGTGTTCGAAGTAGGCGGCCAGTACCGGCGGGAGCAACAGCCCGAGGTACGCGTCCCACCAGGCCAGGATGTCACCGTCGCCGCGGGCGAGCAGTTGGGAGACATGGGCCGCGCCGGTCGGATACTCGTCCGCCACCGCGGCGGCGAGCAGGGGTGTGACACCGGGACGCAGATGACCGCGCAGGCCGGAGCGGACGATGACGCCGAGGCCCTCCAGGAGGGCGGTGTCGCCGGCCGTGTCGAGGGTGCGGTAGCCGGGCTCGGCCAGGAGCGCGCAGCCCGGGAAGCGGTCGGTGAGCCGGGCGAAGACCGGCTGGAGCAGCCGGTTGAGGGCGACGGCCCCGGACAGCTCGTAACTCGCGTGCTTGCGGACGCAGTTGGTGATGCGGACGTCGAGGCTGAACTTCAGGAACGCGTCGGTTTCCGGGGCGTACAGCGTCCGCACCGATGCGGTCGGCACCAGCTCCGGGCCGCCCGTGCCGGTGTCCACGACATCTCCGGCGGCGACCGCCTCGCGCAGCCGGTCGTGGTCCTTCAGCAGCCGGTACTGCCAGGGGTGCACGGGGAGCACGGCGAACTCCGGTTCGGCCACCGGGTGCAGCGCGTCCAGCGCGTGCGGCTCCCCCTCCTCCCGTACGAGGTGGCGGCGCACGGCCAGGTACCGCAGGCGGAAGCGGGTGCCGGTCTCCGGGCCGTACGCCAGCCAGTCCGCCGGGTCGCCGGTACGGGCCTTGGGCGTGGGGTGGAAACGGTGGCCGAACACCAGGGACTGCTCCGAGGCCACGTACGGGTCCGCGGGCGCCGGGGCGCCCGCCCGCTCCTCCAGTACGACGCGGATCGTCTCCCGGCTGTCCGCCACCTGGCCCAGGAACTCCTCGTTGGCCAGACCCGTGCGCTGTTCCAGTTCGTCGTGGATGCAGCCGGCCAGCTCGCGCCAGTCCACGGTCATCCAGGCATCGCCGTCGAGCCGCTGCACCGGGCCCTGGAAGCGATGGGCTCCGATCAACGAGGTCCGACGCAGGGCGGCACGGAGCAGGAGGCCCCGGCGGGGCAGTCGTAGCAGGAGGTGGCCGCCGACGACCGTCACCTGGTGCTCGGGGGCGGACACCTCGCGGACCAGGCAGTTGAGCAGCGTGTGGGTCGTGACGAGGTCGGCCGTCCGCGACGGCTCCGCGGTCGGGGAGAGGACGGTGGTGGCGCCGTCGGTGTGGGGGGCCGTGCCGGTGGTCATGTGGTCGCTCCAGTGGGACAGCGGTCGGTGTCAGAGGTCAACGGCAGAGCGTCAGGGGGTTGGGCACGGACGTCCATTGCGCGGTGCCCGGGTCCTCGGACAGGCGCATGGCGATGGTCGCCTTCAGCGGCATCGTGTCCCCGAAGAACGCCGCCGCGTCCCCCTGGTCCGGCAGGTCGGCGAAGACGCGGCGTCCGACCTCGGCGACCGTGCCCCACAGCGCCCGTGGCTCAGCCGCCCGGGTCCGGCCGAGGACGTCGACCAGCTCGCTGAAGACCCCGCTGACCAGTCCGCCGAAGAGCTTGGTGCGCAGCGCGCCGATGTCGTCGCCGGCGCGGGTGCCGAGCAGCGGCGGCAGCGTGAAACCGCACCGGGCCAGGCGGCGCGGGCTGACCCGTACGCCGTCCAGGTCCCGGTACAGCACCCGCACCGGCCGCCCGTCCCGCAGGACGACCAGTGTGTTCTGGCCGTGTGCCTCCAGCGCCACCCCCATGGACAGCAGCGTCAGGGCCGGCGGCAGGACGAGGCCGGCGAGATCCGCCAGCCAGCGCACCGGGTCCCCCGACACCACGGCGGCTCCGGTCGCGTGCACGGCCGTGAGCGGTACCGCGATCTCCCCGGCGTCGAGGTGGCATTCGGTCGATTCCCGGATCATGGCCGTCAGGCTCGCGGAAGGCTGTCCGCCCACGCGTACCGAGCCGCCGCCCAGCTCCCGCAGGACCCGCAGGCTGCCGCTGTGCCCGGCCTTGTCGAGGACGGCCGCGACCAGCTCGGACAGCGGGGGCCCGTCGGCGGCCTCGGCCGCGGAGATGGTGCGCCGGTAGTTGGTGACCTGGACGTCGAGCGCGGTCTTGACGTGGCAGCCGGGCAGCGCGCCGAGCGGTGCGAGGGTACGCAGCGACAGCAGCGGGCGGGCCGGGATCGTCTCCTCCACGACGGCCAGGTCGCGGTGGTGCCGGAGCACGTGGTCCCGCTGCCAGGGGTGCACCGGCAGCAGGAACGCGTCGCCGTCCCGCAGTGCCCGCGGCCACTCGCCGGCGCCCTGCCAGCGGTCGGCCGGGACCCGGACCAGGGCCAGCCGGACGACCGGGCGGTGTTCGGGCGCGTAGGCGAGCACGTCGGCGACGGACATGCCGGTGCGGGTCCGGCAGCAGGGGTGCTGCGGGTGGCCGTCGACGACCGCCTGCTCGGCATCCGCCGAGTCGGCCGGGGAGCCCTTCCGGCCCGCGTTCGCGGCTCTGGCGAGGGCCAGGTTGACGACGCTGTTGTCGAGTTCGGCCGCCAGCCGCTCGGCCGCGGGGGTACGCGGGCCCAGCTCTGCCAGCAGCCGGGCCGGGTCGCTGATCGGCCCCTGCGGCCCCGACACGGCGAAGTCCTGCGGAACGTCGGCGAACGGCCGCGCGCCCGCCTCGGCCGCCGAGAGCGAACCTCCCCGTCGCAGCTCGACGACCAGAGATCCGGACTCACGGCGACGCGTGGTCACACCGGGCAGGGGTTCTCGTCCGAAGGCGCCCCACAGGCGCGACAGCACGGTGGCGCGTGCTCCCGGGAGTGCGGTCGCGAAGGGCTCCACCAGGTCCGGGCGGATGCGGCGCAGTTCGTCCATGGGCATGCGGTGTCCCTGGTTCTCGCGGTGGCGGGTGGTCCGGTGGTGCTCCGGTGGCACCGACCGCCCGACCGACGCTACGGGAAGACGATCAAGGGAATTGCCAGAGCGAATACAGCGAGAGGTCGCGGACTCCCCCGGAACAGCGTTTCGCCGTGCGCCGTTCCGGCCGGTCCGGCCGAGGAGAACGCCGGGGCGCGCCGGCTGACCTTGGATCAGATTCCGGCTGCCGCCAGGGAGACCGAGTGCCGGCGTCCGGCGTCTTAACTCTCGGCTTACGCCACGCTGGCCAGGCCCTTGATGTCGTCAAGAAGCCGCGCCACAGCGAATGAGCCGACCGTAGAAGATCACTGGCTCGGGGGAGCTTGCGGCGTTTGCGCCACGCGCCGTGGCCGGTGTCTGTGAGCCTTTCGGCATGCGTGTCTTGCTGATCGAGGACGACGACCGGGTGGCCGGGCCGTTGTCGGAAGGGCTGCGCCGTTTCGGGTTCACCGTGGAACACGCCAGAACGGGGGCCGAGGGCCTCGCCGCGCCGGAGGTGGCGATGGTGCTGCTGGACCTGGGGCTGCCCGACATGGACGGCATCGACGTCTGCCGGACGCTGAGATCCCGCTCGTCCGTGCCGATCATCATGATCACGGCCAGGGACGACGAGGTGGACCGTGTCCTCGGGCTCGAACTGGGCGCGGACGACTACGTCTCCAAGCCGTTCGGCGTACGGGAACTCGTCGCCCGGATCCGTGCCGTCACCCGCCGCGCCCGCCCAGCGGTTCCGGACCCGCAGCGCGGATCTTCGAAGTCCTCGGACGGCCTCGATCATCCCGGGACACCCGACATCCGGCGGATCGGCCCGCTGACCATCGACCGTCGCACCCGGCAGGTACGCCTGCACCAGGCGTCCGTCGCCCTCGCGCCCAAGGAGTTCGACCTGCTCACCTGCCTCGCCGAGGACCCCGGCGCGGTCTGCTCCCGCCGGCAGATCCTCGACGCGGTCTGGGAACCGAACTTCTTCGGACCCACCAAGACCCTGGACGTCCACATCGCGGCGCTGCGCCGCAAACTCGGCGACGCGTCATGGATCGAGAACATCCGCGGCATCGGCTTCCGCCTCGTCCCCCCGGCACATCTCGACACCCCGTCCGCCGCGGTGCAGACGCGCGGCGGAGAGATCCGGTGACCCGTCGCCTCCTGCTCAGCCACCTGAGCCTGATACTGCTCGTCCTGCTCGCGCTCGAAGTGCCCTTCGGCGTCTTCTACGCCCGCAGCGAGCTGGCCCGCTTCTCCCGCACGGCGGAACAGGGGGCGATGACGCTCGCCGAGGTCTGCGAGGACAAGATGGAGCACGGACTGACAGCCGACCTGCCCGACCTCGCCCTCGCGTACGGGCGGCGGACGGGCGGTACCGTGCTCGTCGCCGACCACCGGGGCATCGTCCTCACCGACACCGCTGCCCACGCCGTGGTCGGCACGGACCTGTCCGCCGAGTCGGACATCTCCACGGCACTGCACGGTCGTCCCAGTGTCGGCACGCGCAGGGCCCCGCCCGCGGACGGTGGCCTCCTCTTCGTCACCGTACCGGGCGGGTCCAACCCCGCCGTCGCCTGCGTGGTGCGAACGGTGTACGCGCTGGGCCCGCTCAAGGCCAGGGTGCGCGCCACCTGGCTGGTCCTCGCCGCCGTCGGTCTCGGAGTCCTCGCCGCCGCCTCCCTGATCGGGTTCGCTCTCGCGCGCTCGATCACCCGCCCCGTGCAGGCCCTGGAACGCGCCACCGCGCAACTCGCCGAAGGGCGGATCACCGATCCCCCGGCGACCGACCACGGGCCACCGGAACTGCGCAGGCTCGCCGCGTCGTTCACCCGGACCGCGACCCGGCTCCAGCACCTGCTCCAGGCTCAGCAGGCGTTCGCCTCCGACGTGTCGCACCAGCTGAAGACACCCCTGACCTCGCTACGCCTGCGCCTGGAGAACTTCGAGCCGCACCTCGCCCCCTGCGCGCAGGACAGCCTCGACAAGGCGCTCGGCGAGCTGGAGCGGCTCAGCCGCATGGTGCAGGGGCTGCTCGCGCTCGCACGGCTGGAGAACACGGAGATCCGGACGGAACCCGCCGATCTCAATGCCGTCGTCTCCGACCGCGCGGACATCTGGACGGCCTTCGCCGCCGAACAGCAGGTCGACATCATCGTGTCCGGAGGCGCGTCCGTTCCGGTGCGGGCAGTCCCCGGCGCACTGGAACAGATCATCGACAACCTGCTGTCCAACGCGCTCCGTGTGTCCGCACCGGGAACCTCCGTCACGCTGGCCGTCATCACCACCCCCGCACAAGACACCCGCGCCTCGCCCGTGACCGAGCTGCATGTGATCGACCAGGGCCCCGGCATGACCGAGGCCGACCGGCACAGGGCCTTCGACCGCTTCTGGCGAGCTCCCCACGCCGACCACGACGGCACCGGCCTCGGTCTGCCGTTGGTCCGGCACCTCACCCGCGCGGGAGGGGGCGAGGTCACCCTGGAGGCAGCCCCCGGCGGCGGACTCGACGCGGTCGTCCGCCTCCGGCACGCCGAATGCCGCGAGCAGCAGGATCGCCTCGTCACCACCGCGGACGTCGACGCGGCGGCCCGGTCCACACCCGCCCGGTAGGCGCGGGGGGCTGTACGTCGACTGCGCACCGCGAGCATCCCGGCTCGCAGCCCTGCAGGCCGCACACGGAGCCAGGTCGGCGCCGGGCCCTCGGAGCCGATCCGGACAGACCTTCACTCGGGTGGGCCGTACGCCCGGCGTCGTCGTCAGGGGATTCCTCTCCGTCCGTTCCGGGGACCTCGCTCCATGCTCCAGGCCCTGGCCGTCGGCGCACGACCACTGGACTGGCCGACCGCAGATCCGTGACGAGGCCGGCAGCCCTCTCACGTCCTCGGCCCCAGCCGGACTCCATGCCGGTTGACCGGATCCCGCAGCGGTGTCCGGACGGGACCACACATCACCCGTTTGGTCTACACCCCCGGGTCCCGGGGTGCGGCGTCCCTCATTCGGCCGCACGGTGGACATGGCCGGCCTGCCGCCAAGTGACAGCCGTGATCGCCAGCTTCGCGGGGAGGCGCCGTGATCGTCACAGCTCTGCTCACCCCGGTGGTGCCGCTTCTCCTGCTGTTCGGACTGCCCATCCTGGAGGACCGCCTGTTCCCGCCACCACCGACTCACGAAGTACAGGCGGAACCGGAACGGGCCGAACACGACTGACACCCCGGCTCTTCGACTGCACGCAGGACACCGGAACGGGCGGGTTCGCCTCGCCCGGGATCGTGTAACCGATGTCCGCGAGGGCCCCTGAGACCTCCGCTGATGACGTGGTGGGCACCGTCCTCGTTCCCCGTGACCACCACGCCCGCCACGCGGTCGTGGGCGACCGGGCGGTCCTCGTCGTCGGTCTCGGACATCATCGCGTCCGTCCGCTCCCGCACCCGCTGCGCCGCCGAAGACGGCCGTCCCAGCCAGCTCGGCGAGGCGATGACCAGCACCTCGGCGTCCAGCAGCCGCTCGTGGACGTCCGGCCACGCGTCGCCGTCTCCCGCGTCCGTGACCACCCCCGGCGCGATGGCCAGGCCCACGGCACGCACGAGCTCCGTCTGCACGCCGAGCTTGGACAGGCGGGCGGCGACCATCGAAGCCAGGGCCTCGGTGCTGAACGGCCCGGGGGGACGTACGGCTCTGGAGCCCGACGGGTCGGACGACAGCTTCGGGGAACTCGGCATGCCGACCGCACCCATCCGGACGAGCGGAAAGGACCTGGCATGTCCGACCCCCAGCAGCCTGAGCAGAGGCGAAGCCGCAAGGGCAGTGCGACGCCGCAGCACAGCGGTGAGCTCAGGGCGCGGCAGACGGGAAACACCGGCGGCCGCGTCCACGGCACGGGCAAGGGGGGCAAGAGCGGCGGTGAAGGCGGTGGAGTGCCTCCGGATCAGCGGTCGGATCACTCCTGAGCAACCGGTGCCCCGCGATCACCTGCGACCACTGAGGAGAAGCGCTATGCCTGCCGGATCGAGTTCCAAGCGGGAACGGCAGTACGAACACATCAAGAAGAGCGCCCAGGACCGGGGCGAGTCCACCGGACGGGCCAAGGAGATCGCCGCGCGGACGGTCAACAAGGAGCGGGCGAGGTCGGGCGAGTCGAAGACCGCGAGCAAGTCCTCGACGCGTGGTCCGAAGTCCGCGTCCCAGCGCGGCGGGCAGCGCTCGCACAGCGGCGCGCAGGGTCCCACCAAGGACCAGCTGTACGAGGAGGCGAAGAAGCGCAACATCGACGGCCGCTCCTCGATGACCAAGGAGCAGCTGCAGAACGCCCTCGGCCGTTGAGGTGCGTCGGCACCCGGCCCGGCCGACGGCGAGGAGACGACGGGTCTCGTCCTCGCCGACGCTGCACCGGAGGTTGGGCCGGATCCGGGCGGGGCGCGGTGCCCGCGTCGGCACGTGGGCCGCTCCGACTCGCCCGGTGGCCTCCTGCGGCCGGAGAACCGGATCATGTCTGCTGACCATCCTCGCCCGCGGGGAGGTGACGACCATGCCCGCTGCCCCCTCCGCCCGTGCTTCAGGCGGCGGTGACGGCGAACCGTCGAAGGCGGAGGAGCGGCTGCGCGTCATCGAGGCGCTCGCCGCCGCCGCCCGGGGCGTGCAGCCGTTGCGGGCGCCGGAGGCGCTGTGCCGTGCCTGCGTGGGGCTGCTGCCGGTCAGCGGCGCGTCGGTCTCGATCTCCGGCGGCCCGACGGTGTGGGTCACCTGGTGTGCCAGTGACGAGCTCGCGGCACGGCTGGCGGAGGCCCAGTACACACTCGGCGACGGCCCGTGCCAGACGGCGCTGGACGCGGCCGCACCCGTGCTGGCGGCGGATCTCGCCGACGGGCCGGACGGCAGGCGATGGCCGATGTTCGCACGTCAGGCCGTGGAGCTGGGCGTGCGGGCGGTGTTCTCGCTGCCGCTGGGAGTGGGCGGATCGGCGATCGGCACCCTCGATCTCTACCGGGACCGGCCCGGCGGGCTGTCGGAGCGTGAGCTGGGCATCGCCCTGTGGGCACGGGACGCGGTCACGTGCGCCGTGATGAATCTGCATGCGCGCGCCGACCGGGACGAACGGGCGCCCTCCCAGGGGGGAGCGTCGTGGGTGGAGGCGTCCGAGGCCGAGCACAGCGAGGTCTACCAGGCGATCGGCATCGTGATGGTGCGGCTCGGCGTGGGTCCCGAAGAAGCCCTGGACCGGATGCGGGCCCGGGCCTTCGTCGAGGGACGTACGGTCACCGAGGTGGCCCGGGACGTCGTCGCCCGCGCCCTCCGCTTCCCGAGGGAGGCGGACGGCGGTCCTGGCGACCAGCAAGGCCGGCGTGACACCGGCGACGACGGACTGGACGGTGAACGGTCGTGAACCGCGAACGGCAGCTCGCCGAGGCGCTCGTCGGGCCGGCCGACTCCTTCGCGGACGACGTCGACCCGGTGGTACTCCTCGACCGCCCCGCATCGAACGGCGTGGAGATCACCGGTGCGACGCGGTCGGCGTCATGACGGCCCCGCTCCGCGGCGGCCTGCGCACCGTGGCCGTCACCGACAACGGGCCGCCCGGCTGGAACACCTCCAGCTCCAGACCGGCGTCACCGCCGTCGCCCTCGTCAACTGGAACCCGTACCCCATCCGCCCGACGACATCAGCACCCGGGTGCAGGCCGCGATCGCGGCGAAGGCGGCGCCCTCGGGCATCCGGGTTCCGCCGTACGCGCGGGCCACACCCCCGGCCTCACAGCCAGCCGTTGCGCCGAAAGGCCCGGTACAGCCATCCCGCGCCGAGGGCCATCACGGCCAGCGCGCCCGGGTAGCCGTAGCGCCAGGCCAGCTCGGGCATGTGGTCGAAGTTCATGCCGTAGATCCCGGCGACCAGGGTGGGGAAGGCGAAGATGGCAGCCCAGGCGCTGATACGACGCATGTCGTCGTTCTGCCAGGTGCCCACGGTCGCGAGATGCGCGTCGAGGACGGAGCCCAGGAGATCGTCCAGGGCGCGCACTTCGGTGCCGGTGCGGGTGAGGTGGTCGGCGACGTCACGGAAGTACGGCACGAGCTCGCGCGGCCATTCGTCCCCCGCCACGGTCAGCGACTGCATCACGGGGACCAGGGGCTGGACCGCGTCGCGGAACTCCACCACCTCGCGTTTGAGCGAGTAGATCTGCTCGGTCAGGTCCTGGCGGACCGGTGAGAACACGCACCGTTCCAGTTCGGTCAGATCCGCGCGTACCTGGGCGGCGGCATCGGTGTAGGCGTCGACGACGACGTCCGTCACCGCGTGCAGGACGCCGGCCGGCCCGAGCCGTGCCATGTCCGGCTGCTCGGCGAGCCGACGGGCCGCGCCCGCGACAGGGTCACCGGCCCCGTGGCGCACGGTCAGCGCGAAGGAGGGGCCGAGGAAGATCATGACTTCGCCGGTCTCCACGTCGGCGGTCTGCTCGACGAACCAGAGTGTCTTCACGGCGACCGCGAGCACGTCGCCGTACCGCTCCTGCTTGGGCCGTTGGTGTGCCTGGACCGCGTCCTCGACGGCCAGCGGATGCAGCCCCAGCTCTTTGCCGAGCTGGTCGAGTTCCTCCGGCGAGGGGTCGCTCACGCGGATCCAGGCGAACTCCTCCGGCGCCAACGCGGCCAGACGGTCCAGGGCCATCCCGCGTCCGGCCTCCTCCTGGCCACAGTCGATTCGCTCCCCCGCACCCGTACGGTTCTGGTAGATCTCACACTCCATGCCTTCCTGGGTGCTTCCCTGACCGCGTTCCATGCCCGTCCGCGCCCGATTCCCGCACCGTCCGCCTCGCCCCGGTGGGCCGTGCGGCGCGGCGATGTGCCCGATCGGGCGCGTAGAGGAGACGCCCACGGGTTACCCGGTGCGCATGCTGAGGCTTCGTACACCACGGCGCAAGGCGCACCGGGACAGCGGGGAGGACACGGGAGACGAGGTGCCGACGCCCGAGGAGGCGGGACCCGGACCCGAGGTCGAACGGCGGGCGCCGGACGCGCCGACCCAGCTCCCGAAGCGGGCCTGGGGCGCCGTTCTCAAGGGTGCCCTGCACGAGTTCAGGGACGACGAGCTCACCGACCGCGCGGCGGCCCTGACGTACTACTCGGTGCTCTCGCTGTTCCCGGCCCTCCTGGTGCTGGTCTCCCTCCTGGGCGTCGCCGGCCGGTCGGCCACCGACGCGGTGCTGCACAACGTCCGGCAACTGGCGCCGGGTCCGGCCCGGGACATCATCACCAGGGCCGTGGAGCAGTTGCAGGGCAAGGCCGGCGCCGGGTCCGTCATGGCGTTCGTCGGGCTGGCGGTGGCACTCTGGTCGGCCTCCGGCTACGTCGCGGCGTTCATCCGGGCCGCGAACACGGTCTACGACGTGCCGGAGGGGCGGCCGCTGTGGAAGATCCTGCCCCTCCGCGTTCTGCTCACCCTCACGCTGATGGTGATGGCAGCGGCCGGCGCACTGATCGTGGTCTTCACCGGCGGCATCGCCCACCAGGCCGGTGCCGCCCTCGGGATCGGGGACAGTGCGCTGACGGTGTGGTCGATCGCCAAGTGGCCGGTGCTCGTTCTCCTGGTCGCGCTGATGATCGCCGTCCTGTACTGGGCCAGTCCGAACGCGAAGGTCAGAGGGTTCCGGTGGATCACGCCGGGCAGTTTCGTCGCGCTGCTGGTCTGGCTGACCGCCTCCGCAGGCTTCGCGCTCTACGTCGCCGGATTCGCCTCGTACAACAAGACCTACGGCACCATGGCCGGCGTCGTGGTGTTCCTCGTCTGGCTGTGGATCACCAACCTGGCCGTCCTGCTGGGCCTGGAGTTCGACGCCGAGACCGCACGCCAGCGGGCCGTCGCGGGCGGTCTGCCGCCCACGGCGGAGCCCTACACCGAGCCTCGTGACACCCGGGCCTGGGACGAGGAGCACGTACGCCGGCTGGATGACGCATGACCGCGCCACGGGCATACGGCTGCCGCGCACGTCGCCGGCCGTCCTGGGTACTCGCGCGTTCGTAGGACCGCCGGGCGGGTCGCGCCGCCCGGCTGGCAGCAACGGAAAGGGACGGGAGGTGAGCGCCGTGTCGGGTACACAGCCGCAGCACGCCGCGGCCGGCCGGAGCACGGACCGCTCGGGCCAGGAGTCGGTGAGCGAGCTGGTGCAGCGGGCCTCGCAGCAGCTGACAGAGCTGGTGCGGGGCGAACTGAGGCTGGCGCAGGCGGAGATCAGGGAGAAGGGCAGGCACTACGGCAAGGGTGGTGGCCTGTTCGGAGGCGCCGGGGTCGTCGGCTTCCTGATGCTCCAGGCGCTGGTGGCCAGCGTGATCGCCGCGATCTCGGTGGCCCTGCCGGTATGGGCGGCCGGGCTGATCGTCACGGCCGTACTCGGTCTGGTCGCCGCGGTGTTGGCCAGGAGCGGGAAGAAGCAGGTCGGGCGCGCGGCGCCGCCCACGCCCGAGCAGACGGTGGAGAACGTGAAGGCCGACGTGGCCACGATCAGGGAGAGTGCGCACCGATGACCCAGCCGCCCCACGACGAACCCGTCGCTTCCAGCCCCGAGGAACTGCGCGAACAGGTCGAGCAGACCCGTACCGAGCTCGGGGAGACGGTCCAGGCCCTCGCGGCGAAGACCGATGTCAAGGCGCGCGCCAGGCAGAAGGGTGCCGAGGTCAAGGAGCGGGCTGCCGTCAAGGGCGGGCAGCTGAAGGAGCAAGCCGCCCTCAAGGCAGGGGAGTTGAAGGCGAAGGCCGCCGACGTGGCCCACCGGGCCCGGGGCCGGCTGCCCGCCGCCGTCGGGGACGAGGGTGCGCCGGGGGCCCGGCTGGTGCGGGACGACCGCAAGGCGCTGTGGGCGGTGGCGGCGGGTGCGGCCGTCGTCGTGGTGTGGGTGGTCTGCCGCCGTACGGAGGGGTGAGCCGGATGAAGGTTTCGAAGATCGCTTACAAACCGGTGGGCATGGCTCTCGGCGTGGCCGGCGGCCTGGCCGCGGGAGCGCTGTTCAAACAGACCTGGAAGGTGCTCGGCCACGAGGGGGACGCCCCGGACGCCACCGACGAAGACCGCTCCTGGCGCGAGGTGCTGCTCGCCGCGATGCTCCAGGGCGCGATCTTCGCGGTGGTGAAAGCCGCCGTCGACCGCGCGGGCGCCACCGGTGTCCGCAGCCTGACCGGAACGTGGCCCGGCTGACGCGAGGTACCGCGGTCGTGGCGGCGTCGGCGGCGGACGGCGCCGATGCCGCCACGACCGGGCAGCCCTGACGGCCCGGCCGCGCGACCGCGTTCGGCGGTTCGCCGGACCGGTGGCGGCGGTCACGCCCAGGGCCCGTCGGTCGGCGGCGGCCCGTCCTGCGGCGCCGCGTATCCCGGCACGGAAGGCCATCGCACGGTCAGGACGACGGAATCGTCCTCCGCGACCCAGGAGTGATCCACTCCCCGGCCCCAGACGACATAGTCGCCCTGCTCTTCCAGGAGCACGCTGCGGCCGGGGAACTCCATGCGGAAACGGCCCGTGACGAGCACCAGGAGAGCCGTGCGCACCTCGCCCTCCACCCACTGCGTACGCTGTTCACCGCGCGGGTGGACGCCCCACTTGACCTCGACGGCGTCGCTGTGCCGGGGGTCGTCGTGCTCCTTGAAGTGCCCGAGCAGCCATCCCCGGTCCGTTGCCGCGTCCTTGCCCGCCTTGCCCACGTACACGCTGTCCGCCATGCGTCGGAACGCTAACAGCCGGCTGCCGGGCCGGTCTCAACAGACCGCTGCGCGGCCTGACTTGCCGCGCAGCGGTCCGCGCCGCACTCAGTCGAGGCCGAGCCTGGCGAGGGCCGTGGTCCAGTCGGTGACGATCGCCTGCTGCGCCTGGGCGAGGGTGACCTTGCCCGCGCAGACCGCGGTGTGCAGCTTGGTCTCCACGGGATCCTTCCTGTTGTTCACGCCCTGGCCGGCCTTGTGGCCGGGGTCCGCGGGTTCGAGCCACAGGTTGCGCGGGTCGTTGGGGTCGCCACCGAGCTGGAGGCTTATCAGGTGGTCGTACTCGGCGTCGCTCATGGCACCGGTGAAGCCGTAGGAGGCGGCGTTGAGTTTCTTCTCCTTGCCGGTGACGTAGGCGGACGGGCGGACGCCGGACGTGTAGCCGCCCTTGCGGCATATCGTCGTCTTCAGGTTGGCCTGGGTGACGGCCGGGGAGATCGCGCCCGGGGTGCACGCGCTGTCCTCCAGCGGCTCCCCCTTCTCGTACCGGTAGTGGCACTGGCCGGCGCCGGGCTGCTGCTGCACCGTGTACTTCTTCTGCGGGCCGGCGCCGACCGGGATCTCGTGCGCCCCGCCCGCCGCACCCGACGGGGACGTCGCCGGCGCCGGGGCACCCGACGAGGACGGGTCCGAGGTACCGAGCTGGACGGACGAACAGCCCGCCAGCAGCAGACAGGTCAGCAGTGCCGGCACGGCGGCAGGGCGAACGGGCATGACGACCCCTCACGGGTAGATGGCAGCTGAGCAGATGGTGCCCTACCAGGAATTGCGCACGCCGGGCGGGATGGGCGAGCGGGAGCACCGGCGCCGTCCGCAGGGGCGTGCGAACCCGGCGCGGACGGACCGGCCGCCGGTGCTCCCGCTCCCCGGTCTCCAAGAGGCCCCTCGCGGGGCCGGGTTCGGCCGGCGCGGCCGGTCACCTCGCCGACCCAGGTGATGGAGACGAGGATCGGGGCGTCGTCGGCGTCCACGGCACCGGTCCGGCGATGGTCAAGAGTGCGTCACGTGGTCGCGGCGGCTGAGCGGACGGGAGGTCCGAGCCTCGCCCTGGGGCTCGCCTCCGCTCTCCTGCTGGGGGCGTGCGGCTCCTCGAACGGCACCGGCACCGGCAACGCCGCCCCGGCCGCACCGGCCGCCCCCGTCACGTCGGCGACCCCGGCCGCGTCGGATCCGGCCGCCTCCACGCCGACCGCCGCCGCCGGCAACGCGGGCGGGCAGCCGGCCACCACCGCCGCCGTGCTGACCAGGGCGGCCCAGGGGCTGGGCAGCATCGTCACCGACGACAAGGGGCTGACCCTCTACCGCTACGACAAGGACCAGCCGAACCCCTCCAAGTGGACGTGCTCCGGCGCCTGCACCAAGACCTGGCTGCCGGTGATCGTGCCGGAGTCGGTGCAGACCTCGGGGGTGCAGAAGAGCCTCCTCGGCACGGTCCACCGGAACGGCGAGACACAGCTCACCCTCGCCGGCTGGCCGCTCTACCGGTACGTGGGCGACACGGCGGCGGGACAGACGAACGGCCAGGGAAAGGACCAGGAGTGGTACGCCGTCACTCCCTCGGGCCAGAAATCGACGGCGACAGGCTGACGGGCGACGGGCTGACGACAGACCGAGGGCCGGCCCGGAAGCGGGCCGGGCTTGTCCCACACGCTTGTCTCACGCGCCAGAACGTGCGGCTACCAGCGATTTCCAGGACCTGTTCCGTTTGAACGGTGTTTCGAAGAGCTTGGAGAACAGCCACGCCGCGACGACCGAGACCGGCAGGCCCACCGCCAGCGTGAACCAGAACGTGGGCAGTCCCGGCGACACGACATGCGGAGCGACCCGGCGGATCACGGCCAGCACGACCGGCAGATGGATCAGGTAGAGGCTGTAGGAGAAACCGCCGAGGCCGCGGACGGGACGCGCGGTCAGGAGCCGTACGAGGAAGGCCGGCTTTCCCGTGGCGACGGCGGCGAGCAGCATCGTCATGGCCGGAGCGACGGCGAGGTCGATCCAGAAGTAGTGGTTCACCGTCCAGGCGGAACCCCGTACGGCGCCGAGGACCAGGACCGGCAGGGCCGCCAGGGCGGCGAGCCACCCCCACGGCAGTCGTCGCACCCTGTCCGAGGCGGTGACGATGCCCGCGCCGGCCACGCCCGCGGCGAACACCGGAGCGAGATGGGGAGCGAGCCAGTTGTCGCCCTCCACCGGGTTGGCACCGGCCGCCGTCAGGCCGATGACGACCACCGGAAGTGTCACCGACGCGGCGAGGACCGCGGCGCCCCAGCGGCGGCGGACGAGGAGGAGGAGCGGGAAGAGGAGATAGAGCTCGGCCTCCACCCCTATCGACCAGAACGCGCCGTTCGGCGTCGGGGCGGTGACCATGTCCTGGGCGACCAGGCCGTACACCACGACGGTCGCGCCGGTGGGCGGCCCGAAGTGCGAGGCCGGCACCACGAACCACGAGATCAGCAGGCTCAGGGCCAGTGCCGCCCAGTACGGGGGCAGGATGCGCCAGGCGCGTCGGCGCAGGAACTCGCGGACACCGGCCGTCCGCCAGCCGTGCCGCGCCGGGGAGATCGCCAGGGAGAACCCGGACAGCACCAGGAAGAAGACGACGGCGAGGCGCCCGAACATCAGCCCGCCCAGCCACGGCGGCGCCGAACTGTGCGGGTAGCCGGGGAAGGTGTACAGCCAGCAGTGGAACAGGACGACGTACAGGGCCGCCAGGCCCCGGAGGCCGTCCAGACCCCGCACCTGCGCGTGCGCCCGCGGACGGACGTGTGCCGCGCTTCCGTCCCCGGCCCCGGTCCCGCTGTCCTCCCGGCGTACGGGGACGGCCAGGTCGAGAGCACTGCCGGCCGGGCGACTCGCATCCACTGAAATGGTTCAGCCCTTCCTCTGCACACCGGCTGCCGCGCGGCGCCGATGCCTTCGGGCGGCACGGCGCCGCCCACAGCGACAGGTACGTGGCCCCCGGCCGCGCCGTTCAACCGGCGGGGCCGGCCGCTCCCGCCGGGCTCTTCGGCGGCGTTTGGGCGGCGACGGGTCCGGCTACCCATGGCGCATGATTCCCTCTCGGGTCGAGGAGACCCTGCCGGAGCTGGCCCCCTTCGTGCACGCCGTCCAGGGGCGGCGGCCCGACGACGGTACGTGGTGCGAGGCGTGGACGGTGCGGGACGTCCTGGTCCACCAGACCGGCACCGCCGAGGAACTGGCCCGGGTGCTGCAGGCGTTCCTCGCCGGTGCGCCGGTGGAGACCCGGGGCTTCGACCGCGAGGAGCCCTACCGGCGGATGTCGGACACCGAGCTGTGGGCGGCGTTCCTGAGCCGCTGCGAGAAGCTCAGCGAGGTCGCCGCGGCCGCCCGGGCCCTCTCCCCCGACACCGAGGTGGTGTGGACCGGCCGGACGGTGAAGGTCCCCTTCTTCGCCGAGCACATGCGCGAGGAGCTCATCCTGCACCGCTGGGACCTGACCGGCGACGACCGTACGGCGGTGCGGGCGCTCAACGAGCCCTGGTTGACTGAGCACAGCGTGACGTCGGTCGGCCGGCCGCTGCTGGAGCGCGGCCGCACCGGTCTCGACCTGGGCCCGGAGGGACGGATCGAGGGCCGCCTGCGCACCCCCGGCATGGACGACGTCGTGGTGACCGCCGACGCGGACGGCGCCGGCATCCGGCTCGCCGCGCCCGAGGGCCCCGCGACGATCGAGAGCGACGCGGCCGTGCGCGTCCTGCTGCTGTGGGGCCGCCGCCCGGCCGACCCGACCCGCTGGCACAGCACCGCCGGACCGGAGTCCCTGCGCAGGGTGCGCGCGCTGCTGGGCGGCTACTGAACGAAGCCACGCGCCGGCCGCCTTCGCGCCTTACGGAGTCGTGACGTGCGGGCGTGGGCGCGTGGTCCGGGGGCCGCGCGCACCTAGCGTGGCCCCATGCGTGTACTGGTCACCGGCGGTGCCGGGTTCATCGGGTCCCATGTCGTCGAGGCGCTGACCGCGCGCGGGCACGAGGCGGTCGTGTTCGACGTCCGGGACGACCCGGGCGCCGACGTGCGCAGTCCGGTGGCCGTCGGGCGGGCCCTCGCGGGCGTCGACGCGGTCTGCCACCAGGCCGCGATGGTCGGCCTCGGAGCCGGGTTCGGTGACGCTGCGGAGTACGTCTCGCGCAACGACCTCGGTACGGCCGTCCTGCTCTCCGCGATGGCCGAGGCGGGGGTACGGCACCTCGTGCTGGCCGGGTCGATGGTCGTGTACGGGGAGGGGCGGTACGAGTGCCCGCGGCACGGTGTCGTACGGCCCGGGCCGCGCGCGGTCGCCGATCTGGACGCCGGGCGGTTCGAGCCGAACTGCCCGGTGTGCGGGTCCGAGTTGACGCCTGGGCTGGTCGGTGAGGACGCACCCCTCGATCCGCGCAACGTGTACGCCACGACCAAGCTGGCCCAGGAGCATCTGGCCGCCGCATGGGCCCGGTCGACGGGCGGGTCGGCGGTGTCGCTGCGCTACCACAACGTGTACGGGCCCCGGATGCCCCGCGACACCCCCTACGCGGGCGTCGCCTCCTTCTTCCGTTCCGCGCTCGCCCGGGGCGAGGCGCCCCGGGTGTACGAGGACGGGCGGCAGCGCCGGGACTTCGTGCACGTCCGGGACGTGGCCGCCGCCAACGCGGTGGCGCTGGAGGCGGGGGCCGCGCCGGGTGCGCTGACCGCGTACAACACCGGAAGCGGCGAGCCGCACACCGTCGGTGAGATGGCCCGCGCGCTGGCCGAGGCGCACGGCGGGCCGCTGCCGGTGGTCACCGGGGAGTACCGGCTGGGCGACGTACGGCACATCACCGCCGACTCCGCGCGGCTGCGGGCCGGACTGGGCTGGAAGGCCGAGATCGGGTTCGCGGAGGGGATGCGGGAGTTCGCGCGGGCGGGCCTGCGGGGCGCGTAGGCCCGGACGGACCGGTGGTGCTGCCCGCGATCAGGAAGCGGCGGCGGGCAGCACCACCTCGAAGCGGCAGCCGCCGGGAATGTTGTGCACGGAGGCCCGGCCCTGGTGGGCCTCGACGATCCCGCGCACGATGGCGAGGCCGAGGCCCGCTCCGGCCGGCGGGGTCCGGGCGTGGGTGCCGCGCCACCCGGTGTCGAAGACGCGGGGCAGGTCCTCCTCGGGGATGCCTCCGCAGCCGTCCGTGACGGACAGGACGACGGCGCCCTCGGCCGACCGCTCGGCGGTGACCGCGACCGTGCCGTCGGGGGGCGTCCGGCGGATGGCGTTCACGAGCAGGTTGCCCAGCACCCGGCTCATCTCCCTGCCGTCCACCTCGACCGGCACCGGCTCCACCCGGTCGCCGACCAGCCGTACGCCGTACTCGCGGGCCAGCGGGTCGGCGCCCGCGAGGGCGTCGCCGACGAGGTCGTACAGGGACATCCGGCTCGGGCTGAGCGCGAGCGTCCCGGCGTGGATGCGGGAGAGTTCGAAGAGGTCGCCCACCATGTCGTTGAGGCGCTCGACCTCCGTGCGGATCTGCTTGTGATAGCGGTCGGGGTCGGTGGCGACGCCGTCCTCCAGGGCCTCCGACATGGCCCGCAGACCGGCGAGCGGGGTGCGCAGGTCGTGCGAGATCCAGGCGACGAGTTCCCGGCGCGAGGTCTCCAGCGCCCGCTCCCGCTCCCGGGACTCGGCGAGCTTCGCGCTCGTCGCCGCCAGCTCGCGGCTCACCTCGGCCAGTTCGGCGGTGGCCGGGACCGGCGGTGCGGCGAAGTCGCCGTCCTCGCCGAAGGAGCGTGCCGCGAGGACGAGTTCACGGCTGCGGGCGACGACCCAGCGGCCCAGTATCAGCGCGGTCGCGAGGGACACCACGGCCGCCATCGCCACGACCGTCGTCACCACCGACAGGTCGTGCGAGGAGAGGAACATCGCCCAGGCGACGGCGAGGATGCCGGCGAGCATCGCGACCACGCCGACGGCGGCGACCACGACGAGGGACACGGTCAGCGAGCGGCGCCGCAGCAGGCGCAGCGCGGCCGCCCCGAGCAGTCCGGTGCCGGCGGCGCCGGCGAAGGCGTACAGGGCGATGAGGAGGGTGTCGTGCATGTCAGGCCGCTCCTTCCCGTCCACCCCGGCTGTCCAGACCGTCCCGGCCGTCCTGACCGTTCCGGTCGTTCGGGTTGTGCTCTCCGCTCGGCTCGAAGCGGTAGCCGACGCCCCACACGGTCTGGATCAGCCGCGGCCGGGCCGGGTCGTCCTCGACCTTGGCGCGCAGCCGGCGGACATGGACCGTGACGGTGGACAGGTCGCCGAAGTCCCAGCCCCACACCGCGCGCATCAGGTCCTCCCTGCCGTAGGCCCGGCCCGGGTTCCGCAGGAAGAAGGCGAGGAGGTCGAACTCGCGCAGAGTGAGGGCGAGTTCGGTGCCGTCCTTGGTGGCGCGGCGGGCGCCGGGGTCGAGGGTGAGTCCGGCGGACGAGAAGGACCGGCCGGCGGGGGCGGGGCGGCTGCGGCGCAGTACCGACTCCACCCGCAGGACCAGTTCCCGGGGGCTGAAGGGCTTGGTGACGTAGTCGTCGGCGCCGACCTCCAGGCCGAGGATGCGGTCGTCCTCGTCGCCGCGTGCGGTGAGCATGATGACCGGGACGGGGGCGTGGCCGCGCAGCCGCCGGCAGACCTCCAGGCCGTCCATGCCGGGCAGCATCAGGTCGAGCACGACCAGGTCCGGCCAGTGGGCGGCGGCGCGGGTGAGGGCGGTGGGACCGTCGCCGGCGGGGTCGACCAGGTACCCGGCGCGCTCCAGGTACCCGGCGACGATCTCGGCGACGGTCGGATCGTCGTCCACGACCAGGACCCGGGCGGCACCGGCGGTGGCCCCGGTCTCGGTGGACTCGTACGGCTGCTGCATGCTTCCACCCTCGCACCGGGCCGTCGCGGGTGTCGCGGCCGAAGGCGGGCCCGGGGTGCGACGTCCGCGTTTCGTAAGCAGTCGAGGCCCGGTATGTCCGGTTCGCGTTCGTAGGGTGAAGGCTGTGACCACCTCACCTTCTTCCCCCTTCCCGGCGACGGACGTGGACGTCGTCCTGCCCTGTCTGAACGAGGCGGAGGCCCTGCCCTGGGTGCTCGGCCGGATCCCGGCGGGCTGGCGGGCCCTCGTGGTGGACAACGGCTCCACCGACGGCTCGGCGGACGTCGCCCGGGCGTACGGGGCGACCGTCGTCCACGAGGCGCGGCGCGGGTTCGGCGCGGCGTGCCATGCGGGGCTGACCGCGGCGAGCGCCGGCATCGTCTGCTTCTGCGACTGCGACGCCTCGCTGGACCCCGGGCTTCTCGTGCCGTTCGTGCGGGAGGTCCTGGACGGCGAGGCGGACTTGGTGCTCGGACGCCGGCGTCCGCAGGGGCGGGGCGCGTGGCCCGCGCATGCCCGCGCGGGGAACCTGGCGCTGGCGCGGATGCTGCGCCGCCGCACGGGGTTGCGCCTGCACGACCTCGGTCCGCTGCGGGCGGCTCGCCGCGAGGGGCTGCTCGCGCTGGACCTGGACGACCGGCGCAGCGGCTATCCCCTGCAGATGGTCGTGCGCGCCGCCGACGCGGGGTGGCGCATCACCGAGCATGAGGTGGCGTACCTGCCGCGCACCGGTGCGTCCAAGGTGACGGGGACCTGGCGCGGCACGTGGCAGGCGGTACGGGACATGAGCCGGGTGCTGCACGAGCCGCCTCGGGTGCGGGCCGACGGGGCATCGCCGCAGGGGTGCGGACCGAGTGCCGGGTGCGGGTGAGTGGGGGCTGAGCGCGCAGTTCCCCGCGCCCCTTACGGGGCGCTGCAGTCAGCGCCCCCTTCCAGCCGCGGGCAATCACGGGTGGGCGCTGGGGGCCCCGGCCGAAGGCTGGGGGAGGCACCCGGCGAGCGCCGGTGAGCGTCCCCAACCCCCGCCCCCCACCCACCCGCACCACCCAAGGAACCCCGCATGACCACCCTCCTCGTCATCGCCAAGGAACCCCGCCCCGGCAGGGTCAAGACCCGGCTCACCCCGCCGTTCTCTCCCGCGCAGGCCGCCGCCCTCGCCGAGGCCTCGCTCGCCGACACGCTGGACGCCGTCGCCGCGGCCCCCGCCGCCCGCCGGGTCCTGGTCCTGGACGGAGCCCCCGGCCCCTGGCTGCCGCCCGGCTTCGACGTCGTACCGCAGTGCGGCGGCGGGCTGGACGAGCGGCTCGCCGACGCGTTCGCGCACTGCCCGGGCCCCGCCCTCCTCATCGGCATGGACACCCCGCAGGTCACCCCGGCCCTGCTCACCGTGGATTTCGCGGAGTGCGACGCGTACTTCGGTGGAGCCGAGGACGGCGGGTTCTGGGCGCTGGGGCTGGCCGACCCGGACCCGGTGCTGCTGCGCGGGGTGCCGATGTCCACGCCGGAGACCGGCGCCGTCCAACGGCAGCGTCTCGTCGGCGCCGGGCTGCGGGTGTGCGACCTGCCCCGGCTGCGGGACGTGGACACCGCGGCCGACGCGGCCGCCGTCGCCGCCCTCGTCCCGCACGGCCGGTTCGCCGCCCTGCTCTCCCGCTGCACGGCGCCCAGCGGAACGGAGCACCGATGACCACCTCGCCACCCGTCCCCTGGACCGGTGCCGATCCCTACGCCGCCGCCCTGCGCGCCGGGCGCGGCCCGCTGTTCCTGCGCCGCACGGACGGCTGGCTGCTGCCCCTGGACGTCGAGCGCTGGTGCGCGCGGGCCGACCCGGTCGACCGGGCTGTCCTCGACCGCTGCGAGGGCGCGGTCCTGGACGTCGGCTGCGGCCCCGGGCGTCTGGTCGCCGAACTCGCCGCCCGGGGCCGTCCCGTCCTCGGCATCGACGTCAGCGCGGCCGCCGTGGACCACACCGTGCGGCTCGGCGGTCAGGCCCTGCGCCGCTCGGTCTTCGAGCCGCTGCCCGGCGAGGGCCGCTGGGGCACCGTCCTGCTCATGGACGGCAACGTCGGCATCGGCGGCGACCCGCACGCGCTGCTCGGCCGGGTGGCCCGGCTCCTCGCCCCCGGTGGACTGCTGATCGCCGAGACCGCGCCGGTGGACGTCGACGAATGCGCCGACGTCCACCTCACCGACGCCCGGGAGGCCGTCGGCGCCCCCTTCCGCTGGGCGCGGCTCGGCACCCCGGCCCTGCTGCGGTGCGCGCGGGGCTGGGAGCCGGAGGCTCAGTGGGCGGCCGGCGGGCGCCGCTTCGCGGCCCTGCGCAGCCTCCCCCGCTCTCGGCTTCGCTCGAGCGGGGGGACCCCCATCGCCAGCAGGAGCGCCGAGCCGCCGAAGAGCACGGCGGTGATCAGCAGCCAGCGGGCCAGGTAGCCGTCCGTGGAGAGGCCGGTGGCCGACCGGTAGTGCCCGGCCACCATCCCGCTGATCAGCGGGAACCACACCAGCAGGAGCAGCGCGGAGAGCGCGGCCGGGACCCGGACGTACATCGTCCTCCCCCACTGTTTCGAGGGCGTGGCCGCTGCCCCCACCCGGCGGCCGGCGGCGCCCATCCCCCGCGCCAGCGCCCGGTCGGCCAGCGCGTACAGCGGCAGCAGGACGAGGTCGTGCAGCAGCGCCGCGCCCACCACCCACAGCGTCACGCCGAGCCAGTCGCCGGACAGCAGCCGTACGCCCGCGTAGGCGGCGAGCGCGAACGAGCAGGCCAGCAGGAGGATCTGGAAGGGGCTGCCGATGACGGGGCGCGGGCGCATCACAGGTCTCCGAAGGTCATCCGGGCCACCCACTTGGTGTTGAGGACACCGGGTGCGGCGGGCACGATCACGCGCGCCGGGTAGCCGTGGTCGGGGGTCAGGTCCTCGCCGTTCACCTGGAGGGCGAGCAGGGAGCGCGGGTCGGCGACCTGGTTGGCGCGCAAGGCCCCGCGGCGGAAGGCGCCGTGCCGCTGGAGCGACTCGACGAGGACGTCCGGCGGGTCGCTGTCGTAGCCGACCAGCGCGGCGAGGTCGCGCAGCCGCACCCCGCGCCACCACTGGTCGGCGGTCGACCAGCCCTCGACGCAGGCGATCGGCAGCGCGGCGCTGTGCAGGGGCAGCCGGAGCAGTTCGGCGCGGCTGAGGCGGACCGTCCGGCCGTCGCGTCCGGTGACGACGAGCCGCCACGCCTCGTCCCCGGTCTCCGACGCGTCGATCCCGGCATACGCGGCCGTCTTGTTGATCTGGAAGCCGTTCGGCCCGCTGCCCGGGTCGGCACCGCCGTGCGGTGCGAGCAGCGCGGTGCGCCGCAGCGCGCCTCCGATGCTCTGCCCGGCGGTCGTGACGAGCAGCAGCAGGGAGGCGCCGCCCACGAACCACAGCGCCCCGCGCCGGGAGACGGTGGGCGCGTCCGGCCGCGGAGTCTCCAGCTCTGCTTCGTCCAGGTGCCGTCGGCGCTCCCGGACCGCCCGCAGCGCCGTCGGCGTCTTCAGTGCCGCGTGCGCCGCGAACGCCGCGAAGAACACCCAGGCGCCGTAGAAGTGCAGGGGGTAGAAGGAGCCGGGGAAGACGTAGTCGAGCTGGACGTTGAGGACGCCGGTCGTGAACTCGAAGAGGCCGCCGCCGACCAGCAGCAGCAGCGAGACCCGCTCCAGGGCGTGGGCCACCGAGCGGGCCGGGGGCAGCGTGAACAGCTTCGGCACCACCGACCACAGCTTGGCGAGCAGCACCGGGATCAGGGCGATGCCGAGGGTGACGTGCAGGCCCTGGGTGACCCGGTAGAGCCAGTACGGGTTCGTCGGCCAGGAGAAGAGGTAGAAGCCGAGGAGGCCCTTGTCGGGGGTCTGGTCGTTCACCGGGGCCAGGTCCGGGTTGTACGCGGCGTACGACACCAGTCCGGTCACGAACATCACGGTGATGCCGACGAGCAGTACCAGGCCGAGCACCGAAGTGAACCACGTGCCGCGCAGCGGGCTGCGCCAGAAGCCGGGTGAGGTGGGGAGCCGTGGATCGTCGTGTCGCATGGTCCGACCGTAGGCCGGGGAAACCCCCGCAACGGGTGCGCGACCCATGACGAAAGTCTGACGTCAGCCGCCTGATGCACGGTTCGGGGCGGAAGCCGACCTAGCGTTCCGGTGTGACCCGCGCTCCGCACCGTTCTCGGCACGCCGATCTCTCTGCCGATCCGTCCGCCTCTCCCGCCGGCCTCTTCGCCGATCTGGTCGCCGTCCTCGCCGCCGCCCTGCTGGTGCTCGCCGCCGTGCTGGTCGGCCGGCACCTCCAGGACGCCTACCGCAACCTGTTCGTGCACTGGCCGCCGCTGTTCGCCGACTGGGACCCGCACGTCGGCCCGGGCACCCCGGCCGCGCTGCTGGTCGCGGTCGCCGTGGCGGCGTACGGGCCGGCCCTGGCCGTGCGGCTGCCCTGGCGCGGGCTGCTCGGCGCGGCCTGGGGCGCCTGTCTGGCCTGGACGTGGTCGCTGGCGCTGGTCGACGGCTGGCAGCGGGGCGTGGCGGGCCGGCTCACCAGCCCGAACGAGTACCTGACGGTCATCTCCCGCTTCCACGACATCCCGGCGGCCCTGCGGGACTTCACCCACCACATCGTCAGCGGGACCCCGGCGCCCTGGCCGGCCCACATCGCAGGGCACCCGCCGGCGGCCACGCTCACCTTCGTCCTCCTGGACCGGGCCGGGCTGCACGGCGGCGGCTGGGCGGGCGCCTGGTGCATCACGGCCGGTTCGACGGCCTGTGTCGCGGTGCTGGTCGCGGTGCGGGCCCTGGCCGACGAGCGGCTCGCCCGGCGGGCGGCGCCGTTCCTGGTGATGGCCCCGGCCGCGGTGTGGGTAGGTGCCTCGGCGGACGGGTACTTCGCGGCGGTCGCTGCCTGGACGGTGGCCCTGCTGGCGCTCGCGGTGACCGGCCGGTCCGTGGCCTGGGCGGCCGGGGCGGGACTGCTGTTCGGGCTGACCTGCTACCTGTCGTACGGCCTGGCGCTCTTCGCGCTGATCGGGGCGGCGGTGCTGGTGCTCGGCCGGCACCGGGTCCGGGCCCGGCCTGTGGTCCTCGCGCTGCTGGCGGCCGGGGCGGCGGTCGTCCCCCTCGTCTTCACCCTGGCCGGGTTCGACTGGTGGCGGGGGTACCGGCTGCTGGTCACCCGCTACTACCAGGGAGTCGGCGGGACCCGGCCGTACGGCTACTGGGTGTGGGCCAACCTGGCCTGCACGGTGATCATCACGGGGCCGGCGACGGTCGCCGGGCTGCGGCGGGCGGGTGCCGTGCCGGTCCGCCGCCGTACCGCGCCCGGCGCGGAGAAACGGCTCGCCTTCCTCGTGGGCGCCGCCCTGCTGGCCCTGCTGCTCGCCGACCTGTCCGGGATGAGCAAGGCGGAGACGGAGCGCATCTGGCTGCCGTTCGCGATGTGGCTGCTGCCGGCGTGCGCGTTCCTGCCCCGGCCGCGCGCCTGGCTCACCGCACAGGCACTGCTCGCGCTGCTGCTGAACCATCTGCTGTTCACCGGCTGGTGACCCCGCAGACCTGACCTCGCAGGCCCGACCCCAGGCGTACCGGCGCGTCCCGCCGCGGCGACACGGCTACGGGAGCACCGACGGTCCCAGGCCGGCCGTCCGGACCTCGACCGTCCGGACTTCGGTCGCCTGGACCTCGGCCGTCCGGACCCCGACCGTCCGGACTTCGGTCGCCTGGACCTCGGCCGCCGCCGAGAGCTGCGTGAGGAGAGCCGCCAGCACCGCCCCGTCGCCGACCTCTTCGAGCAGCCGGGCCTGGTCGCCGTGGACCCGCTGGGCGGCACGTCCGTACAGGTCCTCGCCGCGCGCGGTGAGGTGGAGCAGGACGCGCCGGCGGTCGTGGGGGTCGGGGCGGCGGTGGACGAGGTTGTCCGCGACCATGCGGTCGACGAGCTTGGTCAGGCTGGGCGCCGGCATCAGGGCGTGCTCGGCGATCTCGGACATCGGGTGCCCCCGGCCGTCCCCGACGAGCGACAGGACCCGCCACTCCTCGACCGTGCACTCCTCCTCGGCCAGCACCGCGGCCAGCCTCCGCACGACCCGCCGCTCGGCATGGCTGAGGAGGTGGGCGAGGTCCGGCGAGGAGGGTACGGACGGCATTGCCGGTGTCCTTCCGGTAGGTCTACTGTGCGCGCAGAATACGAGTCTTGGCGACGGCGCCGGGGCCCGGGACCGGAATCCGCGTTCCCCATGCCCGCACGGAGGTGGCCGATGCGTCCGGCGCCGCCGAAGGACGGGAGCGGCACGCTGCTGCTCGCCCTGGTCGTGCCGTTGCAGGGGCCGGCGGGGGTCCTCGGGCCGTCGTGCGAGTCGGCCGCGCGGCTGGCCGTGGAGGAACTGAACGCCACGGGCGGGGTGTTGGGCCGGGAGGTCCGGCTGGTGACCGTGGACGGCGGGGCGCCGCCGGCCCGGGTGGCGGCCGAGGTCGGGGCGCTGGTCTCGCTGGGCGCCGTGGACGGGGTGGTGGGCTGGCACACCTCGGCGGTACGGCAGGCGCTGCTGCCCCGGATCGCGGGCCGGGTGCCGTACGTCTACACCGCGCAGTACGAGGGCGGCGAGCGGACTCCGGGAGTCTTCCTGACCGGTGAGACCGATGTCGCCCAACTGCTGCCCGCGATGCGGCTGCTGGCGGAGGCGTCCGGGGTGCGGCGCTGGTGCACGGTGGGCAACGACTACGTGTGGCCCCGGGTGACCGCGCGCACGGCACGGGCGTACGCGCGGGAGTGCGGCGGGCGGGTGCGGGACGAGGTGTTCGTGCCGCTGGGGACGGAGGTGTTCGGGCCGGTGCTGCGCCGGATCGAGCGGTGCGGCGCGGACGCGGTGCTGATGCTGCTGGTGGGCGCGGACGCGGCCCGCTTCAACCGGGCGTTCGCCGGATACGGCCTGCACCAGCGGTGTCTGCGGCTGAGCACGCACATGGACGAGAACATCCTGCTGGCCACCGGCGCGGACGGCACCGACGGGCTGTGGGCGGCGGCCGGTTTCTTCGGGACCCTCGCGACCGCGGAGAGCCTCGACTTCGGCGCCCGCCACGCGGCCCGGTTCGGTGTGCACGCCCCGGTGGTGGGGAGCCTCGGCGAGTCCTGCTTCGAGGGCGTGCGGCTGCTGGCCGCCCTGGCCGAGCGGGCGCGGTCGCTGGAGGTGCGGGCCATGTGCGCGGTCGGGGACGCGGTGTCCTACGAGGGGCCGCGGGGTGTCGTACGGCTGCGCGGCAACCATCTCGCCCAACGGCTGTACCTGGCGCGGGCGGACGCCTTCGACTTCGACGTCGTCGCCCAGCTCTGAGCCCAACTCGTCCGCAGGGGCCGATACTTCCCACAGGAAGTATCAAGCCTTGTCTTTTAAAGCAGGTGAAACGTCCGGGAAACAGCGCGCCGCGACTCTTCCGTGCAAACGACCGGGGACGAGAGAGGGAAGAGTCGTGACGGAGATCGTCGGCAAGGAGGCGCCGCCGGCCGTGGCGGACGGCGGGGCGGGCAGCGGCACGGAAGGTGGACCGGAGAGCAAACGGACCTACAACGACTGGGCTCAGAACGACACGCTGGAGGACTACTCGCTGCGGTACGCGCCGAAGTCCTTCCGCCGCTGGACCCCCTACGTCGTCGCGACCACCGCGCTGGGCGGCATCGCCTATCTCGCGGACTTCGCCATCGGCGGTTCGATCGCCATCTCCAACGGCTTCTCCAGCGCGCTGGTGGCGATCCTGACCGCGGCCGTGGTCATCTTCCTCACCGGCATCCCGATCTCGTACTACTCGGCCAAGTACTCGATCGACATGGACCTGCTGACCCGGGGCGCGGGCTTCGGCTACCTCGGGTCGACGCTCACCTCGGTCATCTACGCCAGCTTCACCTTCATCTTCTTCGCCCTCGAAGGCTCGATCATGGCGCAGGCCCTGGAGCTGGGCTTGCACATCCCGCTCGCCGTCGGGTACCTGATCTGCTCGGTCATCATCCTGCCGCTGGTCATCTACGGCATGACCGCGCTGTCGAAGATGCAGGTGTGGACGCAGCCCGTCTGGCTGGTGCTGATGGTCGCGCCGTTCGTGTCCATCGCGATCCAGGAGCCGGGCAAGTTCTCGGAGTTCACGCACTTCGCCGGCAACTCCCCGACCGGGTCGGGCATCAGCATGCTCGGGGTGGGCGCGGGTGCGGGCGTCGCGCTGTCGCTGATCGCGCAGATCGGCGAGCAGGTGGACTACCTGCGGTTCATGCCGGACAAGACGCCGGAGAACAGCCGCAAGTGGTGGGGGGCGGTGCTCTCCGCCGGCCCGGGGTGGGTGGTGCTCGGGGCCGCCAAGCAGATCGGCGGCGCGTTCCTCGCCTTCTACATCGCCGGCAGTGTGGGCCTCGCCAAGGCCAACGAACCCATCCAGCAGTACGTGTCGGGCTTCAGGACCTTCGCGGCGCCGATCGCGCTCGGCCTCGCCACGTTCTTCGTGATCCTCTCCCAGATAAAGATCAACTCGACGAACGCGTACTCCGGTTCGCTGTCCTGGTCGAACTTCTTCTCCCGGCTGACGCATCGTCACCCCGGGCGCGTGGTCTACATCTTCCTCAACGTCGGCATCGCCCTGGCCCTGATGGAGGGCGGCGTCTTCGGCTTCCTCAACACCGTGCTGGGCTTCTACTCCAACGTGGCGATCGCCTGGATCGGCGCGGTCGTCGCCGACCTGGTCATCAACAAGCCGCTGAAGCTGAGCCCCTCCTACATCGAGTTCAAGCGGGCCCACCTGCACAACTTCAACCCGGTCGGCTTCGGCTCGATGCTGATCGCGTCGGCGGTCTCCATCGCCGCCTACTTCAACGCCTTCGGGGAGTACGGCAAGGCGTACTCGCCGTTCATCGCGCTGCTCCTCGCGATGGTGCTCTCGCCGCTGTTCGCGGTGCTGACCAGGGGGAAGTACTACATCGCCCGCGTCGACGACCTCGCGGAGCCGCTGCTCGGCCCGGACGGGCTGCCGTCGGCGGCCACGCTGACCTGCACGGTGTGCGCGACCGACTTCGAGCGGCCGGACGTGGCGGGCTGCCCGTTCCACTCCGGGGCGATCTGCTCGCTGTGCTGCAGCCTGGAGAAGGACTGCCACGACTCCTGCAAGACCGGCCCGGTCGCGCTCGCCATGCCGACGGTGCGGTCCGCGGACTGATCGCCCCCGGTCCGCCAGAAGTGCCGTAGCGGGCCGGGGAACCGGCGGTCACGGGTTGTCGTCGCCTTCCTGCGCATGACGCGGGAAGGCCGACTTCTCCAGTACGTGGGCGACCCCGTCCTTCCAGTCGGCGCACGGTTCCTTCGCGTCGGTGTAGTCCGCCGCCATGAGCGGCAGGGAGAGATGGGACATGTCGCCGGGCGGTGGCGTGCGCAGCGACCACAGGGGCGCGGGGGTGCCGTCGGCGACCGCGGCCGGGGCGTCGGTCAGGTTCATGCGCTCGCGCAGGCGGCCGTAGAAGTCCATCGCCGCGAGCCGGACCACCCGCAGCCGGGTCGGGGCGGCGTACACGCCGATCCAGTCCCCCGGCTCCAGGACGCCCCGCACCTGGCCGTCGACGCTGACCGCGGCCTGTCCCGAGCGTTCCAGGACGCGCAGGCCGACCGCTTCGTTCGGGGCGGTGACGACCGAGCGGTTGAACGTCATGTGCGGGGCGACCGGGGTGAAGACGAGGGCCTCCGCGCACGGCGAGACGACGGGGCCGCCGGCGGCGAAGCTGTAGGCGGTCGAGCCGGTCGGGGTGGAGACGATCACGGCGTCGGCCGAGTAGGAGACGAACCGGCGCCCGTCGACGAAGACCGCCACGCTGGCCTGGCGGTCGCGGGCCAGCTTCTCGAACACCACGTCG
>NZ_JAEKKT010000081.1 GCF_019510245.1 Streptomyces sp. | reverse complement strand
ATGCTCGACAGCGAACGATGAGCGGCGAACGGTGAACATCGTGCCAGGTACGGTCTAGGCATGCCACCGAGCACCGAGACCCTGACCGCCGAGCGCATCCTCGAAGCCACCGAGGAGGTGCTGCGCCGCCACGGCCCGGCCAAGGCCACCGTGGTCGACGTGGCACGCGCGCTCGGCGTCAGCCATGGCAGCGTCTACCGGCACTTCCGGACGAAGGCGGCGCTGCGGGAGGCCGTGACGAAGCGGTGGCTGGACCGGGCGACGGGCGTCCTGGCAGCGATCACCGACGCGGACCGCGACCCGGAGGCCCGGCTGCGGGACTGGCTCGCCGCGCTCTTCGAGGTCAAGCGCCGCAAGGCGGGCGACGATCCGGAACTGTTCGCTACGTACACGGTCCTGACCGGCGAGAACGTCGAGGCGGTGATCGAGCACCTCACCGAGCTGACCGACCAGCTGACCCGTATCGTCCAGGACGGCATCGACGCGGGCACCTTCACCGTCACCGCCCCGGACACCACGGCCCAGGCGGTCTTCCAGGGCACGGCCATCTTCCACGACCCCGGCTATGCCCGTGAGTGGGAGAAGCCGGGCGCCGAAAAGGAGTTCACGGCGCTGGTGGACCTGCTGGTACGGGGCCTCAAGGCCTGACCGCCGCCACCCCCGCAGCTACGTCTGCGACGGATCCACCGTCGCCTGATGCGCCTCCGCCAGGTGTTCCTCCGCCTTCAGCCAGGGCAGGAACTGCGCTCCCTTGCGCCAGCCGCAGGTGTCACATCTGATCGTGCGTTGCGCGCCCTTGCGCTGCACTTGGACCACGTGTTCGCGGCCGTGCTGGTCCCAGCGGCTCACCCTGCTCGTGTTGATCTGCAACATGTGCCTCGCCTCCGGCTAGGAGTGTGCAGCAAGAACAACATCAACAGCAGTATCTTCACGGGGCGTTCGCCAGGACTTGAGCGTGGCCCGCGGCCCGGTCAGTCGATCGTGCGCGGCAGACGCAGACTCAGCACGCCCGTCAGGGCCACCCCGGCCAACTGGACGAGGAGCGTGGTCACCAGGGCGTCCCGCATGCCCATGCCCGGCGCCAGGGCGAGGAAGAGGCCGCCCAGCGTGGCCACGCCGAGGGCCAGGGAGACCTGCTGGGTGGTGACCATCACGCCGCTGCCGACACCGGCCCGGGCGGGCGGCACCTCGGACAGCACGATCCGGAAGACCACCGGCAGTTGGAGGGCCTGGCCGACTCCGGCGATCGCGCCGCCGGGGAGCAGGGGAAGCAGCCCGAGGTCCGGCCAGGAGGAGTGCGCGGCCAGGATCATCAGGCCCAGGCCGACCCCCTGGATCAGAGCGCCCGCGGTCACCACCCGGGTGCCGTGGCGGGCGATCAGCCGCGGGCCGGCGACCGACGTGAACAGGAACGTCACCGCGAGCGGGACCAGCGCGAGACCCGCCTGAACGGGGCTGCGGCCCGCCCCCTCCTGGAGCGCCACCGCGATCACGAACATGAAGCCCGCGAAGCCCATCGAGAAGGGCAGGATCAGCAGCAGACCGCGCCGCAGGGACACCAGCTGGAAGAGGCTCGGCGGGACCAGGGGAGTGCGGCCCTCGCGGTCCGCCCTGAGCTCCACCGCGAAGAACGCCCCCGCCAGGAACGGGAACGCCGCCAGCGACAGCCACGTCCACAGCGGCCAGCCCGCCGCCCGGCCCTCGGTCAGCGGGGCCAGCAGCGCGAGCAGGGTCGCCGCCAGCAGGACCGTGCCGGGGCCGTCCACCGGCTCCGGACGGGGGGAACGGGTCTCGGGGACCGTACGGGCCGCGAGGAACAGGCCGAGCAGGACGACCGGCACGTTCACCAGGAACGCCGCCCGCCAGCTCGTGCCCGCGATGTCGGCCGCCACCAGGACCCCGCCGAGGATCTGGCCCGCCACCATGGCGAGGCCCGCCGTGGCGCCGTACAGGCCCATCGCCCGCGCCCGGCGGGGTCCGGCCGTCGCCGACTGGATCGTGGCGAGGACCTGCGGCAGCATCGCCGCCGACGCGGCGCCCTGGGCGACCCGCGCCGCGACCAGCGTCCACGCGGTCGGCGCGAGCCCGCACGCCAGCGAGGTCAGCCCGAAGGCCAGCATGCCGCCCAGGAACAGCCGGCGCCTCCCGAAGAGGTCGCCGAGGCGGCCGCCGAGGACGAGAAGGACGGCGTACGCCAACCCGTAGCCCGCCACGACGAGTTCGAGGACCGACTCGCTCGCGGACAGGTCCGCGCCGATGGTGGGCAGTGCGACGTTGACGATGAAGAAGTCGATGAGGGGGAGTGCCGCGGCGAGCAGCACCGTGAAGAGTCCGAGGCCGCTCAGCTCGGGTGGCGCGGCGGCGCGGACGGGGCGTGGAGTCGTGGTTTCGGTCGTCACGGCAACGAGCCTGCGCCTCCCGCCAGAGGGGTACCAGAGTCTTCTTATCCTGGTAGAAGAACCACCTGGCAACAGGGTCCGGGTGGAGGCAGGCTGGAGACATGACCACCATGGCCCAGGAGACAGCCGTACCGGCGACCGCGTCCCACTCGTCCCTCTCGTCGATCCGGCGCCATGAACTCGCCGCCTTCCTGCGTCACCGCCGCGAGCACCTCACCCCCGAGCAGGTCGGCCTGCCCCGCGGCCGTCGGCGCCGCACCCCGGGCCTGCGCCGGGAGGAGGTCGCCCAGCTCTCCGCGGTCGGTGTCACCTGGTACACCTGGCTGGAGCAGGCCCGGGACATCCAGGTCTCCGTGCAGGTCCTGGACGCCCTCGCCCGCGCGCTGCTCCTGGACCCGAGCGAGCGCTCGCACCTCTTCCAGCTCGCCGGCGCGGTCGACCCGACCCCGGCCACCGCCTGCCCGTCGATCACACCGGGGCTCAGGGAGATCCTGGAGCAACTGGAGCCGGTCCCGGCCTGCGTGCAGAACAGCCGCTACGACATCCTCGCCTACAACCGCACCTACGGCCTGCTGCTGTGCGACCTGGACGCGGTGCCGCCCGAGGACCGCAACGGCATGATCCTCTCCTACACCAACGACGACTGGCGCTCCTCGATCATCCACCTGCCGGAGGCGCAGCGCGTGATGGCCGCCCGCTTCCGCGCCATCATGGCCGGTCACCTCGCCGAGCCCGGCTGGAAGATGCTCCTGAAGCGGCTTTACACGGAGTCCCAGGAGTTCCGCGAGGTCTGGGACCGGCACGAGGTCATCGAACACCGCAGCCGCCGCAAGGAGTTCATGAACCGCTACGTCGGCCATGTCAGCGTCGACCACACCGACCTCTGGCTAGGCCCCGAGGCCGGCCCGCGCATGGTGACGTACGCCCCGGCGGACGAGGAGTCCCGGCGGCGACTGGAGAGGCTGCACGCGATCGCCCTGGAGCGGGTCCCGCGCTCCCCGGTGTGAGCGACCTCTCAACAGCCCTTCTCCCCCCGCTCTCAGCTCGTCGTATGCGCCAGATGGATGCAACATGCACCTGGTGTATTGGATCGCGCCCCGGTCCACTCGATGTACTTCCCGGGCTGATCGAGGCCGCACCACAAGTGCGGCCCAGTCATAGGGGAGAGCAACAGCGTGTACGAGCAGTTCCTGTCGGCCAAACTGCGTGACCTGCAAGCGGGCGGACAGTACCGGGAGTTCGTGGACATCGACCGGCGTGCGGGGGCCTATCCGACGGCACTGCGCCGCCTTGCCGACGGCACCCGGCGGGAGGTGACCGTCTGGTGCAGCAACGACTACCTCGGTATGTCCCAGCACCCGAAGGTGCTGGACGCCATGCACCGCGCGGTCGACGAGTACGGGGCCGGATCGGGAGGTTCGCGCAACATCGGCGGAACCCATGCCCACTACCGGGCACTTGAGGCCTCACTCGCCGAATGGCACGGCAAGGAAGCCGCGTTGGTCTTCCCGACCGGCTACGGCTCCAACGACGCCACCCTCCAGTGCCTGCTCAGGCTGCTGCCCGACCCGATCGTCCTGTCGGACGCGCTGAACCACGCCTCGCTGATCAACGGCATCCGCAGCACCCGGGCCGAACGGGCCGTGTTCCGCCACAACGACGTCGACCACCTCAGGGAGTTGCTGTCCGCGCAGCCCCGCGACCGCGCGAAGATCGTGGTGTTCGAGTCGGTGTACTCCATGGACGGGGATGTCGCCCCGATCGAGGAGATCGCCGAACTCGCCCGCGAGCACAACGCGTTGACCTTCCTCGACGAGGTGCACGCGATCGGCATGTACGGTCCGCGCGGCTCCGGGCTCGCCGCCGACCTCGGCGTCGACCACCTCGTCGACATCGTGCAGGGCACCATGGCCAAGGCGATCGGCGTGATCGGCGGCTACATAGCCGGCTCGGCGACCCTCGTGGACGCGGTGCGCAGCTTCGCCTCCGGATTCATCTTCACCACCTCCCTGCCACCCGCCGTCGTGGCCGCCTGCCACGCGAGCGTCGAACACCTCAAGAACTCCGAGGCGGAACGGCGGGCCCTGCACGACAAGACCCGCCTGCTGCGCGACGCGCTCGCCTCGGCCGGCATCACCGTGATGCCGTGCAGCACCACCCACGTCCTGCCGGTCCTGGTCGGCGACGCCACCGCGTGCAAGCGAGCCGCCGTACGGCTGCTGGAGGAGTACGACATCTACCTCCAGCCCATCAACTCCCCGACCGTGCCCGTCGGGACGGAGCGGTTCCGCGTCAACGTGACCCCGAACCACACCGACGCCGACATCGCCCACCTCGTCGAGGCGCTTTCCGCGGTCCTCGCCCCTGCCGCGGAGCTGCCGGCCGAGGCGGTGGCAGCATGACCGTCGTCCGTCCCGCCGGCGTGGCGGACATCGAGGAACTCGTCCGGCTGCGCGCCCACCTGCTCGACGCGCCCGACGCCGACCTGCCCTACAAGGCGGGCAGTCCGGCCGCCCGGGAGGCCTGGCGGCGCGACTACCGCGCCTGGCTGACCGAGCAGCTCTCCCAGGCGGACGGCATCCGGGTCGCCGTCGTCCCCCTCCCCGACGGGACCGGCCTCGCCGCCTGCGCGACCGCGATCGTCGACCGGCGTGCCCCGTCACCGGCCTGCCCCTCGGGCCGCGCGGGCTGGCTCCAGTCCGTCGTCGTCGACCCGGCCTCGCGCGGGCAGGGGCTCGGCGCCCGGCTGCTGGAACACCTGCACGGCTGGCTGGCCGGACAGGGCGTCGACGAGGTGCTGCTGCAGGCCACCGAGACCGCGTCCGGCTTCTACCAGCGGCTCGGATTCGCCTCCAGCGGCGAGGAGTTGCTGTTCCGCACGCTGTCCCCGAGGAGTGTCGCCGCATGAAGATCCTGATCGTCGGCATGGGCTACGCCGGCTCCCGCTTCCTGAGCGCCTTCCGCAGCCTGGACCAGTCGTTCCGGCTGGCCTGTCACGCACGGCACCGCACCCGGGAGGACGTCCCGTACTTCCCGACCCTGGAGGGCGCCCTCGCGGAACACGCCCCCGACCTGGTCGTGGTGGCCGCCACCGACTCCGCCCACGCGGACATCCTCACCCGGCTGCACGGCTACCGCGGCTTCGTCCTCGCGGAGAAGCCCCTCACCTCCCCGCACGACGACCTGGACGCCGTCGCCAAGGCCCTCACTGACACCCGGGGGTTCGCCCTGGACCTGGTCGAGCGCTACTCGGACGCCACCGAGGCGCTGCGCACCTACGTCCACGAGCACGAACTCCGGCTCGTCCGCGCCCACTTGACCTGGGGCAAGGACCGCATCAACGACCACCGCCCGACCGTGGGCGTCACCAGCGAGGTCATCCACAGCCTCGACCTGGTCCGGTACGTCACGGGAGGCGAGGAGCCCCTGAAGGTGCGCGACGCCCTCGGCGTCACCTCCGACTTCTCCGTCTCCGGACCCGAGGTCCTCGACAGCGTCGCCCTGACCGCCACGCTCGGCGAGGCCCCGGTGACGGTGTACAGCAGCTTCACCAACATCGTCCGCCAGCGCACGGTCGACCTCGCCTTCCGGGACCGGCGCGGGCAGCTCGTGTACGCCAGTTGCGTCTACGACACCCCGGTCTGGGACGCCGACCACCTGCGCGTCTGGCGGCGCCAGGACGGCCAGGAGCACACCCTGTGCGAGGTCGACACCAGGGACGCCCAGGTGCCCGACGCGCAACGCGCGATCGTCAAACTCCGTCGCCTCGCGCTGGACGTCGTACGCCATGTCGCCGACGGAACACCGCCACGGGTGCCGTTCGCCGGGCTCGCCGAGTCCGTCGTGACGCAGCGCCTGCTCAACGACATCGAAACCGCCGCCCGCACCACCGGCCCGGCCCGCTACTTCCCACAGGGCCGCACTCCGGTGACCGAAGTGGACTGGGAGCGCCTCGGATGACCACACCCACCCCCACCACCCCCATGAACCGGCTCTACATCCTCGTCCTCGGTGCCTTCGCACTCGGCCTCGACGCCTACGTCATGGCCGGACTGCTGCCCAAGGTCGCCGCCGACCTGCACACCAGCGAGTCTGCGGCGGGCCAGATGGTGACCCTATTCACCCTCTGCTACGCCCTCGCCGCACCTGTGTTCGCGACCGCGCTGGCCGGACGGCCCGCCAAGACCATCCTGACCGCGGCCCTCCTGCTGTTCACGGCCGCCAACGCGCTCACCGCCCTCGCCGGCAGTCTGGCCGTGCTGCTCGTCGCCCGGGCCCTCGCGGGCGTCGGCGCGGGCGTCTACTCACCCATGGCCGCCGCCACGGCTGCCTCCCTCGCCGGGGAGGAACGGCGCGGCCGGGCCCTCGCCCTGGTCATGGGCGGGATGAGTATCGGCACGGTGATCGGCGTACCGGTGGGCGTGCTGCTCGCCGACCACGTCGGCTGGCGCGGCACGCTCTGGCTGATCACCGGCCTCGGCGCCGTCGCCATCGCCGGGATCGTCCTCGCACTGCCCCGCCTGGAGGCCGCCCCGCCGCCGCCCCTGCGCGAGCGGGCCCGCATCCTGGCCCGGCGCCCCGTGGCCGCGATCGCGGGGGTGTCCCTCATCGCCGGTGTCACCAGCCTCGGCCTGTACACCTACCTCGCGCCCTTCCTCACCGACGCGGGCGGCATCGACTCGACGCTCGGCGCGATGTGGGCCTGGGGCCTGGGCGGTGTGGCCGGAAGCCTGCTGATCGGCCGGATCGTCGACCGCACGGGGCGGCCCTACGCCGTCGTCACCGGCGTCCTGCTCCTGCTGTGCCTCTCCCACCTGCTGCTGCCCGTCGCGGCCCGCGCCACCTGGGCGCTCGCCGTGCCGCTGGTGGTGTGGGGCGCGACCGGCTGGGCGCTCCAGGTGCCCCAGCAGCACCAGCTCATCGCCGCCCGCCCCGACCAGGCGCCCGTCGCGGTCTCCCTCAACAGCTCGGCCGTCTACCTCGGCAGCGCGCTCGGCTCCGCTCTGGGCGGGGTCACCCTCGCCGCCGGAGTGGCCCCCGCGGACCTGCCGTACTGGACGGGCGCGCTCGTGGCCGTCGGACTGGTGCTGCACCTGGTCCTGGTCCGCATGCCCCGGTCCGCCGACGCGGAGGAGGAGCCCGCCCGGAACGCGCGCACGCCGGAATCGGTCACCGCGGGTGAGTAGTACCGTCGTGACAATGGACGTAGGACTGCAACAGCTGCGCTGTTTCCTCACCTTGGCGGAAGAACAGCACTTCACCTGGGCCGCGGAACGGCTCGGTATCCCCCAGCCCACCCTCAGCCGCACCATCCGCAGGCTGGAGGACCACGTCGGCTGCCGGCTCCTGGACCGGACCACCCGCCACCCGCGGCTGACCCCGGACGGCGAACGCCTCCGCGCCGAGCTCCAGGTCCTGCTGCCCCGCCTCGAAGCGGCCCTGCGTCCCGTCCCGCAGGAGGAGCCTCTCAGTCTCGGCTACACCTGGGGCTTCCCCCGCCGTCGCGGTCGTGACGCCATCGACCTCGTCGAACGCCGCCACCACATCCTGGTCCAGCCGGTACGCCGGGACGAGCGGCTGGCCGGTGTCCACGCCGGGGCGGTGGACGCCGCGCTGCTGTGGGGCCCGGTCGAGGATCCACGTCTCCATACCGTGGAGATCGCCCGCGAGGAGCGGGTCGCCGCGGTGTCCGTCCGCTCGACCCTGGCCACGCGTTCCCGGGTCGGCTGGCGGGACCTGGGCCGCCGCTGCCTCGTCCTGAACACGGTAAGCGGCACTCTGGCGCCAGGCGACTGGCCCGCCGACGCCCGGCCCGAGATCGGTGCCGAGGCCGCCAACCTGGACGAGTACCTGCACGCCGTCGCCGCCCGCCGGGGTGTCGGCGTCCTGCCGAAGTCGGTCGCCACCCAGCATCCCGACCCCGACGTCCTGTACCTCCCCCTCACCGGCGCCCCGCCCGCGGTCCTGCACTACGTCTATCCGCGCACCAACCCCCATCCGCACGCGGAGAACCTCTCCAGGGCGTTGCGGGACGCGGAGCGGCCGGTGCTCCAGAGCGCCTGACCGGTCGTCGCAGGTGGGGATGATCGGCCGCAGTGCGGGAACCCGGTCGGTCCAAGGAGAAGACCCCCCACAGGCGAGGCGAGTCATGGCCGAGCAGAAATCGTCGCAGCAGGTAGCAGAGTCAAGATCACCGTCACCGGCGCAGGGGCTTCCGCAGCCGCTGCGGGCGGCCGTTTCGGTACTGGGGAGGGTTCCCGGGGCCGGGACGGTGGGCCGGGTGGCCGGTGGAGCACTGGACCGGGTCGGAGCGGTGTCCCCGCGCGGCCGACGGCTCGCGGTGTACGCCGGGGCAGGGGTGCTCGGCGTCGCGGGCGTCGTCGAGTGGCCCGTCGCGGTCACCGGGGCGGCGGTGGCGTGGCTGACGCAACCGAGGCCGGGGGAGC
>NZ_JAEKKT010000456.1 GCF_019510245.1 Streptomyces sp. | reverse complement strand
CCTCTGGCTGAGAACACCGATGTCGTCGTGCGCACCTGACCCAGGGGCGACCACCGCCGCCAACTGCCGCCGGCCAGGCACGGCAGGGCGCCGGCCATCGCGAGGGTGGGCAGCCTGACCAGGCATCCGAGGGAGAAGGACCGAGAGATGACCGACCACGCCACCGACCTGGCGACCGAAGCGTTCGTCGCCCACCGCAACCTGCTGTTCACCGTCGCCTACGAGATGCTCGGATCGGCGGCCGACGCCGAAGACGCCCTCCAGGAGACCTGGTTACGCTGGGTCAAGGTCGACCTGGGAGAGGTGAGGGACCAGCGGGCGTACCTGGTGCGGATCACGACCCGGCAGGCGCTCAACCGGCGGCGCACCATGAAGCGCCGTCGCGAGGCGTACGTGGGCCAGTGGCTGCCCGAGCCGCTGATCACCACGCCGGACGTGGCCGAGGACATCGAACTCGCGGAGAGCATGTCGATGGCGATGATGCTCGTGCTGGAGAGCCTTTCCCCGACCGAGCGGGCGGTGTTCGTGCTACGCGAGGTCTTCGAGGTCGACTACGACGAGATCGCCGAGGCCGTCGGCAAGACCCCGGCGGCCGTACGGCAGATCGCTCACCGCGCCCGTGGGCATGTAGACGCCCGCAGGCCCCGCCGGGCAGCCTCTCCGAGTGAGACCCGGGCGGCTCTGGAGTCCTTCAAGCGCGCTGTCGAGACCGGGAACCCGCAGGACCTCCTCGACGTACTCGCCCCCGATGTCGTTCTGCTCAGCGACGGCGGCGGCGTCAAGAAGGCCGCGCTCAGGCCCGTCTTCGGTGCCGAGAAGATCGTCCGCTTCTACATCGGCGGCTCCGCCAAGGTCGAGGCCACGATCACCTGGGAGCCCACCGTGGTCAACGGCAGCCCCGCACTCGCCGTACACGTGGACGGCGAGCTCGACGGTGTCCTGGCCGTCCGTGTCGAGGACGCCCGCATCACCGGCCTCTACTTCGTGCGCAACCCCGAGAAGCTGAGTCGCGCCACCTCCGAGACCCTGCAGCTCACCTTGCGCTGACGCCAACGGCTCCGAAACACCCGCCCGGGTGGCGGGTCACCCCGCCCCGTCCTGCACCCTCAGCCCGGATCCACCGCCACCCGGTGATCCGGGCGCCCGTCCTTCGCCAGCATCGAGTGCGCCTCGGCCACCGCCCGGTAGAGCCGCAGCCCGGAGTCGCCCCGTACGTCGTCGAGGGTCCAGACCTGCCCGCCGTGCCCCAGCGACCGCCGGGAGAAGACCTCCAGCGCGCTCGTTGCAGCCGCCCCGTCCACGAGCTCGGCCGCCACGGCCGGCATGTACACACCCTGCCCGGTGCCGATCTCCACCGACGAGTCGAAGACCGCGATCCCCACCTCGGGCCGCACCGCGATGTTCCGCGAATGCACCGACTCCGGCGAGGACACCCAGAAGAACTCCCGGCACCCCACATGCGCGAAGTAGACCGGCGTGCTCCAGGGCCGCCCCTCCGCGTCCGCCGTGGCCAGCACCAGGTACCGGCTCGCATCGACGATCCCGCGTGCGTTCTCCGCCGTGGGCTTCATTTCAGCGGCTCCTTCGGTACGTCAGTGCGAAGTCCGTCTCCCACTGCGCCGACCCGTCCTTCGACCGCTCCCACACGCCGTGGATGCTGTCGCCGTCCGCGCTCAGCCGCCCGGTGAAACGCTGCCGGAAGGACAGCGGGGAGAAGTCCTCCTCCTCACGCAACAGCTGCCACACCTCGCCGTCGAAGGTCATCGCGTACAGGCGTGCGACGCCCCGCGTGTCGAAGTAGTGCTGCGTGTACGCCCCGGTCTCCGGCTCGACCGACACAATCGCCGTACTGTCCGGGGCGGGGTCCGGCGTCTCGGTCCGCTGCACCAGGAACTGTCCGTCCAGCGCCCACTCGAACACACTCCGCCCGGCCCCCACCGCCTGCCCGGGAAACTCCGCCTCCACCACCCACTCCCCGACCAGAACCCGCAGCCGCTCCAGAGCCTCCTGCCGTACCGTCGCGCCCATCGCGAACACCTCCTCGGAGTGATGACCGCGCAGGCGGGCCGAAGTCATCGGTGGGTCGACAGGCCGGCCGCCGGAAGCCGCCGCGCCTCGGAGTCCTTCGGCACCCACAGCCCGAACCGGCTCTCCAGGTACTCCAGGACCTGCGGCGGAGTCATGCTCCCGCCGTCCGTCGGCCAGGCGAGGACCGACGGGTCCGTGCCGTCGTCGTACACGGGCATCCCGGGGTCGAAGGAGGACAGGACCTGCCGGTCGACCGCGTCGTATCCGTCCGCGACTCCAAGACACCGGCGGGACCGATCCTCACGATCGACCCCGCCGCCTTCAACACCTTCGTCGACTGGACGTCTACAACCGCTGAATGAT
>NZ_JAEKKT010000455.1 GCF_019510245.1 Streptomyces sp. | reverse complement strand
CGCCGTGGCCGAGTACCAGCAGCTCGCCCGGGCCGCGATCGACCAGATCAGCGGACGGGGACGGCTGCCCGTCCTCGTCGGCGGGTCCGGGCTCTACCTCCGCGGCGCGCTGGACAACCTCGAGTTCCCAGGCGAGTCGCCCGAGATCCGGGCTCGCCTCGTCCTCGAGCTCGATCGCGTCGGCGCCGAGAGCCTGCACCGTCGATTGGCCGCGCTCGACCCGGCCGCGGGCCAGGCGATCCTGCCGACGAACGGCCGGCGCATCGTCCGGGCCCTGGAGGTCATCGAGCTGACCGGGCAGCCGTTCACCGCCCGCATGCCCGGGTTCGAGTCGGTCTACGACCTCGTCGAGGTCGGGCTCGACCGGACCGACCTCGACGAGCGCGTCGAGCTTCGGGTGCACCGAATGATGGCGCAGGGCTTCCTCGACGAGGTGGTGCGGCTGCTGCCTGAGGGCCTGCGAGCGAGTCCCACGGCCGGCAAGGCGTTGGGGTACGCCCAGCTGCTGCGCTGCCTGGACGACGCCGGGCGGATCGTCGGCGACCTCGAGGACGCGGTTCGTGAGACGGTCCGCGCGACCCGGCGCTTCGTACGCCGCCAGCGCTCCTGGTTCCGGCGTGACCCGCGCATCCAGTGGCTCGACGCCACGCAGGACCGGCCGCTCGACCGGCTGGTTCACCAGGCGCTCAGTACGCTCGAGGAGTGCGGTTGGTGAAGGGCCACGGGACGGAGAACGACTTCCTCGTCCTGCCCGATCTCGAGGGGGCGATCGAGCTCACCCCGGCGACGGTGCGCGCCCTGTGCGACCGGCACGCCGGCCTGGGTGCCGACGGCGTCCTGCGGGTCGTCCGGTCGGCGAACGACCCCGACGGCAAGGAGTTCGCCGACGAGGCGGAGTTCTTCATGGACTACCGCAACGCCGACGGCAGCGTCGCCGAAATGTGCGGGAACGGGATTCGCGTATTTCTGCAGTATCTGAAGTCGATCCGGCTCGTTGTTACCGATGCGGCGGTGGCGACACGCGGCGGGGTTCGTTGTGTGCGGACTCGCGGGGACGGAGACGTCACTGTGCGAATGGGTTTGCCCCGGATCCTTGCCGACCGGCCGGTCGCCACCGCCGCCTCACTGACCGGCGCCGGCCGGCCGCGCGCCGGCGTGGCGCTGGAGCTGCCCAATCCGCACGTCGTGGTGGCTCTCGACACCCCCGAGGAGCTGGCGGCCCTCGACCTCTCGCGGGCCCCGGCCGTCGAGCCGGCGCTGCCCCACGGCCAGAACGTCGAGTTCGTCGTGCGCCGGGGCGAGCGGCACCTGGAGATGCGCGTGCACGAGCGCGGGGTGGGGGAGACCCGATCCTGCGGCACCGGCATCTGTGCTGCCGCGGTGGCCTTCGCCGCGGCGGACGGCGTCAGCGCCGACGGCGTGCCCTGGCGGGTGGACGTCCCGGGCGGAACCTGCGAGGTCGTCTGGCAGCCCGACGGAGAGGTCGAGCTCACCGGCCCGGCGGTCCTGGTGGCCGAGATCGAGGTCGACGACGACTGGCTGCGCGGGGCGTAATGCCGTATCGAGGTCGCCGCGACCTGTCACCATGGAACTCTGATGACTGACACCCCCTACGCCGACGGCGACTACGAGCTCGAGGAACGCCAGGCGCTGCGCCGGGTCGCCGGCCTGTCGACCGAGCTCGAGGACATCACCGAGGTCGAGTACCGGCAGCTGCGCCTGGAACGCGTCGTCCTGGTCGGCGTCTGGACGACCGGCACGCTCGCCGAGGCCGAAAGCTCGCTCGTGGAGCTGGCCCGGTTGGCCGAGACGGCGGGCTCCGAGGTGCTCGACGGCCTCATCCAGCGCCGCGACCGCCCCGACCCGGCGACCTACATCGGCTCCGGCAAGGCCAAGGAGCTGCGCGACGTCGTCCTGGCGACCGGCGCCGACACGGTCATCTGCGATGGCGAGCTCACTCCCGGCCAGCTGCGCCAGCTGGAGGAGGTGACGAAGGTGAAGGTCGTCGACCGGACGGCGCTGATCCTGGACATCTTCGCCCAGCATGCCCGTTCGAAGGAGGGCAAGGCGCAGGTCGAGCTGGCCCAGATGCAGTACCTGCTGCCGCGCCTGCGGGGCTGGGGCGAGTCGCTGTCGCGCCAGGTCGGCGGCCGCGCGGCCGGCGGCGTGGGCATCGGCGGCCGCGGCCCCGGTGAGACCAAGCTGGAGATCGACCGTCGCCGGATCAACGCCCGGATGGCGAAGCTGCGCCGCGAACTGGCCGAGATGAAGACGACGCGCGACGTCAAGCGCTCGCGCCGGCACGCCAACGCGGTGCACAGCGTCGTGCTGGCCGGCTATACGAACGCAGGCAAGTCCTCGCTGCTCAACCGCCTCACCGACGCCGGCGTGCTCGTGGAG
>NZ_JAEKKT010000210.1 GCF_019510245.1 Streptomyces sp. | reverse complement strand
TGACGGCCGTGGCGACGTCACGCTGGTGCTGCGTGCAGTTGCCGGTCACGCGGCGGGCACGGATCTTGCCGCGGTCGGAAATGAACTTCCGCAGCATGTTCGTGTCCTTGTAGTCCACGTACGTGACCTTGTCCTTGCAGAAAGCGCAGACCTTCTTCTTAGGCTTGCGCACAGGCGGCTTCGCCATGGTGTTTCTCCTGTGTGATCAAGAAGTGGGGATACGAGCCCGTGCCCCTTAGAAGGGGGGCTCGTCCGAGTAGCCGCCACCGCCGCCGGAGCCGGAGCCGCCGGAGCCGCCGCCCCAGCCGCCACCGCCCTGGTTGCCGCCACCGGCGGGAGCGCCGGAAGCCCAGGGGTCGTCGCTGGGGGCACCGCCCTGGTTACCGCCGCCGGGGCCACCGCCCCAGCCGCCGCCACCCTGGCCGCCGCCACCGCCGTACCCACCCTGGCCGCCGCGGCCGCCGCCACCGGCGGTCTTGGTGACCTTGGCCGTGGCGCTCCGCAGGCTGGCGCCGACTTCCTCGACGTCCAGCTCGTAGACCGTGCGCTTGACACCCTCACGGTCCTCGTAGGACCGCTGCTTCAGCCGGCCCTGCACGATGACGCGCATGCCTCGCTGGAGCGACTCCGCGACGTTCTCCGCCGCCTGACGCCAGACCGAGCAGGTCAGGAACAGGCTCTCGCCGTCCTTCCACTCGTTGGTCTGACGGTCGAAGGTGCGGGGAGTGGACGCGACACGGAACTTCGCGACCGCCGCACCGGAGGGGGTGAAGCGCAGCTCGGGGTCATCGACAAGATTGCCGACGACCGTGATGACGGTCTCGCCTGCCATGGGGGAACCTCTCGGCGGGTTTGCTGCTGGCTGCTTGTGCTGCTACTCGAAATCCCGAGATCGGCTGAGCAGAGAGCTCAGTGGGTCTCGGGGCGGAGGACCTTGGTCCGGAGGACCGACTCGTTCAGGTTCATCTGGCGGTCGAGCTCCTTGACGACCACAGGCTCGGCCTGCAGGTCGATGACCGAGTAGATGCCCTCGGGCTTCTTCTTGATCTCGTACGAGAGACGACGACGGCCCCAGGTGTCGACCTTCTCGACCTTTCCGTTGCCCTCACGGACGACGGAGAGGAAGTTCTCGATCAGGGGGGCGACAGCGCGCTCCTCCAGATCGGGGTCGAGGATGACCATCACCTCGTAGTGACGCATGTGGAACCCACCTCCTTTGGACTCAGCGGCCACGGTCGTTCCGTGGCAGGAGGGTTGTGATGCGTACGCAACGGTATCGGCAGCCACTGACATTCGGGGGTTCCCGCTGGGATCCCGGGCAGGGCATGGGCAGACACCGGTGCAGACGCTACAGACTACCCGCACACGCGCTTCCGGTTGAAATCAGGCGGCCGGGGCCCTCAATCTGTACACATCGGGTGTGTATGGCGCTACGATGCGCCGCTTCCGCAGGAGGTGCCCATGGCACAGGCATTGCGACCCAACACCGCCGGATCCCTCTTCGCCACCGACGGCAAGACCCATCCGCTCCAGGACTCGCTGATGGCGGTGACGCTGGCGCTCGGGCTGATCGCCTTCATCACGTCGTTCTTCCACAGCCTGCACCTGCTCAGCTCCTGGACCGGCCTGATCGGCCTCTGCACCGGTCTGTACGGGCAGTGGGTCTCGATCACCACGCGCGAGCGTTTCGGCCTGATCCTGGGTCTCGGTGCCTCGGGCATCGGCTTCTTCATCGGCATGGCGCACGGCGGCCTGTTCGGCTGAGTCCGGCACCCCCACGCAAAGCCTGGAACGCCCCGGCCGGACAGGAGCCGGGGCGTAGGTGCCGTACGGCCAGTCGGGCCGCGGGCGAGGCGCAGTAGGCTTCGGCGCGAGAGCCGGAGCCCCTGTATCCATGGGGACACACCAGCCCGAGGAGCGCCCCGACATGAGCCTGACCCTGAGGACCATCAGCCGCGAACAGCATCTGGCGTACATCCAGAGCCTGCCGGCGGCTAGCCACATGCAGGTCCCGGCCTGGGCCGATGTCAAGGCGGAGTGGCGTTCGGAGAACCTGGGCTGGTTCGACGAGCGCACCGGCGAGATGGTCGGCGCGGGCCTGGTGCTGTACCGCCAGCTGCCCAAGATCAAGCGCTACCTCGCGTACCTGCCCGAGGGCCCGGTCATCAACTGGTTCGCGCCCAATCTCGACGAGTGGCTCCAGCCGATGCTGGCCCACCTCAAGCACCAGGGCGCGTTCTCGGTGAAGATGGGCCCGCCGGTGATCATCCGGCGCTGGGAGTCCAACTCCATCAAGCAGGGCATCCAGAACCCGGACGTGAAGCGGCTGCGCGACATCGAGGCCGACTTCATCGAGCCGCGCGCCTTCGAGGTGGCCGACAAGCTGCGCCGGATGGGCTGGCAGCAGGGCGAGGACGGCGGTGCCGGCTTCGGTGACGTGCAGCCGCGCTATGTCTTCCAGGTGCCGCTGGCGAACCGTTCCCTGGAAGAGGTCCACAGGAACTTCAACCAGCTGTGGCGGCGCAACATCAAGAAGGCCGAGAAGGCCGGCGTCGAGGTCGTCCAGGGCGGCTACCAGGACCTGGCGGAGTGGCAGCGGCTGTACGAGATCACGGCCGTGCGCGACCACTTCCGGCCGCGCCCGCTGTCGTACTTCCAGCGCATGTGGACGGCCCTCAACACCGAGGACCCCAACCGGATGCGGCTGTACTTCGCCCGGCACAACGGGGTCAACCTGTCCGCGGCGACCATGCTGATCGTCGGTGGGCACGTGTGGTACTCCTACGGCGCCTCCGACAACATCGGCCGTGAGGTGCGGCCCTCGAACGCCATGCAGTGGCGGATGCTGCGCGACGCCTACGCGCTCGGCGCCACCGTCTACGACCTGCGCGGCATCTCGGACTCGCTGGACGAGACGGACCACCTCTTCGGCCTGATCCAGTTCAAGGTGGGCACCGGTGGCCAGGCCGCCGAGTACCTCGGCGAGTGGGACTTCCCGCTGAACAAGCTGCTCCACAAGGCGCTCGACATCTACATGTCGCGCCGCTGACGTCACGCTCCGTGCTTCTATAGCCCTGACACACCGCAGTCCTCTGGCACTCCCCAGCCACCCAGAAAGGTTCCAGGTCCGGCCATGGCGCTCACGCTCTACGTCGACACCGCGCGCTGGCGGGCGCACCACAAGCACGTGCAGGAGCAGTTCCCGGGCCTCGTCCCGGTCTGCAAGGGCAACGGCTACGGCTTCGGCCACGAGCGCCTGGCGGAAGAGGCCACGCGTCTGGGCTCGGACATTCTCGCCGTCGGTACGACGTACGAGGCCGCGCGCATCAAGGACTGGTTCGGCGGCGACCTGCTGGTGCTGACCCCGTACCGGCGGGGCGAGGAACCGGTGCCGCTGCCCGACCGGGTCATCCGCTCGGTGTCGTCCATCGACGGCGTGTACGGCCTGGTGGGCGCCCGCGTGGTCATCGAGGTGATGTCCACGATGAAGCGGCACGGCATCAGCGAACAGGATCTGCCACAGCTGCACTCCGCCATAGAGAACGTCCGGCTGGAGGGCTTCGCCATCCACCTGCCGCTGGACCGCACCGACGGCTCGGACGCCGTCGAGGAGGTCATCGGCTGGATGGACCGGCTGCGCGCGGCCCGCCTGCCGCTGCACACGATGTTCGTCAGCCACCTCAAGGCCGACGAACTCGCCCGGCTGCAGCAGCAGTTCCCGCAGACCCGGTTCCGGGCCCGGATCGGCACCCGGCTGTGGCTGGGGGACCACGACGCCACCGAGTACCGCGGGGCGGTCCTGGACGTCACCCGCGTCGCCAAGGGCGACCGGTTCGGCTACCGGCAGCAGAAGGCGGCCTCGGACGGCTTCCTGGTGGTCGTGGCGGGCGGTACGTCGCACGGGGTGGGCCTGGAGGCCCCGAAGGCCCTGCACGGCGTCATGCCGCGCGCCAAGGGCGTCGCACGGGCCGGCCTGGCCACGGTGAACCGGAACCTTTCTCCGTTCGTCTGGGGCGGGAAGCAGCGCTGGTTCGCGGAGCCGCCGCACATGCAGGTGTCGATCCTCTTCGTGCCCTCGGACGCCCCGGAGCCGAAGGTCGGCGAGGAACTGGTCGCCCATCTGCGGCACACCACGACCCAGTTCGACCGGATCGTGGACCGCTGACCGGCCGCACGCCGGCGAAGCGCGCTGCCTGACCGTTCGCAGCACAGGAAAAGGGCCGCACACGAAGTCCGTGTGCGGCCCTCTTTCCTTCAGAACCTGGGGTGTTCGCTCAGAGCGAACCGCCTTCGGCGACACCGCCCTCGGAGGATCGGCTTCCCCATTCCACCTGCGGCCCCTCGAAGGGGGCCGCATGGCGCGGCGGACGGGCCGCCGCACCGAGCACGAAGACGTCCTCCGCGCCGTCCAGCACCCCGCCGGAGGGATCGTCCTCCCCGCCGCGGCGCACTACGTCCCGCTCGGGCATGAGGATGTCGCGCACGACCATGCCGCACAGGTAGAGCGTGCCCAACAGGTGCACGGCGATGGCCCAGTGGTAGCCGTCGGTCGGCAGGCCCTTGTGGGCGTCTCCACTGGTCGTGTAGGCGAGGTACATCCAGATGCCCAGGAAGTACGCCACCTCGCACGCCTGCCAGATCAGGAAGTCCCGCCACTTGGGCCGGGCGAGGACGGCCAGCGGCACCAGCCACAGCACGTACTGCGGGGAGTAGACCTTGTTGGTGAGGATGAACGCAGCCACCACCAGGAAGGCCAGCTGGGCGAAGCGCGGCCGGCGCAGGGCGGTGAGGGCCAGGGCCGCGATGCCCAGGAAGCAGAGCAGCACCAGGACCGTGGCCGCGGTGTTCACGAAGTCGGTGCTGGGCGGGGTGGTCGTGTTCTGCGCCCAGATCAGCCAGAAGGAACCGAAGTCGACGCCCCGCTCCTGGCTGAACGTGTAGAACTTCGACCAGCCGTCGAAGGCGAAGATCATCACCGGCAGGTTCACGACCAGCCAGGCGGCTACCGCACCGCCCGTGGCAACGAAGAACTCCCGCCATTTGCCTGCCCGCCAGCACAGCAGGAACAACGGCCCCAGCAAGAACACGGGGTACAACTTGGCGGCCGTGGCAAGCCCCAGGAGGACGCCGAAGGCGAGCGGACGGCTCCGAGACCACATCAGCATCGCTGCGGCCGTCAGAGCGACCGCCAGGAGGTCCCAGTTGATGGTGGCGGTCAGGGCGAAGGCGGGCGCCAGGGCGACCAGCAGGCCGTCCCAGGGGCGCCGACGGTGCGTACGGACCACGCACACCGCGATGACCGCGGCGCACAGCATCAACATTCCGGCGTTGACGAACCAGTACACCTGCTCCTGGAGCATGATGCTGCCGCTGCCCGGCGTGAGCCATGCGGCCACCTCCATGAACACACCGGTCAGCACCGGGTATTCGAGGTAGTCCATGTCGCCCGGGAGCTTGTCGAAGTACGGCACCAGACCATCGGCGAAACCGCGCCCCTGATAGAGGTGCGGAATGTCCGAGTAGCAGGCGTGGGTGTACTGGGAACTCGCGCCGAAGAACCAGCCGCTGTCGTAGCAGGGCAGCTTCTGCACCATGCCGAGGGCGAACATCCCGACCGCCACGATGACGACCACCCGTAGCGGCGTCCACCAGGACGTGCCGAGCAGGGCTCGCCGCCCGATGGGGCCGCCGATCAGCTCACTCCCGGCCGCGGCGACCTCGTCTTCCCTGGTCGGCCGCACCGGCTCCGGCTCACGCACGCCCGCGGGCGTCGTCTCTGCACTGGGCATGGGGCCCATCCTGCCGTACCTCTCTAGGAATACGCCGAGGGCCGCCGCACCTCGCCGGGTGCGGCGGCCCATGTTTCACGTGAAACAGACTTCGGCGGGCGAAACGGTCACCAGCCGGTCAGACCGCGCGGCTAGCCGGTTGATCCGCCGAAGAGGTTTCCTCCGCCGTTGGCATTGCCTCTGGTGTTGCCTGCGCCGGTCGTATCCGTAGCTGACGGCGAGGACGTCGTACCCGATGTGCTGCCGCCGTTGGCGCCGCCGTCGGTCGAGCAGTTCCAGGCGAACTGGCAGGTCTCCGTCACCGTGGGCGACGGGGAGGTGACCGTCTCGCTCGGGGTGGCGCTCGGCGTCTCACTGGGCGTCTCGCTCGGCGTGATGCTGGGAGTCGGCGTCGGGGAAGGAGCCCCGGCCTCGTCGGCAATCTCACCGATCTTGGTCGCCTCGGGGAAGCCCAGGTCGTTCTTGCCCTGCAGCGCGGCCTTCATGTACTCGGTCCACACGGAGGTCGGAATGTCACCACCGTGGATGGACGCCACGCCGGCGGTGCCGTTCATGGAGAGCAGCTCGGCGTCCTTCGGGTTCTCACGGAACATCGCCACCGAGGTCGACAGCTGCTTGGTGTAGCCGACGAACCAGGCCGACTTGTTGCTGTCGGTGGTACCGGTCTTGCCCGCCGCCGTACGGCCCAGGGCCTTGGCGTTCTGGCCCGTACCGTTCTGGATGACGTTCTGCAGGACGTCCGTGACGTTGTTCGCCACGTTCTCCTCCATGGCCCTGGTCGCCTTGGGCTTGTCGAAGCCGGGCAGCGGCCGCCCGTCCTGCTTGACCGCGGTCACGGAGTACGGGTCCACGTGTTCGCCGGACGCCGCGAAGGTCGCGTAGGCGTCCGCCATGCGGATGGCACTGGGAGTGGACGTACCGATGGCGAACGACGGGTTCAGGCCCTGCAGCATGCTGTCGGTCAGAATGCCGGAGGCATGAGCCATGTCACGGACCTTCGTGAGCCCCACGTCCACGCCCAGCTGCACGAACGGCGTGTTGATCGACTGCTCCATCGCCTTGCGCAGGGTGATGTAGCCCCAGGGGTACTTACTCTCGTTCCGCTGACGGAAGATCGAGTTGTCCTTGTTCAGGTAGAAGGTACCGTCCGGCCTGCGCACCTTGAGGTTGTCGTCGCCGTTGTACTTGCTCAGCGGCGACACCCCGACGCCGTCGGTCTTGTACGTCCCGTCCTGCATGGCCGCTGCCAGCACGAACGGCTTCCACGTCGAACCGACGGGGACACCCGAGGTGTCGGCGTTATTGGTGAAGTGGTTGTTCTCGTAGCCGGCACCGCCGTACAGGGCGACGATCGCACCGTCGTCGGGCACCACGGACGCGGCACCGAACTGGACGTACTTGTCCTTCTCACGGTTCTTCGGGTCCAGACGCGCCTTCTGGACCTTCTGCACGGCCGCGGTCAGCGCGTTGACCTTGTCCTTGTCGAAGGTCGTGTAGATCTGGAAGCCGCCCTGGTCGAACTGCGTCTCCGTGATGTTGGAGTGCGCGAGGACGTACTTCTTGGCCGTGTCGGCGAGGTAGCTGATCTGGCCGGTCATGCCCTTGACCGCCTTGCGGCCCTGGGGCATCGGGTACTTCTTGACGGCCGTCTGGTACTCGGCATCGGTGAGGTGCTGGTCCTTGTGCATCTCCTCGAGGATCCAGGCCCAACGGTCGTGCGAGCGCTGGTAATTGGCCTTCTGGGAGGCCGCGGGATCGATGTCCGGGTTGCCCGCGGGGTCGTAGTACGTCGCGCCCTTGAGCAGAGCCGCCAGGACCGCACACTGGCTCGGGGTGAGGCTTTTGGCGTCCACCCCGTAGTAGGTCTGGGCGGCGGCCTGGATGCCGTACGCGCCACGGCCGAAGTACGAGGTGTTCAGGTAGCCCTGGAGGATCTCCGGCTTGGTGAACTTGGTGCCCACCTTGATGGAGATGAACATCTCCTTGAACTTGCGGGTGAGCGTCTGGTCCTGGCTCAGGTAGGTGTTCTTGACGAACTGCTGGGTGATCGTCGAACCACCCTGCGTCTCACCACCCTTCGCCATGTTGACGAGGGCCCGGGCGATGCCCCTGAAGTCGACGCCCGGGTCCGTGTAGAAGCTCTTGTTCTCCGCCGAGATCACCGCGTACTGCATGGCCTCGGGGATCTGGTCGATGGTGACGTTCTGCCGGTTGACGCCGGTGCCCGTCGCCACCATCTGCTTGCCGTCGGCCCAGTAGTAGACGTTGTTCTGGGACTGTGCCGCCGTGTTCTCGTTCGGAACACCCACCATGGCGTATCCGACGCCGACCAGCGCCACCAGGCTGCCGAAGAAGGTGATGCACAGCCCCGAGACGAGCTTCCAGGAGGGGACCCACCGACGCCAGCCGAACCTGTTCGCCCTGGGGTAGTCGATCAGTCGCTTCTTGCCGGGCGCCGTCGAGGCCCGGCCTCTGCCACGCCCGGGCCCGGCAGGACCCCCCGGACCACGGCTTCCGTTGTCGGCAGCTCTGCGGCGGCTGTTTCCCGTACTTCTCTGCGCCGCCCGGCGTGCCTCGGCACGGCTGCCGTACGGACGCTCCTCACCTCCCGAGCCCGCGTCCGACCCATAGGAACTGAACCCATAGGAGTCGGAAGGAGACCCGGTGGCGCCTCGCGGTGCCGCGCGGCGGCCGGAGGACGGTCCGGACTGGCCGCGTCGGGCCGCGGCACGTCCGCCTCCCTGCGGCGGCGGCGGTTTGCGACGGTGCTCGCTCATCGAACGATTACTCCTCGGGCAGGCGCACCCGTGGGCGCCTGGAACGGCGGCTGATTTCCGGTCCCCCCGACATACGGATGTGGTCGGTCCTGCATTCACCCGTACGGCACCGAGGACGTGGACGCCCCCCAGGCGTCACTTGGTTCCCGGTGGTCTGCATGCCGCACAGACTACGCACCAGCAAAACCCGCCGAGGCCCGAAGTTCACCCCAAATCAGGCAAGTTGCCTCCAACGAATCGGTGATGTGATCCCGTTCACCGTCGTTCCTCTTGTCGCCCAGGGAAAGCCGATCTATCGTCGGGATGTATCGAGTCGATACATCAGAGCGAGATAAGCGAGCCGCGGACGAGAGGAGGCGACCATGAGCCGGCGCTCCGGCATCCTTGAGTTCGCCGTCCTCGGCCTGCTCCGCGAGTCCCCGATGCACGGCTATGAGCTGCGGAAACGACTCAACACCTCACTGGGCGTGTTCCGTGCGTTCAGCTACGGAACGCTGTACCCCTGCCTCAAGACGCTGGTCGCCAACGGCTGGTTGATCGAGGAACCGGGGAGTACCGCCGAGGACGCACTCGCCGCGCCGCTCGCCGGCCGCCGCGCCAAGATCGTCTACCGGTTGACGGCGGAAGGTAAGGAGCACTTCGAGGAGCTCCTGTCGCAGACCGGCCCCGACGCGTACGAGGACGAACACTTCGCGGCGCGGTTCGCCTTCTTCGGGCAGACCTCCCGCGATGTGCGGATGCGCGTACTGGAGGGCCGCCGCAGCCGGCTGGAGGAGCGCCTGGAGAAGATGCGCGCCTCGCTGGCGCGCACCCGGGAGCGCCTCGACGACTACACGCTTGAGCTCCAGCGCCACGGGATGGAGTCCGTGGAGCGCGAAGTGCGCTGGCTGAACGAGCTCATCGAGAGCGAGCGGGCCGGGCGGGACCTCAAGGGTTTCGCCTCCGGGGGATCCGCTCAGCAGAACACCACCAATGGAACGCCGGGCGCCCTGCCCCGGTCCGGGGATTCCCTCCGGCCGGATGCGTCCGACGACACCGCCACGTGAGACCCGTTCAGGGCCTCACTCGTACACACAGGGAGCAACCGGAATGGGTTCGGTTCGCGTAGCCATCGTCGGCGTGGGCAACTGCGCCGCATCGTTGGTGCAGGGCGTCGAGTACTACAAGGACGCCGACCCGGCGTCCAAGGTCCCCGGCCTGATGCACGTGCAGTTCGGCGAGTACCACGTCAAGGACGTGGAGTTCGTCGCCGCGTTCGACGTGGACGCCAAGAAGGTCGGCCTCGACCTGGCGGACGCCATCGGCGCCTCCGAGAACAACACCATCAAGATCTGCGACGTGCCCAACACCGGTGTCACCGTCCAGCGCGGCCACACCCTCGACGGTCTCGGCAAGTACTACCGCCAGACCATCGAGGAGTCCGAGGCCGAGCCGGTCGACGTCGTCCGGATCCTCAAGGACAAGCAGGTCGACGTCCTCGTCTGCTACCTGCCCGTCGGTTCCGAGGACGCGGCGAAGTTCTACGCCCAGTGCGCCATCGACGCCAAGGTCGCCTTCGTCAACGCCCTCCCGGTCTTCATCGCCGGCACCAAGGAGTGGGCGGACAAGTTCACCGAGGCCGGTGTGCCGATCGTCGGCGACGACATCAAGTCCCAGGTCGGCGCCACCATCACGCACCGCGTCATGGCGAAGCTCTTCGAGGACCGGGGCGTCATCCTGGACCGCACGATGCAGCTGAACGTCGGCGGCAACATGGACTTCAAGAACATGCTCGAGCGCGAGCGCCTGGAGTCCAAGAAGATCTCCAAGACGCAGGCCGTCACCTCCCAGATCCCCGACCGGGACCTCGGCGAGAAGAACGTCCACATCGGCCCGTCCGACTACGTCGCCTGGCTCGACGACCGCAAGTGGGCGTACGTCCGCCTGGAGGGCCGTGCCTTCGGTGACGTCCCGCTGAACCTGGAGTACAAGCTCGAGGTCTGGGACTCCCCGAACTCCGCTGGTGTCATCATCGACGCCCTGCGCGCCGCGAAGATCGCCAAGGACCGCGGCATCGGCGGCCCGATCCTCTCCGCGTCCAGCTACTTCATGAAGTCCCCGCCGGTCCAGTACTTCGACGACGAGGCCCGCGAGAACGTGGAGAAGTTCATCCGCGGCGACGTCGAGCGCTGACCCGGCACCCCGCCGGGTACCGAAGCTCCACAGCTCAAGCTCGCAAAAAACGCTCCTGCCAGGGCTCAGAGGGTCCCCGGGTCATTCGATCCGGGGACCCTTCTCCTGTGCACGGCCCCATATGTGAGGCTGTGCCCCATGCCCGTCGTCCGCGACCTGCGTGTCCTGCTGCGCCTGCGGAACTTCCGCCGTCTACTCGTCATACGCCTGCTCTCCCAGGGGGCCGACGGCGTCTACCAGGTCGCCCTCGCCGCCTACGTCGTCTTCTCCCCGGAGAAACAGACCTCGCCTGCCGCGATCGCCTCGGCCATGGCCGTCCTGCTCCTTCCGTACTCCCTCGTCGGCCCCTTCGCCGGCGTCCTGCTGGACCGCTGGCGCCGCCGCCAGATCTTCCTCTACGGCAATCTGCTGCGCGCGCTGCTGGCCGCGGCCACGGCCGTCCTCATGGTCAGCCAGGTCCCCGACTGGCTCTTCTACGCCTCCGCCCTGTGTGTCACGGCCGTCAACCGCTTCGTCCTCTCCGGGCTGTCCGCCGCGCTGCCCCGGGTGGTCGACGACGACCGGCTGGTCCTCGCCAACTCCCTCTCCCCGACCGCCGGCACCCTTGCCGCGACCGCCGGCGGCGGCCTCGCCTTCGCCGTACGGCTGGTGGCCTCGGACTCCGATGCCGCCGTGGTGCTGCTGGGCGCCGTGCTGTACCTGGGCGCGGCCCTCGCCTCTCTGACCATGGCCCCCGATCTCCTCGGCCCGGACCGGCATCCGGTCCAGCCGAGCCTGGGAACGGCCGTGATCACCACGGCACGCGACCTGCTGGAGGCGATTCGGCATCTCACCGCACCGCGCCGCCGTGAGGCGGCCTGGGCCCTGGTCAGCATGACGGCGATGCGCTTCTGCTACGGCGCACTGCTCGTGTTGGTGCTGATGCTGTGCCGGTACGCCCTCTCCTCCGACCCGGACGACGGACTCGGATTGCTGGGGCTGGCCCTGGGCATCTCCGGCGCGGGCTTCTTCGCCGCCGCCGTGGTGACGCCATGGGCCGCGGGGCGCCTCGGCCCCGCCCGCTGGATCGTCGTATGCGCCGCGTCGGCAGCCGTGCTGGAGCCCGCCCTGGGCCTCCCGTTCACTACCGTCCCCATGCTCGTCGCCGCCTTCGTCCTGGGACTCGTCACCCAGGGCGCGAAGATCGCCACGGACACTCTCGTGCAGTCGTCCGTCGACGACGGTTTCCGCGGCCGGATCTTCTCCGTCTACGACGTGCTCTTCAACGTCGCCTTTGTCGGGGCCGCCGCAGTAGCCGCGCTGATGCTTCCGCCGGACGGCCGCTCCGCGACCCTCGTCATCACGGTCGCCCTCGTCTACGCAGTGGTCGCTGCGGCCATGGGCCCGCTTCGAACACGACCACCGACCGCAGCAGGATCATGCAGCCCGCAGTGAAGAGTGAAGAGGGGCGATGTTTCACGTGAAACATCGCCCCTCTTTACGTCACGGCGGGGTCATGTTTCACGTGAAACATGACCCCGCCGTGCACCCTCAGCCCTGCTCGGCCCACCACTCCTTGAGCGCGGTCACCGCTGCGTCGTGCCCCATCGGCCCGTTCTCCAGCCGAAGCTCCAGCATGTGCTTGTAGGCCTTGCCGACCTCCGGGCCGGGGCGGATACCCAGGATCTCCATGATCTGGTTGCCGTCGAGGTCCGGGCGGATCGCATCAAGCTCCTCCTTCTCCTGGAGTTCGGCGATGCGCTGCTCCAAGCCGTCGTACGCACGGGAGAGCGCCGCGGCCCTCCGCTTGTTGCGGGTGGTGCAGTCGGACCGGGTGAGCTTGTGCAGGCGGTCCAGCAGCGGGCCCGCGTCACGGACATAGCGGCGGACCGCCGAGTCCGTCCACTCTCCGGTGCCGTAGCCGTGGAAGCGCAGATGGAGCTCGACCAGCTGCGAGACGTCCTTCACCAGTTCGTTGGAGTACTTCAAGGCCGTCATGCGCTTCTTGGTCATCTTCGCGCCGACCACTTCGTGGTGGTGGAACGAGACCCGACCGTCGTCCTCGAAGCGGCGGGTGCGCGGCTTGCCGATGTCGTGCAGCAGAGCGGCGAGCCGGAGGGTGAGGTCGGGACCGTTCCCCTCCAGCGCCATGGCCTGTTCCAGGACGATCAACGTGTGGTCATAGACGTCCTTGTGCCGGTGGTGCTCGTCGCTCTCCAGACGCAGGGCGGGCAGCTCGGGCAGCACATGGTCGGCGATGCCGGTCTCGACGAGCAGGGTCAGCCCCTTGCGGGGGTGAGCCGAGAGGATCAGCTTGTTCAGCTCGTCCCGGACCCGCTCGGCCGAGACGATCTCCAGGCGGCCGGCCATGTCCTTCATCGCCGCGACGACCTCGGGGGCCACCTCGAAGTCGAGCTGCGCGGCGAAGCGGGCGGCCCGCATCATCCGCAGCGGGTCGTCCGAGAAGGAGTCCTCGGGCGTCCCCGGGGTGCGCAGCACACGCCGTGCGAGGTCCTCGCGACCGCCGTGAGGGTCGATGAAGTCCTTCTCCGGCAGCGCCACCGCCATCGCGTTGACCGTGAAGTCGCGGCGGACGAGGTCCTCCTCGATGGAGTCGCCGTACGACACCTCGGGCTTGCGCGAGGTGCGGTCGTAGGCCTCGGAGCGGTAGGTGGTGACCTCGATCTGATAGCCCTGCTTCTGCGCGCCGACCGTGCCGAAGGCGATCCCGACCTCCCAGACGGCGTCCGCCCAGGGCCGGACGATCTTCAGTACGTCCTCGGGGCGGGCGTCGGTCGTGAAGTCCAGGTCGTTGCCGAGCCGGCCCAGCAGCGCGTCCCGAACCGAGCCGCCGACCAGGGCAAGGGAGAACCCGGCCTCCTGGAATCGGCGGGCGAGGTCGTCGGCGACGGGCGCCACCCGCAGCAGTTCGGTCACCGCGCGCTGCTGCGCCTGGCTCAGGACGGTGGGAGTGTCTTCATTGGCGTTCGGCACAACAGAACAGGGTACGTGGCCCAGACGGCCCGAAGCGCCTCCGTATTCCGGCAGCGCCCCATGCGAAGCCCCTCTCCACAGGGGGTGGGACATCTCACTCCGTACCCGGACAAGCACTGTTTTCGCCGCTTAACCGAGTCTCCCGGCGATACTGGAGATAGGGGACGCGCCGGTCCCCTCTCCCGATCTTGTGAGGCGGACCGCGGCACTTCCGTTCAGCGCACCTCGTTACCATGCGTGGACGCACATTCCGACGACCACTGACGACGACGAGGGACGGACGAGCGCGTGGCCGAGGCGGCAGACTTCCAGGGGACGCCCTCACCTGCCCGCCGCTGGCTGCGGCGCACCGGGGCACTGCTCGCGGGTGCACCCCTGCTGGCCGGACTGATGCAGCTGCCCGCGGCGGCGCCGGCGCAGGCGGCCGGTTCGGACACCGTGTCCGTCGCCCTGGACTCACTGAGCCCCAGCGCACCCAGCGACGGGGACACGCTGACGGTCTCCGGCACGGTGACCAACAACGGCAAGCAGGCCGTCACGGACGCGCACGTGGACCTGCGGATGGGCGCCCTGCTCAGCACGCGCTCCGAGATCGACACAGCCGCCCGGCACTCCGAGGACCTCCAGTCGGGCCTGGGCACCGAGGTCGGCGGCAAGTACACCGAGGACTTCGACTCGCTCTCGCCGGGCGTCGCCGAGCACTTCAGCATCTCCGTGCCGGTCGACAAGCTGGATCTCGGCCAGGACGGTGTGTACCAGTTCGGCGTCGCGCTGTCCGGGAAGACCTCCGCGCAGCAGTGGGACCAGGTCCTCGGCATCCAGCGCACGTTCCTGCCGTGGCAGTCCTCCGAGGCCGACACGAAGACCAAGACGACGTATCTGTGGCCGCTGATCTCCACCGTCCACGTGACGGCGAAGACGGGCGCCGGCGAATTGCAGACGCCCGTCTTCCAGAACGACGACCTTGCCGAGGAGATCTCGCCCGGCGGTCGGCTGGCCCAGATGCTGGCGCTCGGCAAGGATCTCGATGTCACCTGGGTGATCGACCCGGATCTACTGGCCTCGGTGGACCAGATGACGCGCAACTACCGGGTCCAGGGCGCCGGCGACACCACCACGGCCGGCACCCACCAGGCGGTGGCCAAGCAGTTCCTGGCCGACCTGCAGGAAGCGGTGGCGGACAAGGAGGTGGTGGCCCTTCCCTTCGCCGACCCGGACCTGGCCTCCCTCGCCCACAACGGCACCGCCGTGACCGGCTCGCTGAGCCACCTCAAGGACGCCACCGACGTCGCCACCACCACCGTGAAGACCGTGCTCCATGTCACACCGAGCACCGACTTCGCGTGGCCCGTGAACGGCGCCGTCGATCCCTCGATCATCAAGGTCGCCACCTCGGCGGGCGCCGACAAGGTGATCGCCCGCAGCGACAGCCTCCAGGAGACCGGCGGGCTGACCTACACGCCCTCGGCGGCTCGTCCGATCGGGGGCGGCACCACGGCGGTGGTCGCCGACGCGCGGCTGTCCACGGCGTTCGAGGGCGATCTGACGCGCGCCGACTCGGCCACACTCGCCGTGCAGCAGTTCCTCGCCCAGAGCCTCGCGCTGAACACCCAGACCGGCAAACAGCGCAGCATCGTCGTCGCCCCGCAGCGGATTCCGTCGGCAAGCCAGGCCCAGGCGATGGCGACGGCGATCACCGCGCTGCAGGACAGCAACTGGTCGCAGTCCCAGGACCTCGAGGCGGCAGCCAAGGCCAAGCCCGACCCCGGCGCGACCACCAAGATCCCCTCGTCGTCCGCGTACCCCTCCGCACTGCGCAAGCAGGAGCTGCCCCGGACGGCCTTCGAGCAGATCGCCCGCACCCAGGACAAGCTCGACAACTTCCAGGTGATCCTCACCGACGAGTCCCGGGTGGTGACCCCCTTCGGGCGGGCCATAAACCGCGAGATGTCCACGTCGTGGCGGGGTCGCGGCAGTGAGGCGGACAGCTTCCGCACAAGCGTGGAGTCCTGGCTCGACGACCTCACCGGCCAGGTCAAGCTGATCGACAAGTCCGAGACCAAGCTCTCCGGCCGCAGCGCCACCATCCCGGTGACCGTCCAGAACAACCTGGTCCAGGGCGTCGACCACCTCGTGCTGCGGCTCACCTCGACCATGCCGACCCGACTGGAGATCGGCGGCAAGCCCTACTACGAGGAGCCCGTCGAGGTCTCCGGCGGCCACAGCCAGTCCGTGAAGTTCTCCACCTCGGCCAACGCCAACGGGCGGGTCGAGGTCACCGCCCAGCTCTATACCGAGGACGGCCAGGAGTACGGCGCGCCCGTCAGGTTCGACGTGAAGGTCACCGAGGTCACGCCGACGGTGATGCTGGTCATCGGCGGCGGCGTGCTGCTGCTGGTACTCGCCGGCTTCCGTATGTACACCCAGCGCAAGCGGGCGGCCGCCCGCCGGACCGAAGAGGGCAACGGCCCCGAGGAGACGGGCGAGCACACTCCGGACACTGCCGACGCCCCCGGGGCCCCCGGCACCCCGGAGGCCCCCGGTACTCCGGAAGCCCCGGACACTCCCGGGGCCGGGAACCCGGAGCACACCAAGGACGCCGACGGCCCCGGGAACCCCGCTGCCGGTGGGGATCGTCTCCAGGAGGAGTCCGTCGCCCGGTCCCGGGAAGACGACCCGGAGCAGCCGAGTGACCCGACACCGGACACCGCACCGGAAAGCACCGACCCGTCCGAGACGGGTGAGAGAGTGGACCGTTGAGCGATGTCGTGGCCGGTGGGCCCGGGACGATGAGGTAGGGGTAACCATGAACGCGCCGTACGACGGTGAAAGCGGCCAGGGCGCGGCCGGTTCGGGCTACCCCGAGCCGCCGCCGGAGCCCGGCCAGGTCCCGCCGCAGCACGCGGCTGACATGTACCTCCAGGACGCCTACGACCAGGACCCCTACCGGGCACGTGACCTCTCCGCCCAGGACCCGGTCGCCGAGGCACTCTACGACCGTGCCGCGCACCCTCCGCCGGCTCCGGGCAGCTACCCGCAGCAGCCGCTGTACGGGCAGCCCGCCCAGTCGCCGTACGCCCCCGATCCGCACGTGTGGGCCCAGACCCCGGCGCCGGAGCCGGACGGCGCGAGCCAGTACCTGCCGTACGGCGACAACCCGCGCACGACCCAGTTCGTGGGCGTCGACGACCTGGTCTCGCACTCCGGTGAGGAGCGTCACGAGCCTGACGCCTTCGCTCATCTCTTCCGCGACCAGCAGCAGAACGGCTACCGGGACCAGCAGCAGAGCGGCTACCGGGATCCGCAGCAGGGCGGCGGGCGGCTGCCCTCGGAGCCCCCGGCGGTGCCGGGTCCCGCGGCCGCCCCGGGCGGGCCCGGACCGGTGCCTCCGTACCAGGCAGCGACGCCACCGGCTGCTCCGACGGCCGCGGTCGACCAGACCCTGAACCTCGGCGCCGTCCCCGCCGCGGCCCCGGCGCCCGTCACGGCGAAGAAGGGCGGGAAGGCCGCAGGCCTGCTCAAGTCGAGCGCCGTGATGGCGGCGGGCACGATGGTCTCCCGCCTCACCGGCTTCGTCCGCTCCGCGCTGATCGTCTCCGCACTGGGCGTCGGCCTGCTCGGTGACACCTTCCAAGTCGCCTACCAGCTGCCGACGATGATCTACATCCTGACCGTCGGCGGCGGTCTCAACTCCGTCTTCGTGCCGCAGCTGGTGCGGGCCATGAAGGAGGACGACGACGGCGGCGAGGCCTTCGCCAACCGTCTGCTCACCCTCGTCATGGTGGCGCTGGGCCTGCTCACCGCCGCCACCATCGCGGCCGCGCCCTTCCTGATCCGCCTGCTGTCCGACTCGGTCGCCAGCGACCCGGCGGCCAACGAGGTCGGCATCACCTTCGTCCGCTACTTCCTGCCCTCGATCTTCTTCATGGGCATCCACGTGGTGATGGGTCAGATCCTCAACGCCCGTGGCAAGTTCGGCGCGATGATGTGGACCCCCGTCCTCAACAACATCGTCATCATCGTCACCCTCGGCCTGTTCATCTGGGTCTACGGCACCGCCGCGCACTCCGGCATGAAGGTCACGACCATTCCGCCGGAAGGCCAGCGGCTGCTCGGCCTCGGCGTGCTGCTCGGGCTCGTGGTCCAGGCCCTGGCGATGATCCCCTACCTGCGCGAGACGGGGTTCCGGCTGCGGCTGCGCTTCGACTGGCGGGGCCACGGCCTCGGCAAGGCCGCGACGCTCGCCAAGTGGACCGTGCTGTTCGTCCTCGCCAACCAGGCGGGCGCTCTCGTCGTCTCCCAGCTGTCGACCTCGGCCGGCAAGGCCTCCCCGGTCGACGGCACCGGCTTCGCCGCCTACGCCAACGCCCAGCTGATCTGGGGCCTGCCGCAGGCCATCATCACGGTCTCCCTGATGGCCGCCCTGCTGCCGCGGATCTCCCGCTCGGCCGCCGAGAACGACACGGGCGCCGTCCGCGACGACATCTCCCAGGGGCTCAGGACGACCGCCGTCGCGATCGTCCCCATCTCCTTCGGCTTCCTGGCCCTCGGCATCCCGATGTGCACCCTGATCTTCGGTTCCTCGGGCATCAGCGAGGCCACCAACATGGGCTTCATGCTGATGGCCTTCGCCCTCGGCCTGATCCCCTACTCGGTGCAGTACGTCGTCCTGCGCGCCTTCTACGCCTACGAAGACACCCGCACCCCCTTCTACAACACGGTCATCGTCGCGGCGGTCAACGCGGGCGCCTCTGTCGCCTGTTACCTGCTGCTCCCGGCCCGCTGGGCGGTGGCCGGCATGGCGGCCTCCTACGGTCTGGCCTACGCGATCGGCGTCGGGGTGGCCTGGCGGCGGCTGCGCAAGCGGCTCGGCGGCGACCTGGACGGCTCCCGGGTCACCCGCACCTATGCCAGGCTCTGCATCGCCTCCGTACCGGCCGCGCTGCTCAGTGGGGCGGCCTGCTACGGCATCGGCCACACTCTGGGGCAGGGCGTGGTCGGTTCCTTCGCCGCGCTGCTGGCCGGCGGCGCGGTCCTGCTCGGCGTCTTCTACGTCGCCGCGCGCCGCATGCGCATCGAGGAACTCAACTCCCTCGTGGGTATGGTGCGCGGGCGTCTGGGTCGCTGAGGCGGGGGTAAGCGCACAACCATCGTTCGCCGCCGCGTGTCGTGCATAGCGGGGGACTGTGGGCACAATTGGTTTCGGCGTCGGACAGCGTGCAACGGATGGGGAGGCAGGAACGACGGTGGCGGAACGCAGCACGGCTGCCGTCGACGTGGCAGACAACAGCGGTGACGAGCCGCTGACCGCCAAGGCGGACCAGTCCACGGCCGACGGGGTGGCCAAGAACCCGGAGCGGGACACGGACAGCGACGAAGCACAGGGAAACGGCATGGCCGCGGGTGCTGAGAAGCAGGCCGCACCCCCTGAACTGCACAGCGGGCACAAGCTCGCCAGACGCTACCGTCTTGAGGAGTGCGTCACCCGTCTGGACGGATTCAGCAGTTGGCGTGCGGTCGACGAGAAACTTCGCCGTGCCGTCGGCGTCCACATCCTGCCCGCCGACCATCCGCGGACCCGTGCGGTGCTGGCCGCCGCCCGCTCCGCCGCACTGCTCGGGGACCCGCGCTTCGTGCAGGTCCTGGACGCGGTCGAGGAGAACGACCTCGCCTATGTCGTCCACGAGTGGCTGCCGGACGCCACGGAGCTGACCGCGCTGCTCGCGGCCGGACCGCTGGAGCCGCACGACGCCTACCAGATGGTCAGCCAGATCGCCTCCGCGATGGCGGCCGCACACCGCGAAGGGCTGGCCCATCTCCGCCTGAACCCGAACGCCGTGCTGCGCACCTCCACCGGTCAGTGGCGCATCCGTGGTCTCGCCGTGAACGCGGCGCTGCGCGGTATCAGTTCCGACACCCCGCAGCGCACCGACACCGAGGCGATCGGCGCTCTGCTGTACGCGGCGCTGACCCAGCGCTGGCCCTACGAGAGCGACGCCTACGGGCTGGCCGGGCTGCCCAAGGACGTCGGTCTGATCGCACCCGACCAGGTGCGTGCCGGCGTCCACCGCGGCCTGTCCGAGCTCGCCATGCGGGCTCTGGTCAACGACGGCGCCACCGCCTCCCGCCACGAGTCCGCGTGCACCACGCCGGAGGAGCTGGTGAAGGCGATCGGCGAGATGCCCCGCATCCGTCCGCCGGAGCCGGCGTTCACGGCACCGCCCGAGTACCAGCGCACCACCTACCAGCAGGGCACCTACGGCCGTCCCACGCCGCCCGGCGTGACACAGCCGCTCCAGGCCCCGCCGCCACCGCTCCAGAGCCGCACCGGCAAGGCGCTGAAGTGGGCCGTCTCTGCCCTCCTCATCGCCGCCCTGGGCCTGGGCAGCTGGCAGCTGGCGGACGCCCTGATGGACCAGGGCGACAAGTCCGGCGGCGACACCACCAACACCCAGACGACGGACGACGGCGACAAGAACACCGCCAGCCCCGCGCCCGCCGCCGCGATAAAGATCCAGGACGCGCAGGAGTACGTCGCCAAGGGCGATGCCCAGCATCCGAACGACGTCAGTAAGACGTACGACGGCAGCACCTCGACCTACTGGAGGACCAACACCTTCCTGAGCGGCCCGGAGCTCGCGCCGTACAAGCCAGGTGTGGGGATCGTCTACGACCTGGGCTCCGCGAAGGAACTCGCCACGGGAACCATCTCCCTTCGCTACTCTGGCGATCACACGACGGTCGAGCTGTACGCCGCCGACTCGCTGAACCCGGGGTCGATCAGCTCGATGACGAAGATCGGCAGCGTCACCACCACCGGGAACACCGCCACGGTGAAGGTCAGCAAGAAGGTGAAGAGCCAGTTCGTACTCATGTGGATCACCGCCGTGCCGAATTCGGGCGCGGATCCCGACGCGTACGCACAGGCCGGCTACAAGCAGGCCGTCACCGAGGTGAAGTTCACGGGCTGACGTCTCACCGGTGGCACTGAAGGCGGAGGGGGCAGATGGCGGAAGGCGCCGGATACGGCGGAGCGAGCGATCAGGAGCTGCTCGCCCGCCATGTGGAAGGCGACCCCGATGCCTTCGGTGAGATCGTGCGACGGCACCGGGACCGGCTCTGGGCGGTCGCCCTGCGGACCCTGGGGGACCGCGAGGAGGCCGCCGACGCCGTCCAGGACGCCCTCGTATCCGCCTACAGGGCCGCCCACACCTTCCGGGGCCAGTCGGCCGTCACCACGTGGCTGCACCGGATCACGGTCAACGCCTGCCTCGACCGCGCGCGCAAGACGGCCTCCCGCAAGACCGCCCCCGTCGACGACACCGAACGGCTGGAGCAACTGCTGGAGCCGCATGAATCGGCCTCTGCTCCGGCCGAGCGCAACGATCTGCACCGCCAGCTCCTGGAAGCCCTCGGCACCCTGCCCCACGACCAGCGGGCCGCCCTCGTCCTGGTCGACATGCAGGGCTACCCGGTCGCCGAGGCGGCCCGGATCCTCGACGTTCCCACCGGGACGGTGAAGAGCCGATGCGCTCGCGGAAGAGCCAGACTCCTGCCGCTGCTCACCCATCTACGGCCGGAAAACACCGGTGACGAGAACGACCCGGCCCGGGCACGGAACCGGGCGGAGGGGACATCCGTCCCACCCGCAGCGGGGCCTCAGGACGGGGGCCCACAGGACACCGGGCCGAGTGATTCAGCCGCAGTGAAGGGCGGAGGTGGGCGAGCGTGACATCGACGACAGACACGACCGGGCACCCGGACGTCGCGGAGATCTCCGACCTCACCGAGGGTCTGCTCCCACCCGCCCGGACGGAGGAGGTACGACAGCACCTCGACGGGTGCGAACTCTGCACCGACGTCCACACCTCGCTGGAGGAGATCCGGGGTCTCCTCGGCGCACTGCCGGGTCCCCCGCCCATGCCGGCCGATGTCGCGGGCCGGATCGACGCCGCCCTCGCCGCCGAGGCACTGCTGAACACGACGGCACCCGTGGCTCCTGTTTCACGTGAAACATCTCCCCGCCAGACGCCGTCCCCGGGGGATCGCCCTGCCGGACGGCCGAGTGCCTCCGCCGGTCCCGGCCGCAAGGACCGCGGGCGCAACCGCGGCCGACGCCGCCGCACAGTCGTCCTCGGCACGGTCTTCACGGCCGCCGTTCTCGGCGCCGGTTCTTTTTTTCTCCAGTCGCTCGGAGGTGGCGGAACCCCGACGGCTCAGAGCAAGCCGACGAACTCCGCCGGAGCCTTCTCCAAGAGCACCCTTCAGGGCCAGGTGAAGGATCTCCTCGGCACGAAGCCGACCACGCAGCGCGGCTCCCAGAAGCCCTTCAGCGTCGAGTCCCAGCCCACCGGTCGGCCGAACTCGACGCCAAGCCCGACGGTCAAGCTCCAGCCCACGACACAGGTGCCTGCGTGCGTGCGCCAGGGCATCAGCCAGACCGACCTTGTCCTAGGCGCGAAGAAAGGGACCTACGAGGGGCATGACGCCTACCTCGTCGTGCTCCCCGACTCCTCCGACGCCTCCCGGGTGACGGCATACGTCGTCGACGCGTCCTGCGACAGCAAGAGGTCAGCCTCCCCCGGCAAGGTCCTCCTGACGGAGTCCCTGGCCCACCCCTGAGCGTCCTCCGGAGACAGCATCAGAGTGGGCACGCATCGTCTCCCTGCAGCGTGGAAATCCGTACGGTGGGGGATGCCCGTGTGCCCGGACACAACGGGAATGCGCGCCCCTTAGGATCCGTTGGGTGGGTGAGAGCTTCTGACAGGAGCTCCCACCGGTCGAATGACGTAGACCAGAGACGAGGAATCAAGCCGTGAGCGACGTCCGTAACGTGATCATCATCGGCTCCGGGCCCGCCGGCTACACGGCGGCGCTCTACACCGCGCGCGCGTCGCTGAAGCCCCTGGTGTTCGAGGGGGCCGTCACCGCGGGCGGTGCCCTCATGAACACCACCGAGGTGGAGAACTTCCCGGGCTTCCGCGACGGCATCATGGGCCCCGATCTCATGGACAACATGCGGGCCCAGGCCGAGCGTTTCGGCGCCGAGCTGATTCCGGACGACGTCGTCTCCGTCGACCTGACCGGTGAGATCAAGACCGTCACCGACACCGCCGGAACGGTCCACAAGGCGAAGGCCGTCATCGTCACCACCGGCTCCCAGCACCGCAAGCTCGGTCTGCCGAACGAGGACGCTCTCTCCGGACGCGGCGTCTCCTGGTGCGCCACCTGTGACGGGTTCTTCTTCAAGGACCAGGACATCGCCGTCATCGGTGGTGGCGACACCGCAATGGAGGAGGCCACCTTCCTCTCCCGGTTCGCCAAGTCGGTGACGATCGTCCACCGCCGGGACACTCTGCGCGCCTCCAAGGCGATGCAGGAGCGTGCCTTCGCCGACCCGAAGATCAAGTTCGCCTGGGACAGCGAGATCGCCGAGGTCCAGGGCGAGCAGAAGCTGGCCGGCCTGAAGCTGCGCAACGTCAAGACCGGTGAGCTCTCCGATCTGCCGGTGACCGGTCTGTTCATCGCGATCGGGCACGACCCGCGCACCGAGCTCTTCAAGGGCCAGCTGGACCTCGACGAGGAGGGCTACCTCAAGGTCGCCTCGCCCTCGACGCACACCAACGTGACGGGGGTGTTCGCCGCCGGTGACGTGGTGGACCACACCTACCGCCAGGCGATCACCGCGGCCGGTACCGGCTGCTCCGCAGCTCTCGACGCCGAGCGTTTCCTCGCCGCCCTCGCGGACGAGGAGAAGGCCGAGCCCGAGAAGACCACCGTCTGACCATCCCCCCTTCCGCCCCACCGCACCATCAAGTAAAGGAGCCCGCCGTGGCCGGCACTCTGAAGCATGTGACCGACGCCGACTTCGAAGAGGTCGTGCTCAAGAGCGACAAGCCCGTCCTGGTGGACTTCTGGGCCGAGTGGTGCGGTCCGTGCCGCCAGATCGCTCCGTCGCTTGAGGCGATTGCCGCCGAGCACGGCGAGAAGATCGAGATCGTCAAGCTGAACATCGACGAGAACCCGAACACGGCGGCCAAGTACGGCGTCATGTCGATCCCGACCCTGAACGTGTACCAGGGTGGCGAGGTCGCCAAGACCATCGTCGGCGCCAAGCCGAAGGCGGCGCTTGTCCGCGACCTCGAGGACTTCATCGCCGAGTGATGTTTCACGTGAAACACGAATGGGCCAACCCTGGGGGTTGGCCCATTTGCTTTAGAGCGGCCGTAGCGCCGGTTCCTTCTGTACGGCCCCCAGAAGGCGGTCGAGCGCCAACTCCACGTCTTCTTTCCAGGAGAGCGTCGTGCGCAGCTCCAGCCGCAGCCGGGGGTGCGAGGGGTGCTGCCGGACCGTCTTGAAGCCCACCGCCAGCAGATGCTCGGCGGGGAGCAGACAGGCAGGTTCCTTGTAGCGGGCGTCGCCAAACGCCTCGATCGCCTTGAAGCCACGTCGCAGCAGATCCTTGGCGACCGTCTGTACCATCACGCGCCCGAGCCCTTGTCCTTGATAGCCAGGCATGATGAAGCCGGTCATGAGCTGGACGGCATCCGGTGACACCGGGCTCGTGGGGAACGCTGTGGAGCGCGGGACGTAGGCCGGCGGAGCGTAGAGCACATAGCCCACCGGTACGTCGTCGACATAGACCACTCGACCGCATGAGCCCCAGTCGAGCAGGACGGCGGAGATCCAGGATTCCTTCTCCAACGCGGCGGTACCCGCCCTCACCGCTGCTTCGCTGCTGACGGGGTCCAGTTCCCAGAAGACACACGAGCGACAGCGCTGGGGAAGGTCCTGAAGGTTGTCCAGCGTGAGCGGTACGAGCCGACGGCCCATGAAGGCTGTTCCTCGCTTCCTTCGCCCGCTGCGTCGCGAGCGGCTGTCAGAGCGCTGCGTTCCCTGAGCAGACTGCCGAAGAATCCGACGGTCGCGCCCAGTCCCAGACCCGCGCTCACCAGTCCGGTGCGGCTCATCGATCGCATGGCCCCCGCCTCTCTCAGAGGTGCTGCCAGCTGCCAGGTGGATGCGCCATACCGAACGCATCGTATCCACACAGCGTTTCCGTCGATACCGCCTGAAAGCAAAGAGCGGATCGTGTTCCGGTACACACCGGACGCGATCCGCTCTCTGGGCGACACAACGTCGGCCGGGCGGCAAATAACCCCCGGCCGCTCAGTCCTCCGGCTCGTCGGAGGCCGGGGAGTCGCCGTCGTGGAGGCCCTGGTGGAGAACCGGTCCCTCGCCGGGTGCGAGGGTGCCGAGGATCCGCTCAAGGTCTTCCATCGAGGCGAACTCGACAGTGATCTTGCCCTTCTTCTGGCCCAGGTCGACCTTCACCCGCGTCTCGAAACGGTCCGAGAGCCGGGTCGCGAGATCGGTCAGGGCCGGGGAGACCCGGGCGCCGGCCCGCGGTCCCTTGGCGCGTGTCGTCGTCTGCGGCCGCGAACCCATGAGGGTCACGATCTCCTCGACGGCCCGCACCGAGAGCCCCTCGGCGACGATCCGGTGGGCCAGCCGGTCCTGCTCCTCCGAGTCGTCGACGGAGAGCAGCGCCCGGGCGTGCCCGGCCGACAGGACTCCGGCGGCCACCCGGCGCTGGACGGCCGGGGAGAGCTTCAGGAGCCGCAGGGTGTTGGAGACCTGCGGGCGGGAGCGACCGATGCGGTCGGCCAGCTGGTCGTGCGTGCAGTTGAAGTCCTTGAGCAGCTGGTCGTAGGCGGCGGCCTCTTCCAGCGGGTTCAGCTGCGCGCGGTGCAGGTTCTCCAGCAACGCGTCCAGGAGGAGCTTCTCGTCGTCCGTCGCCCGGACGATCGCCGGGATCGCCTCCAGGCCGGCCTCACGGCAGGCCCGCCAGCGCCGCTCGCCCATGATGAGCTCGTAGCGAGAGGGACCCAGCTGCCGTACGACGACGGGCTGGAGGAGGCCGACTTCCTGGATGGAGGTGACCAGCTCTTGCAGAGCGTCCTCGTCGAAGACCTCACGTGGCTGTCGCGGGTTCGGCGCGATGTCGTCGAGGGGGATCTCCGCGAAGTGGGCGCCCATCGGCGGGGCAGGCGTCTCCGCGGCTCCTCCGACACCGAACACCGAGGGCTCCTCGGTTTCATGTGAAACAGCCGGCAGCGTCGTCACCTTCGCCGCCGCGACGCCACGGTCGGTCGTCAGCACCGGAGCCGCGGCGGGGGACGGAACTACCGGTCCCGCCACGGCCGTCTGGGCCGAGGTCTTCTCGGTCGGGGCAGCTGGGATCAGTGCACCGAGACCACGACCCAGCCCCCTCCGTCGCTCGCTCACTGGATCCCCTCCACCATGCTCGGGTTGGTCTGAGCGCCGATATGGGCCTGCGTCGGGTCGTAGCTGACCCCGATGCCCTTCAGCGCGATTTCTCGGGCCGCCTCAAGGTACGAGAGGGCACCGCTCGATCCAGGATCGTATGTCAGTACCGTCTGCCCGTAGCTCGGCGCCTCGGAGATGCGGACCGAGCGGGGAATGCTCGTCCGCAGCACCTCGTCGCCGAAGTGGCTGCGCACCTCGTCCGCGACCTGGGAGGCAAGGCGCGTCCGGCCGTCGTACATGGTGAGCAGGATGGTCGACACATGCAGGTTGGGGTTGAGGTGCCCCCGCACCAGGTCGACGTTGCGCAGGAGCTGGCCGAGGCCCTCCAGCGCGTAGTACTCGCACTGGATCGGGATGAGCACCTCGGCGCCCGCAACGAGCGCGTTGACCGTCAGCAGGCCAAGTGAGGGCGGGCAGTCGATGAGGATGTAGTCCAGCGGCTGCTCGTACGCCTGGATCGCCCGCTGCAGTCGACTCTCCCGCGCCACCAGGGACACCAGCTCGATCTCCGCACCGGCGAGATCGATCGTGGCGGGAGCGCAGAAGAGACCTTCGACGTCCACCACCGGCTGGACAACCTCTGCGAGGGGCTTGCTCTCGACCAACACGTCGTAGATGGACGGAACTTCCGCGTGATGGTCGATGCCCAGCGCAGTGGACGCATTGCCCTGGGGGTCGAGGTCGATCACCAGAACGCGACCGCCGTGCAGGGCCAGGGACGCGGCAAGGTTGACGGTGGTCGTCGTCTTGCCCACGCCGCCCTTCTGGTTGGCGACCACGATGACTCTGGTCTGCTCCGGACGTGGCAGTCCTTCGCCGGCGCGGCCCAGAGCCTCCACCGCGAGTTGGGCAGCACGACCGATGGGAGTGTCGTCCATCGGAGGCGGTGTTTCACGTGAAACATCCGCCCCCATCGACTCGGTACGGGGACCGGGGACCGGATCGGTCATCGGTCCCGCGATGTTGGCGTCGGACCGCAAGGATTCACTCTCCTCGACTTCAGGCTCGCAATAAACAGAGCCTCCCATGCCTTCGGGGTCGTGAACCAGTGAGGCCTGGTGTTCTGTGGAGAAATCCACCTCTGTGGACAACTCCGCGCCCCGCAGGGAGGACGGAGCGTCACCAGAGGCCCCCTCTCTGAGGGATCCGAGGGGCTTTCGGTCGCGCGGTTCGGCCGCGGCGCGGCCCCGGCCGATGATGCCGTGTAGCAGTGAGCGACGTTTCACGTGAAACACGATGCACAGTGAGCAGTACCGAAAAGCCGCGACACTCCGTCATGCGTAGGTTTGGCAGCTTGTGTGGAGTACGTCTGGTCGTCAGGACGGATCAGCGGCGCCTACGCGCCCTCCCCGTACGAGCCGCCTTAGCCCGCTTGGCCGCGAAGCGAACGCCTCCCGGGCTCTCCCCGACCTCCACACGGACGACGGTCGACAGCGGATCCACGACGCCCTCACCCACATGGAGGATGGACGTCGACACCGCGCCGAGCTTGGCCAGCGCGGTGGCTGCGGCCTTCAGCTCCTCCTCCGCCGTGTCCCCCTTGAGGGCGAGCATCTCGCCATAGGGACGCAGCAGTGGGACACCCCAGGTGGCCAGCCGGTCGAGCGGGGCCACGGCGCGGGCCGTCACCACATGCACCGGTGGCAGCTTGCCCATGACCTCCTCGGCGCGGCCACGCACCACGGTCACATGGTCCAGGCCGAGCAGCTCGACGACCTCGGTCAGGAAGTTGGTGCGCCGTAGCAGCGGCTCCAGGAGGGTGATGTTCAGGTCCTCCCGGACCAGCGCCAGCGGAATGCCCGGCAGCCCGGCTCCGGAACCCACGTCGCACACCGTCACCCCCTCGGGGACGGCCTCGGAGAGCACCGCGCAGTTCAGCAGGTGCCGCTCCCACAGGCGGGGTACTTCCCGTGGGCCGATCAGACCACGCTGCACGCCTGCCTCGGCGAGCAACTCCGCGTAGCGGACCGCATCGGCGAAGCGCTCGCCGAACACTTCCCGCGCCTGTTCGGGCGCCGGGGGGAGCTCCGCAGCCTCCGTCACGGGGACCGTCCTTCCGTACCGCGCCGGTGCTCCGCGCACCGGCCACCAGAACTACCAGGCTGACAAAGTTCGGCCCCGCCTGCTCAACAGACGGGGCCGGTGGAACGGGGGGCCGCTCAGGCGGGCAGTACGACGACGAACCGCTGCGGCTCCTCGCCCTCCGACTCGCTGCGCAGCCCGGCGGACTTGACCGCGTCGTGCACGACCTTGCGCTCGAACGGGGTCATCGGCTTCAGCTTCACAGGCTCACCGGTGCTCTTCACCTCGGCGGCGGCCTTGGCACCCAGTTCGGAGAGCTCGGCGCGCTTCTTGGCGCGGTAGCCCGCGATGTCGAGCATCAGCCGACTGCGGTCACCGGTCTCCCGGTGCACGGCCAGGCGGGTCAGCTCCTGGAGCGCCTCCAGCACCTCGCCGTCGCGACCGACCAGCTTCTGCAGGTCACGGCCGCCCGAGTCGCTGATGATCGACACGGAGGCACGGTCGGCCTCGACATCCATGTCGATGTCACCGTCGAGGTCGGCGATGTCCAGCAGACCTTCGAGATAGTCCGCCGCGATCTCGCCCTCCTGCTCCAGGCGGGTCAGGGTGTCTGCACCCTCGGCAGCGGCGGAGGTGGTGCCTTCCGTCACGGGATGGGCTCCTTCTTACTTCTTGGACGGGGACTTGGGGCGCTGCGGACCGCCCTTGCGCTGACCGGACTGGGCCCTGCTGCGGCCGTTGGCGCCGCCCTTCGGGGCCTGCTGAACGGCCGGCTTGGCATCCTGCGGCTCGTCGGACTTCTCCAGCGAGGTCGTCTTGCCCTCCGAAACCGACGAGTCCGAAGCGGCCGGAGCGGTGTCGCCGACCGCCTTCGTCGCGCCGGACTGCCGCTGGGCCTTGGTCTGGCGCTTGGGCTGCTGGCGCTTGGCAGCGCCGGCAGCCGTGGCGCCGTCCTCGGTCTGCGCGACGACCTGGGCCTCGCCCTTCACCACGGTGCCGTCGGCCTGGGCCACGAGGCCCGCCTTGGTCAGCGCGTTGATGAACGAGCGCTCGAACTCGTTGCGGTCCCGGCCCTTGGCGACAATCGCCTTGACGATGGTCTTCTCGCTGCGCCGACGGGTCTTGCCGTGGTGCGTGACGTGCTTGGTGAGGCGCTCCAGGTAGGCGGCCTGGGCCTTGGAACCCGGAGTCGGGTTGTTGCGGATGACGTACATCTGCTGGCCCATGGTCCACACGTTGGTGGTCAGCCAGTAGACGAGGACACCGACCGGGAAGTTGATGCCGAAGACGGCGAACATGACCGGGAAGACGTACATCAGCATCTTCT
>NZ_JAEKKT010000080.1 GCF_019510245.1 Streptomyces sp. | reverse complement strand
GCTCGAACACGCAGGGAGCGACGAGCGTGGCCGGTGTGTACGCGGCCGGCAACATCACCAGCCTCACCGAGACGGTCATCGGCGCGGCCGCCGCCGGTCTGAAGGCGGCGGCCGCCGTCAACCTGGACCTCATCACCGAGCACACCCAGCGAGCCATCGAGGCCTCGGCCGTGCCCGGCGTGTGACGCGAGTACGTACGGCGGTGTCATGAACGCCGCGTCCCGCGGTGGCCGTTGAGTGGACGGCCAACGCGGGACCCCTCCCTCACTTGCCGGTGAGTGAACGTCAGCCCGGCCTGCGGCTGAGTGCTGTCGTGAGGCGAGTCACGCCGGTCAGCGTGCCGATGGTGAGGAACGGCGTGCGGACGCTCGCCTTGCACGGTTGGTCGCCAGATGGGGGCGAGCGTTTCGTCGGGTGGCGCCCCTGAGGCTGCTCGGTTCGGTACGGGTTTCCGCCGAGGAGGGCCTCGACGCGTGCCTGGAACGCTTCGCCATGGAGCGCGAAGCGCCGTAGGTCTCTTCGCGCTCGTGGTGACGGCCGGGCGGGCCGCTTCTGGCCCTCGATGTACCGGCCCATCACGGTCAGTGGTGAGCCGCCGCAGGACCCGGAACTGACCGGTACGACCCGCCAACGGCTCAGTGAACCCTGCCGGCACCCGGGGCGGGCACCAAGGCCAAGCTCGCCCCAGCCGACCGGATCCTCATCATCGTGCTCCGCCTGCGCAAGCTCGCGACCATGGACCTCCTCGGCCAACTCTTCGGCGTCACCACGTCGGTGATCTGCACGCCCTAAACGCCCTTCAGGACGCGATCGAGTACCGCTCGGCCTGTGGGTCCCCAGTGCGGCTTGCCGCCGGGAAGGCCCCGGTCTCCGTTCTGCCCCATGAGCATCAGGAAGAGGCCCTTCACCGCGGCCAGCCCGCGGGCGCGCCGGATCGCCGCCTCGTCGGCCCGCGCGTACATGTCGAAGAACCGTGAGGCGGTGCCTTCGGGCAGCAGCACCCATGCGGCGGCGAGGTCCCATGCCGGGTCACCGGCGAACATGTCACCGAAGTCGACGATGCCGGAGAGCGTTCCGCCCGAGACGACGACGTTCGCGGGATGGAGGTCGCCGTGCACCCACACCGGCGGTCCCTCCCATGCGTGGGCCGCAACGGCGTGGTCCCAGACGGCCCGGATGTCGGCAGTGATGTCGTCGGGGCCAACGGCCTGGAGAAAGTTCTCGAAGCCGTCGGTGCAGTTCCTGGGATGGGCGCCGCGGTCGGTGGCGACCGGCGCCTCGGCGGGAGCCTCCACATGCAGCGCCTGGAGGAAGCCCGCCAGTGTGTCGGCCGCGTGGTCGCCGCGGCTGATCGAGCCGTGGTCCAGCGGCTCGCCCTCGACCCAGGTCATCACGGTCCAGTGTTTGGGGAAGCGCTGGGACGGTTCACCGAACCGCACCGGGGTGGGCACCGGGAGCGGCAGGCGCGGGGCCAGCACGGGGAGCCACCGCCGCTCCTTGAGCTGGAGCTCGGGGGTGGGGTCCATGCGCTGCATGCGCACGGCCAACTCGTCCCCGAGCCGCCACATTTGGTTGCCCCAGCCGCCAGCCACCTCGCGGATGGCCAGTCCCGCAAGGTCTGGATGTTGCTCCTGCAGCAGGTCGCGCACCAGGTCTGCGGTGATCTCGATCGCGGTGTCGGTCATGCGACGTCACACTACTGAGGCGGCAGGCGGATGTCACAGTACTGAGGCGGCAGGCGAAGCGGCTTTCGTTCTCCGGATTCATCTGGCCGCGATTCCTCCGGTTGGTCGGGCCTGTGGTCGAGGGTGCGGCAGCTGGCGGGCATCCGTCGAGAACTGTCGCCGGACCAGTCGAACACCGAACACCGGATGCCAGGGCCGGCGCAGGGGAGGCCTGGCAGCGGGCAGGCGGTCGGCGGTGACGGAATCAGGGCAGGTAGTCGGCGACGAGCCGTGCGAATTCGCCGGGTGCGGAGAGTCGAATGCCGAGGGTTTCCGCCTTGGCTCGCTTGGAGCCCGCGCCCTCACCGGCGACCACGAGGGAGGTCTTCTTCGAGACGCTGGAGGAGGACTTGCCGCCGGCCCGCTCGATGAGCTCGTTCATCTGGTTGCGGCTGAGGTCTTCCAGGGGCCCGGTCATCGCGCCGGTGACGACGACCGTCATGCCCGTCAGCGGGCGGTCGTCCGGGGTGTCGGCCGGCGTTGCCAGGTCGTCGTCCGCCGTGGGTGGGGGAGTGGCGCCGGGTTCGGTCATGTTCACCCCGGCCGCGGCAAGCCTGTCGATGAGCTCGGCCAGTTCGGCGAGTTCGGCGACGATGGAGGGGGCCTTCTCCGGGCCGATGCCCTCGACCTGCTGCAGGGCGTCGGCGTCGGCGGCACGGATGTTGTCCATGGTGGCGAAGTGCCGGGCGATGCGGCGGGACATGGACCGGCCGGTGCCGCGTACACCGAGCGCGCACAGCACCCGTGACAGCGGTCGGGTCCGGGCCGTGGCGAGGGCGGCGAGCAGGTTGTCGGTGCTCGTCTCACCCATCCTCTCCAGCCCCAGAAGCTGCTCACGGGTCAGGGCGAACAGGTCGGCCAGATCCGCGACCAGTCCGGCCTCGACGAGCTGCACCACGCGGGTGGCGCCCAGGCCCTCGATGTCGAGCTGGTCGCGGCCGGCGGCGTAGGAGAGGGAAGCCACCAGATGGCAGTTACGGCCCTGCTCGCACCGCCAGCGCTCCTGACTGGTGTCGATGGCGGAGCCGCACCGCGGGCACATCTCGGGGAACACGATGGGCTGCTCGTCGCCGGTGCGCAGGTGGGCGACCGGGGCCTCGATGCGCGGGATGACATCGCCGGCGCGGTGGACCATGACGTGATCGCCCAGCCGTAGGTCACGGCGGGTGATGTCGGCCGGGTTGTGCAGCGTTGCGTAGGTGATGGTGGCGCCCTCGATCTGCACCGGCTCCAGCACGCCGCGCGGGGCGATGATCCCGGTGCGGCCCACGTTCCACTCCACCGCCACCAAACGGGTGATCTTCTCCACGGCGGGGAGCTTGTAGGCGATGGCCCAGCGGGGCGCGCGCGATCCGGAACCGGCGGCTCGCTGGTCGGCGGCCAGGTCGGCCTTGATGACGATGCCGTCGATCCCGAAGGGCAGCTCGGCGCGGAGCGCGGCGATCTCCCGCACACGCTCCAGGACCTCGTCCACGGTCGTGGCCGTGACGGTGGGCACCGCGGTGGCGGCGGCGGTGTGCACTCCCAGCCGGGCGGCCAGAGCCATCAGCTCGCTGTGGGCGAGCCCGTTCAGCCGTTCGGTGAGCTCGGTGTCGGATTCCGGCAGGGGCAGCAGGCCGTAGCCGAAGAACGTCATCGGCACCGTGTACGCCCGCTCCTTGGCGCGCAGCGTGCCCGCGGACGCGCCGCGCGGGTTGGCGAACGGCTGCCCGCCGTGCGCGGTGCGCACCTCGTTGGCGTGCTCGAACTGGGCCGTCGTCATGAGGACTTCGCCGCGCACCTCCACGGTGACCGGCTGGTCCAGCTTCTCCGGCAGCCCTTCGAGGGTGCCGATCGCGTGCGAGACGTCCTCCCCGGCGATGCCGTCGCCGCGGGTGATCAGCCGGGTCAGGCGCCCTTCGGTGTAGCGGGCCGCTACGGCGAGACCGTCGAGCTTGGCCTCCACGCTGAAGCGTTGCGCCTCGTGCCCGATCCGGCGGGCCAGCGACGCCGTCCACGCGGTGAACTGCTCGGGCGAGAACACGTTGTCCAGGCTCAGCATCGCCACCGTGTGCGGCACATCGCCCTCGACCGCGCCGCCGGCGACCTTGCCCGTGGGGGAGTGCGGCAGCACCTGGTCGGGGTGCGCCGCTTCCCAGACGGCGATGCCGCGCACCAACTGGTCGTAGGCGTCGTCGTCGAGCGGAGAAGTGCCGTCCGTGTAGTAGGCGGCCGCGGCCGCCACGACGTGCTCGACGGCCTGCGCGTAGGCAGCGGCGTCCACGATCTGCGCAACTGGTGTGGTCATGCCGCCATCCTGCCTCCCACCACTGACAACGCCGACTGGCTAAGCGATCGTTTCAGAATGAGACTCGCGCAGCGAAGATGTTGGTGCAGAGTCTCCGGCCCCCTCGAATCCTCCTGGTTCGGAACGTGTTGAGGTTGCACCTTTCGGTGGATCCGCCCCCCCCGATGCCGGCCCGAGACACAAGGTCAGCGGACCTGCACGGCGCCACCGTTCACAGAGATGATCTGGCCGGTGATGAACCGGGAGCCGTCGGAGACGAGGAAGTCGAGGACCGGGGCGAGGTCGGAGTCGGGGTCACCCAGCTTGCCTCCCAGCGGGATGATGCGGGCCTGCTCAGCGTCGTGAGCCGCGAGTTCCTCCTCGGTCATCCGCGCCCGGTACCCGTCGTACATCCCCGTCCAAATCACCGGATCGACGGAGTTCACCCGGATCCCGTAGCGCCCCCATTCGGCGGCGAGGGTACGAGTGAGCGAGAGCACCGCCCCCTTGGATGCCGAATAGTGCGCTCCGTTCGGATAGGGGATGAGGGCGGCGTCGGAACCGAAGTTGATGATGGTGCCGCCGTTTTCCCGCAGGTACGGGAAGACGGCCTGAGCGGTGAGGAAGGTGCCCTTGGCATTCACCGCGAAGACACGGTCCCAGTCCTCTTCGGAGATACTCTCGGCAGGCGCCCCCATTTCGATGCCTGCCACGTTGACCAGGGCGTCGACGCCGCCCAGCTCCTCGGCGGCGGCGGCCACGGCCGTGGTCACCCCGGACTTGTCCGAGACATCGGCGTGGAAGTAGGAGACGGTGCCAGGCCCTTCGGACGTGATCTTTTCGGCGAGAGCCCTGCCCGATTCGTCGCTGATTCCCAGTGCGGCGACCCGGGCTCCGGCTCGGGCAAATGACGCGATGGCCGCGGCGGCGATTCCCCGGGAGCTGCCGGTCACGATGATGCGCTTGTCCTGAACAGTCATGGCGCTTTCCGTATATGACGAGTGGATGCGAGGCAGACGTGTGCATATCTGGCCTCACTCCGCCAGCGTTCCGTGGGCCATACGGTCATTGACAGGTCAAACCCTGCTCACTACTCGCCAGAACTTCTCCTGACCCGCGCCGTCCGCCTCGGCCGGCAACTGGCCGAACACGCGGGCCACCGCACCCCCGACGGCCTGCACGCCTTGGCGTTACTGGGGCTGCCCAGGGTCGTCGCGGACGTCGGCGGCGTTCCGGCACCGGTACTCCGGCACCGCCGGCGGGCTTCATGTGATGGCCTGGCAATGCGCGCCTCCAACGGCGCACCGTCGGCGCCGACAAGAGCCCCGTCCTGGCCCGACTGCGCCAGTCGTCGACCACAAACCGGCACGCAGAAGGCCCGGTGCCCACTGCGCCTGCCTGTCAGGATCTCGCCCTCCCTGGCAGGCGCCACGCTGCCTAATGTGAGGGCTGTGAATGCACTCGGAGATTTCCTACGAGCCCGACGTGCCGCCGTCAGCCCGCTGGACGTCGGCTTGCCTCCGGGAGGCCTGCGTCGCACGCCAGGCCTCAGACGCGAGGAGGTCGCCGCACTGGCCGGGATCAGCACGCAGTACTACGTGCGCCTCGAGCAGGGACGGGAGCGGTCGCCCTCGCCGCAGATTCTCGAGGCACTGGTGTCCGTGTTCGGCCTTGATGCGCCGGCGATCAACCACATGTATCTGCTCGCCGGCCGCGCCCCTGCGACACTGCGCCCGGAGAACGATCGGGAAGCCGTAGCGCCCGGCCTGCAGCGCCTGCTCCAGATGTGGACGGGGCAGCCCGCGATGGTGCTGGACCGGTGGCACAACGTGCTGGCGCGGAACGCTCTTGCCGAGGCCTTGACCAGCGGCTTCACGATCACGGGCAACTATGTGCGGACCACCTTCCTCGATCCGGTGGCACGCAGCTTCCACGTCGATTGGCACAAGGCGGCCCGTGCTGTCGCGGCCTCACTGCGCGCCACCGCCGGCACGGCCCCCAACGATCCCCGGCTGACAAGGCTCGTGAGAGAGGTGTCGGCGGTCAGCCCGGATTTCCGGCGCTACTGGGCGGACCACGAGATATTCGAAAAGGGAAGCGACATCTGCGGCTTTTGCCATCCTGTCGTCGGCTCCCTGGAACTGGTCGTGGAGACCTTCACAGTGGACCGTGACCCCGGCCAGCGGCTCATCGTGTACTACGCCGAACCGGGCAGTCCGTCGGCTGACGCGCTGGCACTTCTGGGGAGCGTGCACGCGGAGCCCGTCGGCGGAGAAGGCGGCCGCCCGGTCGGCGGGGCAGCCCCCTCGGCGGAGTCCCTGTCCCGGTGGCAGAAGAACGGCAGACAGTGACGCAGCGGGGCTCCGCCGCCCCGGCTTCATCAGCGACTGATCTGCCTGGCTGATCCTTCGGGCCGTGCTGCTTGATCACCCGCCGGCACGTTCAACTTCTTTTCTTGGGGTTTCTAAGTGGCTGCCTTATGTGCTGACCGCCGCCACCGGCGGAGGCGTGAATCAAGTCGTACCGACGCACGTCTCATTCCTTCGGATGACCAAAAATGACCGACGTCATGTATCTGGTCAAGGATTCGCGTTTTTCGCGGCTCGTGAATATGGGGTACGGCGGCTCCTTGGGTGACCGTGTGGTCGCGGCGCGGGATCGGGCTTTCGTCGGGCGGGCGGTGGAACGGGCGCTGTTCCGGTCCGTGCTGGCGGGGGATCCGGCCGGTGCGTCTGTCGTCTATCTGCACGGGCCCGGGGGAATCGGCAAGTCCGCGCTGCTGCGGCGGTTCGCCATCGAGGCGCGGGAGGCGGGGCGGCTGGTGGTCGAGGTGGACGGCCGTACGGTTACCGCGACGCCGCAGGATTTCGAGTACGCCGCGGGAAAAGCCACCGGCGAGCCGGGCGCGGTGCTTCTGGTCGATGCCTTTGAGTACTGCCACGGCCTGGAGTACTGGTTGTGGGAGCAGTTCCTGCCGCGACTGCCGCTGGGCGGGGTCGTCGTGATCGCCGGACGCGTGGCCCCCGATCCGCGCTGGGTCGCCGACCCCGGTTGGCGTGACCTTCTGCATGTGGTGCCGCTGCGAAACCTGACCCCCGCCGACGCCGCGGCGTTTCTGCGGGTGCGCGGCGTCCCCGCAGGAGCGCACCACGCGGTGCTGTCCTTCGCCGGCGGCAATCCGCTGGCCCTGTCCCTGGCGGCGGCGGTCGCCGTTCAGCAGGACGCGGAGGGGACACCGCGGGCGGCCGACTGGTCACCGGGCGGCGAGGTGATCGCGACGCTGTTGTCGCAAGTGGTGGGAGATCCGCCGAGCCCGGAGCATCGCACGGCGCTGGAGGTGTGCGCTCAGGCCGAGGTCACCTCCGAGACCCTGCTGCGGGCGATGACGGGCGAGCGGGCTGCCGAACTCTTTGCCTGGCTGCGCGCCCAGCCGTTCATCGAGTCCACCTCGTCGGGACTCTTTCCGCATGATGTGGTGCGCGAGGTGCTGGTGGCTGATCTCCGGTGGCGTGATCCTGACGAACTCGCGGCCCTGCGTGGGCGGATGCACCAGTATCTGCTCGGCCGGGTCCGGGAGGTCCCCGCCTCGCAGATGCTCCAGGCGATGCAGGCCCTGATGTACCTGCACCGGGATGTCGGCGCAGTCGGCCATGTCTCCGACACCTTCGAGGGACATCCCTGCGGTCTGGTGCGGGAGATGCCCTGTACTCCTGCCGACCAGGAGCGCGTGGTGGAGCTGGTCCATGAGGCAGAGGGCGCCGAATCGGCCGCGATCGCCCGGTTCTGGCTGGATCGGCAGCCCGAAGCGTTCAAGGTCTACCGGTCGACTCGCAGCGATGACATCGTTGCCTGCTCCGCATGGCTGCAGTTCGACAGGCCTGAGGGGGAGGACGTCGATCCGGTGGTGGCCGCCGCCTGGGCCCACGTACGCGCCGACAAGCCGTTGCGAGCAGGGGAGCACATAGCCATCGCGCGGTTCGACGTGGACTCGCAGGCGTACCAGCGGCCGTCGGCGTCCAACACTTTGGCCAAGTGGCGTGCGATGGGTGAGATCATCCGGGCCGACCATCTCGCATGGTCGTTCAACGTGATGCGGGACGACGGCTTCTGGAATGGTTACCTGGAGCGCTCCGAGATGCTGCCCATTGATGTCAGGCCCGCGGTCGGCCACCACGAGTACCGTCTGTTCGCCCACGACTGGCGTACCCAACCCGTGATGGCGTGGATGGCGGAGAGACACGAAGCTCTGCTGACCGGCGCGAATGTCGTCACGTCTCCGGGCGGAACTGCTCAGGAACGGGCCGAGCATGTCGTGCTGTCCCGCTCGGAATTCGACGCCGCCGTACGGGACGCCCTGCGCGCGCTGTGGTGGCCCAGCCAGCTGGCACGAAACCCTCTGAGCCGCACCCGCCGCGTCGCCGAGCACGGCCAGAGCCTGCACGATGCCCTGCTGCACGCCATCGACACCCTGCGGGACGAGCGTGGCGGAGAGAAACGTCATCAGGTCGTCATGACCACGTACAGCAGGGCCGCACCCACACAGGAAGCCGCGGCCAGGCGCCTCGGAATGTCCTTCAGCACCTACCGTCGGCACCTGACAGCCGCCGTGAAACACATCAGCGATGTCATGTGGGGCCATGAACTGAACGGCGCGCCGTTCCTCCCCGCCGACCGGGACCGGGACCGTAATGGCTCGTTGTAACTCCCCATCACGGACGATGCATGGTTGATCTCGTGCTTGGGGTTGGTGACCTTTTCCCCGGTGGACAGTGTCACCAGGGAGGTGATCCCGGCGTCCAGGCCGACGGCTCTCAGCGCCTGGTCATAGACGACGTGCGCGCCGACATGATGCGCTCCCACCACCGCGTTCAGATCGGCACGCCGTCGGGGTCACTCACGCCCTTCGCCGAGAAACGGGGAGGAATCACTTGAGGGCCGGCCGCTTCGATCGCCGAGGCACTCGGCCTCGACGGCCCCGAGCCCTGGGACATCGAGGCCGCCGGCGCCTTCTGGGGGCCCGCTTTCACTGGCGGGCCCATGGCCTCCAACAGTCGCGTCCGCACCGCACGAGCCCGCGACATCGTCGGCCGGAAGCACCACCACGGCTCGTCACCGAGTGGATCGCCACGGACCTGACTGCGTGACCCGACGCGGGGTGGGTCAGTGACGGCACGACTGCCTCGTCGGTCAAGTGTGGTGTGTGCAGCACTCCTAGGAAGATCTCGGCCTTCTCCTGCCATCGAAAGCACGGCAAGTTCGCAGGTGAACGATCCGTCAACGGGGCTTCTGCCCTGACTGAGCAAGGAGGACACGGTGACACGGACAACCTCGGAAACCACAGGGCAGGGCAGCGACCGGAAGGTCGTACTCGTCACGGGTGCCACGAGTGGTATCGGCGAAGGCATCGCCAGGCGGCTTGCTGCGGAAGGCCACCACGTCGTTGCCGGTGCGCGTCGAGAGGATCGGCTGACCAGTCTGGCGGAGAGCGTCCGAGCCGACGGCGGGAGCATCGATGTACGCCATCTCGATGTCACCGACCGGGCCGACGTGGCCAGGTTGGTCGACGAAACGGTTACTGCCCGGGGGCACCTCGACGTGATCGTCAACAACGCCGGCGTCATGCCGCTGTCGCGCCTCGACTCACTGCTGGTGGACGAGTGGGAGCGGATGATCGATGTCAACGTCAAGGGCCTGCTGCACGGCATCGCCGCGGCCATGCCGCACTTCCAGCGCCAGAAGAGCGGGCACTTCATCACCATCGCGTCCATCGGTGCCTACTCCGTGGTCCCCACAGCTGCTGTGTACTGCGCCACGAAGTACGCGGCCTGGGCGATCACCGAAGGTCTGCGGCAGGAGGCCGAGCCGTTCATCCGGGTCACCACCGTCTCACCTGGCGTCGTCGAGTCCGAACTGGCCGACACCATCACCGAACCAGAAGCCGCGGCGACGATGAAGGCCTACCGCTCGGCTGCCATCCCGCCCGACGCCATTGCTCGTGCGATCTCCTACGCGATCGACCAGCCCGCCGACGTCGACGTCAACGAGATGGTCATCCGGCCTGCGCGGCAGCGCCCGTAGCGTCGCGTCTGTTGGCGGTCTGCGCCCGCAGGCGTGTGCATGCCGGTGCACAACGAGCACTCCGTACCGCTCGAAGCGGCGATGATTGGCCGGCCGAAGACGGCGACCGTGGCCTCCCCTAAACGGTGGCCGAGCGAGGCGACGAGTTCCGCAGTGCACGACACGGCGTCGACCACCGGCCGACGGCAGCGTGAAGCAGGGCATAGCGCAGGCACCTCAGCCGCGGGCTCGCCCATGTGGCCGGCCGACTGTGGGAGGTGGAGCACAACGACGCGGGTGGCCGGGCGTGAAGGTCGACTGAGCGCTAAGTGAACAACTAGCGGACAGGGAAAGGGCTGGTCCAGGCCTGGGCGATGGCTGAGAGTGGAGCCGTATCCACCGTCCGCCCACCCACCGGATCCGGAGCGTGTGCGGACCACGTTCGCTCGAGGAGCACCATCGTGACGACGGCCCCAGCACAGGCCACCAGCATGCCCGCAGAACGGCCGCTCGGGGTGGCTGAGCACTTCATGTGGCTGATGAACCA